>NZ_CP102384.1:3754425-4357663 GCF_024628865.1 Sphingopyxis sp. DBS4
GTAGCGCGTGCAGAGCGCGTCGAGGCTGTGCTTGGCGCCCGGATGGAGCTTGCGCGCCATCTGTACGGTGCAGCACATGCGCGCCATGTCGAGCGCGGGACGTCCGGCGCGCGCGAGCTCGGCATTGATGAAGCCGAAGTCGAAAGCGGCATTGTGCGCGACCATCGGCGCGTCGCCGAGAAAGTCGATCAGCTCGTCGACGCGGGTCGCAAACAGCGGCTTGTCGGACAGGAACTGGATCGACAGGCCATGCACCGCCTCGGCCTCGGCCGGCATGTCGCGTTCGGGATGAAAATAGGCGTGAAAGGTCCGGCCCGATTCGCGGCGGTCGATCAGTTCGATGCAGCCGATTTCGACCAACCTATGCCCCGCTCTGGGGTCGAGTCCCGTAGTTTCCGTATCGAAGATTATCTCACGCATCTTCGAATCAATATTGCCCCTATCGGGCGCGGAAACAAGAGGCGATGGCGCGGATTTGACGGTGCGTCTCGCTTTTGGGGCGGCCCGTTTCGATCACGAAATCGGCGCGCGCGCGCTTGACGCGGTCGGGCACCTGAAGGCGCCGGATCGCCTTCAGCTTGGCGGCGGTCATTCCGGGGCGGCGCATCACGCGCTTTCGCTGCATCCACGCCGGCGCGGAGACGACGGCGATCGCGCCGACGCGGCGCCAGCCGCCCTTTTCGAAGAGCAGCGGAATGTCGAGAACGATCAGGTCGCGGGCGCGGTGGCGCGCGAGAAAACGTTTCTGCGCCTTGCCGACCGCCGGATGAATGATCGCCTCGAGCGCGGCGAGTTCGTGGGTGTTGCCGAGCACCCGCGCGCCGAGTTTCTGCCGGTCGACGCCGGCCGGCCCGGTGGTGCCGGGAAAGCGCGCCTCGATCGCGGCGACCAGGGCGCCGCCGGGCCCTTGCAGCCGATGCACTTCGGCATCGGCGTCGAAGACGGGGATGCCTTCGCGCTCGAACATCGTCGCCGCCGTCGACTTGCCCATGCCGATCGAGCCGGTGAGGCCGAGGATGAACGGACGGCGGAGCCGCGAGGCGGGGCGCGGGTGATGCGTCATGCGGTCAGCAGCGCGCGCAATTCCTCGTCACGGCCCTCGGGGGGCGGCGCACCGAAGAACAGTTCGAAGGCGAGCGCGGCCTGACCGATCAGCATGTCGAGCCCATCGACGGTGTCGAGCCCGCGCGCCGCGGCGGCCTTCAAGAGGCCGGTCTGGAGCGGCGCGTAAACGAGGTCGTAGACGATGGCGTCGTCGGGAAGCGGCGCCAGGTCGAGGTCGAGCGGCGGCTGGCCGGTCATGCCGAGGCTGCTCGCATTGACGAGCAATGCGGCCGGCGGGAGCGATGCATCGAGCGGGGCGACATCGCCCTTCAGCCCGAAGGTCGCGAGCAGTCCCATCGCTTTCAGCGGCGAGCGGTTCAGGATCGTCACGGGGCCCACACCCGCGCGGGCGAGCGCGAACAGGACCGCCCGGGCGGCACCGCCCGCCCCGACGACCACGACCGGCGCGCCTTGAAGGTCGAGCTCGGCGAGCGGCGCATAAAAGCCCGCAGCGTCGGTATTGGTGCCGATCAGCGCGCCGTCGGGCTGACGCACGATCGTGTTCATCGCGCCGATGGTGCCGCGGATATTGCCCGGATCATCCACGAGATCCATCACCGCGACCTTGTGCGGGATGGTCACGTTGCAGCCGCGCCAGCCGGCGTCGGCGCGGCGCTCGCCGATATAGGCGGCCAGATCGTCGGGCGTCACATGCCGGCGACGGTAATCGCCAGGAAGCCCGAGCGCCTTCAGCCAGAAACCGTGGATCAGCGGTGATTTCGACTGGGCGATCGGATCGCCGATCACTTCGGCATAGGGCGCGCTCATTGCGGTGCGATTCCGGTGGCGCGCAGCCATGCCATCAGCGGCAGCATCGGCATACCGATGATCGTCCAGGGATCGCCCTCGACCCGGTCGAATAGTTGCACGCCCGCCCCCTCTATCTCATAGCAGCCGACGGTCCAGCGGATGCTGTCCCAGTGGCGCGCGACATAGTCGGCGATGAAGGCGTCCGACAAGGGGCGCATCCACAGCTTTGCCTCACCCACCGCGCGCCAGATGGGCGCGCCGTCGCGCGCGGCGACCACGGCGCTGAACAAGCGGTGGCGCGTTCCGGCCATGCGGCGAAGATGATCGGCGGCCTCTGCGGGGTCCGCGGGTTTCGTCAGCATCGACCCGTCACCCAGCGCCAGCGTGGTGTCGGCGCCGATCACGGTGACGCCGGGAAGCCGCGACGAAATCTTGACCGCCTTCGCTTCGGCGAGCGCGTCGGCGATATTGCGCGGCGTCTGCCCCGCCGCGAGCAGCGAAGTGGTCAGCGCCTCCTCGTCGACATGCGCCGCCGTCGTCTCGAAGCTGAGCCCGGCGGCACGGAGCATCGCGGCGCGGCCGCTGCTCTGCGAGGCGAGAAGAAGCTGGGTCATGCCGTGCCGCGATCCTCGACCAGCTTGATCACCGCGGCGGCGGTCTCCTCGATCGAGCGGCGCGTGACGTCGATTACCGGCCAGCCGTTGTCAGCGAACATGCGCCGGGCATAGGCGATCTCGGCCTTGACCCTTTCGTCGTCGACATAGGCGGTTTCGGGCGCCTGATTGAGCGAGAGAAGGCGGTTGCGCCGTACCTGCACCAGCCGGTCGAGCCCGGTGGTCAGTCCAACGACGAGCGGGCGCTTCAGATTGTAGAGCGCGTCGGGCGGCGGCGATTCGGGGACGATCGGGATGTTCGCGGTCTTGTAGCCGCGGTTGGCGAGATAGATGCTCGTCGGGGTTTTCGAGGTGCGCGATACCCCGGCGAGCAATATGTCGGCCTGCTCCCAATTCTCCCAGCCGATGCCGTCGTCGTGCGCGACGGTGAACTGAATCGCCTCGACGCGTGCGAAATAGGCAGCATCGAGCACATGCTGGCGGCCGGGGCGCGCCTTCGCTTCCTGCCCCAGCATTCGCGACAGCGCATCAGTGACCGCGTCGAGCGCGGGGACGAGCGGCAGGTTCAGCGCCTCCGCGCGCCGTTCGAGGCTGGCGCGCAGCTCGCCGTTGACCAGGGTGAACAGGATCATGCCGGGGCTGGCCTGCACCTCGGCGATGATCCGGTCGAGATGCGATTCGGATCGCACCATCGGCCAGAAATGGCGGACGACCTCGACATCGTCGAACTGCGCGATCGCCGCCTTGGCGATATTTTCGAGCGTTTCGCCGGTGGAATCGGATATGAGGTGCAGGTGGAGCCGGTCCATGGCCCATATTTCGCAGCGGCGAAGGAAAAGGCAAGCCGGGCTTTGCTCGCATCGCTCCCCGAACGGCCCTGTGGATAAGCCTCGGCATAACCGCCGGGACAAGATCGGCACACGGGATTCATCCCCGACGTTGCCGATTCCGCTCCATCCCTTGTCCACAAGCGATGGAATTTATCCACAGGCTGTGAATTAGGAGGAAAGCCGCTGGCGACTCCGTGACGTTACCCGTGACGCGCAGAGTCAATATGTTGGCAAAAGCGACGCCCGCGCCTAAAGCCCCGCAATCCGCCGGCCAACAAACCACCACAATCATCTTTAAATATATATGAAGAGAGAAAGAGGGACCGCGTGAAGGCGTCGTCGAAGAGCTTGCTGGCAACGCTGCGCGGGGTGCGGCAGGAGCGGCCCGCACTGTGGCTGATGCGCCAGGCGGGGCGTTATCTCCCCGAATATCGCGCGCTCCGGGAAACCAAGGGGGGCTTCCTCGAACTCTGCTACGACAGCGAGGCAGCGGCCGAGGTCACCTTGCAGCCGATCCGCCGCTTCGGCTTCGACGGCGCGATCCTCTTTTCCGACATTCTCGTCGTCCCGCACGCGCTCGGGCAGCATCTGTGGTTCGAGGCGGGCGAAGGTCCGCGGCTTGCGCCGCCGCTCGTCGATAGCGCGCTCGCAGCGCTTGAGGCGATGCCGCAGCGGCTCGACCCGGTGTATCGCACCGTCGCGCGCGTGGCGGGGGCACTGCCGCCCGAAACGAGCTTCCTCGGCTTTGCCGGCAGTCCGTGGACCGTCGCGACCTATATGGTGGCGGGGCAGGGGTCGAAGGACCAGGCCGCGGCGCGGCGCATGGCGTTCGGCGATCCGGCCGCGTTCGACGCGATCGTCGAGGCGATCGTCGATTTGAGCGTCACCTATCTTTCGGGGCAGATCGAGCAGGGCGTCGAGGCGGTCCAGCTTTTCGACAGCTGGGCGGGCAGCCTCAGCCCCGCGCAGTTCGAGCGCTGGGTCATCGCCCCCAATGCCGAGATCGTGCGCCGGCTGAAGGCGCTTCATCCCGACACGCCGGTCATTGGATTTCCGAAGGGGGCGGGCGGCAAGCTCGCATCCTATGCGAACGAGACCGGCGTCGATGCGATCGGACTCGACGAGACGGTCGATCCCGCCTGGGCCGATGCCGTGCTGCCGCCGCATCTGCCAGTGCAGGGCAATCTCGACCCGCTCGCGCTCGTCGCGGGGGGCGAGGTGCTCGACACCGCGATCGACCGCATCCTTGCGGCTTTCCCCGATCGCCCCCATATCTTCAATCTCGGCCATGGCATCGTGCCCGACACGCCCATAGCCCATGTCGAACATCTGATCCGGCGCGTCCGTGGGTAGGCGGGACTTATGGCAGGTTTTCTGGGGGTAACGATGCTTTGGGTCAAAGCCGCGCATGTGATTTTCGTCATCTTCCTGATGGCGGGGCTGTTCATGATGCCGCGCTTCTTCGTCTATCATCACCAGTGCGCGGTCGGGTCGGACGAGGACAAGAAGTGGACCCTGCGCGAGGATCGCCTCCGCAAGATCATCCTCAACCCGTCGATCATCCTCGTCTGGGTGTTCGGGCTGATGCTCGCCTTCAACGGCGATGTTTGGCGCGAGGGCTGGTTCCACGCCAAATTGCTGCTCGTCATCCTGCTCTCGGGCTATCATGGCTGGCTGATCGGCTATTTCAAGAAACTGCGCCGCGGCGAGCGCCCGCTGACCGAGAAAAAACTGCGCCTCCTCAACGAGGTGCCGGGGATCGCCGCGGCGATCATCGTCATACTGGTGGTCGTGCGACCGTTCTGAGCCGCCGCCCCGACGCAGCCGCGATTGACTTGCGCAAAAGCGGGTTATAGGGGCCGATCAATCCCGCTTTCCACGCGGACGGTGCTTCCCGCGCCGAAGCTATCGCAAACGGCCGTCCCCCGGCCGGATAGGCATCCCTGCGGATGCACTGAAAACAAAGATTATTTCTCCTGAATCTCATCCTGGAATCCATCCATGCATCTTAAAGAACTCAAGACCAAATCGCCCGCCCAGCTCGTCGAAATGGCCGAGGAACTGGGCGTCGAGGGCGCCTCGACGCTGCGCAAGCAGGATCTGATGTTCTCGATCCTCAAGGAACTCGCCGAAGAGGGTGAGGAAATCATCGGATCGGGGACGATCGAAGTCCTGCCCGACAGCTTCGGCTTCCTCCGTTCCTCCGACGCCAATTATCTCGCCGGGCCCGACGACATCTATGTCTCGCCGAACCAGGTTCGCAAATATGGCCTGCGCACCGGCGACACCGTCGAGGGCGAGATTCGTGCGCCGCGCGACGGCGAACGCTATTTCGCGCTGACCAGGCTGATCAGCGTCAATTTCGACGATCCCGAGGCGGTGCGCCACCGCGTCAATTTCGACAACCTCACCCCGCTCTATCCGAACCAGAAATTGTCGCTCGACACGGTCGATCCGACCGTGAAGGACAAGTCGGCGCGGGTCATCGACCTCGTCAGTCCGCAGGGCAAGGGCCAGCGCGCGCTGATCGTCGCGCCGCCGCGCACCGGCAAGACCGTGCTGCTGCAGAATATCGCCAAGGCGATCACCGACAATCATCCCGAGGTCTATCTGATCGTCCTCCTCGTCGATGAACGGCCCGAGGAAGTCACCGACATGCAGCGCAGCGTGAAGGGCGAGGTCGTCTCCTCGACCTTCGACGAGCCCGCGACGCGCCACGTCCAGGTCGCCGAAATGGTGATCGAAAAGGCGAAGCGCCTCGTCGAGCACAAGAAGGATGTCGTCATCCTGCTCGACTCGATCACGCGTCTCGGCCGCGCCTACAACACCGTCGTGCCGTCGTCGGGCAAGGTGCTGACCGGCGGCGTCGATGCCAACGCGCTCCAGCGCCCGAAGCGTTTCTTCGGCGCCGCGCGCAACATTGAGGAAGGCGGCTCGCTCTCGATCATCGCGACCGCGCTGATCGATACCGGCAGCCGCATGGACGAAGTGATCTTCGAAGAATTCAAGGGCACGGGTAACAGCGAAATCGTCCTCGACCGCAAGGTTGCCGACAAGCGCATCTTCCCGTCGCTCGACGTGGGCAAGTCCGGCACCCGCAAGGAAGAATTGCTCGTCGAGAAGGGCAAGCTTTCGAAGATGTGGGTGCTCCGCCGCATCCTCATGCAGATGGGGACCGTCGATGCGATGGAATTCCTGCTCGACAAGATCAAGGACAGCAAGACGAACGAAGATTTCTTCGATTCGATGAACCAGTAAGTCCGCGCGCGTGGCGGTGGTCGAACTTGCCTTGCTGCCGGTTCGACCGGGGTTCGAAGCTGCATTCGAGGCGGCCGTCGCCGAGGCGCGGCCGCTGATAGAGGCTTCGCCGGGTTTCCTCGGGCTCGAAATCCGTCCGCCGCTCGACGCCGGCCAACCCTATCTGCTGGTCGCGCACTGGCGCGCGGTCGCGGATCATCGCGAGGGGTTCCGGCGTTCGGACAGGTACGAGCGATGGCGCGCGCTGCTGCATCCCTTTTATGATCCGGTTCCCGCGGTCAGCTATTATGGAGAGCCGCTCTGATGGATTTTTCGGCGATCTTCACCGTCTCGGGGCTCGTGCTGCTCGGGCAGATCATCATCGGCGACCTCACCATGGCAGGCGACAACGTGCTGATCATGGGGACGATCGCCGGACGGCTTCCCGAACGCGAACGCAAGCGGGTGCTGATGCTCGGCGTCGGCATGGCGCTCGTTTTCCTGGTCACTTTCGCGACGATCGCGACGCAGCTTCTCAAGATCACCGGCCTCGTGTTCGCGGGCGGGCTGCTGCTGCTCTGGGTCGCCTATAATATGTATCGCGAGATACGGCCCGCGCCCGCCGCCGGTCCGGTCGACGATCCCGAAACCCCGGAAATAGAGGGCGAACCGGCGAAGCAGACCTTTTTCAAGGCGGCGGTTTCGATTGCGATCGCCGACCTGTCGATGAGCATCGACAACGTCCTGCTCGTCGCGTCGATCGCGCGGGAAAATCCGGCCTTGCTGTTCGTCGGCATGACCTTCACGGTGATCGTCATGGGGCTGGCCGCCAATTATGTCGCCAAGCTGCTGCAGCGTTATCACTGGATCGCCTGGGTCGGGCTGGTCGTGATCCTCTATGTGGCGCTGAAGATGATTTACGACGGCTGGGTCGATCCGGTGATCGGACTTGGCCATTTGTTCGGATGGGTGCGCTGAAATGATCGTGGAATTGATGAATTTTGCTGCGGGTGCGGCGCCTTCGGCGGGAATATGGGACGCGATCGTCCATGATTTCTCGAACATCACCGAACCCGCGGCCTTTGCGGCCTTCATCCAGGTGCTGCTGATCGATCTTGTGCTCGCGGGCGACAATGCGATCGTCGTCGGAGCGCTCGCTGCGGGCCTGCCCGCCGATCAGCGCCGCAAGGTGATCCTGATCGGCGTCGGTGCTGCGCTTGTCCTGCGCATCGGCTTCGCGCTCGTCGTTCAGCAGTTGCTCGGCATCGTCGGGCTGGTGCTCGCGGGCGGGCTGCTGCTGCTCTGGGTCGCGTGGCGCATGTGGCGCGACCTGCGCGGCGGGCACGGCGAATCGGCGGGCTCGCCCGAGGTCGAGGGCGACGAGGATTCAGGTCTGAAGCCCGCCAAGAGCTTTGTCGCCGCAGCGTGGGGCGTCGCGGTCGCCGACGTCTCGATGAGTCTCGACAATGTCCTCGCGGTCGCCGGCGCGGCGCGCGAGCATCCGGGCATCCTGATCGTCGGGCTGATCTTCGCGGTCGCGATGATGGGCGTCGCGGCGAATATCATCGCCAAATATATCGAGCGCTATCGCTGGATCGCCTGGGTCGGCCTCGCGGTGATCGTCTATGTGGCGGGCAAGATGATCTGGGAGGGTTGGCACGACGTCCATCCGCATTTCATGAGCTTTATCGGCGGCTGATCGGGCGCTGTGCTGGACAGCGTCTCTATCGCGCCGCATGACGGCTCCATGGCAGATGATGCGATGGTACCGATTGCCCGGATATTGGCGCGAGGCGAGGCGCTGACCGTCGCAGCGATGCTCGATGCCGCCGGGATCATCGTTCATGTCGGCGGTGAATATTATACGAGCGTTTCGCCCGACATCATTGCGATCGGCGGTTTCCGGCTGACCGTGCCGGCATGGCAATATGAGGATGCCTCAGAGATCCTTGCCGAGATGCTGGCGGTTCCCGAGAGCCAGCCCGGCGGCCATATGCGGCGCGCGGTCGGACGCCTGGCGCTGGCGACTATGGGGTCGGTCGCCGTCGTTCTTACCCCTTGTGCCGCGCTCTTCGGGATGAAGGCCTTGATCGCCGTCCTCATCTCACCGGCGATGCTGCTCCAGCTTCCGGTCAATCCGCTGGGCCGGGGCGATTATTATCTGAGCCCCCGGACCGGTTGAACTCTCGACCCAGAGACCCGATCTGATGGTCATGTCCCAGCTCCACATGACCCGCGTCGCCGTGGGATGCCCCGACTATCCCTCGCTCGCCGCGCGGATTTCCGCGCGCAGCGAGACAGGGGAGGTTCGCTTCACGACGCGGTTCAAGCCGAAGCGCGCCGACGAGCTGATCGGCGGCAAGCTGCATTTCATCGTCCGCCATACGCTCGTCGGCCGGGTCGAGATATTGCGCTTCGACGATCGCGACGACGGGCGGATCGACATCGTCTGCAAAGGGCTGCTCGAACGCATCCACCCGCAGCCGAAGCGCGCGCATCAGGGCTGGCGCTATCTGACCGACGCCGATGCCCCGAAGGGGATCGATGACGACGACGGGATCGCCGACCTGCCGCCCGAACTCTATCGTGAGCTGGCCGAATTGAGCTTGATCTAAAGCGCCGCGCGGAAACTGTTCGCGCGCGCCATCGCCCAATAGCGAGCGCTCGACACCGAATCGGGATCGGCGAGCAGCACCCCGCGATCGTAGAATTTATAGATGCGGTCGATCGAATCCGAGCGTGCCGAATTGAGCCGTTCGTGGAGGTGGTGCGGCCGGATCGCCCACGGATTGTCGAGCCCCATCGCGCAGCTCAGGTCCCATAGCGCCGACACCGTCGCGGCCTGGAAACGGCGCACGCGCTCGGCCTTGTCCTCGACCACCAGTCCGCGCTGGCGCCCGGGATCCTGCGTCGCGATGCCGGTCGGGCATTTGTCGGTGTGGCATTTGAGCGATTGGACGCAGCCGAGCGTGAACATGAAGGCGCGCGCGGCGTTCGACCAGTCGGCGCCGAGCGCGCAGTTGGTCGCAAGCCCCGCCCCCGAATGCACCTTGCCCGACGCGGCGAGCTTTATCTCTTCCTTGAGCCCGCAGCCGACGAGCGCGTTGCGCACGAAGATCAGCCCTTCGCGGAGCGGCATCCCGACGCGGTTGGAAAATTCGACCGGCGCCGCGCCGGTCCCGCCCTCGGCGCCGTCGACGACGATGTAATCGAGGCGGATTCCGGTTTCGATCATCGCCTTCATGACGGCATAGATTTCGTGCGGCTGGCCGACGCAGAGCTTGATGCCGACAGGTTTGCCGCCCGAAAGCTCGCGCAGCTTCGCGGCCCATTCGATCATCTCGATCGGGGTCGCGAAGGCCGAATGCGCGGCGGGGGAAATACAATCCTGCCCTTCGGGGACGCCGCGCGTCGCCGCGATCTCGGCGCTGACCTTGGGGCCGGGCAACACCCCGCCATGCCCCGGTTTCGCGCCCTGACTGAGCTTGATCTCGATCATCCTGACCTGCTCGCTCTGTGCGCGGTCGCGAAAGCGCGCGGGGTCGAAGCGGCCGGCCTCGTCGCGGCAGCCGAAATAGCCGCTGCCGAGCTCCCACACGATATCGCCGCCATATTTGGCGTGATAGGGGCTGAAGCCGCCTTCGCCCGTGTCGTGGTAGAAATTGCCGAGCTTGGCGCCGAGGTTGAGCGCCTCGATCGCATTGGCGCCTAGTGAGCCGAAGCTCATCGCCGAGATGTTGAGCAGCGCGGCGTCATAGGGCCGCGAACATTGCGCGCCACCGACCGTCACCCGCTGCGTGCGGTCATGGTCGTGCTTCGGCGCGATGCTGTGGCTCATCCACTCATATTCGTCCGAATAGACGTCGAGTTCGGTGCCGAAAGGATGCGCGTCGAGATCGCCCTTGGCCCGCGCATAGACAAGGTCGCGCTCGGTGCGCGCGAAGGGGCGGCCCTCGAGCGGGCTTTCGACGATATAGGAATAGAGAAAGGGTCGCAGCGCTTCGAACAGCCAGCGGATGCGCGCGATCAGCGGATAGTTGCGGCGCAGGCTGTGCTTGCGCTGCACCGCGTCATAGAGGGCGAGAAGGAGAAGCGGCACCCAGGCCACCAGCGTCCAGCGCGCGGGCGGCCACCAGGCCGCCGCGGCGGCGAGCGCGATCAGGACGGGAAAGGCGATCCAGCGGAGCATCGGCGTATAGGAATCAGCCGGCCTGCGCCGCGAGCATCGCCGCCATCTTTTCCCACACCTTGTTGATCGCCTTGAGCGGTCGGACCATCACTTTGAAATCTTTTATCTTTCCTTCGCGATTCCAGCGGATGATGTCGACGCCGTTGATCTGGATGCCGTCGAGTTCGGTCTGGAACTCCAGCATCGCCTGATCGCCTTCGACGATCTCGCGCAGATAGCGGAAATCGTCGCCGCCGAGCGCATGGCTCGCCGCGTGGAGATAGGCGAAGACCTTGTCGCGCCCTTCCTGCGGTGTGTGTACGACGGGCGAGTGAAACACCGCATCCTTGGCGAGCAGGGCCTTCAGCGCCTCGGGATCGCCGCCACCCGCCATATAGGCGTGCCAGGCGGCGAGACCCTCATGCGCGCTCATGCGAGCTGCTCGGCGAAGAAGGCGCGGGTGCGGCCGTCGGCGAGTTGTGCCGCTTCCTCGTTGCGCCGATTGCCATGGGTTGCGGCGAACCCATGGTCGAGCCCGTCATAGTCGTAGAGCGTGACCTTCGGGTTCGGGTCGAGGCCTTCGTGCATCTTCGCCTGCGCTTCGGGGCTGACGAAATGATCGCTCGTCGGGATATGGAGCACGAGCGGATGCGCAATCGCATGGCTTTCACCCAGCATCTGGTCGATCATCACCCCATAATAGCCGACCGATGCGTCGATGTCGGTGCGCGCCGCGGTCATATAGGCGAGCTTGCCGCCGAGGCAGAAGCCGACCGCGCCGACCTTGTTCGCGCCCTGACCGCGGGCCCAACGGATGACAGCCTCGATGTCCTTCACGCCCTTGTCGGCATCGAACTGGCCGAAATAGCCAAGCGCCTCGTTCATTTCGGTCTCGATATCGGGGTCGAGCTCGATGCCGGGGGCAAAGCGCCAGAAGATATCGGGTGCAACCGCCAGATAGCCCTGTGCCGCCCAATCGTCGCATTTCTCGCGAATTCCGGCATTCACGCCGAAGATTTCGGGAATGACGATGATCGCGCGCGACGAATCGGCGTCGGGGCGCGCGACATAGGCGGGAATCGCGCCTTCGCCGTCGAGCGCGGCGATGGTGGTGTTCGTCGGGGAAGGGGCGGACATCGGGGAGCTCTCCTGTCTCTTGCTTCTTGGCGGGGAAAGCGCGAAGCTAGCGGGCCAACGGGCGCGGCTCAAGCGCCGAAGGGGAAGGCCAAGCGATGAAGTTCAATATCGAGATCGATTGCACGCCCGAAGAGGCGCGTCGGCTGTTCGGGCTTCCCGACCTCGAGCCGCTCCACGACATCTATCTGTCGCGGGTCAAGGAACTGATGGCGAAGGGGATCACCCCCGACATGGTGCAGACGATGGTCAAGAGCTGGGTGCCGATGGGCGAAAGCGGGCTGGGACTGGTCCAGTCGCTGCTCGGCCAATTCGGCGGCGGATTGATGGGCGGTGCGTCGAAAGCGTCCGACAAGGGCGACGACGACAAATCCGCCAAGGGACGCAAGAGCTGAACCAAAGCCTTGTAAGCGATACGATTTTTGCGTTGTCGAGCGGGGTGCCGCCGGCGGCGATCGCCGTCGTGCGCATCAGCGGGTCGGCAGCGGGGCCGGCGCTCGAAGCGCTGGCCGGACGATTGCCCACGCCGCGCCGCGCTTCGCTGGCCGAGCTGAGAGATGCTGCGGGGGCGCCGCTCGACCGCGCGCTTCTGCTGTGGTTTCCGGGACCGGCGACCGCGACGGGCGAGGATCTGGCCGAACTGCATCTGCACGGCGGTCGCGCGGTGGTTGCGGCGGTCGAAGCGGCGCTTGGCGCATTGCCGGGACTGCGCCGCGCCGAGCCGGGCGAGTTCACGCGCCGCGCCTTTCTGAGCGGTCGGATCGACCTCGCCGAGGCCGAGGGACTCGCCGATCTGCTCGCGGCCGAGACCGAGAGCCAGCGCGTGCAGGCGCTCGGCATGGCGAGCGGCCACGTCTCGCGCGCGGTTGCCGCCTGGCAGGAGCGGCTGCTCGCGCTGATGGCGGGTGCGGAGGCTGAGCTCAATTTTGCCGATGAAGATGATGTCGACGTATATGACGGAGCCACGCGGCGACTGGTGGACGGAATGGCGGATCTTGCCGCCGAACTCGGCGACTGGTTGCGGCGCCCTGCGGCGGAGGTGATCGCCGAAGGCCTGTCGGTCGTTATCGCGGGGCCACCAAACGCCGGTAAATCGACACTTATCAATGCTTTGGCTCAGCGTGAACTCGCGATCGTGTCGCCGGTCGCGGGCACGACGCGCGACGTAATCGAAACCCCGCTCGCGCTCGACGGGATCGTGATGCGCTTTTCGGATACCGCCGGCATTCGCGCCGAAAGTGCCGATGATGTCGAGGCGATCGGAATCGACCGCGCGAAGGCGGCGGTCGAAGCGGCCGATATCCTGCTCTGGCTCGGACCGCCGGCGCTCGCGCCCGCGCATCCACGCACCATATTGGTCGCAGCGCAGGCCGACCGCTGGCGCGGCGATGCGGCGGATGAGGCTCGGGCGGCGCGTTGCGATCTGATCCTGTCGGCGGCGACGGGGGAGGGGATGGACCGGCTCCACGCCGCTATCGTCGCGATGGCGCGCACCCTGCTGCCGCGTGAGGGCGAAGCAGCGCTGCGCCAGCGCCAGCGCGCCGCGCTTGCCGAGGCGAAGGAGTGGCTTTCGATCGAAGCGGACACGCGCGAGGCCGAGGATATGATCCTGATCGCCGAGCGACTGCGACTTGCGGCGACCGCGCTCGACCGTATCACCGGGCGCGCGGGAGTCGAGGATATGCTCGACGCATTGTTCGGACGCTTCTGCATCGGAAAATGATGTTCCACGTGGAACAAGCTTCATCGCGAGGCTGGGCGAAGCCCCGTTTTTTTCACACAAAGACACAAAGAGGGCGCGACCGTGCGATAGGGCGCGCCCTCTTTGTGTCTTTGTGTGAGATTGTTGGGATTCCGGAAGAAATTATCTCACGCAAAGGCGCGAAGGCGCAAAGATGAGGACCGTGTTCTTCGCGCCTTCGCGCCTTCGCGCCTTTGCGTGAGATAATATTGGGCGCTACGCGCCGATGGATTTGGAGGCGGCTTTGGGTTATGGGCGCCGCGATCATGCAGAATGAAACGAAATCCGATGTTATCGTCGTCGGCGGTGGACATGCCGGGACCGAGGCGGCCGCAGCGGCGGCGCGGCTTGGTGCACGCGTCGCGCTCGTCAGTTTCGATCCCGCGCTGATCGGCACGATGTCGTGCAATCCCGCGATCGGCGGACTCGGCAAGGGTCACTTGATGCGAGAGGTCGATGCGCTCGACGGCTGGATGGCGCGCGCCGCCGATGCCGCGGCGATCCATTACCGGATGCTCAACGCGTCGAAGGGCGCGGCGGTGCAGGGGCCGCGCATTCAGGCCGACCGCAAACTCTATCGCGAAGCGATCCAGACCTTGCTCGCGGCAGAGGAAGGGATTCGCGTCATCGCGGGCGAAGCTGCCGCGCTGATGCTGTCGCCGAACGGCGCACGCATCAAGGGACTCGAGCTTGGCGACGGCACGCGCCTGGCGGCCGAGGCAGTGGTGCTTGCGACGGGAACGTTTCTTGGCGGGCGGCTCTTCCGTGGCGAAGAGCGAATGGAAGGCGGCCGCATCGGCGAGGCCGGTGCCCATCGTCTCGCCGAGCAGCTTCGCGCCGCTGACTTGCCGATGGCGCGGCTCAAGACCGGGACGCCGCCCCGCCTCGACGGGCGGACGATCAATTGGGCGCGGCTTGAGGAGCAGCCGTCGGACAGCGCCGAAGGGGCGAACTGGACCTGTTCCACGTGGAACAGCGCTCGAAGTGTGCCGCAGATATTCTGCGCGATTACGCGCACCAACCCCGCGGCGCACGCGATCATCGCCGCGAATCTCGACCGCTCGCCGCTGTTCACCGGCGCGATCGGCGCCGCCGGGCCGCGCTATTGCCCGTCGATCGAGGACAAAATCCATCGCTTCGCCGACCGCGACGGACATCAGGTGTTTCTGGAGCCCGAAGGACTCGATTCGCCGCTCGTCTATCCCAACGGCGTTTCGACCTCGCTTCCCGCCGATGTCCAGCTCGCGATGCTGCGCACGATGGCAGGGCTGGAAAAGGTCGAGATGACGGTGCCCGGTTATGCGGTCGAATATGACCATATCGATCCGCGTGCGCTCGATCGGGGGCTGCAGGTCCGCGCCATCGGTGGGCTATACTGCGCGGGGCAGATCAACGGCACGACCGGCTATGAGGAGGCCGCCGCGCAGGGGTTGGTCGCGGGCGCCAATGCGGCGCTCGGCGTTCAGGGCCGTGTGCCGATGATCCTAGACCGCTCTGAATCCTATATCGGGGTGATGATCGACGATCTGGTGTTGCAGGGCGTGACCGAGCCCTATCGAATGCTTACTGCGCGTGCGGAGTATCGCCTGCGCCTGCGCGCCGACAATGCTGCGACGCGGCTGACCCCGAAAGGGATCGCGCTGGGGCTCGTGCGGCCCGCGACGGCGGCGCTTTTCGAGGCGCGAATGGCCGAGCGGGCGGAGGCGCAGGCCCTGCTCGCGGCGCCGGTGGCATCGGCGGACTATGCCGCGATCGGCCTCGCGATTCCGGGCGATGGGGTCGCACGGCGGCGTATCGACCTGTTGCGTTTTCCGGACGTCACGCTCGAATCGCTCAAGGCTCTTGCGCCCGAACTCGCTGCGATCGACGCGGCGATCCTGTCGGAACTGGCCGAAGATGCGCATTATGCGCCCTATATTGCGCGGCAGGATGCCGAACTGCGCGCGCTCGCGGCGAACGAGGCGATCGTGCTCGATCCGGCGCTCGATTACGGCGCGATCGGCGGGCTGTCGCGCGAGATGGTCGAGCGGCTCTCGAAGGCCCGGCCCGAGACATTGGGACAGGCGGCGCGGATCGACGGGGTGACCCCGGCGGCGCTGACCGCGATCATGGTGCATGGGCGGCGGCGCGCGGCATAGCCGTTTCCAGGGTTTTGATTGTCTCACACAAAGACACGAAGAGGGACGGTCGGGCTCGCGGCGATTGGTGAAGGCATCGCGCGAAGCGCCCTACTTGATAAAGGCCGGTCAATATCTTCGCGAAGGTGAAAGTCAGAGCGGCATCTTTGTGTCCTTGTGTGAGATATTTTGGAACCGGCTTTTGGGGCTGGGGCATGTCTTTGCGCCTTTGCGTGAATCTATAAAAATGCCACGCAAAGGCGCGAAGAAGAAAGAGAGCTGGCCCGCTTTCGCGGGATTCGATCGGATGAGAGGGATGATGGTGAACGAGGTGTTGTCGAGCGAGGAGCAGGCGCGGGGTTGGATCGGCCACGCCTTGGCCCCGACCGCGCGGCAATGGGATCAGCTCGATCGCTTTGCCGCGATGCTCATCGCGGAGAATGAGCGACAGAATCTGATCGCGGCCTCGACGATCCCGAGTCTGTGGGTGCGCCATATCGCGGACAGCGCGCAATTGCTGGCGCTCGATGCGAAGCGCGATGGGCTCTGGATTGACCTGGGGAGCGGACCGGGATTGCCCGGACTGGTGGTGGCGATTCTGAGCCCGCGGCCGATGCTGCTCATTGAATCGCGGCGGCGGCGGTGTGAGTTTTTGCGCGGGGTCGCGGCCGACCTCGATCTGACGCATGTCGAGGTAGTCGAAGCGCCGCTCGAACGCGTCGAGACGCAGCCGGCGGCAACGATCAGCGCTCGCGCTTTCGCGCCGCTCGATCGGCTGATTGCCTTGTCCACGCGTTTTTCCACCGAATCGACGCGCTGGCTGCTGCCAAAGGGACGAAACGCGGTTAAGGAACTGGCATTGTTGCCGCAGCCATGGCAGAGAATGTTTCACGTGGAACAGAGCCGCACCGATGCGGAGAGCAGGATTTTGGTCGGCGAAGGTCGCATCGGCGCAGAGCAAAGAGGGAAATGATGATCCGCATTGCCGTGGCGAACCAGAAGGGGGGGGTCGGCAAGACGACGACCGCGATCAATCTGGCGACCGCGCTCGCGGCGACCGGGTGGCGGACGCTGATCATCGACCTTGATCCGCAGGGCAACGCCTCGACCGGGCTCGGCATCACGCAGGCGCAGCGCGAATTTTCGAGCTACGATCTGCTGCGTGCCGAGGCGACGGTCGCCGAATGCGCGGTGCCGACCGCGGTGCCGCGGCTCGACATCGTTCCCGCTACCGTTGACCTGTCGGGCGCCGAGATCGAGCTTATCGAGTTCGCCGATCGCCTGCATCGTCTGCAACAGGCGCTGTCGGGCGCCGAAGCGGGGCAGTGGGATATCTGCCTGATCGACTGTCCGCCGTCGCTCGGCATGCTGACGCTCAATGCGCTGATCGCGGCCGAATCCTTGCTCGTGCCGCTCCAATGCGAATTTTTCGCGCTCGAGGGGCTCAGCCAGTTGCTGACGACGGTCGAGCGCGTGCGCGGGCGCTTCAATCCGCAATTGTTCATTCTCGGGGTCGCGCTCACCATGTTCGATCGCCGTAACCGGTTGACCGACCAGGTATCGGACGATGTTCGCGAGGTGCTGGGCCCGGTGGTGTTCGAGACGGTGATCCCGCGCAATGTCCGCCTGTCCGAAGCGCCGAGCCATGGGTTGCCGGCGCTGATCTATGACCATCGCTGCGCCGGGTCGGCGGCCTATATCGCGCTCGCGCGCGAGCTGATCGACCGCCTGCCCGATATTCGCAAGGCCGCTTAAATGTCTGATAATGAAAAGGAAATAGGCGGGCAGGCGCCACGAAAGCGGCCCTCGGGCCTGGGACGCGGGCTGAACGCGCTGTTCGGCGATGCGGCGGTCGAGGCGCCGGTGCTCGCTTCGCCCGGCGCGGCGGCGAAGGCGGCGCCGGTGGCGGGCGACGCGGTCCAGCATGTGGCGGTCGCGTCGATTCGCCCGCTGCCGAACCAGCCGCGCCGCCATTTCGACGAAGCGGCGATCGCCGAGCTCGCCGATTCGATCGGCGCGCGCGGGTTGTTGCAGCCGATCATCATTCGCCACGCCCCGGATGGACATGGCTATCAGCTCGTTGCCGGCGAACGCCGCTGGCGGGCGGCGCAGCGCGCGGGGCTGCATCAGGTTCCCGCGCTCGTTCGCGAGCTTGACGACGCTGCGACCTATGAGATTGCGCTGGTCGAGAATATTCAGCGCCAGGATCTCAATGCGATCGAGGAAGCGGCCGCCTATCGCCGCCTGATCGACGATTTCGGCCACAGCCAGGAAGCGCTGGCGAAGCTGGTCGGCAAGTCGCGCAGCCATGTCGCGAATCTGATGCGTCTGCTCGATCTGCCGCAAGGGGTGCAGGATCTGGTCGGTGACGGCGCGCTGTCGATGGGCCACGCCCGCGCGCTGATCGGCGCCGACGGGGCCGAGGAGATCGCGCGCCGGATCGTCAAGGAGGGCCTGTCGGTCCGCGCGGTCGAGGCGCTGGTGCGCGAAGGCAAGGGCGGAGGCTGCAACAGGGCGCCGCTCGAATATAAGAGCCTCGACGGCGGCCGCGATCCCGACATCGTCGCGGTCGAGCGCCATCTGTCCGAACTGCTGGGGATTGGCGTCGCGATCCACTATGCCGGCGGCGGCAAGGGGGCGCTGACGCTCAAATTCGCGTCGCTCGACCAGCTCGACATGATCTGCCAGCGGCTGAGCGGCGAGGGCATCTGACACCGGCCGATTCGCGCGATCCTTTTTTCGCTGCGCGCTTAATCTGTCCCGCGGCGGGCCGTTAACAGGCCGAAGGCGATCTCCACGATCGACCCAATCATGGCTCAAGGCCTTGTTTTCGCTCGCTTGCTTCGTGCAATGCGGGCTATTCGTATATGCGCTGTTAACCATGCTTGTTGCGCAAAGCCTGAACGGGTGACCCGCTAAAGGGGTCGGCGAATGGGGTGGGATTTCCATTCGATTTTCGACTGTTCAAGGGACCAAATCTATGCGCACCACTGGAATGAAGCGCGCCCTCGTCGGCGCCGCGATTGCTGCTTTTGCGATGAACGCCTCGGCGGCGCACGCCGCGACGGCCACGGCGACGGCCAAGGCCAAGATTCTCGCGCCGCTGACGATCGCCAACAGCACCGACCTCGATTTCGCGACGATCGTCAGCGGCACCGCCGCTTCGACCGTCACGGTTTCGACCGCCGGCGCCGTGAGCTGCGGCAGCGGCCTGACCTGCATCGGCACGACCTCGGCCGCGGGCTTCAACCTCGGCGGCACGACCGGCCAGGCCGTCACCATCAGCGTTCCGTCGACGGTGTCGCTGAGCTCGGGCGCCAACAGCATGACAGCTACGCTGACCTCGTCGGCGACCTCGATGACGCTCGCCGCGTCGGGCAACAGCTTCTCGGTCGGCGGCGCACTCAGCGTCGGCGCCAACCAGGCGGCGGGCAGCTATGTCGGGACGTTCACCGTCACCGCCAACTACCAGTAATCGGGTGGGGGCCGGCGAGCCTTGAGGGCTCGCCAGCCGACAAAAGGGCTTCGGAGCGCCGGTCTCCGGAGCCCTTTTTGTGCGCGCGGCCCCGGTCCGGCCAGCCATCATGGTTAGCGAAATATCAACCATGATGGCGCAACAGGGATGCGACCAACCAAAGGAGCGGCGGCCGCCGCTCCGTAACGATTGTGGGGATCGTGTCTATGTTGCGCTTTATCAAGGGCTTTTGCCTGTTCTCGGCGGCTGCGCTCGGCACCGCTGCGCCGCCCGCTTTGGCTGGGGGCGACCTGCTCGTCGCGCCGACGCGGGTCATTCTCGACGGATCGCGCGGCACCGAAGTGGTGCTCAACAATATCGGCAGCGAACCCGCGACCTATCGCATCAGCCTGGAAATCAAGCGGATGACGGCCGCGGGCGGGCTCGACGAGATCGACGAGACCGATGTGACGCCCGCCGAGCGCGCCGCGCTCGACATGATCGCCTTCAGCCCGCGCCGCGTGACGCTGCCGCCGAACCAGCCGCAGGTGATCCGAGTCGGGGTGCGCCTGCCCGAAGGGCTCGCGCCGGGCGAATATCGCGCCCACATGCTGTTCCGCGCGGTGCCCGACGCGGCGCCCGCGGTCGCGGCCGATTCCGCGAGGCCCGCGCCGGCCGGCGTGTCGATCGCGCTGACACCGATCTATGGCATCACCATCCCGATCATCGTCCGCGTCGGCGACCTCGGCGCGACCGCGACGATCGGCGACGCCCGGGTCGGTGCGACGAAGGATGGGCCGGCGTTCGAGTTCGACCTGGCGCGGAGCGGCGACCGTTCGGTCTATGGCGATATCGAGGTGACGCGGGCGGGGGTCGCGGAACCGCTGCTGCTCGCGCGGGGAATCGCGGTCTATCCCGAGGTCGGCGAACGCAGGGTGTCGCTGCGCGTTCCGCCCGAACTCGCCGCTAAGCTCAAGGGGCCGGTGCATATCCGCTACAGCGAGGATCGCGACATCGGCGGCGGCACGATCGCCGAGGCCGACCGGGTAGTGAAATAGGGCAGGGATTCGCGCGAAGACCGCGGGCGGGCGATGCTCCGCGCGGCGCTCCTGCGATGGCTTCCGGTGCTTGCCGCCGGGTTGACGCTGGTCGGGCTTGCCCCGGCCGGTGCGGCGGCTTTTGAAGAAAAGCCCGTCTCCGTCACCGCCGACGATTGGCGGCCGAACGAGGACGACCGCTGGCTGTTCGACCTGCGCTCGGGCCAGTATCGGCTCGGCGACGGGGTGCGCGGGTATCAGACGCCGCAGGGGATTTGCGTCGACCTGGGCGATATGGTGCTCGCGCTCGACCTCGCGGTGCGCGTCGACAGGAAGTTGCGCCGCGCAACCGGCTGGGTGTTCGACGAGCGCCGCACCTTGCTTATCGACCGCGAGGTGGGGCAGGTGCGCGTCGGCAGCCAGAGCTACACGATCGGCGCGACCGCGATCCGCGACACGTCGGCGGGCTGGTGCGTCGATCTGGACCGGCTCAACCAATGGCTCGGCGTGCCGATCACCGCCGACCTGTCAAACGCGGTGCTGCGGATCGACGCCAAGGAAAAGCTGCCCTTTCAGCTCGCGGCCGAGCGGCGTGCGCGCGCGGCGGGGCTGCGTCCGCAAGCGTCGTTCGACCTTGCGAGCCTGCCGCAGGCGACGCGACCCTATCAGGCGTGGGCGACGCCGTCGGTCGACGTCGTCGCCTCGGCGGGAGCGGTGTCGGACCGGAAGGGCGGCTCCTATGCGCAGGCGCGCTACGAGATTTTCGCCGCGGGTGAAGCGCTCGGGCAGAGTTTCGACGCGCGGCTGTCGTCGGACGACAAGGGCGTTCCCGACAGTTTGCGGATGCGCCTCTATCGCACCGATCCCGAGGGGCGGCTGCTCGGCCCGCTGCACGCGACGCATTATGCGGTCGGCGACGTCAGTCTGCTGTCGACGGGACTGGTCGCGCAGAGCGCGCCCGGGCGCGGCGCAGTGATCACCAACCGTCCGGTCGAGCGCCCCGACAGCTTCGACAAGACGAGCTTTCGCGGCGACCTCCCTGCCGGGTGGGATGCCGAACTCTATCGCAACGGGCAATTGCTCGCCTTCACGAGTCCGAACGGCGACGGCCGCTACGAGTTCCTCGACGTCCCGCTGCAATATGGCGCGAACCGCTTCGAGATCGTGCTATACGGGCCGCAAGGCCAGATCAGGCGCGAAATCAGGCAGTTGCAGGTCGGGATCGACTCGATTCCGCCGCAGCAGACCTGGTACTGGGCGGGCGTCGCGCAGGAAGATACCGACCTGATCGAATTCGCCCGGCACGGCGGTGCGTTCCGGCGCGGCTGGCGCGGCACCGCCGGGATCGAGCGGGGGCTCGATACGCGCACCTCGATCGCGGCCTATTTTCACAGCCTGATGATCGAGAACATCCGCCGCACTTATGGCGAGGCGGCGGTGCGCCGCTCGATCGGCCCGTCGCTGCTCGAGGTCGCGGGAAGCTACTCCGATGACGGGGGGAAAGCGCTGCGCGCAAGCTGGCTTGCGGCGTTCGGCGAAACCAATGTCCGCGCCGATGCGATGCGCGGTTGGGACGGCTTCGTTTCCGACCGCTTCGTCGGCGGAATTACCGGGCTTTATTCGCTCTCGGTCGATCAGGCGGTCAAGCTCGGGCGGACGGTGGTGCCGCTGCATGTCGACCTCGCGCAAATCGACCGTGCCTCTGGCGCGTCGAACCTGCAGGCATCGGGCCGCACGTCACTGAGCTTCCGCGCGCTGACCTTCACCGGACAGATCGACTGGAGTCACACGAAAGCGCCCGGCGGGTCCGACCCACCCGACAATCTGACCGCGACCTTGCTCGCCAACGCCCGGATCGGGCGCGTCCGCCTGCGCGGCGAGGCGCGCTTCGCCTTGTCGGGGCAGGAGGCCGACACGCGGTTTGCCGTCGTCGGCGAATGGGCGGGGAAGGGTGACGCCGAATGGCGCGCCGAGTTCGGCTATGACCAGGGGCTCGCGCGTGGCCGCGCGGGGCTAGGATATACGCGCCGTTTCAAGACGTTGCAGCTTAGCGGTTTCGGCGAAGTAGCGACCGATGGCTCGGTCGCGGCGTCGCTGTCGCTCGCCTTCAGCTTCGGGCCGAAGCCCGCGGGCGGCGGCTGGCGTATATCGAGCGAGAAACTCGGCGGGCGCGGCCAGGTGAGCGCCGAAATTTTCATGGACGACAATGGCGACGGCATCCGCCAGCCGGGCGAGGCGGCGCTGAAGGGTGTGCCGCTGACTGCCGGCAACGCGCTGGTCGAAACATCGACCGACGCGAGCGGTCGGGCGACGATCGACGGGCTCGAACCCTTTCGCCCGGTGATGATCGGCATCGACGCGGGCAGCCTGCCCGATCCCTATGTCCAGCCCGCGCTGCCCGGCGTCGTCGTCACGCCGCGTCCCGGGGTCGCGACGCGCGTCCTGCTGCCGATGACCGCGGCGGGCGAGATCGAGGGGGTGATGATCCGCGCCGGCGGCAATCCGATCGAAGGGCTCGCGCTCGAACTCGTCGATGCCGAGGGGCGCGTGCGCGCGACGACGCTGACCGAGTTCGACGGCTATTATCTTTTCGAAAGCGTGGCTTACGGTCGCTACACGGTCCGTCCGGCAAAGGCGTCCGCGACGGCGTTGCGTCTCGATCCCGCGCTGGCGATCGGTGCCGCGCCCGGCAAGGCGGCGCCGCGCGTCAAGCTTGGCACCGTGGCGCTGAGGCCGATCGAGCGGGCGCTGGCGGCCGGGGCGACGGCGTCCGGCGAAGGCAACAGCGCCCGCGGTCCGCCGGCGGAGGACACCGGCGGGCCGTCGTGACCGCGTCCTAGCAGCGGCCGCCGCGGCCGATTTCGCGCCCGATCAGCGCGCCTGCCGCGCCGCCGATGATCGTCCCCGGCGTGCGGTCGCCGTAGCGGTCGACTTCGCGGCCGAGGAGCGCGCCGGCGGCCCCGCCGACGATCAGCCCGGTCGTCCCGCTGCCGCGGCGGCAATAAGAGCGGTCGCGATAATGGCTGCGCCGATAGTCGCGGCGATAATCCCGCCGATAATCGCGATAGCGATCATGGTCGCGGTCGCGATAGCTGTAATGGCGGTGATGCCGGTCGCGGGCGTCGGCCTCGGCCGGCAGGGCGGCGACGGCGCTGACGCCGATCAGCGCGGTGAGCGCCAGTTTCTTCATCCAGATCATGGTTCGTTCCAACTGTTTCGGTCCCGATGCCATCCTAGGATGCGAAGCTGGCGCCCCGCTGAACCGGCGGCCCGTCTCGCTCGGTTCGACCTTCGCGGTGGGCGTTTCGTCGCGCCGAGCCGCGCGATCAGGCGGCGAGGCGCTGCACGCCCGACGCCGTGTCGAGCGCCTGGCCGCGCCGGATCGCCGGCCGTTCGTTGCAGCGCGCGATATAGGCGTCGATCGCATCGCTCTCGGGAAAGACGCTGCGGCCGAAGGCGAGCGCGCTGGCGACGAGAAAATCGGCGGCCGAATAGGCATCGCCGAGCAGATAGGGACCGCGGGTGAGCGCGGTTTCGACGCGGTGCAGCACGGCGTCATAGGCACGCCGCTTGAGCGGCGAGGCGTCGAGTTCGCCCGCGAATCCCGCGAACATCGCGGGTTCGAGCTCGGCCGCATACCAGGCGAGCCAGGTCAGATAGGCGCCGCGGCGGGCATCGCCGGGCTGCGGTGCGAGACCCTTTTCGGCGAAACCGTCGCAGAGATAGAGGACAATCGCGACCGATTCGGCGAGAAGCTGGCCGTCATGCTCGATCGCCGGAACCCGCTTGTCGGGATGCGGATTGGCGGGATCGCCCTTACCCTCTCCGGTCATCGGGCGGAAGATCGACACCGGATGGATCGCATAGGGCTCGCCGAGTTCTTCGAGCAGGCCGATGATGCGCGTCGAGCGGCTTTGCGGCGCGTGATAGAGAGTGATCATCGAAAATCTCCTTTGAAGATGGCGGCCGGGCTTGCCGTCCGCCGCGCAGCATCTGTAGGACAGGTCTACTGACAGCATATTGTCAGCAGGAAATGGGGAGGTCCGAATCGTGCGGCGAGCCGACCGGCTGTTCCAGATCATCCAGTTGCTGCGCCGCTCGTCGCGCCCGGTCACCGCGCGCGAAATGGCGGGAGAGCTCGAGGTGTCGGTGCGCACCGTCTATCGCGACGTCGCCGACCTGATCGGTCAGCGCGTGCCGATCCAGGGCGAGGCCGGGTTCGGCTATGTTCTCGGCGCGGGATATGACATGCCGCCGCTGATGCTGACCGCCGACGAGATCGAGGCGGCGGTGCTCGGCGCGCAATGGGTCGCGGGGCGCGGCGATCCGGCGCTCGCCAACGCCGCGCGCGACCTGATCGCCAAGATTGCCGCCGCGATACCCGACGAGCTGCGCCCGATTCTGGCCGAACCGACGACGGGCACCGGTCGGCCGCACGCTCAGCTCGCCGACGGCATCGACATCGCCCGCACGCGGCGGTGGATCCGCGAAGGGCGCAAGATCCGGCTTGCCTATCGCGACGAAAGCGGGGCGGCGAGCGAGCGGGTGATCTGGCCGATCGTCATCGGCTATTTCAACGACCGGCGGACGCTGGCCGCCTGGTGCGAGCTGCGCGGCGATTTCCGGCATTTCCGCGCCGATCGCGTCGCCGCCGCAACTTTCCTCGACGATCGCCACGGCGAACGGCCCGCGGCGCTGCGCCAGCGCTGGATGCGGACGATCCGCCGAAAGGCCGGCGACATCTGAATTTCCGGGCTGCCGGGGCGACTTCTCCTTCGGATTAACCACTTCTTAGCCATGTTTGGGCACAGCGATGGAACTTGCCTGTGGGGGACTATTCCAGTGACCAATGCCCAAATGTCGAACAACCGGCCGACGAGCGCCGACGTTGCCATTGTCGGTGCCGGCCCGGCGGGGCTGACCGCCGCCTATCTGCTGACCAGGCAGGGGTACAAGGTGACGGTGATCGAAAAAGATCCTGTCTATGTCGGCGGCATCAGCCGCACCGTCGAACATGAGGGCTTCCGCTTCGACATCGGCGGCCACCGCTTTTTCTCGAAAAGCCAGGAAGTCGTCGATCTGTGGAACGAGATATTGCCCGACGATTTCATCCAGCGCCCGCGGATGAGCCGCATTTATTATGAGGGCAAATTCTACTCCTATCCGCTGCGCGCGTTCGAGGCGCTGTGGAACCTCGGCATCATCCGCTCGACCCTGTGCATGGCAAGCTATGCCAAGGCCAAGCTGCTGCCGAACCGCCGGGTACGCAGTTTCGAGGACTGGACGATCAACCAGTTCGGGCGGAAACTCTATTCGATCTTCTTCAAGACCTATACCGAAAAGGTGTGGGGGATGCCGTGCGACGAAATGTCGGCCGACTGGGCGGCGCAACGCATCAAGGGGCTCTCGCTCGGCGCCGCGGTGCTCGACGGGCTGAAGCGCAGCCTCGGGCTCAACAAGGCGCCGAACGACGGCATGGCGACCAAGACCCTGCTCGAAACCTTCCGCTATCCGCGGCTCGGGCCGGGGATGATGTGGGAGGCGGCGCGCGACAAGGTCGTGGCGGGCGGCAACCATGTGCTGATGGGACATGGTTTCAAGCAGCTCACGCAGGATCAGGTCAGCGGCCGCTGGCGGCTGACCGCGAACGGGCCCGACGGCGATGTCGTGATCGACGCCGCGCATGTAATCAGCTCGGCACCGATGCGCGAACTCGCGGCGCGCATCCATCCGCTGCCCGCCTGTGCGCTCACCGCGGCGCCGAAACTCAATTATCGCGACTTCCTGACCGTCGCGCTCAAGATCCGCTCGGAGGATCTGTTTCCCGACAACTGGATCTATATCCACGACAGCAAGGTGCAGGTCGGCCGGGTGCAGAATTTCCGCAGCTGGTCGCCCGAAATGGTGCCCGATCCGGCGATCGCCTGCGTCGGCCTCGAATATTTCTGCTTCGAGGGCGACGGGCTCTGGTCATCGAGCGACGCGGATCTGGTCGCGCTGGCGACGAAGGAAATGGCGATCCTCGGCCTCTGCGATCCGAACGATGTCGTCGGCGGCGCGGTGGTGCGGCAGGAAAAGGCCTATCCGGTCTATGACGACGATTATGCCGCGCATGTCGCGACGATGCGCGGGGAACTCGAAACGCGCTATCCGAGCCTGCACATGGTCGGGCGCAACGGGATGCACCGCTACAACAACCAGGATCATGCGATGATGACCGCGATGCTGACGGTGCGCAACATCGTCGCCGGCCAGCGGATCTATGACATTTGGGGTGTCAACGAGGACGCCGAATATCACGAAAGCGGCAGCGAGGGCGAGCAGGCGGCGCTTGCGTCGGTTCGCGAGGTTCCTACCCGCGTCGCCAAGGCGGCCTGAGCCATGGCCGAGGGCGTCGAAGCGATGCGGAACCCCGTCATCCGCCTGATCGACCTGGTTCGACGCGGCGAAGCGCGCTGGCTGAACTATCTGCTCGCCAGCGGCCTGGCGCTCGGCAGCGATGCCGGGCTGTTCCTGCTGCTGATGGGCGCCGGGCTGACGCCGATGATCGCGTCTGCGATCGGCTATTGCGCCGGCATCCTTGTCCACTGGCTCGTTTCGAGCCGGCTCGTTTTCGCCGACGGCGCGGCGGCGCGCGGCACCGGGGAGCGGCATCGGCAGAAACTGCTGTTCATCGGATCGGCGCTGATCGGGCTGGCGCTTACGACCGCGATCGTCGGTGTCGGCACCGCGCTCGGGCTCGATCCGCGGCTGGCGAAGCTGGCGGCGATCGTCGTCAGTTTCCAGGCGACCTATCTGCTGCGCCGCCACATCGTTTTCCGGGCCGCCGTGGCATGACCGACGCGGCGCCGCCCGCATCCAAGGCGGCGGACAAAGGCTTCAGCTCCTGGCTGACGCCGGTCCGGATCGCGCTGATCGTCTGGGCGGCGATGAGTCTGATCGCGATCGTTGCGCGCTGGCATGCGATCGCGACGCTCGAACTCAGCGACACCGACGATGCGATGCGAATGGCGCAGGTCCGCGACCTGCTTGCCGGACAGGGCTGGTGGGATCTCACCCAATATCGCGTCAATCCCGCTGGCGGCGGCGTGCTGATGCACTGGTCGCGCATCGTCGACGCGCCGCTGGCATTCGGAATTCTGCTTTTGAAGCCGCTGCTCGGCCAGCCGCTGGCCGAGCAGGTGGTGATGACCCTGTGGCCGCCGCTGCTCGGCGCGGCGCTCAGTGTCGCGTGCGTGCGCGGCTATCGGCATTTGTCCGACCGCCGGATTGCCTATGTCGTGCCGCTCTATCTCGTCGCGGCCGCTTTCATCGTGATCCAGCTTCGCCCGCTCAGGGTCGATCATCATGGCTGGCAGATTTTCTTCGCGATGCTGATCATGGGACAGGCGCTGCGGCCCGCGAGCGGCCGCGCGGGAGTGATCGCCGGGTTGAGCGCCGCGGCGCTGCTCGCCATCTCGATCGAGGGGTTGCCCATCGCCGCGCTCTTCGCGGCGCTCGCCGCGCTGCGCTGGGCGCTGCATGCGCGCGCCGACGATCGGGCGCGGCTCGCCGGCTATATGGGCGGGCTCGCGGGGGGGGCGGCTTTCTTCCAGTTTCTGACGCGCGGCCCCGCCGGGCTCGCGGGCCATTGGTGCGATTCGTTGTCGGCGCCCTATATCGCCGCCTTTGCGGTTGCCGCCGCCGCGATTTTCGCGATCGGCCGGGCCGCTCCGGCGCGGCGCTCGATCCGCTTCGCCGCGCTCGGCGGCGCGGCGGCGCTCGCCGCCGGAACGCTGGTGGCGGTCGAGCCGCTGTGCGCCGCGGGGCCGTTCGCGACGCTCGACCCGATCGTCGTCCAATATTGGTATCGCAACGTTCTCGAAGGCCAGCCGGTGTGGGCCTCGTCGGCGACCACCATGCTGCTCGTCATCGCCCCGTCGCTCGTCGGCCTGGTCGGGTCATGGCTTGCGTGGCGGTCCTGCGAGCGCGCCGACGACCGGCGGAACTGGGCGACCGTCATCGCCGCGCTGTTCGCCGCAGCGGCGCTGTCGCTGCTTGTGCTGCGCGCCGCGGGCACCGCGCAACTGTTCGCGCTGCCAGGCTCTGCCTGGCTGGGGCTGCGCATCTGGACGCGCGCGCGGTCGATCACCGCCCCGGTGCCGCGCGTTGCCGTGTCGGCGGCGGCGGCGCTGACGCTGCCGCTGCTGGGCGGCATAGCGGTCGTGGCGATCGCCGGCCTCGCCTTTCCGGCGGTCAAGGCCGACCGGAAAGAGATCCAGAAAAGCGTCGCGGAGCGGACCTGCATCGATCCCGCGACCGTCGCTGCGCTCGACCGCCTGCCCGCGACGGTGCTGCTGACCCCGATCGATCTCGGCGCGCCTTTGATCTTCTGGACGCATCATTCGGTGGTGGCGACGCCGCATCACCGCAACCGCGAGGCGATGGCGGATACGCTGCGCATATTCATCGGCGATCCGGCAAAGGCCGAGGCGCTGGTGCGCAAGCAGAAGGCGACGCTGATCGTCTATTGCCCAGGCGCCGACGATTTTTCGCAATATCGCCGCGTGAGCAAGGCGTCGCTCGCGGCGCGCCTCTATGCCGGAACGCCGCCCGGCTGGCTCGAACGCGTGGCCTTGCCCGGCGACAGCGGCCTTGCGGTGTGGCGGGTCAGGCCGGTGGATTGATCAGGCGGGGGTGAAGCGCAGCGCGGCGCCGTTCATGCAATAGCGTTTGCCGGTCGGTTTCGGCCCGTCGTCGAAGACATGACCGAGGTGCCCGCCGCAGCGGCGGCAATGGACTTCGGTGCGCGCCACGCCGATCTCATGGTCGGTCGAGGTCGCCACCGCACCTTTCAGCGGCGCCCAGAAACTCGGCCAACCGGTGCCGCTCTCGAACTTGGTCTTGCTCGAATAGAGCGGCAGCGCGCAGCCGGCGCAGGCGAAAATCCCGGCGCGATGCTCGTTGTTGAGCGGGTTGGTGAAAGCGCGCTCGGTCGCCGCCTGGCGCAGCACCTTATATTGCATCGCGGTCAGCCGCTTTTGCCATTCGGCGTCGGACAATCGCCAGCCGGGTTCGGCGAGCGGGCGCTTGCCGGGCTTGGCGAACAGCATCGGCGCGGCGATCATCGCGCCGCCGAGTGCGAGACCGGAAAGAAGATAGCGGCGTTCGATCATGTCGGGCGTCCTCATGCCCTCTTGTTCGCACCGAATCTGCGCCCGGTTACGGTCCCAAGTCAATATCGCGTCAATATTGCTCCAGCTCGACCTGCATGTGGCGATAGCCGTGGACGAAACAGGCGTTGACGCGCTCGGGCTCGGCCAGCACGTTCACGCGCAGGCGCCGCTTCTGCATTTCGGAGATCAGCGTCGTGAGCTGCAGCTCGGCGACGCGCGCGCCGACGCAACGGTGGATGCCATAGCCGAAGGCGAGGTGGCGGCGAGCATTCTCGCGGTCGACGATGATCCGGTCGCCATCGGGGAAAATCTCCTCGTCGCGGTTTGCCGACGCATACCAGAGGGCGAGCTTGTCGCGCTTCCTGATCTGGTGGCCGAACAGTTCGGTATCCTCGAGCGCGGTGCGCCGCATGTGCGCGAGAGGGGTCTGCCAGCGGATGATCTCGTGCATCGCGTTGACCGCGAGGTCGGGATCGTGGTTCGCCTCCAGCTTCGCGCGCTCCTCGGGGAAGCAGTGGAGGCCATAGGCATAGGCCGACATCGAATTGCGCGTCGTGTCGTTGCCGCCGACGATGAGCAGGATGAGATTCCCCATGAACTCATTCTCGCTCATATGCTTCATCGCGTCGGACTGGAGCATGATCGAAATCAGGTCATGGGTGCCGGGGTTCTGCGCCTTGCGATCCCACAATTGCTTGAAGGCGCCGCCCATCTCGAACGCGGTGGCGAGGCGGGCGTGGCGCTCCTCGACGGTGTTGAAGCTTTCGATGTCGCCGAGCGCGTCGGACCAGCGGGTCAGATTGTGGCGGTCCTCCCACGGAAAATCGAAGAGGATCGCGAGCATGTCGGTGGTCAGCTCGATCGACACTTTCTCGACCCAGTCGAAGGGCTTGCCGACCGGCAGCGTGTCGATCAGCGCCGCGGTGCGCGCTTGCGTGTCGGCGCGCATCCGCTCGATCTCGGACGGGCCGAAGGCGGGGGCGACGGTGCGGCGCTGCGCGGTATGCTGCGGCGGGTCCATCGCGATGAACATCGGCATCGGCACATCGCCTTCCTGCAGATGCTCGATCCCGTCGCCGGCGACGGTGATCCCGCCATATTCCCAGCTCGACGAGAATATCTTGGGCAGCGCCTCGATATGCTGGATCGGCTTGTAGGTCGTCACCGACCAATAGGGGCCGAATTTCGAATCCTCGCAATAATGGATCGGCGATTCGGCGCGGAGCTGCCGCATCGGTTCCTGCCAGCGATCCTCGCGCCACAATTCGGCGCGGCTGACGTCGAGGGGATCGGCGATGTCGGGGTCTTGGCGAATCACGGTAGCCATGGGAGCACTCCTCTCGGGGCCGTCTCGTGCGGCCGATTCCGTTGCAGAATGCCACTATTTACAGCTTTGTCAATGCGGGGCCTCGTCGGCTTTGGAGTGAAGACGACATCCCCCATCTTCGTCACCCCGGACTTGATCCGGAATCCATTCTCTCGGCGCTGCGTGAATGGACCCCGGATCAAGTCCGGGGTGACGATGCTGCTTATGTCCGCAATCGGTTGCTAGCCGCCTTCGCCGATCCCAGATGCTCAGGCCCGCTTCCGCTTCCAGAATTTCCAGCCGCTGCCGCCGCTCAGCACGCCTGCGCGAAAGAGGCGAACCGACAGATAGACCACCAGCGCGACCCAGATCGCTTGCCAGCCGAGCGCGAGCAGGTGGATGCCGTGGCCTTCGTCGGTCGCGGCCCGCGCCGCCATCGCGAAGGGCGAGGAGAAGGGGAATATCTGCGCGAAGGTCGCGAGGCGCGAGCCCGGCGCGCTCGCTGCGGCGGCCGACAGGCTGAACATGCCGACCTGAAAGATGGTGATCGGCAGGCTGAGCATCTGAATCTCGCGCACCGTCCCCGCCTGCGCTCCGACGCCGAGGAACACCGCGCCCAAAAGCAGGAAGGCCATGACGAAATAGGCAAAGCCGACCCCGATGAAGAACGGCCAGCCGCTCGCCGGGGCGACCGCGAGTGCGGCGGCGGGCTTGCCCGCGGCGGCGATGGCGGCGGGATCGAGCAGGGTCGCCGCGACGAAACCGCCGACGAGCGCAACGACGAGCCAGAAGGCGATGAACAGGATCGCGACGCCGAGAAAACCGAGCAGCTTGCCGAGGAACACGCTTTCGAGCGGCACCGCGGCGGCGAGAATCTCGATCACCTTGTTGCCTTTCTCCTCGGCGAGCGAACTCACCGTCTGGCCGGCGAGCAGCAGGGTGACGAGGAAGATGATGAACACCGCGCCGAATCCCAGCGACTGCTGCGCCGCGATGCTTGTCCCGCCGCGAGTGAGCGCCTCGAAATGCGGCGTGATCGGCGGTGGCGCGCCGGCGGCGCGGCCACGCACCGCGTCGCCCGCGATCAGTGCGAGATAGCGGCCGGCGCTGCTTCCCGCCTCGCGCTCGACGATATGCGGCGCGGTCAGCGGGCCGCTCATTACCGCATAAGTGTCGCTGCCTTTCTCGCGCGCCACCGCGACGGGATCGAGCGCCGCGCTCGCGAGACGGACTTCGAGCGTCGCCGGTTCGCGCGGCATCGCGGCGCGCAGATTCTTGTCGGCGGCGCGCAGCGCCTCGACGTCGGCGGCATCGGCGATGACGACGATGCGGCCCGCGCCGCGCGCGCTGTCGGCGAGCTGCGAGGCCCCCATGCCCCCCGCCAGCGCCATGCCGACCATGAACAAAGGCGCGAGCAGGAAGAGCAGGAAGGTCGGCGTCGCGACGATCGCCAGAAAGTCGCGGCGCGCGATGACGAGCAGATTGCGAAGGAAAGGAGTCATGCCGCGTCCTCCTCGATCGCGCCTTCTTCGGGGTCGCCGTCGAAACTGGCGTCGACCTGGCGGACGATGTGGACGAAAGCGTCGTGCAGCGCCGGACGCGCGATCGACAGGCCCGCGACGCCGTGGCCGCCGGCGGTGATGCGCGCGAGCAAAGGCTCGACCGCGCTGTCCTCGATCGCGAAATGCCAGGCTTCGCCGCGGCGTTCGGCGCCGGCGGGAAGCAGCGCGGCGACCGTGTCGCTGCCGTCGCGCGGGGTATAGCGCACCTGCATCGGCAGCAGCGCGCGCGCGTCGTCGACCGTTCCCTCGAAGCGGCGGGCCGAACGCGCGATGATCGCCAGCCGGTCGCAGAGGCGCTCGGCATGGGCCATGACATGGGTCGAAAAGAGGATCGTCGCGCCGCGCCCCTGTTCGCGCCGGACGAGCGTTTCGAGCCGCTCCTGATTGACCGGGTCGAGCCCCGAAAAAGGCTCGTCGAGAACGATCAGGTCGGGTGCATGAACGATCGATCCGATGAGCTGAACCATCTGCGCCATGCCCTTCGACATCTTGCGGATTTTCTCGTCGATCACGCGCTCGAGCCCGAGTTCGGTCATGAAGGTCGCGGCGCGCCGCCGCCCTTCGGACCAGTCGAGCCCGCGCAGCGCGCCCATGAAGGCGATCGCCTCGCGCGCCTTCATCCCGGGATAAAGCCCGCGCTCCTCGGGAAGATAGCCGATGCGGTGGCGCACCGCCTGCGGCCGGTGGCCGCCGAGCAGCCGGCTCGTTCCCTCGTCGGGATCGACGATACCCAGCATCATGCGCAGGCTGGTCGTCTTGCCCGCGCCATTGGGGCCGAGCACGCCGTAAATGCATCCCGCGGGAACTTGCAGCGACACATGGTCGACTGCCTTGAAGCTGTCGAAATATTTGGTGAGGCCGGTCGCCTCGACGCTATACTCGGTCAAATGCTGGTCCCTGACATGCGGTTTCACCGGACTATGGCACGAAGGCGACGGTCGCGTATAGAGCGCCAATGGTTGCCGAAGCCTTGCCCCCCCTTGACGACACGCTGGAGGAGCGATTGGAAGCCGTGGCGCGCGAGCATGGCTTTGCGGCGTTCGGGATCGCGCGCGCCGACGCCGCCCCTGAAACCGCGGCGCGGCTGAACCAGTGGCTTACTGAGGGGTGCCACGGCGACATGATCTGGATGGAAAGTCGCGCCGCGCAGCGCGGGTCGCCGCAGGGGTTGTGGCCCGAGGTCCGCTCGGTGATCGCGCTCGGCATGAGCTATGCGCCCGCGCAGGATCCGCTAGCGCTGGCGGGCGTCCCCGATCGCGGCCGCATTTCGGTCTATGCGCAGGGCGCCGATTATCATGACGTCGTCAAGCGGTCGCTGAAGGCGGTCGCGCGCTGGCTCGTCGCCGAGGCGCCGGGGGCCGAGGTCAAGGTGTTCGTCGACACCGCGCCGGTGATGGAAAAGCCGCTCGCCGCCGCCGCCGGGCTCGGCTGGCAGGGCAAGCACAGCAATATGGTCAGCCGCGAACATGGCAGCTGGCTGTTCCTGGGGGCAATCTACACGACGCTCGACCTCGTGCCGTCGGCCGGTGCGCGCGATCGTTGCGGCAGTTGCACCGCGTGCCAGGACGCCTGCCCGACGCAGGCCTTTCCCGCGCCCTACCGCGTCGATGCGCGGCGCTGCATCTCCTATCTCACCATCGAGCATGACGGACCGATCCCGGTCGAGCTGCGCCGCGCGATCGGCAATCGCATCTATGGCTGCGACGATTGCCTTGCGGTCTGCCCGTGGAACAAGTTCGCCGATACCGCCGCGCGCCACCGCGCCTTCCTGCCGCGCGCCGAACTGGCGGCGCCGTCGCTCGCCGACCTGCTCGCGCTCGACGATGCGGGCTTTCGTCAGGTGTTTGCAGGGTCGCCGATCAAGCGCATCGGCCGCAACCGCATGGTGCGCAACGCGGCGATCGCGGCGGGAAACAGCGGCGATAGGACGTTTGCCCGGCGGCTGGAAGAACTGACCGGCGACGAATCGCCGATGGTCGCCGACGCGGCGGCATGGGCGCTCGCCGAACTGACGCCATGACGCAGTCCCCTATCGCCGCAACGCCGTGATGCAGCTGTCGACATTGGCGTCGCGCCCATCGGGGGTGCGCGCGTCGACATAGGTGGCGACCGGCTCGGCGCCCTGCTTTGGCGCGTAATAATAGATATCGAGGATGCAGGGCGACCCGGCGAATTGCAGCTTGCGGCCCATGCCTTCCTTGACGTCGAGCCGCGGCTTGCCGAACAGCGACAGCGCGGCACTGGCGTCATGCCCGACCAGGCTGTTGTTCTGGGTGATGCGCGGCGCCGTCGGCGGCGGCGCGGGCCGCGCGGTGGGCTGGGCCGGGCGCGGCACGGCGGTCGCAGCGCAGCCGCCAAGCGTGGCGGCGAGCATCGCGACGGCGATCAGCCTGATATGTCTCGTCATTCTTCCCCATCCCGCAGATGCAACAGATGAACGGCCATAGCTGCGCCGACGATGGGGGCCAACAGATTGGCGACGGGCACCAGAAAGCTTGCGGCGGACAGTGCGCCGAGCGACCAGCGCGTGGCGCGACCGAGACGCGGCCGATTCGGGTGGCGCGCGAGAATCATCGCTTCGAGATCGCGGCCGAGCAGCGCCGCATTGAGGACGAAGGCGAGCAGAGGCGCGCCGACCGCGGTGAACAGCAGGGATATATAGAGCGGCAGCGCGACCAGGTTCACCGCGATCAGCCGGCCGACCGAGGCGAGGCCGAGGCGCAGGCTCCGGGCGAAGCTGACCGGTACCGCGCGCGCCGCGGCGGCGGGATAGTGGCGCCCCTCGACATCGGCGACGATGCCGTCGGCGAACAGGCCGACGACAAGGATCGCGACCGCGCGGAACAGCAACCAGCTTGCCGCGATCAACAGCAGCACGACGAGCACGCCCGCCATGTCGAGCGTGGCGCCGTCGAGCCAATTCCAATGATCGAGCGCCCAGCGCGCGGCGAAGAAGATCGCACCGCCGGTGACGACGAAAATCAGCAGCGTCAGCGCGAGGCTGGCCGCCAGCACTCGCAACACGCGCGGATGCGGCAGGTCACGGAGCGCGAGTAGCAGGGCGTGGACGGCGCGGGCCATGCGCCGGGGATGGCGCGGCGACAGGCCACGCGTCAAGCGTCGCGCTTGCCTTGGCGTTCCGCGCCCCGTAAAGGCGCGCGCAGCTTTCCCTACAGAACAGGAATTTTCATGGCCGCCACCGCCCGTTTCGATGTCGTTGCGATTGGCAACGCGATCGTCGACGTGATTGCCCGCGCCGACGACGCGCTGATCGAGGCCGAGGGGCTGGCCAAAGGGTCGATGCGGCTGATCGACGCCGGGGAAGCGGCGCGGCTCTATGCGGCGATGGGCCCCGCGGTCGAGATGTCGGGCGGCTCGGCGGCGAACACCCTCGCCGGGATGGCGGCGCTCGGCCGGCGCTGCGCCTTCATCGGCCAGGTCGCCGACGACCAGCTCGGCCAGGTCTTCACCCACGACCTGACGTCGCTGGGCGTCGCCTTCGAGACGCCGCCGCTCGCCGAAGGCGACCCAACCGCGCGCTGCCTGATCTTCGTCACGCCCGACGGGCAGCGGACGATGAACACCTTTCTCGGCGCGTCGCAGAATCTGGGCCGCGAATCGCTCGCCCCGGCGCTGATCGCCGATGCCGACATCCTTTATCTCGAAGGCTATTTGTGGAATGCCGACGCTTCGCGCGCGGCAATGGCCGAAGCGATCGGGCTGGCGCGTGCGGCGGGCCGCCGCGTCGCTTTCACCCTGTCCGACACCTTCGTCATCGCGGCGCACGGCGAGGATTTCCGGCGCATGATCGCGGCGCGCGAAATCGACATCCTGTTCGCGAACGAGGCGGAACTGCTCGAACTCGCGCAGGAGGCGGATTTCGAGACCGCGCTGGCGAGCGTCGCGGCCGGTGTGCCGCTGCTCGTCGTGACGCGCAGCGAAAAGGGCGCCGTCGCGGTGACGAACGGCGAGCGCACCGCGGTTACGGCCGAGCCGATCGATCATGTCGTCGACACCACCGGCGCGGGCGACCTGTTCGCCGCCGGTTTCCTGTCGGGACAGGCGCAGGGACGCAGCATCGCCGACTGCCTGACGATGGGCGCGGTCTGCGCGCGCGAGATCATCGCACAGGTCGGCCCGCGTGCGCAAACCGACCTCGAGGCGAAAATCGCCGAACGGCTGAGCTGATCCTCCGCATATCATGATCATGTTCCCCGCGAAGGCGGGGGTCCATCTCCGGTTGGTGCAAGATGGAACCGGCCGGAGATGGGTCCCCGCCTTCGCGGGGACACAGCCGAAGAAGTGACCATCAGGCGGCGGGTTCCGCCGCCTCCGGATGTTTGCGGAACAGTGCGCGGTCGGCGGGGCCAAAGCCGCGCGTCCAGATCAGCCAGGCGTAAATGCCGAGGATGACGGGAACGCCGACGAGCAACTCGGCCCATTCGGGAAGCTTTGTCGCTCCCCAGCCGAGCACCGCGGCGCCCGCCGTCGCCCAGACGAGCGCCCAGCGCAGGCTGTTCACCGGCGCGCCGAGGACATGCGCGAGCAGCCGCGCCTTGACCAGCGAGGCGAAACCGAGCGCGAGCATCAGCGCCAGCGCGACCGCCGCGGCATAAGTGATCGGGTCGAGCCCCATCGACCGCGCGACGAGGATCAGCGCGACGCTGAGCACCGCCTGCAGCGCGAGCGTCGCGAGGCTGATGAGCAGGTTGCGGTGGCGCGCGACATAGACGAGCGCGGCTTCGCTGACCACGGCGGTCGCCGCGACGACCTCGGCCGCGAGCAGGAAGGCGAGCGCCCCCGCGCCGCCGACGAACTGCGGACCGACGAGGCCCATTACCGCCTCGCCCGGAATGCCGAGCGCAAGCGCGATCCCCGCCTGCGCGGCGATGATCCAGAAACCCACCTGGCTGACCTGCGCGGCGACGGCGGCGAATTTATGCTCGGCGAGGTTGCGCGTGATCACCGGGCCGAGGATCGGTTCGAAACTGGTCTTGAGCTTTTGCGGCAGCGACGCGACCTGTTGCGCCATATAATAGATGCCGTAGATCGTCGGCGAAGTGAACTGGCCGAGGATGAACAGGTCGAGACGGCGCGTCCCCCATTCGATCGCGTCGGCGGCGGCGAGCGGCGCGTTGCGGCGCGCGACCATGATCAGGTGCGACGGCTGCGGCCGCCAGACGCCGGGACCGCCATAGTGGCGGATCATCGGGATCAGCGCAGTCAGAAAGGCACCGACCATCGCCGCCGCATAGGAGAGCATCAGCCCGTCGCGCGGCGATACGAACCAGAAACCGGCGGCAGCGATGCTGATCACCCACGGCTCGACGATGGCCCGCGCGCGCACCGTCGCGCCGATGTCGAAACGATAGGCGCAGGCGGCGAGCGCGACGTCGGTGCCCGCGATCGCGAAGACGAGCAGCGCCATCCAGCGATCGGTGCTGTCGATGTCCCCCGCCGGAAACATGATCTGCGGCAGCAACAGCAGGATTGCTGATCCGATCGCCGAGGCGAGGAAGGCGACGAACATGCCGTCCCACACGACGTGGCGATGATCGGCCCCCTCGGCGCTCAATTGCTCGGCAAGACCGCGCTTGAGGCCGAGCGTCGCAAGCTGCGCGACGAGCTCGATGACGAGCACCGCAAAGGCGAAGCGCCCGACCGCTTCGGGTCCGTACCAGCGCCCCGCGAAATAGAGAAAGGGCAGGCGCGCGACGAGGCGCATGATGAAGCCGAGGAAATTGGTGCGCCCGCCCTTGGCGAGCGCGGCGGTGTCGGCGTCGGCCTGCTCCGGGGGCAGCGCAGACTCGGCGGATGCGGGGCTGCGCGCGGCTGCGCTGTCCGTCTGGCTCAAGCCCTGCGCCCCTTCTGCTGTTCCCCGTCCATCAGTCTAGCGCGGGTGGGGGAGGCAGGCAATTGCGATAGGCTGGTCATCGCCCCTCGGATCGGAGCGGGCGGCTGAGCAGAGCCTGAATGGCCTCGCCCGCGCGAATCTCGCCAGCAACGAGCCGCGCGACCGCGTCGGTGATCGGCATCTCGATCCCGTCGGCGCGGGCGGCGGCGGCGATCACCGGGGCGCTGAACGCGCCTTCGGCGACGGTGCGGCGGTCGGCCATCAGTGCGGCCGCCTCGGCGCCGCGCCCGAGCCCTTGCCCCAGCGCGAAATTGCGCGAGTTGGACGAGGTGCAGGTGAGCACGAGGTCGCCGAGCCCGGCCAGCCCCGCGAGCGTTTCGGCCTCGGCGCCGCGCGCCAGGCCGAAGCGCGTCATCTCGGCGAAGCCGCGGCTGATCAGCGCCGCGCGCGCGTTGAGCCCCAGCCCGGCGCCGTCGACGATGCCGCAGGCGATCGCGAGGATATTCTTGACCGCGCCGCCGATCTCGGCGCCGATCATGTCGGTCGACACGTAAGGGCGGAAATGCGGGCGGGCGAGCGCCTGCGCCAGCGCTTCGGCGGTCGCGGCGTCCGCGGCGGCGAGGGTGATCGCGGTGGGCAGGCCGGCGGCGACTTCGTGCGCGAAGGTCGGACCCGACAGCACCGCCAGCGGTCGGCCGGGACAGATATCGCGCGCGATGTCGATCGGGAAAGCGAAGCTCCCCGCCTCCATGCCCTTGCTGCAAAAGATCAGCGGCGCATCGCCGGCGGGCAGGTCGGCCAGCACCGCGCGCAGAAAGGGCACCGGGACGACGACGAGCAGCGCGTCGCATGCCGCAAGATCCGCGAGCGCGCCGGTCGCGGCGAGCGAAGGCGACAGCTTGGCGTCGGGCAGGAAAAGCGGGTTACGATGTTCGGCATTGATCGCCGCGACCACCTCTTCCTCGCGCGCCCAGAGGCGCACCGGCGCGCCCTCGGCGGCCAGCAGTTGCGCGAGCGCGGTGCCCCAGGCGCCGCCGCCGACCACCCCGAAACGATGATATGACGTCATGCTTTCACTCCGGCGCCACGCACCGCCTCGGCTTCGGGGTCGAGCGGCCAGCGCGGTCTCGCCGCGGTGTCGAGCGGGTCGGTCAGCCCCGCCGCGAAACGCTCGGCGCCCGCCCAGGCGATCATCGCGCCATTGTCGGTGCAGAGCCACAGCGGCGGCGCGACGAAGGGCTTGTCGAAGTGCGCGGCGAGATCGGTCAGCGCGCCGCGAATCGCGCCGTTCGCAGCCACCCCGCCCGCGACGACGAAAGCCGTGGCATCGGGGCAGGCGGCGAGCGCGATGCGGCTGCGATCGACGAGGCAGTCGACCACCGCCTGCTGGAAGGAGGCGGCGAGGTCGGCGACGCCATGCTCGCCCGAAGCGGCGGCCCGCGCGACCGCGCTCTTCAGCCCGGCGAAGGAGAAATGCGGCTCGGCGCTGCCGACGAGTGGGCGCGGGAGCGGCACCGCACGCGGATCGCCGTCCTTGGCGACGCGCTCGACCGCCGGGCCGCCGGGATAGCCGAGGCCCAGCAGCTTCGCGGTCTTGTCGAAGGCTTCGCCTGCGGCGTCGTCGATCGTCGTCGCAAGGCGGCGATAGGCGCCGACGCCCTCGACGCGCAGCAATTGGCAATGACCGCCCGAGACGAGCAGCAGCAGATAGGGAAATTGCAGATCGGGGTCGGCGAGTCGCGGGCTCAGCGCATGACCTTCGAGATGGTTGACCGCGATCAGCGGCTTGCCCGCCGCATGCGCGAGCGCCTTGCCCGTAACGAGCCCGACCATCACCCCGCCGATCAGCCCCGGCCCCGCGGTCGCGGCCACCGCGTCGACATCGGCGAGCGACATGCCCGCATCGGCAAGCACGCCCTCGACGAGCGGCGCGAGCCGGTCGACATGCGCGCGCGCCGCGATTTCCGGAACGACGCCGCCATAGGGCTGATGTTCGGCCTCCTGCCCTGCGACGCGGTGCGCGAGAATGCGCCGTTCGCTGTCGACGAGCGCCGCTGCGGTTTCGTCGCAGCTCGATTCGAGGCCGAGGATGAGAGGCATATAGGATGCGCCCATACAGGCGCGCAGGGGCGGGGGGCAAGCGGCGGTGTCGGAGGAGATTCGCGCAGAGACCGCAGAGATTTTGTTCGCGCGGAGACGCGGAGACGCGGAGAAGAAAGAATATCGGGCCGACAGGCCTCTTGCCCAAGGACGTCGCGTTTCGGAGCCGCGTCGGAGATGGAAGGCCGCTTCGCGGTGGAGCGCGGCCTTCTCCGCGTCTCGGCGTCTCCGCGTGAACTACCTTTCTTTCTTCTCTGCGCGCTCTGCGGCATCTGCGCGAATCCCTCTTCTTCCCTTTGTCCCTGCAAAGCCCTAGCAGGCGCGCATGGCCTCGATCCCGCTTCCCACCCCCGCAAACCCGCTCCGCATCGGCACCCGCGCCTCGCCGCTGGCGATGGCACAGGCGCATCTGGCGGCCGCCGCGCTGGCAAAAGCGCATGATCTGGCGCCCGAAGCGCTCGAAATCGTGCCGATGACCGCCACCGGCGATCGCATTCAGGACCGCGCACTGGCCGAGGTCGGCGGCAAGGCGCTGTGGACGCGCGAACTCGACGCGGCGCTCGATGCCGGGGCGATCGATATGGCGGTGCATAGCCTGAAGGATGTCGAGACGCTGCGCGATCCGCGCTTTGCATTGGGGGCGATGCTCGAACGCGCCGACCCGCGCGACCGGCTGGTGCTGCGCGAGGGGGTGGAGGCGACGACGATTGCCGACCTGCCGCGCGGCGCACGACTGGGAACGAGCAGCCCGCGTCGCGCCGCGCAGGTAAAGCGCATCCGCCCCGATCTCGTCCCGGTGCTGCTGCGCGGCAATGTCCAGACGCGGCTTGCCAAGCTCGCCGCCGGCGACGCCGATGCGACCTTGCTCGCCGCGGCCGGGCTCGAACGGCTCGCGATGCACGATATCGGGCGGGCGCAACCGATCGGCCTGCTGCTTCCGGCGGCGTCGCAGGGCGCGATCGGCATCGAGGCGCGCGCCGACGATGCCGCGACGCTGGCGCTGCTGGCGGCGGTCGATCATGGCCCGACGCACCGAGCGGTGATGGCCGAACGCGCCTTGCTTGCTGCGCTCGGCGGCGATTGCCGCTCGCCCGTCGCCGCGCACGCACACTGGCGGGAAGACGGCAGCCTGCGACTCGACGTCGAAATCTATTCGGAGGACGGCGCGGAGCATGTCGCGGGCCATGCGATCGTGACCGGCGAAGCCGACGCCGAGGCGCTCGCGCACCGGCTGCTCGGGGACGCGCCCGAAGCGGTGCGACGTCTGTTCACGGCATGATCGGCGATCTGCCGCTCGTTGTCACGCGCGCCGACCCCGGCGGCGCGGCGACCGTCGCGCGGGCGCAAGCTGCTGGCCTCGATGCACGCCATATGCCGCTGTTCGCGGCGCGCGCGCTGGCCTGGTCGCCGCCCGACCCCGCCGCGTTCGACGCGCTGCTGCTAACGAGCGCGCAGGCAGCTCGGCTCGGCGGAGCGGGTTTGGCGGCGCTGGCGGTGCTGCCAGTCTGGGCGGTGGGCGAGGCAACGGCGGCGGCCGCGCGCGCCGCGGGGCTGACCGTCGCTGTCACCGGGCCCGGCGACGGGCAGGGGCTCGTCGACGCCATGGCGCCACAAGGGCCTGCGCGACTGCTCTGGCTTTGCGGGCGCGACCGCTCGACCTTCGATGCTGCGGGAATCGCGATCGCCCCGCTTCCGGTCTATGCGGTCGATCCGACCTCGCCGCCGCCCGGCTGGGACGCGCTCGTCGCCGCGCCGGCGGTGCTGATGGCACATTCCGCGCGCGGCGCGGCGCGGATTGCCGAACTGATCGGAAGCGAGCGTAAGCATTTGACCTTGCTGGCGATCAGCGCCGCCGCCGCGTCCGCCGCGGGCGAGGGATGGAGCAAAAAGGCGGCCGCCGCCAGTCCCGCTGACGCGGCGATGTTGGCAGAAGCACCCGCTTTGTGCCACAAGGGCCGCTGACAGGGTCGTTCGAAAGAGACACATGACAATCGACAGCAGCGAACGGGCTCCGCTGGCCGACAGTGCAGCCCCGGTGAAAAGGCTTTCGTTGCGCGCGCTCGTCATCGCTGCGGTCGTTCTGCTGATCGTCGGCATCGTCGGCGGCGGCTGGGCGATGAGCCGCTGGCTGTCCAACGACGTGGCACCGGCGACCCGCGTGGTCGATACCCCAACGCCCGGCGGCGTGCTGAAGGCGGTAACCGATAGCGCGAACAGCATGAACAGCGCGCCAGCTGCGCAGCCCGTGGTCGTCGCGCCCATTGATGGCGCCGATGCGCTCGCCGCGCGCGTCGCCGAGCTCGAACAGCGCCTCTCGCGTATCACCCTCCAGGCCGAATCGGCCTCGGGCAATGCCTCGCGCGCCGAGGGGCTGCTCGTTGCCTTCGCGGTGCGCCGGGCGCTCGATCGCGGACTCTCGCTCGGCTATCTCGAGGCGCAGCTTCGCCTCCGCTTCGGCGACGATCAGCCCAATGCGGTGAAGACGATCATCGAAACCTCGCGCGAGCCGGTGACGCTCGAGCAGCTTCGCGCCGACCTCGACGCGATCGCGCCCGAACTTGTCGGGCGCAACGGCGACAAGGGCAGTCTGTGGACGGGCCTCAAACGCGAGCTCGGCGAATTGTTCGTGGTGCGGCCCGCGGGCACGCAATCGCCGCGCGCGACCGAACGGCTCGATCGCGCGCGCCGCTATCTGACCAGCGGCATGGCGGACAAGGCGATCGTCGAGGTCGAGGCGATGCCCGGCGCGGCCGCCGCGAGCGAGTGGCTGATCGATGCGCGCCGCTACAATGAGGCGCGGCGCGCGCTTGACCTGATCGAGACCGCGGCGATATTGGAGCCGCGCGACGGTCCCGCCGTCACCGCGGCTCGCTCGTCGGGCACGACCACCCCGTAACGCGTCCTCCGATGGGGCCGCGTCCAACAGAAAGCGCGACCCATGGCCCTCGCCGATCCGCAGCGCATCGAAACGCTCGATCCGTTCGACCCCCTTCAGCTCGCCGACCAGCTCAGCGAAGAGGAGCGGATGATCCAGGGCGCCGCGCGTGCCTATGCCGAGGGCGAGCTGCTGCCGCGCGTCACCTCGGCCTTTCTCGAAGAGCGCTTCGACCGCGAGATCATGCGCGAAATGGGCCAGCTCGGGCTGCTCGGCGCGACGATCGATCCCGAATATGGCGGCGCGGGTCTGAATTACGTCAGCTACGGCCTGATCGCGCGCGAGGTCGAGCGGATCGATTCGGGCTATCGCTCGGCCTGCTCGGTGCAGAGCTCGCTCGTGATCCATCCAATCAACGCCTATGGCAGCGAGGAGCAGAAGCGCAAATATCTGCCCGGCCTGACCTCGGGCGAGCTCGTCGGCTGCTTCGGCCTGACCGAGCCCGACGCGGGCAGCGACCCCGGCGGAATGCGCACCCGCGCCGAGAAGATCGAAGGCGGCTATCGCCTCAAGGGCGCGAAGATGTGGATCACCAACGCACCGATCGCCGACGTGTTCGTCGTCTGGGCGAAATCCGACGCGCACGACGGTGCGATCCGCGGCTTTGTACTCGAAAAAGGCATGAAGGGCCTGTCGGCGCCGAAGATCGAGGGCAAGGTCAGCTTGCGCGCCTCGATCACCGGCGAGATCGTCATGGACGGGGTCGAGGTCGGCGAGGATGCGTTGCTGCCGCACGTTTCGGGACTCAAGGGACCGTTCGGCTGCCTCAACCGCGCGCGCTACGGCATCGGCTGGGGCGCGATGGGCGCGGCCGAATTCTGCTACGAGGCGGCGCGCAATTATACGCTCGAACGCAAGCAGTTCGGGCGCCCGCTCGCGGCGAACCAGATCGTGCAGTTGAAGCTCGCGAACATGCTCACCGAAATCGCCATGGGCTTGCAGACCGCGCTCCGCGTCGGGCGGCTGATCGACGACGGCCGGCTGATTCCCGATGCGATCAGCCTGCTCAAGCGCAACAATTGCGGCAAGGCGCTCGATATCGCGCGCGTTGCGCGCGATATGCACGGCGGCAACGGCATTTCGGCCGACTATCACGTCATCCGTCACGCGGTGAACCTCGAGACGGTGAACACCTATGAAGGCACGCACGACGTCCATGCGCTGATCCTCGGCCGCGCGATTACCGGCATCAGCGCTTTCGCCTGAGATGAAGCCTTTGCAAGGCCTGCGCGTCGTCGAACTCGCGCGCGTGCTCGCCGGGCCGTGGAGCGGGCAGTTGCTCGCCGACCTCGGCGCCGAGGTGATCAAGGTCGAGCGGCCCGGCGGCGGCGACGACACGCGCGAATGGGGTCCGCCCTTTGTGACGGATGCCAACGGCGCCAGTCTCGGTGCGGCCTATTATCATAGCTGCAACCGCGGCAAGCGCAGCGTCGCGATCGACATCGCGAGCGCCGCGGGGCAGGCCGAGGTGCGCGCGCTGCTCGCCGATGCCGATGTCGTGATCGAGAATTACAAGGTCGGCGGGCTGGTCAAATATGGCCTCGATCCGGCGCGGCTGCGCGCCGATTTCCCGCGGCTGATCGTCTGTTCGATCACCGGCTTCGGGCAGACCGGGCCCTATGCGCACCGCGCGGGCTACGACTATATCGTCCAGGCGATGAGCGGCTTCATGTCGCTGACCGGCGAACCCGACGGCGCGCCGCAAAAGGCGGGGATCGCCTATGCCGACATCTTCACCGGCATGTATGCGACCGTCGCGATCCTCGCGGCGCTGCGGCGTCGTGACGTCACGGGCACGGGCGCGCATGTCGACATGGCGCTGCTCGATTCGCAGGTCGCGGTACTCGCGAACCAGGCCGCCAATTATCTCGCGAGCGGGGTGGTGCCCAAGCGGATGGGCAATGCCCATGTCAACGTCGTGCCCTATCAGGTCTTTGCCACCGCCGATGGTCAGCTTGTGATCGCGGTCGGCAACGACGGCCAGTATCGAAAGCTTTGCGCGATCCTGGGCGTGCCCGAATGGGGCGGCGATCCGCGCTTCGCGACCAATGCCGCGCGGCTCGCGAACCGCGCCGAACTGATCCCGCTGCTCGCGGCGAAGATCGCGACATGGGACGCGCAGCCGCTGTCGCTCGCGCTCGAGGCCGAGGGGGTGCCGGCGGGTCCGATCAACGATCTCGCCGGCGTCTTCGCCGACCCGCAGGTGATCGCACGCGGCATGCGCTTTCGCCCCGAAGGCGCGTCGATCGACGGCGTTGCCAGCCCCATCGTCATCGACGGCGAGCGCATGGTCGCCGCAACAGGGGCGCCGCCTCTACCTGCATAGAAAGGCGCCGCATGGAAAAAGGGGCGCCGCGGCGGACGCCCCTTTCCCCCCTTTTTTTCCGAAAGAGCGGCGGGTCAGAATTTGACCCCGGCGCGCACGGTGAAGGTGCGCGGCGCGCCGTAATAAGCGGTCCGGATGCTGCCGATGCTCGAAAATTCCTGCCCGTCGGTCTTGTAATTCTTGTCCGACAGATTCTGGCCATAAAGGCCGAGGCTGAATTTGCGGTCGCTGTCTTCCCAGACGATCCGGGCATCGTGCAGCCAATAGCCCTTTTGGAACAGGCCGGCGATTTCGGCGGTCGTGCCGATGATCGTGTTGTCGACCGCGAGCGCGGTGGTCGAGCGGTAGCGGGTCTGGCCGCCGATCGTCAGGAAGCCCGAACCGCCGAGATCGGCCTCATATTGCGCGCCGAAGCGCATCGTCCATTTCGGCGCGAAGGCGGGACGCTGGAACGCGCGGCTGCCGTTCGGGAAGCGGGCGTCGTTGAACTGCTTATATTCGGCGTCGAGATAGCCGATCTGGGTGTCGAGCAGCAGGCCGGTGACAGGAGTCAGCGCGAGTTCGAGCTCGGCGCCGCGGATCTGCAGCTTGCCGGCGTTGAGGACGCTGAGCACGGGCAGCGGCAATCCGGTGTTCGGATCGGTATCGACCCCCGACACGCGGGCCTGGAAATCCTTATAGTCATTGTGGAAGACCGCGATGCTGAAGCGCGCGATATCGTTCACCCGCCCCTTGAACCCGGCTTCGTACGACCAGACTTTCTCGGGCGCGTAAGCGGTCGATTCGGCGAGGCTGTTTGCGCGGCCGTTGAAGCCGCCCGATTTGAAGCCCTTCGCCGCGCGCGCGTAGAACATCAGATTGTCGCTGAAGCGATAGTCGATCGACGCCATCGGCGACCAGTCGTCCCAGCTCTGCTGGCGCGCGAAGACATAAGGCGCAACGCTGGTGAACAGCGGAAGGCTCGAAAAGGTCGAGGTGGTGCGCCAGTAATCCTTCTTTTCGTCGGTATAGCGAAGCCCGCCCGAGAGGCGCAGCGCATCGGTCACCGCAAAGCTGACGTTGGCATAAGCGGCATAGCTTTTGGTCGTCAGCGTGTCGTCGATCGTCCGCAGGAAAGTGGGGTTGCCGAACAGCGGGCCGAGCAGATCGTCGGCATAGGCCTCCTGATGCGAGTCGATGTCTTCCCTGAGATAATAGAGGCCGCCCACCGCCTGCACCCGGTCGCCGGTATAGGCGAGCTGCAATTCCTGGCTGAACTGCTTTTGATGGACGCCGACGAAGACGTCGCCCATCTCGAGTTCGGTCGCATCGATGTCGATATAGTCGTCGGTCGTCAGGCGGCGATAGGCGGTGATCGATTTCAGCGCCAGATTGTCGGCGATGTCCCAGGTCGCCGTCGCGTTGGTGCCCCAATGGCGCAGCTTGGTGGAGTTGGGCAGGCCGGGCGTCGTGCGTCCCGTGAAATCATAGGCCTTGGGATCGGGGTTCGCGGGCAGCGCCAGCGCGGTGCCGCCGAGCAGGTAGGTCAGCGAGTTGAGCGGCTGGCCGACGGTCATCGCGGCGTCGTCGCGCGAATAGTCGACCGAGACGTCGAGGCGGAAATCGGCGCTGGGCGTGAAGGCGATCGCGCCGCGCGCGGCGAGCGTGTTCTTGTCGTTATAGTCGCGGTCGAGCACCCGGTCCTCGACATAGCCGTCGCGGCGCGCATGCATCACCGCGAAACCGGCGGCGAGCGTATCCGACACCGGACCCGAGGCCGAGGCCTTCACCTCGAACTGGTCATAGGAGCCATAGGCCATCGAGACGCCGCCGCGGAAATTCTGGTCGGGCTTGCGCGTCACGACCTTCAGCGCGCCGCCGATGGTGTTCTTGCCATAGAGCGTGCCCTGCGGCCCGCGGAGCACCTCGACGCGCTCGAGATCGAGCAGGTCGAGCTGGGTGCCGCGGATGCGGCTGTAATAGACATCGTCGACATAGACGCCGACCGCCGGGTCGAAGGTCTGGAGCGCGTCGGGCTGACCGATACCGCGGATATAGATGTTCGTCGCATTCGACGAGCCGCGCCCCTGCACGATGTTCAGATTGGGAACCGCGCCCTGCAAGCCGGTCGTGTCGCCCGCCTGAATGCGGTCGAGCGCGCGTTCGGAAAAGGCCGATACCGACACCGGCACCGTCTCCAGCCGCTCCTCGGTGCGCCGCGCGGTCACGACGATATCCTCGCCGCCGGCGCTCGCGCCGTCTTCCTGCGCAAAGGCCGGCGGTGCGATGACGAGCAGGCCGAGCGCGCTGGTCGCGAGGGCGGTGTGGCGGAATCGGTGAGCGAACGGACGCATGATCATCTCCCAGGTCACGGGCGAACGATCGCCCCGCTTTTGAATTCTTGGGCCCGGTCTTGCCAAGCCGCGGGTCGTGCTATAATGAAACATGAACCAAGTTTCAACTTGGAATATGCAGCCGTCGCTTTTTGCTTGCCAGTGGTGCCGAAATGCCACGATGCAGAGGGCGCAGCGTGCGAGGGGAGACGGGAAGGCGCATGGATCAGCCGCAGTCAGTGCCGGAGGCCGCCGAGGGCGAAAGCCGCGACAAGACGCCGCGCACCGAGCGCGGGCGCCGCACCCTGCGCAAGCTGCTCGACGCGGCGGCGGTCGAATTCGGCGAGCGCGGTTTCCACGATGCGTCGATCAGCGGCATCACCCGCCGCGCCGGCACCGCGCTCGGCAGTTTCTACACTTATTTCGATTCCAAGGAGGAAATCTTCCGGGCGCTGGTCCGCCACATGAGCGAATTGCTCCGCGACCATGTGACCCCCGAGGTGCAGGCGGCGCCCGACGAGATCGACGCCGAGCGCATCGGCCTGCTGTCCTTCCTCGGCTTCGTACGCGAGCATAAGGAAATCTATCGTATCATCGACGAGGCCGAATTCGTCGATTACGCCAGCTATCGGCGCCACTATGAAACCACGGTCGAGCGCATGCGCCAGCGGCTCGAATCGGGCGCGGCGCGCGGCGAGATCCGCGCGGACGCAAGCGAGGTCCACGCCTGGGCGATCGCCGGGATGAACGTCTTCCTCGGCATGCGCTACGGCCTGTGGGACGAGAGCGCCGACATCGGCGAGGTCGCGCGGATTGCGAACGACATGCTCGCGAACGGGTTGAAGAAGAAGGATTGATCGGTCGTTGCGGCGGCTTCGGTGTGGAGGGCGGCCCTTTCCAACTTTCGTCATTCCCGCGAAAGCGGGAACCCAGAGCGTGCGTGGGCTGATCCCACCCTGGGTTCCCGCTTTCGCGGGAATGACGAAGTTGTGATATGCGGAGGGACGCTTTCCCGGCCGCAAGCCGCCACGGGGCGGGCGAACGCGGCTTAGCGCCGCGAAATCAAAAAGATCGCATGTTCGGCGCGCCAGCTTGCGGCGGCGTCGCTCGTCGGGCGGTCGCCCGACAGATACCAGGCCTGTTCGACGCGAATCCCCTTGTCGCGAACGAGATCGCGAAAATCGCTGACCGTGACATGGTGGATGTTCGGCGTTTCATACCAGGCGACGGGCAGCAGCCGCGTCACCGGCATCCGCCCGTTCCACAGCAGCGCGAGCCGCACCCGCCAGTGCGCGAAATTGGGGAAGCTGACGAAGGCGCGCGGCGCGATGCGGAGCAGTTCGTCGACGATGCGGTCGGGGCGCTCGGTCGTCTGGAGCGTCTGCGACAGGATCGCATAGTCGAAGCCGCCCGCGGGATAGTCGGCGAGGTCGCGATTCGCGTCGCCCTGCACCACCGACTGGCCGCGCGCGATCGCGGCGGTGACGTTGGCGGGGTCGATCTCCAGCCCGCGCGCATCGACGCCCGCGTCGCGCAGCGCCGCAATCAGCGTGCCGTCGCCGCAGCCGACGTCGAGGACGCGCGCGCCCGCGGGTACCGCGCCGGCGATGATCGCAAGATCGGGGCGCAACGTCATGGCGTCAGCGCTCCGCCCGGAGCGCGCCCGCGACGAGGCGGTCGAGCGCGGGGACGTCGAGGAGGAAGCTGTCGTGGCCGAAGGGCGCCGACAGTTCGACGAAGCTCGCCGCCGCGCCGACGCTCTGCAGCGCCTGGACGATGCGGCGCGATTCGCTGGTCGGATAGAGCCAGTCGGTGTCGAAGCTGACGAGCGTGAAGCGCACGTCCCTGGCGCGGGCGAAGGCACCCGCGAGTTGGCCCTCGTGCGGCTCGGCGAGGTCGAAATAATCCATCGCGCGGGTGATGTAGAGATAGGCGTTGGCGTCGAAGCGGTCGGTGAAGGCGAGCCCCTGGTGCCGCAGATAGGATTCGACCTGGAAATCGGCGTCGAAGCCGAAGCTCTTGATGTCGCGCGCCTGCAGGCGGCGGCCGAATTTCTCGGTCAGCCCCGCTTCGGAGAGATAGGTGATGTGCGCCGCCATCCGCGCGACCGCGAGGCCCTTGGTCGGCGTGCAATATTTGTCGTAATAATCGCCGTCCTGCCAATCGGGATCGGCCATGATCGCCTGGCGGCCGACCTCGTGGAACGCAATATTCTGCGCCGAATGCCGCGCCGCGCTGGCGATCACGATCGCCGAGGCGAGGCGATCGGGGTAAGCGGTCGCCCAGGCGAGCGTCTGCATTCCGCCCATCGACCCGCCGATGACGGCATGCAGCCGATCGATGCCGAGTTGGTCGAGCAGCATCGCCTGCGCGCGCACCATGTCGCCGACGGTGATGACCGGGAATTTCATGCCGAGCGGCGTGCCGGTCGCGGGATCGGGGGTCGCGGGGCCGCTCGTCCCCATGCAACTGCCGAGGACATTGGCGCAGATGACGAAATAGCGGTCGGTATCGACCGGCTTGCCCGGTCCCACCATGCGCGCCCACCAGCCGGGCTTGCCCGTCGCCGGATGGTCGCTCGCGACATATTGGTCGCCGGTCAGCGCATGGCAAACGAGCACCGCGTTCGACCGCGCGGCGTCGAGCGTGCCATAGCTTTCATAGGCGATCGTCACTGATGGGAGCGTCTGCCCGCTGTCGAGCGGCAGCGGCGTGGGAATCGTCACGCTCTGGTGCCGGATCTGGTGGAGAAGGCTCGCCATCGGTAGCGCGGAGCTAAGCGCGCGCACGGAGGCTGTCAACGTGCTGGAGGAGATGCTGGACTTGGGGGCCAGAGCCGCTAAACGGCGCGGCATGACCGACAGCAGCGCGACCCTCACCCCGAAGCCGTGGATCAGCGGCATCGCCCCCTATGTTCCGGGCAAGTCGGCGGGCGCCGACGGCCGGCCGTTGATCAAACTCAGCGCGAACGAGAATCCGCTCGGCACCGGCGCGAAGGCGCGCGAGGCGTTCGCCGCGGCGCAGGGCGCTGTCGACGCGCTGTCGCGCTATCCCGATCCCGGCGCGGCGGTGCTGCGCGAGACGATCGCGGCGAAATACGGCCTCGACCCGGCGCGCGTCATCTGCGGCAACGGGTCGGACGAACTGCTTCACCTCGCTGCGGGCACCTATGCGGGGGCGGGCGACGAGATCCTTTATGTCCGCTATGGCTTCGCGGTATACGAGATCGCGGCGCGGCGCGTCGGCGCGACGCCGGTTGAGGCCGACGACCGCGATTATGCGACCGACGTCGACGCGCTGCTCGCCGCGGTGACCGATAGGACGCGCGTCGTCTATCTCGCCAATCCGAACAATCCAACCGGCACTCTCGCGACGAGGGAAGAGGTGGCGCGGCTCTACGCCGGGCTGCCGAAGAACGTCCTGTTCGTGATCGACCAGGCCTATTCCGAATATCTGTCGGAGGCCGAGGACGATGGCGGGCTCGAACTGGCGAAGACCCAGTCCAACGTTTTCGTCACGCGCACCTTTTCGAAGATACACGGTCTTGCCGCCGAGCGGATCGGCTGGGGCTATGCCGCCGCCGAGGTGATTTCGGCGCTGCACCGAATCCGCTTGCCGTTCAACGTCACGCGCGCGGGACAGGCAGCCGCGGTCGCCGCCCTCGGCGATGATGATTTCGTGAACGCCAGCCGCGAGCATAATGCGGTATGGCGCGCGTGGCTGGCGGGCGAGCTCGAGGCGCTCGGCAATCACGGCGTTCGCGTCGTGCCCTCGGCGACCAACTTCCTGCTCGTGCTGTTCGAGGGCGAGGTGAACGCAGAAACGGTCTATAACCGGCTGATGGACGCGGGCTATATCGTCCGCTGGCTGCCGGGGCAGGGGATTCCGCAGGCGCTGCGCATGACGATCGGCACCGAGGACGAGACGCGCGGGCTTGCCGCGGCGATTCGCGCGGCGCTGGCGGGTTGATGGCGCGCGCCATAGGCCATGTGACGATCGTCGGGCTCGGCCTGATCGGCTCGTCGATCGCGCGCGCGGTGAAGGAGCGGCTGCCGCAGGTGACGGTGACCGGTCACGACGCCAGCGCCGATGTTCGCGCCGCGGCGCGCGCGCTCGGCTTCTGCGACGCGGTCGCTGACGATCCGGCGGCGGCGGTTGCGTATGCCGACCTCGTGATCCTCGCGGTGCCGGTCGGATGCATGGCCGAGGTAGCGGCGGCGCTCGCGCCGGGGCTGCGCGCCGATGCGATTATTTCCGATGTCGGTTCGTCGAAAAGGGGTGTCGCCGACGCGCTCGCCAGGGCGCTTCCCGACCATCTCGTCATCCCGGCACACCCCGTAGCGGGGACCGAGAACAGCGGCCCTGCTGCTGGCTTCGCGAGCCTGTTCGAGGGGCGCTGGTGCATCGTCACCCCGCCCGCGAACGCGCCCGGCGACGGCGTGGCGGCGGTGACCGGCTTCTGGCAGGCGCTCGGCGCGAAGGTCGAGACGATGGAGGCCGCGCATCACGACCGGGTGCTCGCGGTAACCAGCCATCTGCCGCACCTCATCGCCTATACGATCGTCGGCACCGCGAGCGAGCTCGAGGAAGTGACCGAGAGCGAGGTGATCAAATATTCGGCGGGCGGCTTTCGCGACTTCACCCGCATCGCTGCGAGCGACCCGGTGATGTGGCGCGATGTCTTTCTCGCCAACAAGGAGGCGGTGCTCGAAACCTTGCAGCGCTTCAACGAGGATCTGACCGTGCTTCAGCAGGCGATCCGGCGCGGCGACGGCGGCAAGCTGGAGGACTGGTTCACGCGGACGCGGGCAATCCGCCGCTCGATCATTGAGCAGGGGCAGGACGATGCTGCCCCCGATTTCGGGCGGAAACATTAGACGCCACTTCAATTCCCGTTCGTGTCGAGCCCTTCGACTGCCTTGCAGGCGCTCAGGATAAACTTCGATCTTTGGTCGAAGTCGAGACATCCAGCGAGATAGCGCCACGCCGATGGGCATCTCGACTTCGCTCGATACGAACGGTTAAGGTTGGTCTGCTCCGCCCGCCAGCAACGCCTCGGGCGGATTGAGCGCATTGATCGCGCGCCACACGCGCTCCTCGGCGTCCTCGCGCGGCAGGCCCGCGGGGATCGTCTCGCCGACCCGGTAGGTGATTATCCCCGGCCATTTGACCCAGCGCCGCGGCGGATAGGCGATGCCGCTGTTCACCGCGACCGGGATCACCGGCACGCCGAGCATCCGATAGACGCCCGCGAAGCCTGACCGCAGCGGCGGCGCCTTCCCGTGCGGAACGCGCGTCCCTTCGGCGAACAGCACAAGCGGCCGGCCGACGGCGAGCGCCGCCTTGGCGGCAGCGAGCATCGCGCGCATCGCCTTGCCGCCGCCCTCGCGGTCGACGGGGATCAGGCCGTAAAAGCGCGCTGCCTGCCCCCAGACGGGGATCGAGAAAAGCTGCTCCTTGGCGAAAACCGCGGGATGTTTGAACAGCATCGGCTGCTCAATCGTTTCGAACGCGCCCTCATGCTTGAAGACATAGAGCACCGGAATGTCGGGCATCTCGCCCTCGATCACGATTCGCTGACCCAGCACGAAGCGGCAGATCAACCGGTGGAACTGGCCCCAGATGCGCACGAACCAAATCGTCGCATGGTGCGAAATCGGCAGCGAGATGACCGCGCCGATCGAGCTGAAGCTGCTCATCAGGACGAACAGCAGCCAGAAGAGGAGCGAGCGGATGAGGGCGATGGTATAGCGCATCGGCGCGACTTCTAGAGCCCGAGCAGGCCGCCCGCCAGCCCGGCGAGATACTTGTGATATTCGCGGAACAGCGTCGCGAAGCTCGGATGGCTCCGCACCGCGTCGGGCAGGATCGTTACCTTGGCGCCGAGTGCGCGACCGAGCTCATATTGCGCGCGGCGCATGTGCCAGTCGGTGGTGATCAGGCGGATGCTCCTGTAGTTGCGCCGCGCAACCCAGGCCGCGACCTCGGTCGCGTTCGAGCGGGTATCCTCGGCCTCGAACCCCAGCGCGATGCAGCAGTCGAACAATTTCTGCGGCCGCTTATATTCTGCGGCGAGCTCCTTGGGCTTCACCTCGCGCGCGACGCCGCTGATCAACAGGCGCTTCGCTTCGCCCTTTTCGAGCATTTCGAGCCCGCGATCGATGCGTCCCGGACCGCCGGTCAGCACGACGATCGCGTCAGTCTTCTGCGGCGGCGCGGGCAGCGGCAGCAGCAGGGCGAACCAGGCGAAGCCCAGCACCCAAGCCAGAAACAGAATAGAAATCAGCCGTTTGATCATAATATCTTCTGAAGCGCGGCGAGCAGGGTCTGCCGCGCGGTCAACGCCGCGAGCGCGATAGCCAATAGCGGCAGCGCCAGCAAGAGCGCCCAGCCCCAAAGCCCGAGCGACGCGGTCGCGGCGAGCCCAGCGGTGACCCCCGACCATTCCCAGCCGATCAGCAGCAGGATCGCTGCGGCGACCGCGGTACCGAGGGCAATGCCGTAGGCGGTGTCGATCGCGATCCGCCGCTGAAACAGGCGGACGATCTGCTGGTCGGTCGCGCCGATCATGTGCAGCATCTCGATCGTCGCATAATGGGTGCCGAGCGCGGCGCGGGCGGTCATGATCACCACCGCCGCGCTCGCCGCGGTCATCAGCAGGACGAGCGCGCCCGCGACCCACGCGAGCGAGCGAATCAGCCGCGCGACGGGGCCGAGCCATTCGGCGTGCGGGATGATCCGCGCGCCCGGCGCCTCGCGCGCGACGAGCGCGCGGAGCTGGCGCATGGGCGCGGCGCGGTCCTCGCCGACGAAATCGATGTCGACCAGCGCGGGCAGCGGCAGCGAGTTCAGCACCGGGTCGTCACCTTCTGTGCTGCCGAACCATTGGCCAAGTGTCGCGCGAAGCTCGGCGGGCTCGACCGCGCGCGCCGATCGCACGAAGGATTGTCCCGCCGCCGCGCGGCGCAGCGCCGCCGCCTGCTCGGCGCGGGTGACCGGATTGGCGGTGACGATCTGCACCGTCACGCGCCCGGCGATCGCGGCGCCGATCGCGTTCGCCGATCGCGCGAGCCCGATTCCGGCGGCGGCGGCGAGCAGGGTCAGCAGCATCAGGATCGCGATGACCCACGGCGTCGGCCCCGACAGGCGACGATCGGGAAGCAGGCGGCGATGCTGGACGGGGACGCGCGGGATAATCATCACGATCGATTCGGCGGATAGCGCAGGGCGCCGGTGGGATCGGACAGCCGCCCCTTTTCGAGCCGCATCATCTGCGCATTCTCGATCCGGCTGATCAGGTGGATGTCGTGGGTCGCGACGACGACGGTGGTGCCGAGGCGGTTGAGCGCCTCGAACAATCCGAGCAAGCGCCCTGCCATTTCGGGATCGACGTTGCCCGTCGGCTCGTCGGCGACGAGCAATTGCGGCCGCGCGATCACCGCGCGCGCGATCGCGACGCGCTGCTGCTCGCCGCCCGACAGCGTCGGCGGAAAGGCTTCCGCACGCTCGCCGAGTCCGATCCAGCTCAGCATCTCGCCGACCGGCCCCGCCAGATCCTCTTCGCCGACCCCCGCGATGCGCAGCGGCAGCGCGATATTGTCGCGTGCGCTCAAATGCGGAATCAGCCGGAAATCCTGGAAAACGACGCCGATGCGGCGGCGAAAGCCGGGCAGGCGATGGCGCGGCATGGTTACCAGATCCTCGCCGAACAGGCGGATGAGGCCGCGGCTCGGCCGCTGCGCAAGATAGAGCATCTTCAAAAGCGACGTCTTGCCCGCACCCGAGGCGCCCGTCAGAAAATAGAAACTGCCGGGCTGAAGGTTGAAGCTGATGTCGCTCAAAACCTCGGCATCGGGGCCATAGCGCAGCCCGACGCCGTTGAATTCGACCATCGCGCCGCCGGTACGGGGCGGCGGCGTCATGACGCCATCCGGGCGCGATCGGGCGCCTTTCGCGGGGCGCGGGGCGTGGAAGCGGCGGCGCTCATGGCGTTGCCTGTTACACGGCTGTCCACCGACGTAAAGCGCGAAGCGCGACACGGTGCTTGCAACGCGCGAATCGGCGTGTTTAGAGGGGCTCCATGATCCTCGCCTGTCCGTCCTGCCATACGCGCTACGTCGTGCCCGATACGGCGATAGGTGCCACGGGGCGCACCGTGCGCTGCGCCAATTGTCGTCATAGCTGGTTCCAGGAGCCCGCTGCACCCGCCGCACCCGTTGTGGTGCCCGCCGCGCCCGAGCCGGTATCGGCGCCCGAACCCGTATCCGCCGCGCCGGCACCGGAGCCGGTCGCCGCGCCCCTGCCCGACGAGCCTGTTGCCGAACCGGCGCCCCCGCCGCCTCCCGAAGCCTTTGCCGTTCCCGAACCGCAGGTGGTGGTCCCGCCTGCCGAGGACGCGCCGCTGCCCTTTCGCCGCCCGCGCCGCAACCCGGCGAAGCGCTGGACCTGGATCGCGGGCAGCGCCGCGGCGCTGATGCTTGCCGCGACCGGCGCGCTCTACTGGTTCGGCCTGCCGGGCTGGGCGCAGGGGCTCGGCATTCCCGGCATGGCCGACGAGCCCGACCTCGTCATCGAGCTGCCGCCGAACCAGGACCATCGCGAGCTGCCCGACGGCACCATCTATTTCGCCGCGTCGGGGGTCATCATCAACCCGACCGACCGCGAACAGCGCGTCCCGCCGATCCTCGCCGAACTGCGCGATGCGCAGGGGACGATCGTCTATAGCTGGACGATCAAGCCGCCGGTCCGCACGCTGCCGCCCAATGAAAAGGTGAATTTCAGCGAGGCAAAGCTCGACATCCCGCGCCGCGCGACGCAGCTCACGGTGAGCTGGTCGCTACCAAAGGGCTGATAAAACAAGAGCTTGATGTGACGTCGCGCCGCTTGGGCGTCACATCAATTCGACGGCCGCCAGGGACAGCAGGAAGCTCGTCAGGGTGGCGACGATGATCGGCGCAAAGCTGCGCCATCCCTGATCGAGGAGCAGGTGGAGGCGTGCCTTCATCGCAGTGGCGACGATCGCCAGCAGCAGCAGCGCCTGTGCGGCGATGTTCGCGCCATGGACCGCGGGCTTGGGCAGCGCGACGAGCGAATTGACTGCCGCGAGCGCGAGGAAGCCGAGGATGAACCAGGGCAGGCGCAGCGGAATGCGCCGCTTTTCGGTCGCGTCGCCGTCGGCGCGCGCCAGCCACAGGCCGACGAGCATCAGCATCGGTGCGAGCAGTGCGACGCGGGTCAGCTTGACGATCGTCGCGACCTCGCCCGCCTGCGGCGAGAAGGAAAAGCCGCCGCCGATCGCCTGCGCGACGTCGTGGATCGACGCGCCGATCAGGAATCCCGCCTGCGTGTCGGACAGGTGCAGTTCGGTCGCGAGGATGGGATAGAGCGTCATCGCGAGCGCGCTTGCGACGGTGATCCCGACGAGCGTCATGGTGAAGCGCGCCTGATCGACGCGCTTGTCGCCGATCAGCGAATAGAGCGCGAGCGCGGCCGACGCGCCGCAGATCGCGGTCGCGCCGCCCGCGAGCAGCGCGGCGTGGCGGTCCTGTCGGAACAGCGATGCGCTGGCGACGGTGATCAGGATGACCGCGAGCATGATGACGATCAGCAGCGCGAAGGGCAGCGGTCCCAGTTCGGCGAGCTGTTCGGCCGTGATCCGCGCCCCGACGAGGACGATCCCGACGCGCAGCGCGGTCTGCGACATCAGGTCGAGCCCGGCGTGGGTGCGCCGGTCCTGCGACAGGAAGCTCATCGCGAGGCCGATGAGCAGCCCCATCAGCACCAGCGGCGCGGCATAATGGTCGGCGAGCCACGCCGCGGCGAGCGCCGCGATCGCGGTGACGAGCGTGCCGGGCAGATAATCGCGCCAGCGCCGCTTTGCGGGCGGCGCTGCCTCAAGGTGCATTTCACCATAAAGGTCGGCTGCCATCGGCCAGCTCTGTTCGGTCGCCATGCGATCCCTCCGCTTCATCGCCCGCTTCGCATATCCGCGCGCCGCGGTCGATAGGCCATTGCTGGCGCGCCGTTGGCTTGCTAGAGGCCGCGCTCTACCGGCACCCGTAGCTCAGCTGGATAGAGCGCTGCCCTCCGAAGGCAGAGGTCAAGCCCCTAAATCGCGCTTCAAGTTCTTCATAAACCATTGATCTTCTTATAAAATTTGGCGTCTTTGCAGCGAACCAGTCTGGTGAAATCGCTTCACGTAAGCATGACGTAAGCATACTGCGTAGTATCATAGAGTACGAAGGGCTACGGCAGAGTGGCGCAGTCGCGAACCGAGCAGTCTGACCATCCTGCATCGAATCCGTTGACCAATGGCCGTTCGACCGGCTAGGCACCGCCGCGAAGCACCCGTAGCTCAGCTGGATAGAGTGTCGCCCTCCGAAGGCGAAGGTCACAGGTTCGAATCCTGTCGGGTGCGCCACTTTCAAGATTACGGCAGAGATTTTCGAAGCTTTTCGAGCTTTCGAGCAACGCCGATTCGGGCATCGATGCTCAACGCCTTCCCATAAGCGTCCACCGCCTCCTGGATCGCGCCTTCCTGTTCGTGCCATTCGCCCAAGAGCCGCAAAGCATGCGCTTGCAGCGTGCGCTCAGAACCTTGCGCCGCGACATGCAAGCCGGCCAAAAGTGCCTCTCGCATCCCGCGATCCATTGGCTCTTCTGACGCGAGGACCATACGAATGACATGAAGATCGCCAGCGCCGATGCGCTCGGTCTGCCAGCCCTTGCGGTCGAGCATAGCCCCGTCGAAGTCATAGCCGACACGGCCGGCGTTCGTCCGTAACAAGTAGACGTGGCGACTGGTCGTATCGAATTCATAACCGTCCGCCCAACCTGTCTCGACCTCCCAGCGGGCGATTTCATCGCCCTGTTCGAGATCGAAAAGAATGTAGCGGCAACTGTCGGTGCTGCCGGGGGCATTTGCGGTCTGACAAATAGCGATGCGTCCATCGTCCGACAGGCCGTTGCTTATCAGATTGGCGGTCAGTTCCTTTTCGACCAGCTTTGCACCGTCGGCCCCGAAGGCTACGAACCGACCCTTGAGGCCATCGCCGAACAAGCGGTCGTGGATGATGAAGCTGCCATTGTTCGCGGTCTTTCCATCCGTGGGACGCTCGAGCCGTCCCGTTGCGACAATTTCATCGCCGTGAAGCAGGGACCAGGAACCATGGCCTTCGTGGCGGTATCCACCTACCGTACCTTCAGGATTTCGGTCCGCCCAAATCAGGTGAAAATCTCCATTGGGGGATGCGGCATGATGACCGAAGAACCCGATCGACTCGATCCGGACGAGGTCGTGCCCAAACTTCTGCATGCGAAGACCCGTTGTCTTTGGGCGCGTGGGCAGTTCGCTTTGCGTTTCCATTCCAAAGAGCCGCCGCAGAAATGTCTTCATCCCATATTCTCCGTCTCTCGGCGCGTTGCTACTGCCGAGAGGTGCAGGGGTGGCCCGCTCGATGCAAGAGGGCTCAAGCTCCCAGTCCGCCTTCTTGCCGATTGACTTGTCATCAGCGCTACGCCAGATTTCTCGTAGGCCTTCAACAGGGGCCTGCCGCCTGCATTTGCGAAGCCACAATGGCACTGTTTTGATCACTGACCCATCGCATTTCGTGGCTTTGGGGGCGGTAGCAGGCGACGCCGGTCCGAAGCCCACGGAGACCTGCGATGATGTTTCAATATTCCACCCTCGCCGGGCTGAAATCGCTCGCCAAGCAAATCCAGGCGGAGCAATCGGTCCCGCGGCACGATGCGCTCGACCTCGCGGCATGTGCCGGCGGGTTCCAAGGCTATGTCGATGCGAAGCGGAAACTTCCTAGCCGATCCATGCTCCACAATGTCACGGTTCGTCAGAACTGGTGGGGCTATGAAACAAGGGAAAGCGGCACCGCGCAAATCGATCTCAAATTGCGTGTGCCACTGACCGAGTTGGTGCGGCGTCACCATCTGACGGGCTATCTGGGCGCCTGCAAAGTCGAAGACTCGGTCTTTCTCGAACGGACGGGCCAGCAGCGCCACGCCAATGAAACCCAATGGTATATCGGCCGGATTGCCCGTGCGCTGCAGTTCATGGACGCAACCGGCCTCAAACCCTCAAGCGCCCGCAGATGCTATCCGACGCACGAGTATGACAGTCGTCCGCCGGTCGCGGATCACGATCATTGCTGGTTCGATCCCGACGCGCGAGTCCATATATTGTCAACCGAACCCTATCCTGGGCGGTCCGAACGAGGCGAACCCCGACAGATCGAATGGGAACGGCGGCATGGTTGGAGCACCATGTACGTCGACTGGGGCAGCATTTATGGAAACGGCACGGAGTTCATCCTTTGTTGCCCCGCAGCCTACGCCGAAGTGCTTTCGGCCAAGGTGAAGATTCTCGAATGCTCGCCGCCGGCCGTCGAGGATGAAGCGGTCGTAATCGAGACATTTGATCCCGCCGCGCGCAAGGTCGTCATCTTCGACTAGGCTTATTGGCGCCGGCGCCATGTGCGGTCGAGCCCAGAAAGCAGATCGCCGCGCCCGGCTCGCACGCCGCGATGATCGGCTCGCCGGGATCCGTCTTCGCCATGCCGTCCGCGCCATGGCTATACGGATAGATGTGGGTGGCGCCATTGTCCGCGGTGAAGGGGGTGAGCGGCCAGATGATATTGACCAGATACTCATGCGCGCCTTTTTCTCCCGCCCACATGTCATGGTCGCGGTGCGGAAATTGGCGGATTTCACCTGGATGGATTTCGATGGCCTGCGCGACATTGAGCTGGATGCTCTCACAAGCCTCGCCGAGAATGGCTTCAACCGCCGCGAGGATCGTCGGCTCGAGTGCCAGAGCCTGCGCCCAGGCCGAGCGCTTCATCAGCGCACCGAATCTTTTGGTGCGATGACCATAGAAATCACCGCGCCCGAATGGTGTCGCGGCGAAGACCGGATCGAGATCGGCGTCGAGCGCCGCAATCGCGTCCGGGGGAATCAGGTCGGGGACGATGCAATATCCCGTCCGGCGCAGTTCCCGGGCAAGATCATCGAACGCAAGACCGGTCATGCTTCCGCCTCCCCATCGTCGTCGGCGAGGCGGAGCGAGAGCGGCGCATAGACGCCGCCGCGCTTGAGGTCGTCCAGCACATGCGCGTCGATATGGATGTGCAGCGCCATCAAACGCCCGCCCGGATCCGCGGCCTTCGGCCCGAGCGCCTCGCATCGCCAGCCGAACTCCCGGACCTGATCGAACCAGCATAAGTCGGCGACGCCGGTATAATCGGTGATGCCTTCGCGCAGCGCATGGTCCGCCAAGGCGGTCACCAGCTGGTCGCGCGCGGCGCGGCGCGATGCTGCGTCCTGGTCCCGGTCGAGGCAGAAGCGGCTGATCTCGCACACGGTGGGGCCGCGCGGCACCTCGCCCGCGCACAGATGGGTATAATGCTCACCGAGAAGATGCGCGCCCTCGGTCGGGAGTAGCCGCGCCGATGCGCGGTGACGGCCATCGGCATCGAGAAGAATGAGGTAGCGCGCCGCCGGCGTGTCGAACTCGTCGAGCTCATATTGGCCGGCGAGCACCGGCAGGTCCCATTTGAGCAGGTCGATAAAGACGCTTTTGCGCGCGGCGAACATGGCGCGCAGCGCCGCATTCCCGGGCGCGGCAGGCGCCCGCGGGGTCGTGTCGATCATGATGATTCCTCGGCTGTTTGGTGCCGGGAATCAGATCATTTTCGGTGGACTGCGCGTATCCCAAGATATGAGGATGATTTGCGCGATTCCTTGAACCCTTGGTAGCGGAGCCTGTGGTTCGTCGTCACACGGGCGTCATCCGGACGATCAGCCGCACGGTATTCCGGCGCGAAGCGTCTGGAGCAGCGGACAGGCGGGATCGGCTCCGGCCTCGCAAGCCCGTACCGAAGCGGCGAGGACACGCTCCATCCGCTTGAGATCGGCGATCTTCGCGCGCACATCCGCAAGGTGCGACGCGGCGACGTCGCGCACCTCGGCGCAGGCAGCCTGGCCTCCAGTCGCGAGCTCGAGCAGCGCCCGCACCTCGTCGAGGGTGAAGCCAAGCTCACGGGCCCGGCGCACGAAGCCGAGGCGCCCTACATCCTCCTCGCCATAGCTGCGGTAGCGACCGCGCCGGAGCGGAACGTCGAGGACGCCGATCCGCTCATAATAGCGGATCGTTTCGATGTTGCAGCCTGTGCGGCGCGAGAGTTCGCCGATCTGCATCGCGCCGGTTGAGGCCATCGCAAAAATACCTCTTGAGTCTGTAGCTGCTACAGATGCTACGGCGTTCCCTCACACCGCACAAGGAACCGATCCCAATGCAGAATCGACCCAAGGGTATCGACGCCGGCGCGTTCACCTTAGCCGGCATCGCCGCGGCTTTCGGCGTCGCGTCCTGTTGCGCGCTGCCCTTCCTTCTGGCTTCCGCGGGCATCGGAGCCGCATGGCTCGGCGGCATCGCGATGGTCGCCATGCCTTATCGCACGCCGCTTCTCCTGGTCGGGGCGGCCTGCCTCATTCTCGGCGCCTTCCTGCTCTTCCGCCAGCAGCGGGCGGCCGCGCGCTGTGGCCCCGGCGGAGCCTGCACGCCCCGCTGGGTGCGTATCCTGACACTTGCCGGCCTCCTGCTTGGCGCGGCGCTGCTGTGGGCGGGCTACCATTATGTCTGATGCCGGCCCCGAACTTCGTTCGACGATCACCTGTCCGCTGTGCGGCCATCGCGAGACGGAAACGATGCCGACCGACGCCTGTCAGTTCTTCTATGACTGCAGGGGCTGCGGCGCGGTGCTGAAGCCCGAGCCCGGCGACTGCTGCGTATTCTGCTCCTATGGAACCACGCGATGCCCGCCGATCCAGATCGGGGGCAAGGGCGCCTGCTGCGACTGAGCGGCACGCCCTTGCCTCGGCTGAGCGGCACGCCCCGCTCGACGCGCTCGGCCGACTCCATCAGTTCGGCGAGCGTCGCATTCTGCCGCTGGCGCGCTACATAGTCGGTGGCCGACGCCTGGAAATCGAGCATGCCGATGCGGTCGGAGCCGGATTCGAGGAGATAGGTCAATTCGTCGAGTTCGGCTGGAGCCAGCTCACCCTCGTCGCGCCCGCCGATCCGGTTGATGATGACGCGCCGGCCCCACGCATCGGGCGACCCGTCGCGGATCGCGCCTGGCAACTGCATCTTGCTCGCCGGCTCGATCAGGCCGGCGCGCAGCGGCAATTCGGGCTCGTAGATCGCGATGGCATCCGCGCGGGCCAGATAGCTTTGGCCATAGTTGAAGGTGAGCCGGCTATCGCGCGCGCGCGCGAGCCTGCCCGCGACGACCGGCTCGGTTGCCCCGGGCAGCCATATCCAGACGAAGGCTTCGCCGGCAGGCGCGACGTCAGAAGTCATCCTTCACCTCGGATCGCGGCTTGTGAACGGCCTTGGGAAGCAGGCGCAGCTTCGTTTCCTGCTCGACGAGATGTCCAGCGAGACGGTCCCGGTCGCTGTCGAACAGCGCGACCCCGACGATCGCGGCCGCCTCGAAGACGAGGCCGATGGCGCAGCGCGGGTCGCCCTGCTCGATACGGCGCATCATGTCGCGCGACACGCCGCTGCGCGTCGCGAGGTCTTCGACGCTCAGCCGCCGTTCGATCCGCCGGGCGCGAATGAGCCCGCCCAGCAGGCGCACAGCCTCGCGGGTGTAGCGCGAATAGCTGCGCGGGATCTTTTTTGTCGTCTCGTCGGCCATCGACCATCCTTTCGACCTTCTAGGCTGCAATCGGCACAAAAGTCAAGTTGATGGCTTACACGTAAGCCTTAATTGGCATTATGACGTTTCTGTAAGTCAGACTGTGGGAAATTCCGCATGGCTTGTCAGGTTCGGCATGGCGCTGCCCACGGGGAGCGGGCCATCCCGCTCGAATGCCGCTGATCCCTGGGTGCGAAGCCAGGCCTCCTTCAATCAACCCGTAAAGGGTCCGCTACGCTCCGCGTGCGGCCGCAGCTTCGCTCGCGGTGATTGCGGCCTGTCCCCGACCGGCGGGGCGACTGTCGAGCGGGAATGGCCCGCTCCCAACGACAGGAGCTTGACCCATGCCGCTTTCCACTGCCCAATCGCTCGGCTGGAACCTTGCCCGCACGATGATGACCATCATCGTCCTCATCGAAACCGTCAAAGGCTATTCGGTGATCCGTGCGATGCATCCCCCGATCACTGGCGTCATGTCGCCGACCGTCTCGCAGCCGGGATGCCCTTTCGTCCCTATAGCGCCGAGCGCCATGCGGCATGGCTACGCCGCCGGGCGATCGAATTATGAACCGCCGCTATCCCCGAACGCTGGATCTGGCGCGTCATGCATGCCGAAAGCCGGGGCAACGCGCGCGCCGTCTCGCACGCCGGTGCGATGGGGCTCATGCAGATCATGCCTGCGACCTGGGCGATGTTGTCGGCGCGCCACGGACTGGGCGCCGACCCGTTCGATGTGCGCTCGAACATCCTTGCGGGCGCGGCCTATCTGCGCGCGATGTGGGATCGCTACCGCGATGTGTCGCTGATGCTCGCGGCCTATAATGCGGGACCGGGCCGCGCCGACGCTTTTGCGTCCGGACGGCGCGGACTTCCGGCCGAAACGCGCGCCTAAAGCCGGCAAGGAGGGACGGGATTGGCTGGGATGGAAGGGAAGTATGGCGAGATAAAAGGGCTGCCAGCCGCTTGGTCGAAGGGGCGCGCAAATCAGCGGGAAATCCATATGGCTCGCAATTGCCTGGCCATATGATGTCGAACATTACGAAGAAAATTCAGCGGCTTGGAATATGGCAGGCCTGCCGTGAGCGGTGACGACGGTGAGTTCAAGATCCGGCCGGGAAGGGTGCGGGACCGCGGGGCCGGGGCGTCACGCCGGGGGCGGAGCCTTGCGGGGCAGGTGCGCCGCTCCATGGCGCGCAAGGGTTTCGCGCGCCGTCCGCCGGGGTCCGGCGGTGGCACCGGGCATCATGGCCGCGGCCGCCGCGCGCTCGCGCGAGTGCGCTTCCGTGCCGACGGCCGCTGCGTCGTCGTCAAGGCGCGGATCGTGCGCCACAAGGGGCAGCGCTTCCGCTCGGCGCCGCTCGCGCGCCATATCCAATATCTCGAACGCGACGGCGTCACCCGCGACGGCCGCGACGCCTCGATGTTCGACGCGGAGGGGGACGCAGCCGACCGCGCCGGCTTCGCATCGCGCTGCGAGGATGATCGTCATCATTTCCGTTTCATCGTCAGTCCGGAAGATGCCGGGGAAATCGGCGACCTCAGGCGCTTCACCCGCGACCTCATGGCCGACATGGCAAAGGATCTCGAGACGCGCCTCGACTGGATCGCGGTCGATCATTGGAACACCGACAATCCGCACATTCACATCCTTGTGCGCGGCGTCGCCGACGACGGCAAGGATCTTGTCGTCGATCGCGGCTATCGCTGTCGCTCGGGGTCGGGTCACCGCTTGGATGATTATGGACCAGCAGGATAGCTGCCGCATCCAGCTCGAGCGCGCGCCGGAAAATCGTGCGCGGATAAAGTGCCAGCTGCCGAACCGAGCCATGCTGCATTTGCTCGTCGGCGACGAGCCGGCGCGACGCGTCCAGAAACAGCACGCGAAGAATTTCCTCGGGCAGCGCGCCCATCGAGGTCTTGAAATATTCGATCAGTTTTGGGCTGGAGGGTTCGATCACGCGACCGAGCAATTCGGCGCGCATGGCTTCGAGGCCGGCCTCGCGCGCGGCAAGCAGAAGGCCTATGACCGGACTCTGCTTGCCGAGAATTCGCGCCAGCGCCTCGGGTGACCGCGACCAGATGCGATCGAGACTATGAAACTCGGCAAGTAGCGTTTCGGCTATCGATTGGCTGTTCTCGGGATCGATCGACGCGACGAGATGTACCAGGACGGCTCGCTGTCGCCGCGCGCCAGGCGTCGCTGGTGCCGCCAGGTTGCGAGGATGAGGATCGGCGGAACCAGCCACGAGGTCGCGACCTGCATCGTCAGATAAGCCGCCGGATGAATCTCCACATCGAGGAACCGGCTCGTGTGCGCGAGGAGCGGGAGTATATGGAGCACCGCGACGCACATGGGCCAGAAGCGATGCGCAAAAAGCGCGAGCAGGGTGGTTGCGGTCGCGCCGAACAGGTCGATCGCGAGATGGCCCGTGTCCAGCGATGCGAATTCGACCGGTACGAAAGCGTGGAGCATCTTGTCCGCTCCCACCATGGTCAGCGCGATCGCGGCCATCGCGCGTTCGGGTCCGCCCCCGCGCCAGGCGGCATAGCCAAGAGCAACCAGCAAGAAAGCGAGGAAAAATGCCATGCGCATCGCCCGAACCTTTCATGCTGATTGCTCCGGGTCAATCGGGGTCAGGCGGCCGCCGGAAGAGGCTCGGAAACCGCACCGGCGATCGCCGGGCATTCATGAAGGTCATAGCCCGCCGTCTCGCGTCCGATTTGCACGAGATCGCCATGGACGCGAAGGATGTCACCGCTCACATCGACCAGCGCCATCTGTGCCTTCGCGAGCCGCCGGATCGTTGCATGGCCGCTGGTGGCCGGCACCCCGATGGTATCGCGGCGTGCGGTCACGACACTTGTCATCAGCGAGGACACCGCGATGAGGGCATCGTCGACTCTGCCTTCCGCAGCCGGGACGTCGCGCTCGAGACGAGCTGCTGCAAAACTGGTTTCTTTGGACATGACTTCTCCTTTTCCGGAAAGCGGGGGCGATCCGGCGATTGCTTGGGCACAAGGGAAAGGGATCAGCCGGAGATCAGCGTCGTCAGCGCCTGGGCGATGGCGAGCCCCGATAAGATGAGCAGGACCAGTGCGACCAGCATGGCCGCCATGATCAGCGCTCGCCTTGTCCGGGCATGGTCATGCCTCCAGAAATCCCTGAACGGCGGGCTGGCCTCCATCGGCCCGTCCGCCGCCAGGACACTGTCGTTCAGCGCCATCGCGTCGGCCGGGCCTCCGTCCGGGAAGTGGGATGGCACGAGCGCAGGCGGCGGCGGAAGGTCGATCGGATCGCATGTGATCCGATCATAGGTCTGTTTGAGGCGGGCATAGACGATCGCGGTCTCGTCGCGGTTCGCCGTCCCCAATATGTCGCGCGCCTTGGTCAGCCGGAGATCGACGGTGGGCTTGGCGATTCCGAGCTGCCGCGCAATCTGCTTCGAGGTCTGTCGCTCGATCAGGAGATCGAGGCAGGCCCGCTGCTTGTCAGTGAGGCGCGCCCAGCGTTCGGCGTCCTCAAATGTGTGCGACCTCGAATCACTCATGTTCACACTCTTGTCAAAATCGCCTCCGGCACAAGCCCCGGGAGTGATTCGCGGGGGCGCGGCCGCTCTCCCGCGATGACGGCGCCTACGCCATAGCCTGTCTTTCAACGCCACGGTGCGACGCGCTCAAAAGCTTGTTGAATTGGGGCAATCCCTGCGTCTCTTACTCGGCCCCGTCGCACGGACACTCCGGTCCGGCGCCGCGAAACGGGGTCCTCTCATGGCTGCAGAACCGATCCGGCTCGAAGCGCGAAATCGCAGCGCGCGCATGTTGCAGACCGCATTCGGAGCGGCGATCGCCGGTTGGCTTGCCGACCCGCAAGTCGTCGAGATCATGCTCAATCCGGACGGCCGCCTCTGGGTCGACCGCTTGGGTGCTGGCCTTTCGGATAGGTGACGGTCAGTTCTGACTGTCGGAACAGGCCATAGCTGCCCGTGCCGACGCCATTGTCCATATCGACCGAGACGGTCGGATTGGGACGAACGCGGGCTTGCAGCTGGTCGGCACGCGCGGCGTCGACCCCCGCTTCACCCGCTCTGAGCTCTGGCGATGCAGCGATGGCCCGCTCGACCGCCTGGTCGAGCGTTAGCGGCTGAGCCCATACGGACCCCGCCAGCAGCGCAGCCCCGGCCAACAGGGCGGCGCGCATATGAATATGCATGAATGATCACTCCTGAACGGTTCGGCTGAGCGCAGGCCGGGAAGGGCTGCGCGGCAGGCGTCGTTCAGGCGAGGGGCGGGTTCAGGGGAGGCGCGAGGGCGCGCGAAGCGAGGCGCGTGGCGGGCAGCGCGAAGTGCAGGCCGCCGGAAAAGCAGGATAGATCGTCATGGCCCGCAAGGGCCTGGTCGGATGCGACCGGGCAATTATGGTGGCTGCCGTGGAGGTCGGCATCCTGCTGACCTTTTTGCGTGTCCTTGCCCGACGCATGGCCCGGTTCCGCATGGTGGGACAGATGCGAATCCGTCGCATGGTGCGTCATGCCCGCCATCGCCGGTGCAGCATTGTGGAGCCCGCTGAGAAGCAGGATTAACACAAGGAACAGCCGAAGGGGAGCGCCGGACATGCGCGCGCCCCTAACAGCGAATGGCTTGTTCCGGAAGTCCAAAACCGGATCAGCCCTTTCGGGCGTCGCGTTCGGTCGCCGACCGGGCCGCCTCGATCAGTACCGCCAGGCCCTCCGGCAGCGGCATCGGATCGAAGGCGCTCACGTGCGCGCGTCCATTGTTCCCGGCCGGGAGCCGGCCGGTCAGCGAGCCGAGCGGGACGAGCAGGAACCGCATCGCCTGACCGGCGGCTTCGCGGCTATCGCCGAGTTCGATCGCATAGCGGAACATGTGCCAGTGCGAGGCCAGATGCGGGCCCATATAGGGCTGGCTCAAGATATGCTCCCATTCCAGCGCCCGCCACGCGGCGGCTTCATCGCCGAATCGTCTTGATTCGCGGAACAGGCGACATTGGTCGCGCAGGAGCGGCGCGACGATGGCCCGGGTCAGCGGTTTTTCAGTCGATGTCATCATGCAGGGTCCCCATTTTTGTCCAGGGAAGGCTTTTGCACCCTGTAGTAGATACAGGGTCAAGCCCTCATGTTGCCGTTCGCCGCCTCAATGCGAGATTTCCGATTTACCGACCTGTCCGGCACGAATCCCGCCGCCCGTGCGCGGGCCAGTACAAAAAAGGATAGAAGCAATAGCGTAAGGCCGGAACTAAGATTGAAAGACAATCGTAGCACTATTGTGCTTAACGCCCGGTTGTTCGACGGATATCCTGTTCCTCTAGGCGGTGTAATAAGTATTTCTAAGACGGATACACGCCTTGGTTGCAATCATGAGATAACATTACAGCATCCTTTCGGGGGTTCGAATAGTGCCGCCGAAGTTGATTGAAAATCTTCTACTTTTCATCGCGCTATTTCGATGCTAGGGGCCGGTTCCAATGCGACGGGTAATCCTCCTCTTGCTGACCTTTCTCCTTGCATCCGGAACGGTTGCAGGATCGCTCGCGCATGCGACCGAGGATCGGGCCGAGGCGAGCCTTTTTGTCGCGGCGATCGAAGCGGGCTGCGTGAGTGCGCCGGCTACCGAAAGCGCCGAGCCCGACAAGAAAAAATCGTCGCCCGGCGAAAAGCAGCAGGTGCCTGCCGCCGCTCATGGTTGCCATGGCCACCATTCGGGCGTCCCGGCGGAAACGCTTTCGGCAGCGACCGAAACGCCTGCCCCTGAAGCGCATACGCGCATCCTGACGGCCGCCTTGCCGCCCGTCGCCTACATCGGGACGTTCCGCCCTCCAATCGCCTGACGCTCTAGGTCTGCGCGCGCCCTTCGCGTGCGCTTCTCCCTGGAAACGTCAGGAGTCTCCTTTTCATGAAATCCATAGTTGTCGCCGCGAGTATCGTGGCGCTCGTTGCAGGCGCAAATTCCGCGCCCGCCGCTGCCCAGTCGGCAGCGACGGAGCTGGTGGGACCGCCTTCTTCCGCAGGCGAGGCCGTGCGTACCGGCCCGCTTCCCGCTCGATTGTCCCTCGCCCAGGCGATGGAGGAGGCCGACGCGCGCTCGCCGCGCGTGGTTGCCGCCGAAGCCGAAGTGGAGGCCGCGCGCGGTCGCCAGCGTCAGGCGGGCTATCGCTTCAACCCCATCCTTAACGTCGATGTCGAGAATTTTGCAGGCACTGGCCCCTACTCGGGTCTGAATGGTCTCGAAACGACGGTCTCGGTCAATCAGCGTCTCGATATCGGCGGGCGCCGCCGCGCGCGCATGACGCTCGCCGACGCCGAGTTTCTGGCCGCGCAATATCGGCTTGAGATTGCCCGCGCAGATCTCGCGCTCGAGGTTCGTAACCAGTTCGCGACCGCGCTCGCGGCCCGCGACAGTCTGGCGCTCGCGCGCGAGAATGAAGCGCGCGCTCGCGAACTCGTCCGCGTGGCGCAGGCAATGGTCGACACCGGGAACGAGCCGCCGCTGCGGGCCTTCCGTGCCAACGCGGCGCTGGTCCAGGCAACCGCCGAACTGCGCACCGCCGAGGCCGAGGAACGGACGGCGCGCCGTTCGCTGGCAGCGCTTCTCGGCAGCTCGGTTGCTCCGGCCGAACTGGTCGAAGGCGACCTGTGGGTGATGCCTGCCTCGGTTGACTCGCTGGCCACGCTCGACGTGCGGCTTGCCGAGACCGACCGCCTCATCGCCGAAGCTCGCCTCCAGGGGCAGCACGCCGACGGTCGCCTCGACCCATCGGTTGGCTTCGGGGTGCGGCAGCTTCGCGATACAGGTGATCGCGCGCTCATTGCGAATGTCTCGGTGCCGCTCCCGATCTTCGATCGCAACCGCGGCAACATCTCGGCCGCCAAGTCCGACGTTGCTGCCGCCATCGCGCGGCGGGAGAATGCGGTCGTCAACGCCGAGGCGAAAATCGCCAACGCCCAGGCCGAACTCGACGCCGCCCAAGCTCGCCTCGCGGCGCTTGAGGGCAGCGGCATCGAGCAGGCGCGCGAAGGTGTCCGGCTCGCCGAACTCAGCTACCGCGCCGGCAAGTCATCGCTCGTCGAATATATCGACGCGCAGCAGGCTTATGCGGCAACGCAGGCCGAGCTGATCGCGGCGCGCCAGGCCCGGGCCGAAGCCCGCGCCATCCTCTCGCGCCAGGCCGCCGCCGACGGCGATGCGGATCATCAGCCATGAGCGCGCCGAGCCTTCCAGTGGACGGGGGCGCATTCGCTGCCGTTCTTCCAAGTCAACAGGGGTGCGCCGCCGGTCGGCGCGCGAACCGCATCAACAGCGGAGATAGAATATGATCACCAAGGACAAGCGTCTCCTCGGCACTGTCGCGGGCGCCATGATACTCGCCGCCGTCACGGGCTTCGGCGTTGCACGTTGCACCGCCGACCCGGCCGCCGCACCGGCGGCCGAAGGCGAAAAGGAAGCGGCGAGCGAAGCCCTTCCGAGCAGCCTCGCCATCGCGCCCGATGCGATCAAGGCCGCCGAGATCGGCGTCGAGACGATCGGCGCCGGCGGACTCGGTTCGGAAATCATCTCGCAAGCGACCGTTACCGCCGCACCGAGCGGCGAGGCGATCGTCACCGCCCGCGCGGGCGGTGCGGTCACACGCCTCTTCAAGCGGTTAGGCGATCCGGTCAGCGCCGGCGAGACGATCGCGATCGTGCAGAGCCGCGACGCGGCCCAGATCGCGGCCGAACGGATTGCCGCCGATGCGCGCTCGACCCTTGCGCAGAAGAATCTCCATCGCGAGAAGACGCTGTTCGATCAAAAGGTGTCGGCGCGGGTCGATTACGAGCAGGCGCAAGCCGAAGCGGCGGCCGCCGCAGCGGAGGCGCAACGCGCGCGTGCCGCAGCGAGCGCCGCGCAGGTTACGCGCGATGGCAGCAGCGTAATCGTGGCCAGCCCGATATCAGGGCGGATTACGGCGGAGAACGCCAGTCTGGGCGCCTTCGTCCAGCCCGAAACCGAATTGTTCCGCGTTGCCGATCCCAGCAAGGTGCAGATCGAGGCCGCAGTCGGTCCGGCCGATGCACAGCGGCTCTCGCCCGGAGACCGCGCGATCATCGAACTTCCCGACGGGCGGACGATCGATGCCCGTGTGCGGGCTGTTACCCCCGGACTTTCCGGCGACACGCGATCGGCGACTGCCGTGCTCGATGTGCCCGGAGCGCTGCAGCCGGGCCTTGCAGTCCGGGTGCGTCTGCTTCCGGGCCGCGGCGCCGAAACCGGTGGGCCGGCACGGATCGTGATCGCCGACGAAGCGCTCCAGACGCTCGAAGGGCGCGACGTTGTGTTCGTCCGCACGAAGGACGGCTTCCGCGCGCAGCAGGTCACCGTCGGCCAGCGCAGCGCGGGCCGTGTCGAAATCCTCTCCGGGCTGAAGCCGGGCCAGATCGTCGCGACCAAGAACGCATTCCTGCTCAAGGCCGAACTCGGCAAGGGCGCGGGCGAGGAGGAATAAACCGTGATCGCGAAACTGATGGCGCTATCCGTCCGCGCGCGCTGGGCGGTACTCTTTCTCTTCCTCGTGATAGCCGGGCTCGGCGTATGGCAGCTGACCAAGCTGCCGATCGACGCGGTTCCCGACATCACCAACAAGCAGGTGCAAATCAACACGATCGATCCGCGTCTTTCGCCGGTCGAAATCGAGAAGCTCGTAACCTACCCGATCGAAATCTCGCTCGCCGGCATTCCGGGGCTCGAGACGACACGCTCGATCTCGCGCAACGGATTCAGCCAGGTGACGGCAATCTTCACTGATGAAACCGACCTCTATTTCGCGCGCCAGCAGGTGGGCGAACGGCTTCTCCAGGCGGGCGAGAATCTTCCCGATGGGGCCCAGCCGCAGATCGGTCCCGTGACGACGGGTCTCGGCGAGGTCGTCATGTACACCGTGGGCTACAAGAACCCCGACGGGAAGGGCGCCAAGAAGGTCGCGGGCCAACCCGGCTGGCAGCCGGACGGCAGCTACCTGACCCCCGAGGGCGATATCCTCACCGACGAGATCGCCAAATCGGGCTATCTTCGCACGGTTCAGGACTGGATCGTCAGCCCGCAGCTCAAGTCTGTCGGCGGCGTCGCCGGCGTCGATTCGATCGGCGGCTATGCCAAGACCTTCGTGGTCGAGCCCGATCCGACCCGCCTCACCAGCTACGGTATTTCCTATAGCGAACTTGGCGAAGCCCTGGAACGCGCCAACCTCGCGGTCGGTGCCAACTACTACAATCGGGCAGGCGAAGCCTATCTCGTGCGCGTCGATGCGCGCGTGCGCTCGGTCGACGAAATCCGCAACGCCGTCGTCGCGACGCGCGGCGGCGTGCCCGTCACGGTCGGACAGCTCGCCAATGTGAAAATCGGCGGCGACCTCAGAACCGGTGCGGGCAGCATGAACGGCAAGGAGGCGGTCATCGGCACAGTGCTCATGCTGATCGGGCAGAACAGCCGCACTGTTGCGGAGGATGTATCGGCGAAGATTGCGCAGGTGTCGAAAACCCTGCCGCCCGGCGTCGAAGTGAAGGTGGTGCTCGACCGCGCCAAGCTGGTGAACGCCACCGTCGGGACGGTTGAAAAGAACCTGACCGAAGGCGCGCTGCTCGTGGCGGCCGCGCTCTTCTTCCTGCTCGGCAACTGGCGTGCCGCGATCATCGCGGTGCTCGTTATCCCCTTCTCCTTCCTGATGATGGCGATGGGAATGAACGCCTTCCGGGTTCCGGGCAACCTGATGAGCCTCGGCGCGCTCGACTTCGGTCTGATCGTCGACGGGGCGGTGATCATCATCGAAAACTGCCTCGCCAGACTGGCGCACCGGCAGGAACATGAAGGGAGATTGCTCAACCTTCGCGAGCGCCTCGAGGAGACGATGCGTGCCAGCCAGGAGATGATCAAGCCGACCGTCTTCGGGCAGGCGATCATCCTGCTCGCCTTCGCGCCGCTGCTGATGTTCACGGGCGTCGAGGGCAAGACCTTCTCGCCGATGGCCATCACCATCATGCTCGCGCTCGTCGCCGCCTTCATCCTTGCCATCACGCTGGTCCCGGCGCTCGTCGCGCTGATGATCCGCGGCAAGGTTGCCGAGAAGGAAGTCTGGGCAATCCGCAAGTCGAAGGAGCGCTATCTCCCGCTGCTCGATAAGGCGCTCGCAAAGCCTTGGGCTTTCATCGCCGGCGGCTTTGCCTTCTTCGTCCTTGCCATCCCGGCCTTCGGACTGCTGGGCTCGGAATTCATTCCGCAGCTCGACGAGAAGAATATGGCGCTCGCCTCGACGCGCGTGCCTTCAGTGAGCCTCGAACAGTCATTGGCTATGCAGCGCAACGTCGAGACGGCGATCTCAAGCCTGCCCGAAGTCGAGCTGATGTTCTCGAAAACGGGTACAGCCGAGGTGGCGACCGACCCGATGCCGCCAAACATCTCGGACGGCTTCGTGATCCTGAAACCGCAGGACCAGTGGCCGGCGGACGTCAATTCGAAGGCCGATGTCGTTGAGCGCATCGAGAAGGCCGCCGGGGGCCAGCTCGGCCAGCTTTACGAGGTTAGTCAGCCGATCCAGCTTCGTTTCAACGAACTGATCGCGGGTGTGCGCGGAGACGTCGCCATCAAACTCTACGGGGACGACCTCGACAAGATGTCGCTCGCCGCGAACGAGATGGTGCGCGTGCTCCAGGGCATTCCGGGTGCGGGTAGCGTCAAGGCCGACCAGGTCGGTGGCGCTCCGACGCTCGACGTGAAGCTCGATCGCAATGCGATCGCGCGCTACGGCCTGTCGGTGCAGGAAGTCGCCGACACGGTGTCGGCCGCACTCGGCGGCCGCGAATCCGGCCTGCTTTATGAAGGCGACCGCCGGTTCGACATCACCGTGCGCGTGCCCGATGCCACCCGCGTCAATCTCGACGACATCCGCGCGCTTCCTGTCCTCCTTCCCTCGGAAGGCGGCAATCGCGGGCAGATACCGCTCGCGCAGGTGGCGCAGATCCGGCTGACCGAAGGGCTCAACCAGATCAGCCGCGAGAATGGCAAGCGGCGCGTCGTCGTGCAGGTGAACCTCGAAGGCCGCGACGCGGGGTCCTTCGTGGCAGAAGCGCAGGCGAAGATCGCTAATGTGAAGCTCCCGGCGGGCTACTATCTCGAATGGGGCGGGCAGTTCGAAAGCCTGCAGGCCGCATCGAAGCGGCTCTCCATCGTGGTGCCGCTCTGCTTCGCGGGCATTTTCATCCTGCTCTACATGGCGCTCGGCACCTTCGGCCGCGCAACCGCCGTGTTCCTCGCGGTCCCTCTGGGTCTCGCGGGCGGGGTATTCACGCTGGCGCTTACCGGGATCAACTTCTCCGTGTCTGCGGCGGTGGGCTTCATCTGTCTCGCAGGTGTTGCGGTGCTCAACGGTCTCGTCGTGATGACGGCGATCCGAGAACGGCTCGAGAATGACGTCCCGCTCACGGAGGCAATCCGTGAGGGCATGACCGAGAAGATGCGCGCGGTGATCATGACCGGTTTCGTGCCCGCGATCGGCTTCGTGCCGATGGCGATCGCGACCGGAACCGGCGCCGAAGTGCAGAAGCCGCTCGCGACCACCGTCATCGGCGGCCTCATCGCGGCGACTATCCTGACGCTTCTCGTCCTGCCCGCGATCGCCAAGGTCTTACTCGGGTCGAACTGGCAGCCCGGTTTCATGAAACGCAAATCCGAACCGGCCGGCACGCCGGTCACTGAATAGGAGAGGATCATGCAAAAAGCGTCCAAGCTCTTGCGCGTCTATACCGACGAGTCTGCCTTCTTCGGCGATCAACGTGTCTTCGAGTTCATTGCCGAACTCGCCCGCCAGCAAAAGCTGGCGGGGGTGACCGTCCTCGAAGCGGTCCTCGGTTTCGGACGCTCGGCGCATCTCCATCGCAAGCATGCGCTGGAGAATGACCGGGCGGTCGTGATCGAGATCATCGACGAGGAGCAGCGGCTCCGCGACTTTGCGGCGCAGCTGACCGAAATACCGGACGTCGGGCTAATCACGCTCGAAGCGGTCGACATCCTCGGCGGGAAATCCGCCGCGGAGCCTCCCGATGTCCAGAGCTGACCGGCAAATTGCCGGTTTCCACCGCGGCGCAGGTCCCCGGCCTGCGTCGCGGACCAGCTTGCCGGAGCGAGGGGGCGGCCGATGTTTTCGGTAGGCTCCTCGCTCCGCCTGCCGGTCCCGATCGGGCGGGTATGGCGGCTGATCGTCGACATCGAGCGGTACGGTGACTGGCATCCGACGCTCCGCTTCACCGATCGCCCCGGTGATGAAGAGCGACTGGACTATGTCTACTCCCCGCGCGGGCCGCGAGGCCCCGAGCTGTCGGCCGAGGGCCGGATCACCGGTCTCGACTGGCTCTCGGGTTTTTCATGGCGGACGGGCCTGCGCGGTCTGCTCGTCATCGAGGAAAGCTACCGGCTCGAAAAGCTCGGTCAGGGTGTCGAGGTGACCCACCGGCTCGACTGCCGCGGGTTCTTCTCCTGGCTCGGCTATCCCTTTCTGCGCCGTGCCTGCTCGGTTTTCCTGCGCCGCTCGAACGCAGCGCTCGAAAAGCATTTCCGCCGCACCACCGTCCAGTCCCGCTACGCGCGGCCGAGCGGACGGCGCGCATGATTTTAGTTTCGAAACCTGGCCGTCGGAGGCCCCTCTCATTCGCCCCCCTCACCACGGGCAGGGATCTCCGGCGGTAAGGGAGGTGCGGGAGCCGGGTCGCATCCCGCAGAGGCTCCCGCACCTCATCCTGCCGTGCGTTTAACATGCGCCCCGATCGCAATGCCGATCGCCAAGAGAAAAGGATGGCATCATGAGTGACCAGTTGCGGCTCGATATTCCGCTTCTCCTTCCCGAGGTCGCCGATACCGCCGACCGCTGCGTCGCGCGCCTCACGAGCGAACTCGAAGGACGTGACGGCGTCGACAAGGTCCATGTTGTTCGCTCAAGCGACGGTTCGCCGCCGCAGCTCTGCATTCACTATCGGCCGGACATACTCCCGCTCGAACGGGTGCGCCAGCTGGCGCGCAGCGCCGGCGCCGTACTCACCGGTCGATATCAGCATCTCTTCTGGAACGATCTCGAAGGTGTCGGCCACGCCCGGCGTGCGCGGACGATCGGGCTGCGCCTTCGCGAAATTCCCGGCGTGATCGAGGCCGAAGTCGGCGCGGCGGGGACGTTGCGCGCCGAGTTCGAGCGCTCGGAAACCTCCATCGAGACGATCAGAAAGATACTTTTGGATATGGGCGTTACCCGGAAATCGGCCGCCGTCGCCGCGGCTGTCCCGGCCCAAGAAGGCCACATCCATGGTGACGATGGCCATGATCACGGCCCCGATCATGCCCATGGGCCGGACCATAAACATGGCCACAAGGGATCGGATGATCATGATCATGGTCATGATCATGGCGGAATATTCGGTGAGCGCACCGAGCTGATCTTTGCGCTCCTCTGCGGCCTCGTCCTCGGCATCGGCTTCGCCATCGAGAAATCGGGCGTCGCTCCCGAATGGGTCAGCTTCGGCTTCTATCTCGCGGCCTATGGCTTCGGCTGCTGGTTCACCGTCCGCGAAGCGATCGAAAATCTGAGGCTCAAGCGCTTCGAGATCGACACGCTCATGCTCGTTGCCGCAGCGGGCGCGGCGGCGCTAGGGGCATGGGCCGAAGGCGCGCTGCTGCTCTTCCTCTTCAGCCTTGGTCACGCCCTCGAACATTATGCCATGGGACGAGCCAAGCGCGCTATCGAGGCGCTCGCCGAACTCGCGCCGCAGACCGCGATCGTAAAGAGCGCCGACGGCAGCACGCGCGAAGTGTCGGTCGAACTGCTGCAGATCGGCGACACCGTCGTCGTCAAGCCCAACGAGCGGCTCCCGGCCGACGGATTCGTGACAGTGGGCCGCACCGCGGTCAATCAGGCGCCCGTCACCGGCGAAAGCGTGCCCGTCGACAAGGAACCGGTGGCGGACCGGGTGCTGGCCGCCGCCAAGCCCGATGGGCTCGATGCGAAATATCGTGTCTTTGCGGGCACCATCAACGGCTATGGCGCGATCGAGATCGCGGTCACGCGGCTTGCCGCCGACACCACGCTCGCCAAGGTCGTCAAGATGGTGAGCGAGGCGGAAACGCAGAAGTCGCCGACCCAGCGCTTCACCGACAAGTTCGAGCGCATTTTCGTGCCGAGCGTGCTCGCCCTCGTGTTCGTCCTGCTCTTCGCCTGGGTCGTCGTCGATGAGCCTTTCCGCGACAGCTTCTACCGCGCAATGGCGGTCCTCGTCGCGGCAAGCCCATGCGCGCTCGCGATCGCGACGCCGAGCGCTGTGCTTTCGGGCGTCGCGCGCGCCGCGCGCGGCGGGGTGCTCGTGAAAGGCGGCGGGCCTCTCGAGAATCTGGGATCGCTGACCGCGCTCGCCTTCGACAAGACGGGTACATTGACCGAGGGCAAGCCGCGCATCACCGATGTCGTGCCCGCTACCGGCGTGCCCAAGGAAGAGTTGCTTCGCATCGCCGTCGCGGTCGAGCGGCTCAGCGACCATCCGCTTGCCGCCGCGATCGCGCGCGATGGCGAGGCCATGCTGACCTCGGCGCGCGTGCCGGTGGCGGACGACCTCAACAGCCTCACGGGGCGCGGCGTTACCGCGAAGGTCGAAGGCGAGACTGTCCAGATCGGAAAGGTGGAGATGTTCGGGACCGACGGCATCGCGCCGATCGGCGACGAAGTGGCGACGGCGATTGCCGGCCTTCGCGAACAGGGCCGCACGACGATGGTGGTCCGTATGGGCGACCGCGATCTGGGCGCGATCGGTCTGATGGACACGCCGCGCGAAGCGGCGCGCACGGCGATCGCTAGGCTCCGCGAGCTCGGGATCAGACGTATGATCATGATCTCGGGCGATCACCAGAAGGTCGCCGAGTCGATCGCCGCCGAAGTCGGGATCGACGAGGCCTGGGGCGACCTGATGCCCGATCAGAAGGTCGACGCCATTCGCGATCTCAAGGCCGAGCAGCCGGTGGCCATGGTGGGCGACGGGGTCAATGACGCGCCCGCGATGGCGAGCGCAACCGTCGGCATCGCCATGGGCGCCGCTGGGTCGGACGTCGCCCTCGAAACCGCCGATGTCGCGCTCATGGCCGACGATCTTGCCCATCTGCCCTTCGCCATCGGGCTCAGCCGGCAGACGCGGCGGATCATCCGCCAGAATCTCGTAGTGAGCCTCGGCGTCGTGGTCGTGCTCGTGCCGGCAACCATCCTCGGGCTGGGCATCGGCCCCGCGGTGGCCGCGCATGAGGGCTCGACACTGGTCGTGGTCGCCAACGCGCTACGGCTCCTCGCCTATCGCGACCGCAGCGCGGCCTGAGAGGCCAACGCGGCGGCGAGGCGAGACCGGAAAGGGGAGAGCGGATGAACTTCAAGAATATCTCGGCCTGGTCCATCCGGAACCCGATCCCGCCGCTCGTCATGTTCTTCGGCCTGACGGTCGCGGGGATCGTCTCCTTCCTCATGATGGGGGTCCAAAGCGATCCCGACATCGATTTTCCGGGCGCGATCGTCATCATCGCGCAGCCGGGCGCCGCACCCACCGAACTCGAAACGCAGGTCACCCAGCGCGTCGAAGCGGCGGTGCGCACGATCGAGGGGATCGACGAGCTCAACTCGACCGTCACCGAGGGCCAGTCGCAGACCTTCGTCCAGTTCGCGATCGGGACGCCGATCGACCGGGCGGTCACCGATATCCGCGACAAGATCACCCAGATAAGGAGCAACCTGCCGAACGGCATCCTCGAACCGCAGGTCATCCGCCTGTCGACCTCGGGCAATACGCTGGCTTATTGGTCGGCTTCGGCCACCGACATGACGCTCGAGGAATTGAGCTGGTATGTCGATAATGTCGTCGCCAAGCGGCTGATTGCCGTCCCCGGCATGGGCGACGCCTATCGACGGGGCGGCGTCAGCCGCGAAATCCGCGTCATCCTCAACCCCGAACGCATGCGCGCTTACGGCCTGACTGCCGCCGCGGTGAACACCCAGCTCGTCCAGCTCAACGTCAACGCCGCGGGCGGCCGGATGGAGGTCGCTGGATCGGAACAGGCGGTGCGCATCCTCGGCAATGCCAGTAGCGCGAACGCGCTCGGCGAAACCCTGATCTCGGTCGGCACCAACCGCACCGTGCGCCTCGCGGACATCGCCGAGGTCAAGGACCTCTACGCCGAGCAGCGCTCGGTCTCGAAGCAGGACGGACGGCAGGTGCTGACCTTCGGGTTCGAGCGCGCGAAGGGCGCCTCCGACGTCACCGTCTATGACGCGGCGGTCGAGGAGTTGCGCAAGCTCGAGAAGGAAAACCCCAAGATCAAGTTCACCGAGCTGTTCAGCGATATCGAATATACCAAGGGCCAATATCATTCGGCGATCAACGCGATGGTCGAGGGCGCGATCCTCGCGGTCATCGTCGTCTTCCTGTTCCTGCGCGACTGGCGCGCGACCCTTATCTCGGCGCTCGCAATCCCGCTCTCGGCGGTCCCGACCTTCCTCTTCATGGACCTGATGGGCTTCTCGCTCAACATGATGACCCTGCTCGCGCTCAGCCTTGTCGCCGGCGTCCTCGTCGACGACGCGATCGTCGAGATCGAGAATATCGTCCGCCACATGCGGATGGGCAAATCCGCTTACCAGGCCTCGATCGACGCCGCCGACGAGATTGGCCTGGCCGTGCTCGCGACCACCATGACGATCGTCGCGGTCTTCCTGCCCGTCGGGCTGATGCCGGGGGTCGCCGGACAATATTTCAAGAATTTCGGGCTGACCGTCGTCGCGGCGGTGCTGATGAGCCTCGCGGTCGCGCGCATGATCACGCCGATGCTCGCCGCTTATTTTCTCTCCGCGCAGGGTCCGCAGAAGCATGGCGAAGGCCCGCTGATCGACACCTATATGCGCGTGCTGCGCTGGAGCCTCGATGCCAGGGCCGCCGATGCGGCCCGCGCCCGAGGCGATCGCTGGAAATGGCTCGCCTACATCAAGGATCACCGGCTCTGGGTCGTCGGTATCGGGGTACTCGCGCTCTTCGCGACCATCTTCAGCTTCTCGCTGCTCCCGATGACCTTCCAGCCGTCGATCGATTCCGACACGAGCCGCGTCGCAATCCAGCTCGCTCCGGGTGCAACGCTCGAACAAACCGAGGCAGTGGCCGACGAGGTGACCGATCTCATGAAGCGCGACCCGCTCGTCGAATCCGCCTTGTCGCGGATCGATGTCGGCACGGCGACGGTCTATCTGAAATTGCGCAAGGACCGCGAACTCACCTCGACCGAGTTCGAAAAGGACCGCGCGCCGCGGCTGGCTGCGGTTCCCGATGCGCGCATCAACTTCCAGTCGCAGCATGGCGGCGGTGGCGGCAGCAGCCGCGACATCTCGATCACACTCGGCAGCGACGACCCGAAGAAGCTTGAAGATGTCGGCAACCGGCTGCTTGCCGAAATGGCCAAGGTGAAGGAAATCCGCTCGCCGCGCGTCGAGGGCAATCTTCAGCGCCCCGAGATCGTCATTCGCCCGCGCTTTGCGCTCGCCGCGCAGCTCGGGGTGACGACACAGGCCCTCAGCCAGTCGATCCGCGTCGCGACGCTTGGTGAGATTGACCAGAACAGCGCGAAATTCTCGCTATCCGATCGGCAAATCCCGGTTCGCGTCGCGCTCGCGGAAACCGCGCGCGAGCGGCTCGATACGCTCCGCAATATGCCGGTCCCGACCCGCAACGGCGGAACGGTGCCGCTCTCGGTCGTCGCTGAGATCGGCTTTGGCGCCGGCCCGACCCAGATCAATCGCACCAATCAGGTGCGCCAGCTCACCATCGGGGCCGACCTCGCCCCGGGTCTGGTGACGGGTCAGGCGATGGAAAAAGTCGAGGCGCTGCCCGCGCTCAAGCAGCTTCCCGCCGGCGTCACGCGGCTCGTGCTCGGCAGCGCCAAATGGCAGGCCGAGATGCTGCGTAACTTCGCAATCGCGGTGGTGTCGGGCATCTTCCTCGTGCTCGCCGTTCTGATCCTGCTCTATCGCAAGATCATCCCGCCCTTCGTCAACATGGGTTCGCTGCTGCTCGCCCCGCTCGGCGGTGCGATCGCGTTGCTCTTGACCGGCTATCCGCTGTCGCTCCCCGTCTTCATCGGGGTGCTGATGCTGCTCGGTATCGTCGGCAAGAACAGCATTCTGCTCGTCGATTTTGCGATCGAGGAAATGGCGTCCGGCGTGCCGCGCGACGAGGCGATCGTCGACGCGGGGCACAAGCGCGCGCAGCCGATCCTGATGACCACGGTCGCGATGGTCGCGGGCATGATCCCGACCGCGCTGTCGCTCACCGGCGACGGTGCATGGCGCGCGCCGATGGCGGTCACGGTGATCGGCGGTCTCATCCTTTCGACGATGCTGACGCTGCTGATCGTACCGGCGTCCTTCAGCCTTGCGGCGGGCTTCGAGCGCCGGATGGCCCCGCGCCTGCGCCGCTGGTTCACGACCGGCGGCGCGCACGCCGACCCATCGCCTGCGGGCGTCACCGACATCGGCGCGGGGCAAAGCCCGGCGGCCGATCGATAGAGGAGTGAAGTTGATGGAGTTCGAGCGGGAGCATGACCTCCCCTATAGTCCGGAACAGATATGGGCGGTCCTCGGCGATTTCGAGAACCACCGGATCTGGAATCCCTATGTCCGGATCGAGCGGCTTGCCGAGGACCCGATCGCGATCCGCTATTCGATGCGAATGGATCCCAACAAGCCCAAGTTTCTCGAAGTCTCCGCGACGGTCCTTTCCGCGCGCTCCGGCGAGGAACTGATTCTCGACGTAAAGCCGAGCTTCATCCTCCAGTTCGAGGAGAGCTATATCCTGACCCGGACGCCGGAAGGGACCAAATTCCTCCATCGCTATCGCTGCCGCGGACCTTTTGCCTGGCTCCGGCTTCCCGGCATCCAGACGAGCTTTCAAAGGATGCTCGCATCGATCGACGGCATCCTGCTCAGCTACCTCAAGTCCAAGTACAGCAAGCCGCAATCGCCGCCGCGGCGGCCCAAGTCGAAGTTCAAAGGTGGTCGGCGATGACGAGCTTTCCGATGCTCGCGCCGCACAAATGGCGTCCGCTCGGCGCGGCCTGGGCAATTGCCCTCCTGTCGAGCCTAGCTGTCCTCTTCGTCGGTGAGGTCATGGGCCAGGCGCCGTGCGATCTCTGCTGGTTCCAGCGCGCTTTCATGTTTCCGCTCGCGATCATTCTCGGCATCGCGGCGTTCATGTCGGACCGCGCCGTCGTTCCTTATGGGCTGGCGCTGGCTTTCGGCGGCGGTCTCGTCGCTTTCTATCACAGCCTGCTCTACGTCGGCGTCATTCCGGCCCAGATCGTCCCCTGTACCGGCGGCCCGTCATGCTCGGGAGAGAGCATGGCAATCGGAGGCGTGCCGCTGCCCCTCCTGTCGCTGGCCGCGTTTGCGCTCATCCTTATCCTCTTGCTCAACTTCCAAAGGAGACTGAAATCATGAACAGACGTATCGGTGTCGTTGCCACGCTTGTCCTCTCGGCACTCGCCTTCACCGGCGGCGCGATGCTCTACAGCGGAACCGCCGAGGGCGAACCCACGAAGAAGGTCGTGGCGGGGCCGGTCGACAGCCTCATTCGTCCGCATTCGCCGATCATCGGACCGAAAAATGCCCCGGTCACCATCGTCGAATTTTTCGACCCGTCGTGCGAGGCCTGCCGCGCCTTCTATCCCACGGTGAAGGGCATCGTTGCCAAATATCCCAAGGATGTGCGTCTCGTTATGCGCTACCTGCCGCTGCACCCCGGCTCGGCCGAGGCGATCGTGATCCTCGAAGCCGCCCGCGTCCAGGGCAAGCTCGAGCCGGTGACGGCCGCCCTGCTCGAAGCGCAGCCCGAATGGCACGACGGCAAGATGGACGGTGCCTGGGCGGCCGCCGAGAAGGCCGGCCTCAATGTCGCGAAGGCGCGCGCGATGCCGACAACCGATGCGATGGCCTGGATGGAGCAGGACATCGCCGACGCGCGTGCGGTCGGCGTCCGGGGCACGCCGACCTTCTTCGTCAATGGCGAGATGCTCGTCCAGCCGAGCCCCGAACAGGTCGAGGCCCGAGTCCAGGCCGCGGTAGCGGCAAAGGGCAAATGAGGGCCCGCACCCGTCCCGCTTCGTCCACGCGGGACGGGTGCCCACCATGCGGCGCGATACTGTCTCTCCCGCCATCGGCCTGTCGCATGGAGACGCCGGGTCACCGTCCGATCGGCAGCATCGGAGCCAATATTCACAGCGCATTCAAACATGAAGGGGGATTTTGAACGCCACGAAAAGGAGAGACTGACATGCGAAAACTGATGACGATCGCGGCCGCGATGCTCGCCTTCGCGCTCCCCGGAACAGCGCTTGCCCAGCACCATGGCGATCGCGGGGGATATAGCCGCGGACATGACGCGCCACGTGGTCATGACCGCGACTATCGTTCCTCACGCCACGGCGTGCCCAATTATGGCTATGATCGTGGCTATCGTGGCTACGATCCCTACTACCGCGGCCATGATCGCCGCTATGAACGGCGGGACCGCTACGAGCGGCGCTATCAGAAGCGCCGGATGCACCACCATCACCGCGGGCGTCACTGGCGCGGCTAGCCGCGACCGCGCGGGCCGGGCGAGAAACTACCGCTTCGCCCCATAGATTGAAATCGAGCCGGTCGGCGTCGGGATGACTCTCATCTCTTCGACCGCCTCGAAACCCGCGGCTTTAAGGATCACCGGGACGCAGCCCTTAGCGTTGGGTTCGGTATATTCGAACCCGTCGAGCAGCTGGATCTGTCGAAAAAGCATGCGCATCAGCAGCGAGCGCTGCTCGCCATAGTCGGCTATGAAAAGGGTCCCGCCCGGCCTCAGGAGCCTGAACATCTGCGCGGCAATCGCTTCCTTAACGGCCATCGGGCACTGGTGAAGGACCAGGCTCGATACGATCTTGTCGCATTGCCGGAGTGCGTCGATGCCGTCCAGCTCGTCGCCCATAGCCTCGAACCATCGAATCTCGGCATCGGCAACCTCAGCCTTGGCGCGCGCGATTTCCAGCACGGCGGGGTCGGGATCGACCGCCAGAACGATGCTCTCCGGCGCCGCCTGCTTGAGGGCGATCGCAAAGGTTCCCGTGCCGCACCCGATATCGACGATCCGCTCGCCCGGCCGCGGTTCGGCGAAGCGCAGCAAGTCGCTTCGCCATCTTTTCTCTCTGGTCATGAGGGCTATGGCGGCATCGTAGCGGTCGAGCGATCCGCTCTTGCCGAGTGCCGGGACGAAGTCTCTGTGTGCGTCTGACATGATGCGCCTCTACCAGGCGCGATCACGCACCGGCTTGAACGGAGAGGCTATGATTCGATGAAAAGGTCGCTTGCCCGGATACCGAACATCGCCTTGATCGTGCGGGCGAAATGCGCGCTGTCGCTGAACCCTGCCATGTGTGCGGCCTCGGTCGCGCTGCGGCGCATTCCCAATTCGTCGAAGGCGATAATCAACCTTCGCCAGAGCACAAAGCGCTGGAAGGGCATGCCGATCTCGGCGGCAAAGAGATGCCGGAAGCGGCCGAGCGAAAGGCGGCTCTCCTCCGCCACAGCCGCGAGACGGACAGAGCCCATGGGGATCAGGCGGTCAATCGAGGCGGCGGCGCGGGTGATGCGCGGATCGAGCGGGGGTCGGGCGCCTCGCGTGAGCCAGTTTTTCCAGAAGGACCGCTGTCCCGGCAGCGCGACATGAATCGGATCGGAGCAGATCAGCCGGTCTTTCAGATCTACCGGCGGACCGAAGACCACTGTCGGCTCGACGAACCATAATTCAGCCGTGGGCGCGGGGAGCAGCCGGTGCACGGTATCGGGTTCGATGAGCAAGCAACGCCCCGACAGGCGCGCGCCATCAGCATCGACCACGGTAAGCGGCTCGGCACAAAACACTGCCTGCGCCGCAAAATGGCGGTGCGCGGCGGCATCGCCAACCGAACCCGACCAGAGAGCATGATAGTCGCCGAGGCTAAGTCGGCCGTTCCAGTTGGACGTTTCGGGCATCGGGTCGCAATAGCAGGCCTAACTCGTGTGCGTAACGGGCGCCGGGTAAGCACTCTGGCTCGGAGGCTCTTTTCGGAAGCCGTCTTACGGCCAAGGAGGAGTGCGCCGACCCCGTGATGATTCCCCTCATCGACCGGGCGCTGTCTCGATGCGGCGATGTTGCCGACTGTTGTAACGATAGCCGATCCAGAGGATTGCAAGCGCGAGAAGCTGGAGCAACAACGGTTCGAGCGAAGGAAATATCCCCATCGCCGGGAAGCGGGGAAAATGAGCTAGCGGGGTGATGCCGAGGAGGCCGGCTTCCTGTAGCGCGCCCGCGCCCTTGCCGGCCAGGACAACCGCGAGGATAGCGATGAGCGAAGAGCTGTAAGCGAAAAATCTTCCGATCGGCAGGACCCGGCTGTAACGAAGCATGACCCATGCGATTGCTGCCAGGATCACCACTGCGGTTCCGGCTCCGGCGGCGATCGCGCTGCGGCTTCCTTGCGCGGCGAGAGCTGCGAAAAACAGGATGGTCTCAAAGACTTCCCGATAGACCACGAGGAAAGCGAGCCCGAACAGGAACCAGGCCGAGCGACGTGAAAGCGCTTTGCCCATCGCTTCGCGAATATAGCGCTGCCAGCTCTCCGCATGTGACTTTCCGTGCATCCAGATGCCGACCCAGACGAGAACGACTGCGGCGAAAAGCGAGCCAAATCCCTCTGTCAACTCGCGGTTCGCTCCGCTGATCGAGATTGCATAGGTCGCGACTGCCCAGGTTGCGCCGCCGGCTGCCAGGGCTGCGATCCAGCCGCCATGGACATAGGGTAGGACCTCAGGCCGTTCGGCCTTTCGTAAGAAAGCGATCATCGCCACGATGATCAGAAGCGCTTCGAGACCCTCGCGCAGCAAGATGGTAAGCGCCCCGACAAAGGTCGATGCGTCGCTGGCTGCATCGGGAGACAGTGCAGCTTCGGCATCGGCGAAAAGGGTTTCGACTGCGGCGGCTTTACCCGCGACCGCATCGACCGGCACACCTCGCGCGATGGACACGCGATAATCGGACATCGCGGATTCGATTTGCGCCATAAGGGCGGAATCGCGCGTCGTCAGGATCGGCTCAATCGGTTCGAAACCGTCGAGATAGGCGGACAGCGCGAGACGCTCTGCCTCGCTCCGATTTCCCTTGCGGTACGCGGCAAGGCTTTGCGCCAATTTGTCACGGGCAACCGCAAGCGTCGCGGGCGAAGCGGTTGTCAATGCTTGGGGATCTGAGCGCAAATAGGCGGTAAGCGCGTCGGCCTGCTCCGATCCCAGCCCACGACCAAGCACTTCCGGGCTGAGACTCGTGAAGGCTTGCAGGTCGGGGACCAGTTCGCGCGCCGCAGGGGTCTGGTTCCAGACACGCCGGCCGGCTGCGACGTCGCGAAAGGCAAATCCACCGGCATAGGCTGCTACCGCCCAGCGGTCGTCGGAGGGCAAATGGGCAAAACTGGGCATGGACGTGCCTTCGAGCCCCTGTCCTATCACCTGATAGAGCGCGAACAGACTGCGCTTGCGAGCGCGTCCGGCGTCGGTGAAATCGATAGGTGCCGGGTCGAGCCCCTTGGCCTGAGGTCCATTGCCATCGCCGCGCGCGCCGTGACAGCTGGCGCAATTTTCCAGATAGACTTGGGCTCCGCGCCGGGGATCTGGAGCGTTGCGCGGCGCGAGGGGCACAGGGTAGGCGGCGAGGAGGTCCGCCGCGAGTCCGCGCGCCTGGCCAGCCACCTTGCCGGGGTCCGCCTTCGATGCGATCGCCGTCTGGAGTTGTCCCGCTTCACTGACAAGGCGAGCCCGCGCCGGGGATACCGGAAGCGCTTCGATCCCCTTGCGAACGGTGGCGGAAAACTCGGTCATCTCGGCATATTCGACCGTGCTCGTCACCGCGCCATTCGAGACCGCTCCACCATAGTCGACCGCAACATAGTCCAGCAGGCGCCAGATGGTCTGGACTTCGCCGGCATCAGTGCGGGCCTGTGCCGTCGGCACGACGAGGCCGCAGATTGCAGCGAGCGCGATCAGCAGAGAGAGAAAGCGGCGGGCGGGGGGCATTGGCCCTATTGTCCGGGCACAGTCGACAGTTCGCGCAATTCGGTCCGCGCGCTGCGTAGAATCTCATAGGCCGAATGCAGGAAAAGCGTGGCAATGATGGCGGCGACTGCAAGGTCGGGCCAGGCTTGCCCGGTCCATGCGACGAGGCCGGCGGCGATGATCACCGCCACATTGGCGATCGCGTCGTTGCGGCTGAACAGCCACACCGCCCGGACATTGGCGTCGCCTTCGCGGAACCGCGAGAGGACCGCGGCCGAGGTGAGGTTGACGAGGAGGGCGGCGGCGCCGATGCCGCCCATCAGCTCGGCTTCGGGCGGAACCGCGGTCAGGGCACGCCACAGCGCGACGCCGATGACCCCTATGCCAAGCGACAGCAGGAACAGGCCTTGGGTTAAGGCGATACGCGTGCGGGCGAGCGCAGTCCAGCCTATCGCGACGAGGCCGGCCAACGTGATCGTGCCGTCGCCGATAAAGTCGAGCGAGTCGGCTTTCAGCGCCTGGCTGTTGGCGATGAACCCGCCGACGATCTCGATCGCGCCGAAGCCGAGATTGAGAATTACGACGATCCACAAGGCCCTTCGATAGGCGGGATCGCGTTCGGCCCTGACGGTGTCGCCCGTGCAGCCGCAATTGCTGTCGTTGCTCATTCCCCTGTTCTACATTCTACAGTAACTGTAGAAGCAAGCTGAAATCGAAACGAGACTGAGAGGAAGGGAGATGGCGCGCGACACGCGGCTGCCGATCGGCGGCCTGGCGAAACGCACCGGCACCAAGGTAAACACGATCCGCTTCTATGAGGATATCGGATTGCTGCCTTGCGCAGCGCGCACAGCCTCTGGCCGGCGCACCTACGGGGATGAGGATGTCGGGCGCCTCGCATTCATCCGCAATGCCCGCGGCCTCGGCTTTTCGATCGATGAAATCCGGTCGTTGACGGCGCTGGCCTTGGGGCCGGGGCAGGACTGCGCCGAAATCCGCGCAGTTGCGGCGCGTCACCTGCTCGATGTCGATGAAAAGCTGGAACGGATGGCGCGGCTCCGTGCTGAACTTGCCCGTATCGTCCAGCTCTGCGATGGCGGGCCGGTGTCGGATTGCCGGGTCATCGAGGCCATCGCCGCCGGAAATGCCTAGCCGCCGCGCTATCGGGACTGTCGGCGGCTTGCGGCTCAGCCGCAGCAACTGCCCTTGCCGCCGTCAACCTGTATTGGCGGGCAGGGTACCGTGCCATAGGAACAGAAGACACAGCAGTCTCCTGGCAGCGGCTTGAGCAGCGCGCCGCATCCCTTGCAGTCGTAGAAATACTGACACGCATCGGTGGGCATGATTTCGTCGGCGATTTGACCGCAGAGCGGACACGTCAGCGTCGATTGCAGGACCGGCGAGGGATCAAGCATAGCGATAGCCGAGCCAGAGGAGGACGGCGGCGAGGAGCAGTCCGATCAGGGTCACAAAGCGCAGCGACGCGGGCACGCACAGGCCATCGGCGCCGCAGCGCGCCGCGCGCATCTGCTGGCGCGCCAGCAGGACGCCACCGGCGACGAGCGAAATTGCGCCGAATGCGACGAACCAGAGCCGGTAGGGCGCGGCCGGGACCGCTATGCCGACGAGCCAGGCGGACCCGAGCCCCGCCGAGGCCAGCAGCATGGGGAGGGCGCAGCAGGTGGCTGCGAGAAAGCCCGATGCGATCCCGCCAAGCGCCAGCGAAATGGCCCCAAATCCTTTTGGACGCCTTGCATCTCCAGCCAAATTCAAACTCCTTGTTTCGCGGTAGCGGCAAGTCTACCATCTGTAGTGACTACAGATGCAAGCGGAATCGCAATGGCCCCCTCAAGCACCATCCCCATCGGCGAGCTTTCTCGGCTTACCGGCTGCAATATCGAGACGATCCGCTATTATGAGCGCATCGGCATTCTGCCCGCGCCGGTCCGGTACGGGCGATTTCGCCGTTATGATTCAGCTGGTGTGCGGCGCCTTGCATTTGTGCGCCGCGCGCGCGAACTGGGGTTTCCCCTCGATACGGTCCGGACTTTGCTCCTTCTTGCCGAAGGCGGCGGCCATAGCTGCGATCAGGCGCGCCATATGGCCGAGAGCCAGCTTGCCGACGTCCTCGCCAAGCGCGCCGACCTCGACCGGATGGCCGCTGTCTTGGGCGATCTTGTCGAGGCGTGCGGCGCCGGCGATGCCGGGGGCTGCCCGCTTCTGGAGGCGCTGTCCGACTAGGTTCGAGTACAGCCGTCTTCCGCCAGCGCCCCAAAGCAGCCATTGCGCGCGGCAACTAGGGCCACCGCGCGCAATGGCGGCGCGTTACGGCGCCTTGTCGAGCTTGGTGATCGTCCCGGCCTTGCCGTCCCAATTGAGCTCGAACGCGACCTTGTCGCCGACCTTGATGTCCTTCAGCAGCTCGGGTTTCGCCGCAAAACCCATCGTCATCGGCGGCCATTCGAGTTCGGCGATCGCGCCATGATCGAGCGTGACCTGGCCTTTTGCCGTATCGATCGCGGTCACGGTCGCCGTGCCCTTGCCATGCTTCGTTTCGGCCGGGGCCGCCATGGTCCCTGTGTCATCGGCCATCGCGGCCTTTTCTTCCGTCTTCGGTGCTTCGCCTTGCTTGCCGCAGGCGACAAGTCCAGCGCCGAGCGCAAGGCTGAGCGTAATCGCAGTGAGTTTATTCATGTCGTTTCTCCTTCGGGTTGGACGGGATGAGCCGCACGCCTTCGCATCAGCAGATAGGCGGCGGGAATGATAAGCATCGACAGCAGCGGCGCGGTGAGCATGCCGCCGATCATCGGCGCGGCGATGCGGCTCATCACTTCGGAGCCGGTGCCGGTCCCGACGAGGATCGGGAACAGGCCCGCGAGGATAACCGCAACGGTCATCGCCTTCGGGCGGACGCGGAGCAGCGCGCCTTCGCGAACCGCGGCCAATATGTGGCCGTCGCTGCGATCGGCGAGCGCATGCTTGAGATAGATGAGCATGACGACCCCGAACTCGGCGGCAACGCCCGCAAGCGCGATGAACCCGACCGCGCTCGCGACCGACTGGTTATAGCCAAGCAGATAGAGGAGCCAGAGCCCGCCGGTGAGCGCAAAGGGCAGGGTCGCCATGATGAGCAGCGCCTCGTCCCAGCGGCGGAAGGTCAGGTAGAGCAGCAGGAAGATGATCGCGAGCGTGACCGGCACGACGACCTTCATCCGCTCGGTCGCACGAACGAGGAACTCGAACTGCCCGGTGTAGGAAACGCTGACGCCGGGCGGCAGATCGACATCGCGCGCGATCGCCCGCTGGATGTCCTGCACGAGGCCCTGCAAATCGCGGCCGCGGCTGTCGACGTAGATCCAGGTCACCGGGCGGCCATTCTCGCTGCGCAGCATCGGCGGCCCGTCGCTGACCTTGACTCTGGCCACCGTGCCGAGCGTGATCTGCTGGCGCGACGGCGTCAGGACCGGAAGGCTCGCGAGCTCGCCGATACTGTCGCGCAGCTCGCGCGGGTAGCGGACGCTGATCGGATAGCGGGCGAGCCCCTCGACCGTCTGGCCGATCGTCTCGCCGCCGATCGCGCCCGAGACGATCGCTTGCACGTCGGCGACATTGAGGCCGTAGCGTGCTGCGGCGGCGCGATCGATGTCGACATCGATATAGCGCCCACCAGTCAGCCGCTCGGCCAGCGCCGACGCTACGCCGGGTACGGTCTTGACGACCGCTTCGATGCGCTTGGCGGTGCGATCGATCCCGGCAAGATCCGAGCCCGCGACCTTGATGCCGACCGGGCTCTTGATCCCGGTCGCAAGCATGTCGATGCGATTGCGGATCGGGGGAATCCAGAAATTGGCGAGCCCCGGAACCCGGACCCGCGCGTCGAGCTCCTCGATCAATTTCTCCTCGGTCATGCCGGGGCGCCAACGGTCCTTCGGCTTGAAGCGGATCGTCGTCTCGAACATCTCGAGCGGCGCGGGGTCGGTCGCGCTGTCGGCCCGCCCCGCCTTGCCGAACACGCTCTCGACCTCGGGCACGGTCTTGATCAGTCGGTCCGTCTGCTGGAGCAGGCTCGATGCCCTTGCGGCCGAGATGCCGGGTAGCGCCGAGGGCATGTAAAGGAGGTCGCCTTCGTGCATCTGCGGCATGAACTCGCCGCCGATCTGGGTCATCGGCCACAGGCTGGTGGCGAAGACGAGGCCGGCGATCACGAGCGCTTTTTTCGGCCGTTCGAGCACCCAGTCGAGTGCCGGGCGATAGATGCGGGTCAGCCAGCGGTTGACCGGATTACTCTGTTCGGCGGGTATCTTACCGCGGATCAGCCAGCCCATCAGCACCGGGATGAGCGTGATCGAGAGGATCGCGGCGGCCGCCATCGCATAGGTTTTGGTGAAGGCGAGCGGCGAGAAGAGCCGTCCCTCCTGGCCTTCGAGCGTGAAGATGGGGAGGAAGGAGAAGGTGATGATGAGGAGGCTGAGGAAGAGGGCGGGCCCAACCTCGGCGGCGGCGTCGGTGATGACGCGCCAGCGTTCGGCGCCTTTCAGTTCCTCGCCCGGATGATCGCGCTCCCAATGTTCGAGATGCTTATGGGCATTTTCGATCATCACCACCGCAGCGTCGACCATCGCACCGACCGCGATGGCGATGCCGCCGAGCGACAATATATTGGCGTTGAGTCCCTGCAGCCGCATCACGATGAAGGCGATGAGGATGCCGAGCGGCAGCGTCAGGATCGCGACCAGTGCCGAGCGCGCGTGCCAGAGGAAGAGCGCGCAGACGAGCCCGACGATGATGAACTCTTCGACGAGCTTCGAGGTAAGATTGTCGACCGCGCGGTCGATCAACCCCGAGCGGTCATAAGTGGTGATGATCTCGACCCCGGGCGGCAGGCTGCGCTTGAGCTCGGCGAGCTTGGTGCGCACGCCGTCGATGACTTCGCGGGCATTCTTGCCCTCGCGCATGACGATCACGCCGCCCGCGACTTCGCCCTCGCCGTTGAGTTCGGCGATGCCCCGCCTTGTGTCGGGACCGATCTGCACCGTCGCGACATCGCCGACCGTTACCGGGAGTCCGCCCGCGGCGGTGCGGATCGGGACGGCGCGGAAGTCGTCGAGCGACTCCAGATAGCCGCTCGCGCGGACGATATATTCAGCCTCAGCGAGTTCTAGGGAGCCGCCGCCGCTTTCCTGGTTGGCGCGCTTGAGGGCGTCGGCGACGTCGGTTGCAGTCACCCCGAACGCGGCGAGCTTCTGCGGATCGACGATGATCTGATACTGGCGCACCATGCCGCCGATGCTCGCGACCTCGGCGACGCCGGGAACCGATTTAAGCTCGAAGCGGAGGAACCAGTCCTGAAGACTGCGGAGTTCGGCAAGATCGTGGCGGCCGCTTTTGTCGACGAGCGCATATTCATAGATCCAGCCAACCCCGGTCGCGTCGGGACCGATGCTCGCGCGCGCGCCCTCGGGGAGACGGCTTTGCACCTGGCTCAGATATTCGAGCACGCGGCTGCGCGCCCAATAGGGATCGGTGCCGTCGTCGAACAGGACATAGACGAAGCTGTCGCCGACGAAGCTGTAGCCGCGCACCACGCGCGCGCCCGGCACCGAGAGCATAGTCGTCGTGATCGGATAGGTGACCTGGTCCTCGACGATCCGCGGTGCCTGTCCCGCATAGCTGGTGCGGACGATGACCTGGACGTCCGACAGGTCGGGCAGGGCGTCGACCGGAGTCGTGCGCACCGCGGCGATCCCGAGCAAGGTCAGGATCAGCGCCGAAGCGACGACAAGCCCGCGCGCCGCGACCGAGGCGCGAATAATGCGTGCGATCATTGCGCTGGCTCCAGCGGACGAACCGTGAGACCGGTCAGGCTCGCCTCGGAATCGAGCAGGAACTGGCCCGACGCGACGACCTTCTCGCCGGGGGCGAGCCCTCGCAATATCTCGGTCTTGCCGCCGCCTTCGCGTCCGGCGACCACTTCGGCGGGATGGTAGCGTCCGTCGCCCTTCTCGAGCATCACGATGCTGCGCGTGCCGGTGCGGATCACCGCTTCGCTTGGCACCAGCAGCGTTGGCTTGGCGTCCCCGCCGAGCGCGACGACGGCGAACATGCCGGGGCGTAGGCGACCGCCGCGGTTGGCGAGCTCGATGCGCACTGTCAGCGTCCGGCTGTCCGCCGCTGCGGTCGGCAGGATCGCGACGACCCGCCCGGTAAAAGCCTCGCCGGGAAAGGCGGTGAGGTTCGCGGTGGCAGGTTGGCCGATCTTCACCAGTCCGGCCTGCGCTTCGGGGAGCGCGGCATTGAGCCACACCGTTCCAAGTCCCGAGATTTCGGCAAGTGTCTGCCCCGAGGCGAGAGTCACGCCTGCACGGGCATTGAGCGTCTGGACCACGCCGCCGATCGGCGCGCGCACCGTCAGTCTGCCGCCGGTCCGTCCGCTCCGGTCGACCTCGGCGATCACGCCTTCGGGCATGCCCATCAGCCGCAGCCGCTGCCGCGCGGCCGCCGTGAGTTCAGGTTTGCCGAGCTTCTTGACGCTCAGATATTCGGTCTGGGCGCTGCCCCATTCAGGCAATTGCAATTCGGCGATCGGCGCACCGGCGCCGATGACATCGCCAGGCGCGAGGCGATAGACGCGTTCGACGAAGCCGCCCGAGCGCGCCTGGACGATCGCGACATCGCGCTGGTTGAAATCGATACTGCCGTTGACGTCGAAGGTTGCGGCAAGGCTCCCCATTTCGGCCGCGACCACTCTTATGCCGAGGCTCTGACGCGCCGACGGGTCAATCGACACGCCGGGCGCCGCGCCGCCACCCTCGTCGGCATATTTGGGCTCGAGCTGCATGTCCATGAAGGGCGACTTGCCGGGCTTGTCGAACTTCTGGTTCGGGAACATCGGATCATAATAGTAGAGGATCTTGCGCCCGCCGCTTGCCGTCTCGGTTGGTGCATCGCTCTTGCCGCTCTGTCCCAACCAATAACCGCCGCCGCCCGCGATCAGCACCGTGGCCAGGATTGCGACGCGCCAGCGCGCCGCTGATGTTGCATCGGTCATCGACCTGCCTCCCCATAAATATAATTGATCCGGATCGCGTCGCGCGCGACCTCGGCTTCGCGCGCCAGCGCATCGACTTCGGCCTCGGCAAGCGCGAGAGTCGACAGGAGCGCGGTCCCGAGGTCGAGCTTTCCGGCGGCGTAGCTTGCAAGATCGAGCTCGGCGCGCTTCTTCGCGAGCGGCACGAGCCGCGTACGTGCATTGGCGAGCTGCTCATGATGCATGCGGTGATCGGCGAGATCGGCGTCGAGCGCTGCCGCGATGTCGCGCTTGGCAGCCTCGCGGTCGAGCCGGGCGCGCATCGCCTCGCTGGCGCGCGCGGCGATCTTGGGGTCCTGCCGCTTTTTCGAGAAGAAGGGCAGGTCGACGGTGACCCCGACCGTGACGAGATCACCGTAATTGGGCTCGCGGCGCCCATAGGCCGCGTTGACGCTCCAGTCGGGTCGCTTGTCGGCGCGTGCGAGACCGGTCTCGGCGTCGGCGGCGAGGGCGCGGGCATCGAGTGCTCTGAGCTTTGGCAGGGCGTCGATGCCGGCGCGCAATCCTTGTTCGTCGATCGACTGCGGCGGCAAGTCGCCGAGCGTGTCGGCGGCGGGGTCGCCGGTGAAGCGGGCGAGCTGCGCGCGGGCGCGGGCGATCTCGGCGGCGAGCGCGCTGCGGCGATCGTTGATCGCGGCGCGAAGCTGATCGGGTTCGAGCGCCTGCGCCGGGCGCGCCGCACCGCTGGCAAGCCGCGCCGTCACGGTCGATTGAAGGTCCTCGAGGCCGCTATCGAGCAGGTCGAGTTCCTTCAGCTCCTTCTTGGCATAATAGAGATCGACCCAGGCGAGCGCGGTCGCGAGCCTGATGTCCTGCGCGGTGACCGCTTCGTCGGCGCGGGCGATTCCAATGTCGGCCTGCGCGCGGGTCGCGCGCGCGCGGCGTTTGGCGGGGTTCGGAAAATCCTGGCTGACGCCGATGACCTGCATCGTGAAATCGTCGCGATTGAACCGGCCCGCGTCGGGTCCGGTCACCGGGAAATCCTGGAGGACGATATTGAGTTTCGGGTCGGGCAGCCGGTCGGCGGCGATCGCCGCCGATTGGGCGGCGTCGACGCCCGCTTCGCGGCTTTGCAGTTCGGGTGCCTCCGATGCTGCTCGGCTGAGCGCCGAATCGAGCGTCATCGGCTCGGCGTGAAGAGCCGAGGGCAGCGCAAGCAAGGCTGCCGTAAAATATGGGCGCATGATGTCCCCCTGCTGTGGACTGGGCGAAAGCCTCCCCGGCGTCTGTACGCCGGGGAAGAAAGACCGTTACCCTTGCGGGGGCATCCTTTGGTCGCCGGACATATTCTTCATGCAGTCCGCCGGACTCACCTTCATCATGTCGCAGTCGCAATGCGCCATCTGTCCCGGCTTGTCCTTGACCCAGACGCGGACTCGCGAGGTGGTATTGGACTTGTTCGGCCCTGGCACCTGGCGGGTCTGCCATTCATGATGGCCGCCGGACGGTTCTTGGGCGAGGACGGGAGCGGCAAGCGTTGCTGCCGCGAGCGCGGCAACGGCAAAAAACGGTTTCATGTTGAATTCCTTGATTGAAAAGCGTGAAACCGCGCGCCGGGACGAGCCGGTGCGCGTCGGCAATTCAGGCAAGAAATAGGGGCGGGTCGGGTTCGGGGCCGAATGTTCTTCCGGCGAGGCGCCGGACAGGAAGCGGATCGAAAGAGCCGGCGACAAATGTCTTTTCGGCAAGGGGGGTAGCCGGAGAGACGACGGCGGGCGGTAGCGCGCAGCCCATCTTGGCGATGCAGTCGAGCGTGAGGCCCTTGCACGGAGCGCTCTTCTGGGATTTTTTAATCCCCATCATCTCCGCGCATTCGTCGCTCATCGCCGCCGCGAACGCCGTCTCGGCCGACGGGAGCGCGGGCGCCGAGGCGAATGCGGTCTCCTGCGCCAGAAGGCCGAGTAAGGCTCCGACAAGAAGTAGAAAGGTGAGCCAGCGTTTCACGGTCGAAGCATGATCCTTGTCAAACTTGGCGTCAATCTAAACCGGGGTGGAGATCCCGCTCACTTGTTCGCCGACTGTCCCGTCGTGGTTACGCCGGACCCGTTAAGAATGGCCCATTGTCATGGCGGCGGGCGCGACCAGCATCCACAGCGCCATGGCGATCATCATCAGATTTTCGGTCAGTGAGATGAAACCCAGCGGCACATTGCTGTCGCCGCCGACGCAGGCGCATTTGAGTTCGCGCTTGTCGATATACACCGCCTTGAACACCGACACGGCGCCGATGATCCCGATGAACAGCGCCACCGGAATCGATATCCAGTTCAGCGCGCCAGAAATCATCAGGATGCCGGCAAGACCCTCCGCAAAGGGATAGATGGTAGCATAGGGTACCCAGCGTTTGGCGAGCAAGTCATAGTTCAGGAACATGCTCGAGAAGCTCTCGATGTCGCGGAGCTTGAGGAAGGCAAGCAACGCCATGCTGAACCCGATAAACCATTCGGCGGCACGGATTGTGAAGGGCGTGCCCGACACCGCTTGGCTGGCGGCCAGCGCCATCAGCGCGGTGATAGAGAAGAGCGCGATGACGGGCTTATAGGTAAGCGCCTTAGGATCGCGGACTTTCAGACCGAGATGGCGCCTCAGATCGTCAAGACCGCCGATCCGCTCGCCTTCGATGAAGGTCTGCGGCGTCGTCGCGACGCCATGTTTCGCCTTGAATGCGTCGGTTTCCTCGCGGGTCGTCAGCCAGACATCCTCGACGTCATAGCCGCGGCTGCGCAACAGATGCAGCGCCTTCAGGCCATAGGGGCAGATATGCTGCTCCATCACCATGCGATAGATGGTCGCCCGCGGCTTGCCCGAAACCGCCGCACCAGTGTGCGCTGGCGCGCTTTCGTTCGCGCGCTGAACCTGCATATTCATCGATTCGCCTTTCTTGATTCCCGATCGCTTCCCGCTATATAGGCTCCGTACCATAGTACGGAGTCAAGGCCTTGCGTGACATGACCATCGGCCAGCTTGCCCGGCAGGGCGGCGTCAATGTCGAGACGATCCGCTATTACCAACGCCGCGGCCTGTTGCCCGTTCCGCCTCAGTCGGCCAGCGCCCCGTCGGAAGGCCGAGTCCGGCGTTACGACGAGGCGGTTCTGCGCCGTCTGCGCTTCATCAAATCGGCACAAGCAGCGGGATTTACGCTCACCGAGATCGCCGAACTGCTCGAACTCGACGCGTCGAGCGATCGCGCGCGAGCGCGCGAACTGGCCGATGCGCGCATCGCGGCGATCGAAAAGACGATCGCCGAACTCGATGCGGCGCGGCGCGCGCTCATGGGCCTGTCGCGCCAATGCGCTGCCGCCGACACGCTCCACTGCCCGATCATAGCGGCGTTCGAGCAGGTCTAGCCCGACTGGCCTTGGCGGCGGATGGTGCTGACGGCCGGTCTCACCTCCCAACTGGTGTCAATCGGTCGCAAATGGTTCCAGCATCCCGGCTACAAGCGATGGGATGGTAATTCCGGCTGCGACATCGAGCAGAAGGCTAGCGCGGATCGCAGCCGCAGGTCTCGCCGCTGCCGCGTCCGGAGTTGCGACGGCCGTCCGAAGTGCCTGGGTCAGGCGCCATCGAATCTCCGCGGCTAGGACCGGCATCAGAGCGAACAAATAGGCTTCCACGGGGAAGACCTGACCATAGGGTCAAGCGAGCGATTGCGTCACGTGCACGGCGCCGACCAAGGCTCCGACGAGGGGCAGAAGCGAAAAGCGCCGCTTCTGGATGAAGGTAGGAGCCTTTGGGCGTTCCGGATCAACTTCATCCTGGCGATCTGAACAAATCGGGGAGCCCAATTCCAATGGTTTTACGTCGCCCGAACCATTTTTGAGGGATGAGTCGTTCTGGTGCGTAATCAATGTCAGTAGGGGATGTTGGGTGCTTGAACTCGGAAGCCGTAAGCAGCGGTTTCCGGGCATGCATGTTTTTGTCCTCGACTTCCCCGAAACTCATTTGGGCTGCGCGAAAGGGCAGTTCTTCGAAACAGGGGAAGCATAATGAACAAATTATACTGTTATTCGTCGACGAAGCGCGCAATGCAGCGAAGCTCGATGGCGGCGATTGCGGTGGCGGTCGCGTTTCCCGCGCAGGCTCAGGAAGCCCAGTCGGACGGCCTCGCCGAGATCATCGTAACGGCGGAGAAGCGCGAGGAAAATCTGCAGTCCGTTCCCGTCTCGGTGACAGCGATGACCGGCGAGGCGCTTACGGCAACGGGCATATCAAACGTCGAAGACCTCCAATTTTTTGTGCCGGGCGTGTCGATCACCAACGATTCCATGGCGATCATCAATATTCGTGGAATTGGCACCTCGGCGTTCGGCGTTGCGACCGACCCCAGCACGACAGTCCATTATGACGGCGTCTACATCTCGCGCCCGACCACAAGCTATCAGGATTTGTTCGACGTCGAACGCATCGAGGTGCTGCGCGGACCGCAAGGCGTTCTCTTCGGTCGCAACTCCGCCGGCGGCACACTCAACATCATTTCCAAAATGCCTACGGAGGATTTGACTGGCGCGCTGGGGCTCACCGTCGGAAATTACGAGAAGCGCTCGCTGAGCGGCACGATTTCTGGACCGCTTGGAGCGGGCGTCCGAGGCCGCCTCACCTTGCTTGCCAACCAGCGCGACGGCATCTACCGCGACGTCGTCTCGGGACGGCGATACCAAAACGAAGATAATCTCGCTGGACGACTGACGCTTGCGATTGACGCGAGCGACCGTCTTGAGATCGTGTTGCGGGCGGATGCCAGCCGTGATCGCGAGACCGGCGCGCGGTCTGTTCGGCCCTTTTATCCGCAAGGCTTCGTCGATGCGGGGGCGACGATCCCGGCCAATGACAAAGAGGCCGCACTCGACCGCCTGCCGCGTTACGATGTCGATGCCTGGGGCGTGTCCTCGACCATGAACTGGGACGGCGGCCCGGTCACGCTCCGCTCGATTACGGCGCTGCGCAAGAGCAAGGTCGTCCAGGCGCTCGACGTTGACTCGACTGACCTCTTCCTCCGCGATATCGAATTTTACGAACGTTCCCGCAGTTTCACGCAAGAGTTCCAACTTCTCAACAACGATGCGGACAAGCTGCGCTGGATCGTCGGAGCATTCTATCTGAATGAAAAGGGCAACGACGAAATACGGATCATCGAACCGGGTCGTCGGCTCGCGATCCCGGAAAACAATACGACGAATGCATTCGCGCTCTTCGGACAAGCAAGCTACGAACTCATCGACCGCCTGCGATTGACCGGAGGGCTTCGATACTCATACGAAAAAAAGGATTTCGGATATCGTGTCCTGCTGAACGGAAATCAGGTCGATGCCGGTTGACGTGACCCCCTGATTTTCCTCCACGAACGATTAGAGTCTGGCCTGAAGGAAGGACAGACGATGAAGCGTGCAAGGTTTTCAGAAGAGCAGATCATTGGGGTGCTGAAGGAGGCAGAAGCGGGCGCGAAGACCGCTGATCTCGCCCGGCGGCACGGTGTGTCTGAAGCGACGATCTATAACTGGAAGGCCAAGTATGGCGGCCTAGAGGTATCCGAGGCCCGGCGCCTGCGAGAGCTCGAGAGCGAGAACGCCAGGCTCAAGCGGCTTCTGGCCGATGCAATGCTGGACCAGGCTGCGTTGAAGGATCTTCTGGCAAAAAAGTTTTGACGCCCGCCGCGAAGCGGGAAGCTGTCGCTCATCTGCAGGCGTGCCACGGGATGAGCGAACGGCGGGCGTGCCGTGTCATCGATGCCGATCGCAAGAGCGTGCGCTATCGTTCCACCCGGGACGATGACACTGCTCTGCGCGAGAAGCTGCGCGGGCTGGCCAACCAGCGTCGACGGTTCGGCTATCGCCGTTTGCATATCCTGCTGCGCCGGGAAGGCGTGATGATCAACCGGAAGAAGACCCAGCGGCTCTACAAGGAAGAAGGTCTGGCGGTGAGGCGGCGACGCAGCCGCAAGCGTGCTGTCGGCACGAGGGCACCTGCTCCGGTGCTGGCACTGGCGAACCAGCGCTGGAGCCTCGACTTCGTTCATGACCAGATGGCGTCGGGCAGGCGATTCCGCGTTCTCAACGTGGTCGATGACGTGACCCGGGAGTGCCTGGCAGCGGTGCCCGACACCTCGATCTCGGGGCGCCGTGTCGTGCGCGAGCTGACCGAGCTGATCGCACAGCGCGGCAAGCCGGGGATGATCGTCAGCGATAATGGCACCGAGCTCACCAGCAATGCCGTGCTCGCATGGTGCGGCCAGAGCGGCGTGGAGTGGCATTACATCGCCCCGGGCAAGCCGATGCAGAACGGCTACGTGGAAAGCTTTAACGGTCGCATGCGCGACGAGCTGCTGAATGAGACCCTGTTCATGAGTCTTGCCCATGCTCGGGTCGAGATCGCTGCCTGGGTCGAGGATTACAACCGGGAGAGACCACACTCGTCCCTTGGCTACGCAACCCCGGCGGCGTTCGCCGCTGAACTGAATAAGCAATGGCCTGCTTCGCTACGCCCTCCGGGCTCCGCTACGCAGCCCATTGCTTCAACCGCGCTGATGCGCAAAACAACCGCCCGGCTCTAATCTCAGCTGGAGGAAAGCTGGGGGTCACGTCACGGTCAGCCCAAATCATCCTGGACCGCCTGGACTCCGAAAATTGGGATCGATTACGACCTTGCCGATGACGTCATGGCTTATGCGTCGGCAACCCGCGGGTTCAAATCGGGTGGATTCCAGCTGGGAGACGGGCGGCCTTTCCTCCCGGAGTATGTCTGGAGCTACGAAGTCGGCCTGAAGTCGACGCTCCTCGATCGCCGGCTTCGAGCTAATTTTTCCGCCTTCTATTATGATTACACCAATCTTCAGGTGGTCGAGTATAATAATGGCGTTGCCAGTACCACCAACGCCGGCAAGGCGACGATCAAGGGCGTTGAAGCGGAACTGATGGCACGGCCGTTCGATCGCCTGACGCTTACATCCACGATCGCTTATCTCGATGCGCGCTACGATGTCTATTTTGACGACGTCGGCGCAAGCCTCAAGGGCAAGCGGCTGCCGAACGCGCCGAAGTGGAACATCACTTTCGGCGGAGAATATAAGGCCTCCCTGGGCGGCGGAATGCTGACATTACGGACCGATATCTCCTGGCGCGACAGCGTCTTTTTCAAGCCCAGCAACAATCCGCTTTTTTCCGGAAACGCCACGACCCTTATAAATGGGCGTGTCACATGGCAGCCGGCGAGCGAAGCGTGGGAAATTGCGCTTTATGGCCGAAATCTCACCAACGAGCGCTATGTGAGCTATAGTACGATCGGGACGGACGCGACGGGTGTCTCGAACCCTACTCTTCCGCTCTACATCTACGGCGAGCCGCGCCAGTATGGACTGCAGCTGCGCTACTTTTTCTGAGGTTCCTCGTCCTGCGAGGTCCCCCGGCGACTCCCCTACGGTCGTCGGTCCCCCTGGGCGCTTGCGCCCGGGGGGAATACTTCCTCTGAACGCAGGACATGATATGTCCCTGTTCTCACCGGCGCCGTTACTTGAACGGCCCTGCTGATGGCACGATGAGCCGGGCAGTAAGATGGCACGAACAGATACGGGCTAGTCCCATCCTGAACGTCGGTAGCGCGCGCGATTTCGATGCCCGGCTTTCCCTGTGACGCCGCGAGGATGCAAAGACCAACTGCTTTCGGAGGCCTACGCGTCGTCGGCTGCCTCACGGCAATGGATGGGAGATCGCCTTGATCGCCTTCAGGCCCGTACCGAAGCGGGCAATGGCGACCCTGTTCTGTTCGAGCTCGGCGTAGGGCAGGTAGGAAATGTCGAGATCACCGATCCGGCTGAAAGCCGGGCGTCGGAGCTGAGCGCGGACATCGGCTTCTCGCGCATCGGGTGCAACCAGGAAAAGTGGCGTCGACAAATGAAGATTCTCGCTGCTCAGCGCGAGATCAAGCATGCGGACAATTCCGGAATAAATGGATGTCGAATGCTCCACTTCGAATGCCGCCGCGACCGTAGCCGTCGATTGCTCGAGCCATAAGATGTCGATCAGTCTTATGGCATCGCTTCCTTGAGCGGTTGCGATGGCATGCGGCAAGCTATCGAGGCATCGAGACCCGAGCGGCACACCCTCATGAAGGCGCCCCCGGTCATTTGCCGCTACCCAGACGTCATATCCAAGTGCAAGCCCGAGGTCCCGAAGCCAGGATTGGACTTCGCTATGCGTCCGGTCGGTCTCTTTCTGATTTGCAAGCCCCTTATCGAACTTGTCGGACTGTGAGCGCGTTTCATTCAGCAAGGCCATCCAATCGCGCGCATTTTCGCTCGAACCGCTGAGCGGTGGGGCTGGAAACCGTCCCGATCCGATATCGAACAGCAGCCCTCCTATCGCCCCCAAATCGTTGGAAAGAAGATCCCGGTAGCGATCGTTGAGATCCAGAATGCCCGCGCGCATCGCGAGAAAATGCTCCCAACTGCCAAGCTTCACATTCGCACCCGTTAGCGCGTTGTAGCCCTTTACGATTGCCGTATTGAACGGAGGCACAAGAGTGGGATGCAGAAAATAGAGAATGTTGGCCACCGCAGGACCCAACCCCTTGATCTTCTGTCTATCGATTGCGAGGATCCCGGCGACGACCTCCTCGGCGGTATCGCAACAGGAGCAATGGTGAAGAAGTCTGCCAAAAGCTCGTTGATTGTCGGCGTTCTCGTAGATGTCCGGGATTCGGAGTTTGGGCTTCCACAAGAAAGCATGATCCGCACCTTTGAAAATCTGTCGTTGCTCGGCGATTGAATGAACAATGATCTCCAATGACGAGCCCCGATATGCCGCTCCGAAGGTGCCGGCCTCAATTTCGGCGACGACCTGCGAGATGCCTCTTCTGATCGACCGAAAATTCTTCAGTCGCTCCTCCCACAGGAACCAGCTTTGATAGGTCGAGCCGGAATCGCCGCGCCAGCGCTCGATCAGTTCGCGAACAAGGTCGCGCTTCATGTTTATAGCCCCCGCTTGATCCATTCCGAATTGCTGTTTTCCACCTGCGGCTTGCCGGCCAAGACAGTTCGCTCGATTCGGCCCTTAGCGAAAGGCGAAACCTTCCGTCCCACCGGCAAGGTGGGCGGGAATGGAAGGTCGAAACGAGCCCGTTCACGCCCGGCGCTGCATAATTGTCGACGACCTCAGTGCCCTGCGTGTTCGCCCGCTCCGCTTGGTTTCTGACTCGCGCCTTCCGCCTCTGTCATGCCCTTCATCATCGCGTCATGGTCCATTGGCGCATTCTGCGTAATAGCCTGATATTGTGCCGGCGACAGGCCAGGGAGTTTTCGGACAAACGCGACCATATCCCAGATGAGACGATCATCATGCGTTTTCCCCCAGGCCGGCATGGCGGTCATCTTGATGCCATGCTTGATGATCCAGAATTGCTCCGCAGCCGAACGTTCCGAACCTTTGAACAAGACGGGCGCTTGCGGATACAGCCCTTGACTCATTTCGGTCTTTTCCATCCCGGGCGCGAGATGGCAGCCGCTGCACATCTCGGTATAGAGACCTGCGCCCGACGCGATCCGCGCCGGAGCCGCCAAATCTGCCGGCACCGCGATCGATCCGGATCGCGCTGCGATGGACTTCTCCCTGAATGTTTCGATGACGCTGTAAGTCAGCCGGTTATGGGGGGCATCGGCCGCTATATTATATAGGCCGAGATAGACGGTGATCGCACCCGCGCCCGCTATCAGGGCCACCGCCAGCAGCGTGAACGTCACGCTCGGCATATGCTTTCGGAAATCGAAAGTTCGAAATCGCTCCATTATCTATCTCCCGCATAACAGGCCTTGAGCTTTGCAGCCGAACGCAATGCGGCGGCTGTTCAACAGATGATACGCACCCCAACAGCTTTGCCCTTGTCACAGACGAGGCAGGCGTTTCCGTACTTGCCGCGACGAGCCATTTCAGGGTGCCCACACCCGCTCGGGCTCATGCGTCCTGCTAGGTGTGGGTTCGGAGAGATCGTGAGGACTAGCCCCTTTTTTGCCCGCTCAGCTGCCACCCGCCGGTCGCACCTTCGGCTTGCGTGAGGAGCTGTGGAGATTGAAGATCTGCCACTTTCCGTTGTCCTGTTTGAGGACACTCGTAGCGACGCCATCCCGTTCGATGGTCTCGCCGCTCGCGAGCACAATCGAGAAGCTGTAGGTCTCGGTTGCGATCGCGATATTTCCTTCGCCGCGAACCGAAATCTTGTAATTGCGGAAGGTGAAGGATTTGAATTCCTTGAGTTCGGGACCCAGGTGATGGTCGCGATAGTGGGCGAAATTCCCTTCAACGCCGCCGGATTCGAATATCTGGGCGTCTGGCGAAAAGAGGGCCTCGACGCCGGTCAGGTCCAGTTTCTCCATCGCCGATTTATACTGCGCGAGCGCTGCCGCCGCGCCCTGAAAATCCGCAGGCTCGGTCGCCTGAGCCGGGACGGCCACCAGCATGGCCAATGCGATTGCTGTAATCGTCAGTCGTCTCATATCATTTCCCCTTGTTGTGCCGACACTTCACGAGTGCCTCCCGTGGTTTCGATCAGATTCTGGCAAAGCGCAGCCGCAAAGAATTGGCAATGACGCTGACGGACGAGAGTGCCATTGCAGCGGCGGCAATGACCGGCGAGAGCAATAGTCCGAAAATCGGATAGAGCACGCCCGCAGCGACGGGAATCCCGGCGACATTATAGGCGAAAGCGAAGAAGAGATTCTGACGGATGTTCGCCATCGTCGCATGGCTGAGATGCCGCGCCCGCACGATGCCCAGAAGGTCGCCGCGCAGTAGCGTCACACCCGCGCTTTCGATGGCGACATCGGTTCCCGAGCCCATCGCGATGCCGACGTCGGCGGCGGCGAGCGCGGGGGCGTCGTTGACCCCGTCGCCGGCCATGGCGACGATCCGGCCCTCTTCGCGCAGCCGCTGCACGACCGCGCTCTTCTGGTCGGGGAGGACATCGGCCTCGACGTCGTCGATGCCGAGGCGCCGCGCGATCGCCTCGGCGGTGACGCGATTGTCGCCGGTGAGCATGATGACCTTGATTCCGGCTTCGCGCAGCGCAGCGAGCGCGTCGCCCGTCGTTTCCTTGACGGGGTCGGCGATGGCGATGACCCCGGCCGCCTTGCCATTGACCGCGATGTAAATCGCCGTCGCGCCGTCTGTGCGAAGGCGGTCGGCTGCCTCGGTGAGCGCGCCCAGATCGACGTCATATTCTTCAAGAAAGCTCGCATTGCCGAGGACTATCGCCTTGTCGTCGACGACCCCGACGATACCCTTGCCGACCGGCTGGTCGACCCCCGATGGCTCGACCAGCGCGAGGCCCCGGTCCTCGGCGGCCTTGACGATCGCGGCCGCCAATGGATGTTCGCTGCTGCGCTCGAGGCTCGCGGCAATCCGGAGCAGATCCTGCTCCTCGAAGCCGCCGGCGACTTCGATGGCGACGACCGAGGGTCTGCCTTCGGTCAGCGTCCCGGTCTTATCGACGACGAGCGTGTCGACCTTCTCCATCCGCTCAAGCGCCTCGGCATTTTTGATCAGCACGCCGGCTTCGGCGCCGCGCCCCACGCCGACCATGATTGACATTGGCGTCGCGAGGCCGAGCGCGCAGGGACAGGCGATGATGAGCACCGAGACGGCGGCGATAAGGCCATAGGCCATGGCGGGCGCGGGCCCCAGAAGCGACCAAACAACGAAAGCGACAATGGCGACGACGATGACGCCGGGCACGAACCAGCCCGAAACGGTATCGGCGAGACGCTGGATCGGCGCCCGGCTGCGCTGCGCGTCGGCGACCATTTGTACGATCCGCGCGAGCATCGTGTCGCGCCCGACCTTCTCGCTGCGCATGAGCAGGCCGCCCGTCTGGTTGATCGTTCCGCCGATCAGCGCCGCGCCGGCCGCCTTGGTCACCGGCATCGATTCGCCCGTGACCATCGATTCGTCGACCGTGCCGCGGCCTTCTACGACGATGCCATCGACGGGGACTTTTTCGCCCGGACGGATGCGCAGCATGTCGCCGACCGCGACTTCCTCGAGCGCTACCTCCTCGTCGCTTCCATCGCTGCGGACGCGCCGGGCGAGCTTCGGTGTCAGGTCAAGGAGCGCGCGGATCGCGCCGCTCGTCGTCTCGCGGGCCCTGAGTTCGAGCACCTGCCCGAGTAGCACCAGCACCGTGATGACCGCGGCGGCCTCGAAATAGACCGCGACCGAGCCATCGGCGGCGCGGAAGGCTGCCGGGAAGATTTGCGGGAGAATCGCCGCGATCATGCTGTAGCCCCAGGCAACGCCCGTCCCCATCGCAATGAGGGTGAACATGTTGAGGCTCTTGTTGCGGATCGAGAGCCAGGCGCGCTCGAAGAAGGGCCAGCCCGCCCATAGAACGACGGGGGTCGCGAGCAGCATCTGGACCCAGTTGTTCGTCTGGCGGCCGACATATTGGTGGAGGCCTGTCAGATGGCCGCCCATTTCGAGCGCAACCACCGGGAGTGCGAGAAGGAGCCCGATCCAGAAGCGCCGCCGCATATCGCGATATTCTTCGCTGGGGCCGCCCGATGCTGTCGGCATGACGGGCTCGAGTGCCATGCCGCAGATCGGGCAGCTTCCGGGGCCGGCGCGCTGGATCTCGGGATGCATCGGGCAGGTCCAGATGGCGCCTTCGGGTGCATCGGCTGCGGCCGGCTCGCGTTTTGCGGCATAAAGATCGGGATCGGCCTCGAATTTGGCGAGGCAGCCTGCGCTGCAGAAATAGTGATGCTTGCCGCTATGCGTCGCGATATGAGGTGTGGTGGCCGGATCGACCATCATGCCGCAGACCGGATCAGTCGTGCTCCCGCTGCCTTTTTCTGCGCCCTGATGATCGTGCATCGCCGCCGCTCCCGTATGTGTCGGATGCCCGCCTCGCGGCGGGGCGGTCCAAACGCCACCGGTCGAGTTCGCCGTTGGCGTCGTTCCTGGCGGTTCCAGAATGGAGCCGCTTCTATCGATACGCAAGAAGAGCGGTTATCCCTTGGATTTTCTTTGCCCCGTGCCGTCAGGTCCCGGGCTTTCGGGCCTCGATGATCCCGATCGCACCGGTTGGCGTGCGGAACGTCTCAAGCTCGCGAACATCGCAAAAGCCTGCCTCTCTCATCAGCACCGGGAGCAATCCATCGGCGTTGGGCTGGGTGTCCTGGACGCCGTCGAGCTGCTGGATCGTGAGGCGGAACAACAACCGCATGAGGCGGCTGCGCTGTTCCCCATAGTCGGCAACATAGAGTTTGCCGCCCGGCGCGAGCACCTGCCGGGCCTCGCGTAGCAGACGTGCCTTTTCCTCAAGCCCGACCTGATGAAGGACGAGGCAGATCGCAATCTTGGCAGGCGGGGGCCAGTCATCGATCGCCGAAGCCGCGAAAAAGCCAACTCGAAACTCCGGCGGTGGAACAATCTGCGCGGTCTTCGTTCGGGCAATTCGCGTCGCTGCCTCGTCGGGGTCGAAACCAAGATAGCGGACGTCCCGGCTATGGCGAGCGATCGCCAGCGCAAGATTTCCCGTACCCGAGCCGATATCGAGAATGACGTCACCCTCGCCGAGCGCCATATGGCGAACGAGACGGTCGCGCCACACGCGCTCGCGCGTTGTCACCGCGACGCCGAAATCATAAAAGGGCGTCAGGAAGTGATATCCTGCCGCTGGCGTGTAGGATCTTGCTACGGGTTTCGGGTCGGGCATGGCCGTCTCCTTTCGACGCTTTGGCTTGCCGCCGGATTGCGGCCGCAATCGCCGGTCTCGACGAGACGCTTAAGGGCAAACAGGCGCGGCAGTCTTGAATGTTTCGCCGGGGCGACGCGGTGCGAGGCGCATCCGGCTCAGGGCACGATTTCGAACGCGAAGGCACTAAGGCCGGCCGAAGGCGTCACGCCTAGCCATTGAGCGCAGCGGCGCGTGAAGTGCGACTGATCGGCGAAGCCTCCCGCCGCCGCGGCGTCGGCAAGACCTCCGCCGCCGACCAGCGTCCGCACGGCGCGTTGAAGCTGGAGCCATTGCAGCAATTTGGCCGGAGGCACGCCGAAGTCGCGGCTGACGATTTCGCGGAGGCGCGAGGGCGAAAGGCAGGCGACGTCGGCCAAGGCGCGCGCGGTCGACAAATCGTCAGGGGCCGCGAGCACTTCGGACAGGCGGGCATCCACCGGACGCGCCTGCGAGCGGTCGAGATAGTCGGACGCCCAGCGCTTCGCGTCCGCGCCGCTTGCGATGTCACCTAGTCCGGCTGTCTCTATCGGCGTCAACAGGACAGGCGCCGATCCGGCGGACAGCCGGGTGCCGGCACGAAAAAGCGGGTCGAGATAAAATGACCGCACGAGGGCGCCCGGCGGCCCGAGGCGGTGCCGGACATGCGACGCTATCGCAATGGCGTGTCCGGCGGGAACTATCAGGTCGGCATCACCGGAAATTTCGAGGTCGCGTTCGATGGCGAGGCTGATCTGGTGCGCCACATGGTTATGGGGACGGCTGCTCCCGATGCGCGCGTCAATGAGCGCCCAGCCGGTCCCGAGCATGATCGAACCCGACCAAGAGGCGGTGCTTGGGGTCAAACCGGATCGGCGGTGACGAAGGGTTCGAGCGTACCGAACCAGGCAACCAGCGCGAGTATGGCGAGCGCGGCCGACGCTTCGATGATGAGGCTTCTGCGCATGGCTGCAATCGCGAGGTCGGGGTCGGCGTCGACATTGTCGGTATCGGTCCCCGGGACGGCGGCCGCGAGCGCCGGGGTCAGCCGCCAGCGGTTCGCCGCCGCGAGCGCCAGCATCAGTCCGAACAGCGCAAGCTTGGCGAGAAGCAATTGTCCATAGGGCGAGCCGAGGGAACGGCCGAGATTCTCGGCGCCGACGATCATCTGGCTGTTGACGAGGCCGGTGGCGGCGATGACGAGGACGCAGATCGTACCGACGCGCGAGAATTGATCGAGGCTCCGCGCCGCAATTTGGAGTCCGCCCGGCCATTCGCGGACACGACGTGGTGAGATCAGGATCAGGAAGGCGCCGATCGCGCCGATCCAGACCGCCGCTGCAATCAGGTGCAAGATGTCGCTGATCCGGTGCACGGTGCCTGCGGCGCCTTCGGTCGCGCCGGCGTGGCCGGACCAGACCAGACTCGCGACGGCCACCGAGCCCGCGGCCGCGAGTACGGCGGCCGAAGTTGTCGGCCAGCGGACCATCCAGATCGCGACTCCCAGCGCGAGCAGCAGCGCTGCGCTCCGGTAGACCCAGGCTGTGCCGACCTCGGTCTCGCGAACAAGGTCCCAAAAAGGCTGGAGTTCCAGGGAGAGGAGCCCCACACCCTGCATCGAAGCCGCGAGCACGCCCATCCCCAAGATGGAGAGAAGCAGTCCGGCGGCGCAGAGCCATCGCTCTGCGCGCCAGATCGAGGCCATCATCGACTGCGGCGCAAGGCGTTCGCTCCGTGTCAGCGCAAAAAGCGGGAACGCAGCAAGGCCGGCGATGAGCATCAGGTCCGCATAAAGTGCGAACCTGATGCCGATCAGAACGGGGTCCCCCACCGTCTTTTACTTTACGGTGAAGCTGAATTCGCTGCCCATGCGGTGGGTATCAGCGCCCGCCGCCGACCATGTGACCTTGTAGGTTCCGGCTGTCAGCGGCCGCTTGAGCATCAGCATCGCCGACTTGCCCTCTTTGCCCATCATCGACGAGTAAGGCACCTTCATCGGGGCATGATTGGCCATGCCGGGCATGCCGGTCATGACCAGCTCGGTCTTGAGGGTCGAGGCGACGATCTTTTCGTTGAACTGAAGATTGACCGACGTGACCTTCGAAACGGTCGAATTGGCGGCGGGCGTCGAGCTGACGAGCTTGGTGTGCGCGCTTGCCGTGGCCGGCATGAGAAGCAGAGCGAAAGCCGCCGCTGCAGAGGGGAGAAGAGACTTGAACATGAACACCTCCAAATGCGTGTCTGTCCTGCTAATACGCAGGATATCGGCATGGCCCTCAAATATTCCGGAATAATATTCTGGTGTGAGGGGTGAGGCGCTTCGGCGCGTATGTACAATGATGGAAAGGTTTGAAGAGACGATCGATGGATAAGGAGCTTCGCATTTTGAACAGGATCGATCTGCCCGCAGCGCTCGATGCGCTCGATGATCGCATCATGGGCGCATTGGCGATCCGCCGGCGCGAAGCGGTAGCGATGCGCCGCCTGATGGCGCTCGCGGCCTTTGTCTCGCTCGGCGGCGGTGTCTTTGCGGGGAGTGCGATTTCCCAGCCGGCGGTCGCGGCAAGCCCCCTGACCCCATTCGGCCCGCCTAGCGCATTGGTGCCTTCCACCTTGCTGGATGTACAGTAGCGATGCCGTCGCGCCGTCTTCTTCTCTTGGGGCTCATTGCCTTCGCCGCGGCGATTGCCGGCGTGTTCATCGGCCGTCTGGTAGCCGATGCGCCCAAAGCCAGCGAAACCGAACTTCATGCGCTTCTCCACGGCCAACTCGACCTGACCCCGGAGCAGGAAAAGAAACTCGAGCGGATCGAAGCCGACTTCGCCGGTCGCCGCCAGGCGCTCGAACTCGAGATGCGCGCCGCCAATGTCCGGCTCGCGCAGGCGATCGAAGCCGAGCATGGCTATGGACCGCGCGTCACCGAGGCGATCGACGAGACGCATGAGGTGATGGGGACATTGCAGAAGGAAACGCTCCAGCATCTCTTCGCGATGCGCGGGGTTCTCAACCCCGATCAAGCGGAAATGTTCGACAAAAGCGTGGTCAAGGCGCTGACCGCCGATGCGCGGTGAGCGCCGACCTATCGCAATGTAGCGACCAGGATCTGGCGGCCTTTGCGCGCGCGCACCGCGAAGACGCCTATCGCGAGTTGCTGCGCCGTTACAAAACGGGCGTCTACCGGCTCATCGTAAAGCAGATCGGCGATGCCGACGAGGCGATGGATTTGACGCAGGAGACGTTCGTCTCCGGCTTTTCGGCGCTCGATCGCTATGATGGCGAACGCCCCTTCCGCACATGGATCGCCCGTATCGCGCTCAACAAATGTCGCGACTGGGCACGACGGCGAAAGGTGCGCGCCTTTTTCTCCCGCGCGCTCCCGCTCGAAAATGCGCATCACGTAGCAAGCGATGGTCCTGGGCCCGATTCCGCGGCGACCGACAGGCGAGAGCTCGCCAGGGTTCGCGGGGCGATCGATCAGCTGCCGCAGAATTTGCGCGAAGTGTTGCTCCTCCGCGGTGTCGACGAGGTCAGCCAGGCCGAAACAGCGGTCATTTTGCGGGTCAGCGAGAAAACAGTCGAAACGCGCCTCTATCGAGCGCGGACCAGGCTCCGGGAATTGCTCGCGGGAACATCTGCGAGCGCCGAGGGTTGAGGGTTCGACCGCTCGTTCAGGCGGCATCTCCTCATCGTCCGGCATTTTTATTGAGGGGCAGGCGTGCCGCCTGCGTATAGCTTTAGGAACAGTCAGTAACGGTCGGAAAGAATATGCAGATGGAAAGGCGTCGGTTCGTCAGTGGAGCTTTGGGTGGAGGGGCTGCTGCGGCGATGGCCGCATGGTTCCCGGCCTGGGCCCAGCCGGTGTCGTCCGGCATCACCGCGCCGCTTCCGACCGTATCCGGCAATGACATAACGCTGCGCATCGCGCGCCAGACGATGCGCATCGACGGCAAGGTCAGTCGCGCGATCGGGATCAACGGCACCGTGCCCGCGCCGCTCGTCCGGCTGAAGGAGGGACAAAACGCGCGCCTCACCGTCGTCAACGATCTCGACGAGGACAGCTCGATTCACTGGCACGGCCTGATCCTGCCGTTCCAGATGGACGGCGTGCCCGGCGTCAGCTTCCCCGGGATCAAGCCGCGCTCGAAGTTTGTCTATGAATTCCCGGTCGTTCAATCGGGGACCTATTGGTATCACAGCCATTCGGGGCTTCAGGAACAGCTCGGCCATTATGGCCCGATCGTCATCGATCCCGCGGGCGCCGACCCGATCGGCTACGACCGCGAGCATGTCGTCGTCCTGTCCGACCACAGTCAATTGTCGCCCGAGGCGATCTTCCGCAAGCTCAAGGTCAATCCCGGCCATTTCAACATGCAGCGCCAGACGCTGGCGGGCCTGCTTGCCGGCAAGGATCAACCGCTCAAGGAGCGGATCGATTGGGGCAAGATGCGGATGGACCCGACCGACGTCGCCGACGTCAATGGTTCGACCTACACCTTCCTCGTCAACGGCCATGGTCCGCGCGACAACTGGACCGCGCTCTTCAGCCCCGGCGAGCGGGTACGCCTGCGCATCGTCAATGCGTCGGCGATGACGATCTTCAACGTCCGTATCCCGGGCCTCAGGATGACCGTCGTCCAGGCTGATGGGCTCAATGTCGTGCCGACCGAAATCGACGAGTTCCAGATCGCGGTCGCCGAAACCTATGACGTCATCGTGACCCCGGTCGAGGACCGTGCTTATACGCTCGTTGCCGAGGCCAATGACCGCTCGGGCATGGGACGCGCGACGCTCGCACCGCGCGCTGGCATGGTCGCCGAGGTGCCGCCGCTCCGCGAACGGCCGCTCGCGACCATGAAGGACATGGGCATGGGCGACATGTCGGGCGGCGCGATGGCGGGTATGGACCATTCGGGCGGCGATATGGGCGCCATGCCCATGCCGGCGAGCGACCCTTCTTGTCCTCCCGAACATGCCAAGATGGGCCATTGTACGCCAGCGGGGGAAAGCGGCGCGATGGCGGGCATGGATCATGGATCTGGCGGAGGCATGCAGCACAGCATGCGCGACTTCAGTGTCGCGCCGCAGGTCAAGCGCGATCCCAGCGTTCAGACGATCTCGCCGATGCCGATGGATCGCATGGGCGAGCCGGGGCAGGGACTGGAGAATGTCGGGCACAAGGTGCTGACCTACCATGACCTTGTCGCGCTCGAGCGCAACCCCGATACCCGCGCCGCCTCGCGCTCGCTCGACATCCATCTGACCGGCAATATGGAACGCTTCATGTGGTCGTTCGACGGCATCAAGATGTCCGACTATCACGAGCCCATCCCCTTCATCGAGGGAGAGCGCGTGCGGATCAACCTCATCAACGATTCGATGATGAGCCACCCCATCCACCTCCACGGCCATTTTTTCGAACTGGTGACGGGCAAGGGCGACCGGTCGCCGCGCAAGCATACGGTGCTTGTCCAGCCGGGCGGCATCGCGAGCTTCGATTTCACCGCCGACGCGCTCGGCGACTGGGCGTTCCATTGCCACCTTCTCTATCACATGCACGCGGGGATGATGCGCGTCGTCAGCGTCCGTCCGAAGGGAGACGGCGAATGACCCGGGTCGCGCTTCTCCTCGCGGGTATCGCCCCGCTGGCCTTTGCTGTGCCCGCCGCGGCGCAGTCGATGGATCATTCGATGCATGGTGCGGCGCCCGCGCCGACACCCGCTCCCTCGCCAACGCCAGCACCCGTAGCGCAGTCCGCGCCCGAAGCGCCCGCCGAAGGGTCGATGGAGCAGATGGACCATGGGAACATGCAGGGCATGGACATGGAACCCGAGGCTTCAAGCTGCCCGCCCGAACATGCGGCGATGGGTCATTGTACGCCTGAGGCGGAAGCTCCAGGCAAGGGCGCTTCGGACATGGGTGCGATGGATCATGGCGCACCGCAGCCGTCCGATCCCGATTGCCCGCCCGAACATGCCAAAATGGGCCATTGCACCCCGAAGGGCGGATCTGCGGACGCGATGGCGGGAATGGAAGGCATGGCGACCACGAGCAGCGCTAGCGGCACCGATTTGCCGCCGGGCGATGCTACCGCGCCTGCGCCTCCCGGCGACTGGTATGCCGATCGCATTTATCCCCAAGCCGAAATGGAGCATTCGCGCCACGACATGATGAAAGAGAATGGTGCGCAGACCATCGCTTTCATCAGCTTCAACCTTGCCGAATATCAGGCGCGCAAGGGCCGCGACGGGTTCCGCTGGGACGGTGAGGCTTGGTACGGCGGCGACATTAACCGGCTGACGATCAAGAGCGAAGGCGAGGGCGTGTTCGGCGAAGGCATCGAGAGCGCCGAGGTACAGGCGCTCTACAGCCGGGCGATCGGACCCTATTTCAACGCGCAGGCGGGTATCAGGCAGGATCTTGGGCCCGGCCCCGACCGCACCTATGCGACGATCGGCTTCGAGGGGCTCGCCCCCTATTGGTTCGAAGTCGAGGGCGCGCTGTTTCTTTCGAACAAGGGTGATCTGCTCGCCCGGCTCGAAGGCTATTACGACCAGCGCATCACCCAGAAACTGATCCTCCAGCCGATGGCGGAGGTCAATTTTGCGCTCCAGGATGTCCCCGAGACCGGCGTTGGTTCGGGGCTTTCGGATTTCGAGCTCGGGCTTCGCCTGCGTTACGAGGTCGTGAAGGAATTCGCGCCTTATGTCGGCGTCGAATGGGCGCGCAAGGTCGGCGATACCGCGCGTTTTGCCCGCGCCGCGGGCGAGGATGCGAGCGGCGTCAGCTTCGTGATGGGGGTGCGGGCCTGGTTCTAGAAGTTTCGCGGGGTGGCGACACGTCGAGGAGAAATGCCGTGAAACCAGCCTATCGCAGCCTCGCGCTGCAGACGATCGTCAGCGGCGTCATCATGTATCTGGTGATGTTCGTCATGATCGACCGCCTCTCGAGCTTCTACAATAATCTCAACATGCTCTACATGACGCTGATGATGGTCTCGCCGATGGTCGTGCTGATGATCGTCGCAATGCCGGGCATGTTCCCGTCGAAACGTCTCAATACGTTCCTGCTGCTGGGATCGGCAGTTGCCTTCTTCGGGAGCTTCGGGCTCATCCGGACACAGACGACGATCGGCGACACGGCCTTCTTGCGTTCGATGATCCCGCATCACTCGGGCGCGATCCTCATGTGTGAACAGGCTTCTCTCAAAGATGCCGAGATACGCGAACTCTGCCGCGGCATCATCGCGGGGCAGGCGGCCGAAATCGAACAGATGAAATCCATTCTCGCGAGGAAATGACATGAAAAATCTGATGACGCGCCGTCATCTTTTCGGCCTGATTGCGGTCGGATCGGGGATGGCGCTTGCGGCATGCAATTCTGCCTCGGGCCCGGCGGCGACCAGCGATAAGAATGGCGCGGCGCCCGCGCCGGGCGCCGAGACGTCCAGCCCCAAGCGAATGCTCGTTTATCGCGATCCCGAATGCGGCTGCTGCGAAGCTTGGGCGGATATCGCACGCAAGGCCGGTTATGATGTGACTGTCGAGAACCGCGCTGACATGGCCGCCGTAAAGACGCGATATGGTGTGCCTGGCCAGCTGGCGTCGTGCCACACGGCCGTGATCGGCGGCTATGCGATCGAGGGTCATGTGCCGATGCGGCATGTTGCGAGACTCCTCCACGACAAGCCACGCGACATTCGCGGAATCGCCGTGCCCGGCATGCCGCGCGGTTCTCCGGGAATGGAAATGCCGGACGGAAGCGCGGACGCATTCGAAGTGATGGCATTCGGCAGCGACGGCAAGGTTTCTGAATTCCGCGCATGACCTGCCGACACGAAGAGGAGACAGATATGACGAGATTCATTCCCCTAGCGAGCGCCGCCGCGCTGATATTTGCTCTGGCAGGATGCGGCACTGAGCCCGCGCAGCAGAGCGACGTCACACCGGAACAGAGTGAGGTCACTGCCGGTGAGCCGCCCGCAATGGTCGAGACCATGCCCGTAGCGGACGAGCCGCCCGCCGCGTCTGCCCCGGCGGCGCCGACCGAAGAAGCGATGCCTCCGGAGAAATCCCGCCCCAAGCAAGAACCCGCCGCGAAGGCCGCTGTGCCGCCGCGGGCAAAGGCCGCGCCGGAAGCGCCGAAACCTGTCGAACCCGAACCCGATCCTCATGCCGGGCACGATATGGACAAAAAATAAGGAGCATGTGCCGACGCGGCATGTCGCCCGGGCGGTCGAGGACAAGCTGCGCGAAGTGTCCGGCATCGCCGCGCCCGGCATGCCGCGCGGTCGGGCGCTGCTCGATGCCGCAGCGAGAGATATAACCATATGGAATAACCATCTCGTTTATAGCGATGAGTGGTGATTATTTCTGGTCATGCCAAGGCCGCGAAGATAGCTCGGTGGCGAAGCCGAGAGCTTTCGCAAATGGGAGGGGACCATGAGAAAATTGCTTCGCACGAGTGGCTCGATTATCGCCGTCCTGGCAGGCATGTCGGCCGCCGCCGCCTTCGCGCAGGATAACGCCAAAGAGGCGCCGGGGCCAGGCGCGTCGCAGGGCGAAATCGTCGTGACGGGTACGCGGCGGAACGATCTCAAGGCGGCCGATTCCGCTCAGCCGATCGACATCATCACCGGTGCCGAACTGCTCGAAAAGGGCACGGCCGACATGAATGATCTCCTGCGCACCGAGGTCCCGTCGCTCAATGTCCAGCGCCTCGTCAGCAACGACGGCGCCGTTTTTACCCGGCCTTTCTCGCTGCGCGGCCTGCCGCCGGACCAGACGCTGGTGCTCGTGAATGGCAAGCGGCGCCATCGCGGCGCGACGGTCCAGTTCACCAATGTTCCCTATATCCGGGGATCGCAGGGACCCGATCTTTCGGCGATCCCGTCGATCGCGATCGGCCAGCTCGAGGTTCTGCGTGACGGCGCGTCGGCGCTCTATGGATCGGATGCGATCGCCGGCGTCCTCAATTTCGGTCTGCGCCGCGACCGCGAAGGCGGATTGCTGATCGCCCGCTATGGCCAATTCTATAAGGGCGACGGCGAGGATTTCCTCGTCCAGGGCAATGTCGGGCTTCCCTTCACCGACGCCGGTTTCGTCAACATCAGCGGCGAATATGTGAACGCCAGCACGACGTCGCGCGGCATTCAGCGTCCCGACGCGCAGGCGCTCATCGATGCCGGCGTTCAGGATGTCCCGGTCCCGGCGCAGCGCTGGGGAAATCCCGAATCCGAGGCGGCGCGCATCTTCGTCAATGCCGGCATCGAACTGTCGGACGAGATGGAATTCTACACCTTCGGCAACTATAGCTGGAGCCGCGGCACGACGGCCTTCTTTTACCGCAACCCCGATGCCAGCTTCATTTCCACCTCGATTCCGCTCACCAATACGCCCGGAGGACAGCGGTTCAGCTTCCGCCAGCTCTTTCCCGGCGGTTTCACCCCGGATTTCGGTGCCACGGTGACCGATGCGGCGCTGGCGGCCGGCCTCAAGGGCGAATTCTCCTCGGGCCTGACCTATGACCTCAGCGCTTCCTATGGTCAGAACCATGCTTCCTACCGGATCGAAAATACGGTCAATCCGTCGCTTGGCCTCGCGTCGCCGACCTCCTTCAAGCCGGGGCAGCTCGAGCAGCGCGAACTCGCTTTCAATCTCGATCTCACTTACCCCATCGCGATCGGCACCTCCGATCCGCTGACGCTTGCAGGCGGTCTCGAGTATCGGCGCGAGACATATGAGATCACGGCCGGCGACATCGCATCATGGCAGGTTGGTCCTTTCGCGTCGGTCATCGATCCCGATACCGGAAACCGCGTCGGACTGCCGGTCGGCTCGAACGGCTTCCCGGGCTTCAGTCCCATCCAGGCGGGCGAGTTCGCGCGCAGCAACTGGGCCGCCTATACGTCGCTCGAAGGCAATCTCACCGACGCGCTCCAGTTCGGCCTTGCCGGCCGCTACGAGAATTACTCGGACTTCGGCTCGAAATTCACCTGGAAGATCAACGGGCGATATGATTTCTCGGACGTCTTCGCGGTGCGCGGATCGGTCAACACCGGCTTTCGGGCGCCGACGCCGGGCCAGTCGAACGCCTCGCAGGTCCAGACCAACATCGACTCGATAACCGGGGCGCCGCTGACCGCAGGCATTATCGCGCCCAACAATCCGGTGGCGCAATTCTTCGGCGCGACGCCGCTTCGGCCCGAGAATTCGTTCAACGTCGCCGGCGGCATCGTGGTGAAGCCCTCCAATCGCATCACCTTCACGCTCGACTATTTCAACATCAAGGTCGAAGACCGGATCGCCGTATCGGGCAATTTCAATCTCACCCCGGCGCAGCGTGCGCAGCTCGCGGCGCTTGGCATTCCCGGTGGGGATTCCTTCCAGCAGGTGAGCTTCTTCACCAATTCCTTCGACAGCCGCACCCAGGGCGTCGATGCGGTGCTCACCGTGGGCTTCGACCTCGGCGACGGCAAGGCCACGCTCGGCCTCAACGGCAACTATACCAAAACCGATGTCATCAAGGCCTCGCCGGTGATCACTGCGGACCGCGAGCGGCTGCTCGAACTCGAGGGCTTCGTTCCGAAGTGGAAGGGCAATGCGTCCTTCACTTATGCGGGCGAGCGCTTCGGCTTCGTCGCGCGCGCGAACTATTATGGCAAATGGACCGACTATGGCGCCGCACCGGCTGCCGACCAGACGGGCGGCGCCGAACTGCTGGTCGATCTCGAGCTGTCCTACAAGGTTAGCGACATGCTCAAGCTCGCGGTCGGCGGCGAGAATATCTTCGACAATTACCCCGACGTCGAGGCGCGGCAATCCCAGATCAACAACGGGATCCGATATCTCCGCTTCGCGCCGACGGGGTTCAACGGGGGCTTCTGGTACGTCCGCGCGACCGCCTCCTTCTGATCGGTGGCCGTGAGGGCCGTGCGGCGTCTTGTGTCTTCAGCTGGCGTCGGAGCCGAACATCGCGTCGCGGTGGGATTCGAGCACCGCGATAAAGGCCGCAGCGACTTGGGACATCGGCCTCAACTTCGGCGTGAAGAGCATATATTCGAAATGGACCTCCGGCGCGAAATCACGGACCGTAAGGCCCCGCTCGGCATAATCCGCTGCGGTCACGGGGTTGAGAATCGAACATCCGACCCCCTGCATGACAAGCGCGCAGATGGTCATCGCATATTGGGTTTCGATGACCATCTCGCGGTGGACGCCCGCGTCCTCGAAAATGCGGTCGATGCGGTGACGCACGCCGTCCTCGAGCGCGAGCGAAATGAAGGGCTCGCCCTCGAGATCGGCCGGCCGGATGACGTCCTTGACGGCCAAGCGGTGGCCGGCAGGGAGAACGCAGGCGCCGGGGCAGCGCAGGAAGCGCTCCATCCTTATGCCGGGCAATTCGCGCGCCGGCGTCGCGAGCCCGATGTCGAACTGCTGGTTCGCCATCCATTGCCGCACCGTCGAGGAACTGCGGGTCTGGAGCTGAACGGTGACGCCGGGATGTGTCTCGCGAAAGGCCGCGATCACACGCGGCAGGAAACTGACCGCGAGCGCCGGAAGGGCGGCGATCCGGAGCGTGCCGGTCGCCATGTTGCGGATGTCTTCCGCTACCCGCTTCAGGGCCGCAATGCCCGAGAAGCTCCGCTCGACTTCGTAGAAAAAGGCGTCGGCTTCGGGCGTCACGGTGAGCGCGCTGCCGCGCGAACGCAGGAAGAGCTGAAAGCCCAGCTGATGCTCGAGCTCGGCAAGCATCTTGCTCACCGCGGGTTGCGACAGGTTGAGCGACTGCGCGGCCTGGGTGACCGATCCCGAGAGCATCACGGCCCTGAAGGCTTCGAGGTGACGCAGGTTCATCGGACATCGCTCCCTATAGCTATTTCTTATGGCGCTAGCATTGAAAGCCTCGTTTATGAATAGGTCGCACGCATCGCGCCGCTGGTTACCGGCGCTGCTCGCCGCAGGCGCCCTGTTACTCGGCGGCTGCGGCCGCGAGCCCGCCGGCACCGGTGGGCATGAAATCGCCGCGGCGAAGGGATCGACGCTTGCGCGGATTCGCGCGCGCGGAACGCTCAATTGCGCAATTCATACGGGGCAGCTCGGCATGTCCTATCTCGACAAACGCGGACGCTGGCAGGGCTTCTTCGTCGATTACTGCCGGGCGCTCGCCGCTGCGGTCCTCGGCGATGCCCGCAAGGTCCGGTTCATGCCGGTCGCCTCGAACAAGCGCTTCACGATCGTGCAGACGGGCGAGGCCGACGTCCTGTCGCGGACGACGACATGGACGCTGACGCGCGACACCGACCTCGGGGTGAATTTCGTCGGCACCATGTATTATGACGGGCAGAGCTTCCTGGTGCCCCGGCGATCGGGTGTGCGGCTTCCGACGGATCTCGATGGCGCATCGATCTGCATCACCAAGGGGACGACCTCCGAACTCAACACCGCCGAATATTTCGAGCGCAAGGGGCTGCGTTTCCAGTCCGTCGTGTTCGAGAATCCCGAGGAAGCCAAGCTCGCCTTCTTTGCCGGGCGGTGCGACGCAATGACCACCGATGCCTTCACGCTGACGGTGATCCGCCTGGCCGACACCGCGCATCCCGACGATTATGTGGTGCTGCCCGAGCGGCTCACCAAAGAACCGGTCGGCCCAGTCGTGCGCAGCGACGACGAGCAATGGTACGAGATCAACAAATGGGTGCTGAACGCGCTCTTCGCTGCCGAGGAAATGGGGGTCACCCGCGCGAATGCCGCGCGCATGCGGATGGCCTCGCGCGACCCTGAAGTGCGCAAGATGCTCGGCGGCTTGCCCGGATTCGGCAAGTCGCTCGGCCTTGACGATGACTGGGCGTACCGGGCAATCGAGGCGACCGGCAATTATGGCGAAATCTTCGACCGGCACATTACGCCGCTCGGCGTCGAACGCGGACAGAATAAGCTCTATCGGGACGGCGGGCTGATCTACCCGTTGCCGATGCGATGACTCATAAACACAGGCGGCTTGCCATCGCTGCGTTACCCTGGCTGCTGATCGCGGGCGGGCTTGTGGTCGCCTACGGCCTGTTTGCGACATTGGCGGACAATCTCGCGGACCGAAACATCCGGACGGGGTTCGGTTTCCTGTTCGACCGGGCGGGTTTCGCGATTGGCGAAACGCTGATTGCTTACGCGCCGGGCGATTCCTATGCCGCGGCGCTGGCGGTGGGTCTTCTCAACACGCTCCTGATATCGGCGCTCGGCATCATCTTCTCGACCTTGCTCGGCCTCGCGGTCTGCATGGCGCGCCTGTCGTCCAACTGGCTGCTTGCGAGGCTCTCCGGCCTTTATATCGAGCTGGTTCGCAATATTCCGCTGCTGCTCCAGATGTTCGTCTGGTACGCCGCGCTGCTGTTCGGTCTGCCCGGACCCGGCCCGGGCGCCGTCGGACCGTTCGACCTCGATAATCGGGGATTGCACCTCCCCGCGCTCTCCTTGGCCGATCCGGGACGGCCGGTCTTTCTCATCGCGATCGTCGCCTGTGCGATCCTGCTGGGTGCCGTGCGGCGAGGAGCCGTTCGCACGCGCACTGCGCTGGCCTTCGCCGGCATCTCCCTGGTGCCGCTCTTGCTGTGGGGCGGGATCGATCTGCCGCGGGCGGGGCGCTTCGGAACCGTCGGCGGATTGTCGCTCTCCACGGAGTTTCTGACGCTGGTCGCCAGCCTTTCGGTCTATGCCTCGGCCTATCTGGCCGAGATATTCCGCGGCGCGATCCTCGCCGTTCCCGCAGGGCAGAGCGAGGCCGCCAAAGCGCTCGGCCTGTCGCCCGCGCAAACAATGGGACGGATCGTGATGCCGCAAGCGCTGCGCATCGCCATACCGCCGATGACGAGCTGGCATCTCAACACGATCAAGAACAGCTCCCTGGGGGTCGCGATCGGATATCCCGAATTTGTCTCGGTGGTCGATACCGTCATCAGTCAGACAGGGCAGGCGATCGAGGGCGTCGGCCTGATCGTCGCGACCTTCCTGCTGCTTTCGCTATCCTTGTCGTTCGTCACCGGCCTCTATGCCCGCCAGTTGGGCTGGAGCGTCGCCGGGCAGCCCGGCCGGAGCATCCAGTCGGCGCCCCTCGAACCCTTTCCGCTGCGCTCGGCGACCGCCTGGCCGTCGTGGATACGGCGCAATCTGTTCAGAGGAGGACGCCAGTCGATACTCACCATCGCGATCCTCGCCATGACCGCGGCTTTCGCCGGCAAGGGGCTCTCGTGGCTGCTGTTCGACGCGACCTTCGCCGGGGGCGCGGCCGATTGCCGTTTGGCCAGCGGTGCTTGCTGGCCATTCCTCCGCGAAAATGCGCGGCTGATATTGTTTGGCACCTATCCCGAAGCCGAGCAGTGGCGGTCCGCAGCAGCGGCGGCCGCGCTGCTTTCATGCCTTGCCTTCTCCTTCGTCCCGCGATTCTGGCGCAGCCGCCTCGGGCTTGTCTGGCTCGGCGCAATCGCCGTGGCGGTACTTCTGCTACGAGGAGGATTCGCGGGCCTTTCCTATGTCCCGATGGAGAAGTGGAGCGGCCTGCCGGTCACATTGCTGCTCGCGAGCCTTGCGGTGGTCGGCGCTTTTCCATTGGCTATACTCCTCGCGTTCGGCCGCAGGTCGGCGCGGCGCGGCATTCGCTGGCCGAGCGTCGCCTTCATCGAGCTGGTTCGCGGAACGCCGCTGATCGGAGTGCTCTTCCTCGCTGCGGTCCTGTTCCCGCTGTTCGTGCCCTCCTATCTCTCGATCGACAGCCTGCCGCGCGTCCAGCTCGCGCTCATATTCTTCACTGCCGCCTATATGGCCGAGGTCATCCGGGGCGGCCTGCTGGCGGTTCCCGTCGGGCAAGCCGAGGCCGCGCATGCTCTTGGCCTCACCAAATGGCAGGCGCGGCGCCATATCCTGTTGCCGCAGGCGCTGAAAGTCAGCGTGCCGGGGCTGGTCAACACTTCGATCAGCGAGGTCAAGAACACGACGCTCGTCCTCATCGTCGGCGTCTTCGATTTGTTGCAGACGACCCGCCTCTCCTACGTCGAGGCGCAATGGCGACCCTATTTCGCCGAAGCCTATCTTTTTACCGGGACAATCTTTTTCCTCCTCTGTTTCTCCCTGTCCCGGCTCAGCATGAAGATCGAACGGAAACTAAACTATGCAGGATAATCACGACAGAAAATGGCCCGGGGAGCCGGCAAGCCCGAAAGGGCACGCCTGGCAGGACCCGACGCGTGCCGTTCACGGCGGTCCCCGCCCGCGCGATCAGCGGGGCCTCATCAATCCGCCCGTCGATCGAGCCTCCACCATTATCTACGGCAGCGTCGAGGCCTATATGGACCGGCACCAGGGTCTCTACGATGAGGTCATCTATGGCCTGTACGGAACGCGAACGACCTTTGCGCTCGCCGAGGCCGTCAGCGAACTCGAAGGCGGCTGCGCCACCGTCATCACCTCGTCTGGAACCAGCGCGATCGCGCTAGCCCTCACGGCTTTCGTGGCCGGGGGCGATCATCTGCTCGTTGCGGATTGCGTCTATGGGCCGACCCGCAAGTTTCTGACCGACGTTCTCGCGCGCTTCGGGGTCGAGGTGGAATATTTCCGGCCCGATATCGGAGCGGAGATTGCCGGGCTGTGCCGCAGCAACACCCGGCTCATCTACATGGAGACCCCGGGCTCGCAGACATTCGATATGATCGACGTCCCCGCGATCACGGCGGTTGCACGCAGCCGGGGCATATTGACCGCTCTCGACAACACCTGGGCGACGCCGCTTTTCTTCAAACCGTTGGCCCATGGGGTCGACATCTCGCTTGCTTCGGCAACCAAATATCTCTCGGGGCACTCCGACTGTCTGCTCGGCACGATGACCGCCGCCAGCGATGCCGTCTACCGCCAGCTCAAGGATGCGGCGGCGCGCTGGGGCAACTGCGCGAGTCCCGACAATTGCTATCTCGTCCACCGGGGCATCAGGACGCTCGATGCCCGCCTTGAACGCCACCAGCGTACCGCGGCGACGCTGATCGAATGGTTCGCCCAGCAACCCGAAGTGGTCGCGGTCCGCTATCCGGCCCATCCTTCCGATCCCGGCCATGCGATCTGGAAGCGGGATTTCACCGGAGCGTCCGGATTGTTCGGTGTTCAGCTCGATGGTCTTACCCCTCCGGAAACCAGCGCCTTTTTCAACGAATTCTCGCTGTTCCAGCTCGGTTCGAGTTGGGGCGGCTTCGAAAGCCTCGCGGTTCCGGCGTGGCCCGCTCCGATCCGCGATTTTCCCAATGGCGAGGCAGATGGGGCGCTGATCCGTATTCACGCCGGCCTCGAAGCGCCGCAGGATCTGATCGCCGACCTCGCCGCAGCCTTCGCGCGGGTACGGGCGATACGCGGCCGGGGGCAGGCGTCATGACCGATGCCTCGGGCCACGCGGCCGTCAGCTTGCGGCAGGTCGACAAATATTATGGCGCCTATCATGCCCTCCGCTCGATCGACCTCGAAATCGCCCCGCGCGAGCGGATCGTGATTTGCGGCCCTTCAGGCTCCGGCAAATCGACGCTCATTCGCTGCATGAACAGGCTCGAGGTGCCCGACTCCGGTGCCGTCCTGATCGAGGGAACCAGGATAACCGACGCGTCGCGAGAGGCCGTTGCGGCGCTCCGCGCCATTGGCATGGTTTTTCAGCAGTTCAATCTGTTCCCGCACAAGACGGTGCTGGAGAATTGCACCCTCGCGCCCGTCCTGCTCGGCGGCTTGTCTCTTCCGGAGGCGGAGGCGCGCGCCATATCCTATTTGGACAAGGTGAGGATTGGCGACCAGGCGGGCAAATATCCGGGGCAGCTCTCGGGAGGGCAGCAACAGCGGGCCGCGATAGCCCGCGCTCTGGCGATGGAGCCCCGGATTCTTCTCTTCGACGAGCCGACATCGGCGCTCGATCCCGAGATGATCAAGGAGGTACTCGATGTGATGACGTCCCTTGCCGGCGAAGGACGGACGATGGTGTGCGTGACGCACGAAATGGGATTCGCGCGCGAGGCGGCCGATCGCATGCTTTTCATGGATCAGGGCCAGATCATCGAAGACGCAAGGCCGGCAGATTTTTTCGCCGCGCCGAAAAGCGAACGCGCACGGACCTTTCTCGAACAGATACTTTCGCATTGAGCGGCTCAAGTCGGTCGCGCCCCCAAGCTGTGCCGACCCACTTAATCATGTCATTTCATAAGCAAGCCGAGGGAGGGGCCCGCCGGCTCCTTGCGCGAAAAGGCTCAGGCCGGAAAAAATTTCAAAATTGATGAGGGGTAGAGCTTTGGGGTGCGTATCTAGTAGGTATCGTGCGCCCGGAATTTACTTCATAACCAATTGATATGATTCAATAAATTCCTATTGACCTGTATATACATTTGATGCTCTCTGAGGGGAATCAGCCAACCATCAGGGGGTTTCGCTATGATGACCAGGACAATTTTGCTCGCCAGCGCCGCAGCGGTCGCGACCTTTGCAACGCCAGCGCTCGCGCAGAGCGATGCTGCGACGCAGTCACCCGCCGCGGAGGATGCTCCGAACGGATCGGACATCGTCGTGACCGGCTCGCGCATTCGTCGCCAGGATCTCGCGGGCGTCGGCCCCGCGACCGTCGTGTCGGCCGAGCAGATCGAGAACACCGGCGTCGTCAATATCGAGACGGTGCTGCAGCGCCTTCCCGCCAACGCCGGCTTCGCAGGCAACCAGACCTCCGCCTATTGGGCGAACAATGGATATGGCACGGCGCAGGTGAACCTGCGCGGTCTCGGCATCAAGCGCACGCTTGTTCTGCTCAACGGCCGCCGCCTCGTCGCGGGCGGCACCGGCGCGAACTCCTCGCCCGATCTTAACATGATCCCGGTCGCGGCGCTCGCGCGCACCGATGTGCTCAAGGACGGCGCCTCGGCGATCTATGGCGCCGACGCGATGGCGGGCGTGGTCAACCTCGTGACCCGCACTGACTATGAAGGCCTCGGCCTCAGCGTGCGCCAAGGCATCACCGAAAAGGGCGATGGCTCGGACTTCACCGCCGACCTCCTGTGGGGCGTCCGCAACGATCGCGGCGGTTTCATGGCGGCGGTCACCTATCAGAAGACGAGCGCGGTCAATATGGCAACGCGCGCGCCTTGCTCGCTTGCCGAAACCACGCCCGGCATGCTGAGCTGCGTGAACAGCGCCTCGACGATCGGCGGCCGCGCGGTGCTGCCGAACGGCCAGCAGATCAACTTCAATCAGGTGCTGGGCGGTAACGGCAACTTCTTCGAGCCGTACAGCGCTGCCAAGCACAACTTCAACTCGAACCCGTTCCTCAACGCGGTGAGCCCGGTCGAGCGCGTGAGCACGGCGTTTTTCGCCGACTATGACATCACTGACAATATCGAGGCGTTCGGCGAATTCCTTTACACCTTCCGCAAGTCGAATCAGATCGCGACGCCCGGAACGCTGCGCAACCTCTCGATCGCGGCGAGCAATCCCACCAATCCGACGGGGCAGAATATCGTCCTCATCCAGCGCCGCCTCGCCGAGCCCGGCCCGCGCCAATTCTTCCAGGAAACCGATACCTGGCAGGGTACGTTTGGCCTCCGCGGCAAGCTCTCTAACGATTGGGGATGGGAAATCGCGGGCGCCTTCGGCCGCAACACCGCGGTCGATGGTTCGACCAACATCGCCAATCTCGAGCGAGTGGCGAATTCCCTCGATACGACCAAGTGCAGTCTTGCTGCCGGTGCCACGATCCCCTGCGCCGACTATCTCGGGTTCGGCGACCTGACCCCGGAGGTTCTCGACTATATCCTGTTCACGTCGCGCGACCGCGGCGGCAACGAGCTTGCGACGGTCACCGCCGATATCAACGGCGATCTCTTCAAGCTGCCCGCAGGCCCCGTCTCCTTCGCGGCGGGTGTCGTCTATCGCAAGGAAAAGGGTTGGCGCGATCCCGATCCGCTGACGGTGCTCGGTATTGCCAACACCAACCAGCAGGATCCGATCTCCGGAACGAGCACGGCGAAGGAAGCCTATCTCGAACTGTCGGTGCCCGTTCTGGCCGACACACCCTTCTTCCAGTCGCTTACCCTCGACGGCGCGGTTCGCTACTCGAACTACGACCTGTTCGGCAGCGACTGGAACTACAAGGGGAGCGTCGACTGGGTCATCAATGACAGCTTCCGCCTGCGCGGCACCTACGGCACCGGCTTTCGCATTCCGAACGTCCCCGAATTGTTCGGCGGCGTCTCCGAGGGCAATCTGACGACCACCGACCCCTGCTCGCGCTATTCGACCAGCGGCAATGCGACACTGATCGCCAATTGTCAGGCGTCGGGCGTGCCGGCCAATTATGTTCAGCTCGGTACAACGATCCTGACAACGGTCGGCGGCAACGAGAATCTGAAACCCGAAAGCTCGACGACCTGGACCGTCGGGACGGTGATTTCACCGAAGGGACTGGTTCCGGGACTCTCGCTCACTGCCGACTGGTTCGACATCAAGATCAAGGATGCGATCCGTGCTATTCCGGGCTCGACAAAGCTCAGCATTTGTTATGCGAGCCAGAATCTTTCGCATCCCTTCTGCGAAGATTTTACCCGCAGCCCGTTGACCGGCGAGGTTACCTTCCTCTCCGCGCAACCGATCAACACGGGCCGCGAAGAAATGAACGGCCTCGATCTGGGTCTCGTTTACAACAATGACATCGGCAGCGTGAACGTCTCGCTCGACGTCAACGTGACCTATCTCAACAAATATGTGGTCCTGCCTTTCCCCGGCGGCGCGCCGATCGACTTCGACGGCTTTATCGGCGGCGGCAATGGCGGCTATCCGAAATGGCGCGGCTATGGCGTGCTGACCGCTGAAAAGGACGGGGTCAGCGCGACCTGGTCGACCCAGTGGATCGGCAAGGCGACCGACTTCAATGCGGCCCCCGGCGACATCGGCTACAGCACGCCGAATGTCTTCTACCACAATCTCCAGGTCGCTTTCGAAATCGACGAGAAGACCCGGTTCCAGGTCGGTGTCGACAATCTTTTCGATCGCAAGGCGCCCTATATCCAGAGCTTCACCGATGCGAACACCGACACGATGACCTATGACCTGCTCGGACGGCGTTTCTACGTCGGCTTCCGCACCGCGTTCTGAGGGTAATCGATATGGCGATCCGTTGGCCGCTGCTCGTCCGGCGAACGCATAAATGGCTGGCCTTGGTGGTCGGCGTCCAGGCGCTGCTCTGGACGCTGACCGGCTTCTACATGGTGGTCGTGCATATCGACACCATCCATGGCGACCATCTCGTGCGCGCGCCGATGGTTCAGCCCTTCGACCTCGCGGGCCTCGCGCCGCCGTCGCGGATCGTTGCGGCCGCGCCCGGTGCGTCCGAGGTTCGCTTGCAGCGGTTCTTCGATCGCCCCGTCTGGCGCGCTGAAACTCCCGAAGGGGCGCGGCTGTTCGATGCCCGCTCGGGTGCGCCGCTGCCTGCGCTTACCGAGTCCCAGGTCCGCGAGCAGGCGCGGCGCATCTACACCGGCGACGGCAAGATCGTGTCGGTGCGGCTGTTGACCGAAGCGCCACAGGAAATGCAGTCGCGCAAGCCGCCCTATTGGCAGGTCGAGTTCGAGGGCTGGAACCGCCCGACGCTCTATCTGTCGCCGACGACCGGTGAGCTTATCTCGCGCCGGCACGCATTGTGGCGCGTGTTCGACTTCGCGTGGATGCTCCACATCATGGACTATGATGAGCGGACCGACGTCAACAACCCGTTGCTCCGCGTCGCGACCTGGAGCGTCTTCGCGATGGCGATCAGCGGGGCGTGGTTGCTGATCTGGTCCTTCAAACGCCGCAAGAGGAAGCAGGCATGAAACGCATCCGACTGACGCCGCTCTTCTTCCGGCGCATCCACAAATGGGTCGGGCTGATCCTGGGTCTCCAGTTCCTGCTCTGGGCGCTCAGCGGATCGGTGATGGCGCTGCTCGACAAGGATAAGGTCGGCGGGCACGGCGGCGGGATGTCGCATGCGCATCCACTGCCACCGGGGGAATATTTCGACGTGGCGGCCCTGCCGCGCGGCGAACCTGTCACGGGCGTGATCCTTCGCGATCTCGGAACCCGGCCGGTCTATGAAGTGCGCTCCGCAAAAGGCGTCCGTCTCGTCGACGCGACAAGCGGCGAGCACATCCGGGTCGACGAGGCCATGGCGCGCGAAGTCGCCTCCATGATGAACGAGGCGCCGATCCGAGAGGTGAGCGTAATCGCCAAGCCGAACCTCGAATCGCGCGATCATGAGGGGGCGATGTGGCGCGTCGATTTCGCGGACGACGAGAACAGCAGCGCCTATGTCTCGCTCGATACCGCCCGCTTTCTCGTGATGCGCGGCGATACCTGGCGCACATGGGACTTCTTCTGGATGCTCCACAATATGGACTATATCAACCGGTCGAGCTTCAACCACCCGCTGATCATCTTCGTCGCCTTCGGTGTACTATGGCTGTCGGGAACCGGCTTCTACCTGCTGTTCAAAAGCTTCAGCAAAGCCGACTTCCGTTGGCTGCGCCGGCGCCGCAAGCCGGTCGTGGTCACCCGCACCGGCTGACCGGCCTCAATCGTCGATCGAAAAGGCGGCTGACAGCTCGAAGCGTGTTCCGGGGTGTGTCAGCCAGGCATGCGACACAAGGCGCGAGCGGCTCCAAGTCCGGCGCGTCATCTGGAGCACCGGTTCGCCGTCGGACAATCCCAGCATGCCGCGCATCCGCTCGTCGGGCATCGTCGAGCAAACGCGATGCTCGACCCGTTCGAGCGGTGCAATGCGCGTCAGATATTCATTTGGTGTCATCCGCGTGAAGTCGAGCGTGCCATAGTCGGGGGCGATCGACGCGAGAACGAACCTCTCTTCTATCTGTATCGGAAATTCGGCTTCGTGATGGACGATGATCGAATGGAACAATTTCGTGCCCACGGACACCTCGAGCAGCGGCGCCGTCTCTACATTGGCGCGCTCTTCGCGGTTCTGGATCACGCGGGCGCGGTACGCATGACCGCGCTCCCGGATTTCCTCGGCGATGTTGCGGATTTCAATCATCTGGCCGATCGGCTTTGGCTCTGCGATGAACGATCCGCTGCCGGCGCGCCGCACGACGACGCCCGCCGCCTGCAACTCGCGTAGAGCGCGGTTCGCGGTCATCCGCGAAACGTCGAACTGCTGAACCAGCTCCGCTTCCGACGGCACCCGGTCTCCTGGGTTGAGGCGGCCGTCCCGCACTGCATCGCAAATGCTTTGCTTGATGGCGACGTACCGGGGCATCACCTCGCCTCCCGTCTCTTCGGGCGGCCGGGTTGCCTCGCGGGGCCGAGATTCTGAAGCGGGGGATTTTCGAGTGAGCGAAGGGTTCATAAGTCGTCTATACAACTTCGCCGACTCCCAGCTAGGTAAAACAGAATGTCACGCGCCGATTGCGCAAAAACTTGCGCGCCAAGCCACTCTCGGTGAGAGCGGGAGACTAATTGTCTCGATTCCGCTTGCGATCGGGAAAGTAGCGTGCCGGCGTTACACCGGTCAGTTCGCGAAACGAGCGGATAAAGTTACTCGCCGTCCCAAAACCGAGTTCGAGCGCGATCGATGTGACCGCCTCGCCCTGCGCCAGCCGCAAGAGCGCGGCCTTGAGCCGAATCTGGTTCCGAAACGCGGTAAAGCCTGTTCCGGTATCGCGTTGGAACAGCCGCGCAAGGCTTCGGCTCGAGATATGGAGTTGCTCCGACCAGGCTTCGAGGCTCCTCCGGTCGCCGGGATTGCGATCGAGTGCCGCGGCGATTTGCGCGATACGGGGCGCTGTGACCGACGGGATCGTCAGGGCAGGCGATATTTTCAACGCCATCTCGTCGGCGAAGAGGAAGGCCAGATGCCGCTGACGCGCCCCTGCGCCCGTGCCTGCGGCCGCAAAAATGATCTCGCGCATCAAGGGGCTCACGGAAGTTAGCCCGGCTTCTTTCGGCAGCCTCCGTAGAATGCTGCCGAAACAATATATGCTGTACATCTCGAAACCGCCCGAGGTCTCGACGCGATGCTCATGGTCCGCGGGCAGCCAAACGCCCTGCTGGGGCGGAACGACCCATTGTCCCTCACGGGTGTGCAATATCATGACCCCCCTGCTCGGGTATATCAGTTGGACTACTGGGTGCCGGTGCCACTCCCCGATGCTTCGTGCATGGAATGTGGCTCGTTCCACCTCGATCGAGACCGAAGGAGCATTCTTGTCGGATAGTGAATTCATTATGTCCTGATATCATCTATCGGACATAGTCTCCAACGCTCAGCATCGTCTTCGCAATCGACGGAGACCTTATGCGCCTATTCGGACTTACCATGCTCGTCCAACTTCCAGCGCGGCTATTTATGTTGAGGTGCTGGTGGCCGAGGGTCCAGCAGGTGCTCTCGGCGATCGATGCGATCGAGGCCGCCGGGCTCGATCCGTGCGAGACGGCGCCGGATCATTGGCGCCACATCGGCAGCCACATCGCCGCCGGCCTGCCGTTCCGGCCCTATGGTCCGGAGCGGCACCGGGCCTGGCTCCAGCGCCAGGCGATCGCGCCATGAACCGCCGCTGGCTCCGCGCGACCGCGGCGAGCGCTACGCTCTTCGCGGCGCTGTTCGTCGCCGCGACTGCGCTCGCGCCGCAACCGCGCCTCATCTGGAACGCGAGCCCGAGCGTCCCGATCGGCTTCTACCGCGTCGATGTCGGCGCCAAGCCCGCGGTCGGCGACCTCATCCTCTTCCACCCGCCCGAGGCGGTCGCGGCGCGTCTCGCCGTGCGCGGCTATGGCGGCGGTCTCCTGGTCCTATCCGCAGGACGAGCTGATCGCGCTTCGCGCCGCCGAGAGTGAACAGGCGCGGCTCGCTCCGGTTGCAGGCGGGATCGATTTCGCGGCGTTGAGCTTTGCCTATCGCATCTCCGGCGCGAAGGTCCCCTGGCGGCCGGTGCGCGTTTTCGACGATGGGCGCCAGCTCTTCGTCGAGTTCGGCGCTGCGATCGCAACCGCAGACATGCCCCCGCTGTTCGCGATCGGCGAGAAGGGCGCGGCGGAGCTGCTCAACTACCGGGTCGACGGCCGTTACATGATCGTCGACAGCCTTTTCGATCGCGCCGAACTCCGGCTGGGGAGCGGGCGCGGCGCCAAGGCCGTGCGGATCGAACGCGAAACGCCGCGCCCGCGAGGCCGGTCGTGACGGCGCCCGAACAGCCGGGCACAGAAGCTGTGCCCGCCGAGGCCGAGGTTGCGCCGATCGCCCCTGCGAGCCCCGATGCGTTCCGCTTGGCGGGTGAGACGCCGCGGGTCATGCGTCTGTCGCGGAAAACGCTGGCGGTTATCGGCGGGGCCGGCGGCATCGCGATCGCGGCATCGCTCATGTGGGCGCTGCGCACCCCGGCCCCGGCCGAGCGGCAGGAACTCTATGAAGCGAGCAACAATGCGAGGCCCGATGCGGTCACCGGAGCGCCCGCCGATTATGGCGCCGTGCCGAAGCTCGGTCCGCCGCTCCCCGGCGACCTCGGCCGGCCGATCGTTGCGGCGCAGGGCAGCGGCGAAGCCATCCCCGTCCCGCCGATCGGCGCGGAAGGGGGCAATCCTCCCGATCCGCGCGTGGCGGCCGCCGAACAGGCGCGGCAGCGGGCACTGCAGGAGCGCGAGAGCGCCCAGACGAGCCGGCTCTTTCTGGGGGGCGGAACCGCAAGTTCCGCAGCAACAGATATTGTGCCCGCCGAGGCGGCCGCACCCGAACAGGCGGCGGAGCCTCGCACGGCCAATGAGGGGCGGCGTCAGTTTCTGGCGTCGGGTTCGAAAAGGCCCCTCGAAAGTGGCGAGCGCCTGATCGCCCCGAGTTCCGCGCTGGTCGTCCAGGCCGGGACTGTCATTCCGGCAGCGCTCATCACGGGCATACGCTCGGACCTGCCGGGCCAGATCAGCGCGCAGGTGACGCAGAACATCTATGACAGTCCGACCGGGCGTATCCTGCTCATCCCGCAAGGGTCGCGGTTGATCGGCGAATATGACAGCGAGATCGCGGCGGGACAGAGCCGGGTGCTCCTCGCATGGGATCGCCTCATCTTGCCCGGCGGACGATCGATCCGCCTCGAACGGCAGCCCGGCGCCGACGCCGCAGGCATGTCGGGGCTGGAGGATCGGGTGAACAATCATTGGGGCCGGATGGTTCGCGCCGCGCTCGTCTCGACCCTGCTCGGGGTCGGGAGCGAGCTCAGCGTCGGCGGCGACGACGAACTCGCCCGGGCGCTCCGCTACGGGATGCAGGACAGCACGAGCCAGGCCGGGCGCCGCATCGTCGAGCGCGAACTGGCGGTGCGTCCGACGCTCACCATCCGACCGGGTTTCGCGCTCCGTGTGATCGTCACCCGCGACCTCATTCTCGAGCCGCAGGCGGATTGGCGATGAGTCGGCTGCGACTTGGGCCGATCGTTGAGGAGAAGCCGGTCAAGGCTACTGTTGAACTCACGGGCAAGCTTGCGCGCGATCTCGCCGACTATGCTGCGGCACATGCGAAGGAAAATGGCCTGTCGGAGCCGTTGTCGATCGAACGGCTCATACCGCCGATGCTGGAACGGTTCGTCGCGACCGATCGCGGTTTTGCGAGGGCGCGGCATTAGGCGGCTGAAAGTCTCTTGTAAGCTGGGCCCTTATCGCCGTGGGAGATATTCTCGCGCTATCTTGAGCCTCTCAACGTCAGCGGTGATGGCGGTCCGGAAATGCGATGACTTGACCTTCACCTCGCAGGGAAGCGTCACGATCGGACGATGCGAGCTTCAGCGTAACAACCTCAGCCGCATCGCGATCGAACCATCCTGGCGACAGGCCGCAAAGCAGTTCGACATCGGTCGCCGAGATTGTGAACTCGGTCGCCAGCAGGTCAGCCTTGCTGCGAACGCCGTTGTCGACGATCAGGTTGAGGCTGTCACGCAGCGCTCGTGGTTGCTGGACTGGCCAGTGCTGGTCGAGCGGTTCGCCTTTTGACCAGCCTTTTGCCGAGTAAAGTTTGTAAAGCTGCCGCGACAAGTCCTCGGGAATGATGTCGAGATCCGAAAGGCGCTTGATCTGCGCCTTGATCGATACCCGCCACCTTTCCTTGAGGCTGGCCAACACAGCAAGCGAGCAGCGCCGGACCTCATGGGGATAGCTTGTCGAAGGCATGAGAAAGGCGCTGCCGAGCCGAAAGGCCTGCCGCTCGATTACGCGGAGATTAGCCTCGAACTCCTCTTCTGGCACCGCTCTATGGAGGATGGCGTGCGCTAGCTCGTGAGCTGCGTCCATCTGCCTGCGAGGGAAGGACATCTTGTCGGTCGCAAGAAGTACATGCGGCCGGCCGTCGATAGGGGACCAACTGCAAAGACCATCAAGCTTGGTCGTATTCATCGGTATCGTCGCAACGACGATGCCGATGCGCTCCATCAAAGTGACCATGTCGCCGCTCGGTCCTTCGCCGAGGTTCCAGTGCTTGCGAAGGTCGAGGGCGATCTGTTCGATGTCAGCATCGCGAAGCTGGGTATAGTCGGCACCCGCCAATACGTCGGGAATGTCGACTTCCGGCAGGTCGACATAATGGCTGATGATAAAGCTGGCCTCGTGCAGCCACTGCATCTGGGCCTTCTGATACGCGAGGTCGCGTACAAGGGTGCTCGACAGCGAACGCAAGAAGGTCGGTCGGTCGCTCTCATACGTTTCGCGCAGGAAATATTCCGGACGGACCTGCATCTCGCCGGCGAGCTGAAGAAGCGCGGCCGGGTCTGGGGTCTGGTCTGAATCCTCATCTTCCCATCGCGACACGGTGCTGGCGCTCGAATTGAGGCGCCGCGCCAACGCAGCGCGAGACGGGATACGCCGCGCATGACGAATCTCGGTCAGCCGTGCCGGGATGAACCCTAGAGTACCAATTCTCATGGCCGGAGTCCTTGCGGCTTCGCACCCTTTGAGGGGTGCGAAGCGGAGAAAAATCAGCGTTTGTCGGTGCGACCGACTTATTCGTTCGAGCCGTCCTCGGCGTCGCTATCCGGACGATTCTCCGGAGGCAAGAACAGCTTGCGAGTCTTGCGGAGTTTGACCTCGGCACCGCGATCGTCGGAACCATCGGGGCCATCCGGAGCATCGCTGTCTTCGCCGTAGCCGCGCAAGAAGTCTTCGAGCGACTCGTAAAAGATGAAGTCCTTGTAGTCGGCGCCGATGACGCCGACCGCTATTTCCTCAATCATGCCGGCTTTGTTGCGGTCGCGAGCGGTGAGAAAGAGAACGAAGATATCATTCGCGCGCAAGCTCTTCGGATCGTCGAACATGCTCGGCTGAAGATGCCAGTTCAACGTGACGCCGGCGGCACGCGACATGTTCTTCGCGGGCATCTTGCGCCGTTCGGGCATCGCCGCAAAACCGAGGATGACCCCGACCTTCGGACCCTGAAAGCGGGCGAAGGGCTGATATACGCGCAAATCGGTGCCGGGCATGATGCCATCTTCGACGAGGTGGCCGCCATGAAGCTGGACGACCTCTTCATAGCCCTGCTCCTGCAGGCGGAAGCGGATCTGACCTTCGACCTCGCGGCTGCGCTTGGCGTTCAGCGGGATGTTCGTCTTCACGACATCGTGCGCTTTGAACGCCTCAGCGCGGTGACGGTCTTCGAGGTCGATCCACAGTTCCTTCGGAACGGTGTCGAGAATGGTGCGGCGAATATCCATGGAGCAGTGTCCCCGTTTAGCAACAAGGGATTTCTGTCACGAATCTGTGCGTATTGCAAGATGCTTTTGTAAATATCGTGCGCCTACCCGCATCTGACAGCGAAACGGAGCGCAATGGGGCGCAATTCGTGATCCGCTCATCCTCATGTCTGCCCAAAAGGAAACTGTCTGGAACTGCTAGAGGCGATCGTTTTCTGCATGACGCGGACGTATGACCACCAGACCGTTTTCCTCCGGTTGCCGGCTGTAACGCCGGGCGAGCGCGCGACGCCGCCCTGATCAGGCGGCGAATTTCATCTGCGCCGCCTTCCGCACGCCAGTCTCGAGATGTTTCGCGATCTCGTCCGAGGTCCGGCTTACCGCCAGCTTCACGGCTTCGTCGATATGTACATAGTCCTGCGTCACGCTTTGCGACGCGTGGCCGAGCATCGCGCGGATCGTGAGCTCGGAGAAGCCGAGTTCGCCAGCCATGCTCCCGAAGGTGTGGCGCAGCGTATGCGGCGTTACACCCTTGATGCCGGCCGAGCGGCATAGCCGGGCGAGGCAGTCGCTGACGGCGGTAAAAGGGCCTTCGCCATTCGACGCGGGAAAGACGTAGGGGCAGCCGGCAATTTCGGTTTGAGCGACGACGATCTTGATCGCCTCGGGACCGATCGCCCGATATTGCGCGTCGCTCTTCGTGTCGGGGAACGCGACGTAACCGCCCATGGGGTTGACCCACTGCCGCTGCAGCGCCTGCGCCTCTTCGCGCCGATAGCCGGTCAGAAGGAGCGTCCTCACGATAGCGAGCGCAACGGGGTTCTCGGAACCCAGTTCGGCCCGGCCGATTGCGCGCCCAAGCAGCTCGATCTCGGCGATGCTGAGACGCCGGGTCTTTTTCTTTGTCGCGAGCTTCTTCGCGCCCTTCGTGGGATGTTCCGCAATCAGTCCCTTATGCTTTGCATGGCCGAGAATGGCCTGAAGGGTGCCGAGGCTCCTCCCGGCAACGCCGGCGCCGCCGGTCGGGCGGCCGCCGCGCCCGCCCGAAGGAGGCTTTCGTGTCTGACCGGTGGCGATGTCATTCTGCATGGCCTCGACGTCGGCGATCGTCAGCTTTCGCACGAGGCGTTTGCCCATCAGCGGGATGATGTGCGTCCGGATGCGGCTCTCGTCCATGTTGAGCGAGGTGTTCTTGATCGGGCGGTTCTTCCGTCCAAGAATGCGGCCGGCCCGCGCTTCGACGAGATACCATTCGCACATCTCGGCGACATTAAGATCTTTCCGGACCCGGCGTGACTCCTCTGCGGGATCTTCGCCAGAGGCGACCTTGCCCAACTGAATCTTCGCCAGCTCGCGGGCTTGTTCAACCGTCATGACGCCGAAGCGCCCGATCTTCACTCGCCGAACCCGGCCTTCCTCATTCATATACTGGATGACGAAGGTTTTCGTCCCGGTTGCGCCGACACGGACACCGAAACCCTTGATCTCGGTATCCCAAAGAAATGCCTGGCCTGTCGCTGGTGCAGCCAGCGCATCGACCGTCCGCTTATTGAGCTTTGCAAGCGCCACAAGTTCCTCCATCATATTACGCGAGGGTGGCAGATTCGAAAAGTAATAAGGACGTAATAGAAATTCACCGCTTCGCAGGGTAGGTCGAGGATAGAATATCGCAGGTTGAAGTCAACAAAAGCTTGCTTTTTAGTGCCTTGGCGTAGAAAAAGAAGTTCTGGCGTAGTTGTCGTAATTTCTTGCCAAGGTTGGGGTCGAGGGTTCGAATCCCTTCGCCCGCTCCAGACTTTCGCAGCAGGGACTGACGGCGTGGCTTTGCCACGCCGGCCCCTATCAGTCCGGATAGCGCTCCACCCGCACCTGCTGCTCGACCAATTCGATCTCGCGATAGGCGGTGAGGAAGGCGATATCGGCGGCGTCGCGGCCGACGCAGATGCGCGCGGTTTCGGCGGGACACGACATGCCGGTTGCGTCGACCATGTGCCAGTCGCCGCCCAGATAGACCTCGGCGACCGCGTGAAAATCCATCGGCTGCACGCCGGGCGCATAGACGCTCGCCATGCGCGCGGGGATATGCGCCGAACGCGCGAGCGCGATCATGACATGCGCATAGTCGCGGCACACGCCACGCCGCTCGACGAAGCTGTCGAGTGCGCCGGTCTCCGCATCGCTGGTTCCCGCCACGTAAGTGAAGCGGCTTTCGATCCAGTCACGCATCGCGGCGACCTTCGCGCCGCCCGCAAGTTCGCCGAAACGCCGCTCGACGAAGGCGTGGAACTTGTTCGACGGGCAATAGCGCGATTCGTTGAGATAAGGGACCGCCGCCGCGGGCAGGCGGTGGAGCGGGACTTCGGCCAGAGTGCGCACATCGACGGCGGGGCGGTCGATCGCGACGGTCGCGCGATAGGCGGCGCGCAGCATTCCCGAAGCGCGCACCCAGATCGGCTCGCAGATGCCGTCGCCCGCGCGAACCCGCGCGACGACCTCGGGCGCGCCAAGGTCGAGCGACGCACTTTCGACATGCTGGCCGCCGCCATTCGCGGCCTCGATCTGCAGCATCAGGTCGACCGGCTCGGAAAGGCGGTAATTTAGGGAGGCGGAGATTTCGAGTTTCATCTATCGGGCAACGCTCAGGGGAAGGATCGGTCGCGAATGACAGGCGGAGAAAAGCACAAATGACGTCGGCGCGCACCATCGCCTTCATCGTCGTCACCATCTTCATCGACGCGATCGGCTTCGGCATCATCATGCCGGTGCTGCCGCAGCTCGTGATGGAGGTCGGGCGGATCGACCTGCCCCACGCGATCGAGGTCGGCGCGTGGATCGGGCTGGTGATGGCGGTCGCGACCTTCCTCGCCTCGCCGCTGCTCGGCAACCTCTCCGACCGCTTCGGGCGGCGGCGAGTGCTGCTGCTCTCGCTCGGCGGACTCACCGCAGACTATGTGCTGCTCACCATCGTCGGCACGCTGCCCTGGCTGTTCGTCGCGCGGGCGCTGTCGGGCATCTTCGGCGGCAGCTATGCCGCGGCGCAGGCGGCGATCGCCGACATCACCAGGCCCGAGGAACGCGCGCGCAACTTCGGCTTCGTCGGCGCGGCCTTCGGGGTCGGCTTCGTCGTCGGCCCGGCGATCGGCGGCTTCCTCGGCGAGTTCAGCCCGCGCGCGCCGTTCGTCGCGGCAGCGATTCTCGCCGCGGCGAACATGCTCTACGGCCTGATCGTCTTTCCCGAGACGCTGGACGCCGGGCGCCGCCGCGCCTTCGACTGGCGGCGCGCCAACCCGCTCGGCGCCTTCCGCACCTTGCGCGGCCTGCCGGGCATGGGTGGGGTCGCGGCGGTGCTGGTGCTGTGGCAGATCGCGAGCCTCGTCTATCCGATGACGTGGAGCTTCTATTGCATCGCGCAGCTCGGCTGGACGCCGGGGATGATCGGCGCCAGCCTGGCGGCGGTCGGGGTCGCGATCGCGCTGGGGCAGATGCTCGTCGTCGGGCCGATGGTCGCGCGCTTCGGCGAGCGCGACGCCGCGACCTTCGGCATCCTCGTCGCGGTGGCGGTCTATGTCGGCTATGCCTTCACCACCTCGACGATCGGCGCCTTCCTGCTGCTGATCCCCGTCGCGCTGCAGGCGCCGGTGCAGCCGTCGCTGATGGCGATGATGTCGCGCCGCGCAACTTCCGAAACGCAGGGCGAGGTGCAGGGGATTTCGGCGATGGCGATGGGGCTCGGCCAGCTCGCGGCGCCGATCCTGCTCACGGGGACGATGGCCTGGTTTACCGCGAAAGGCGCGCCGGTGCATTTCCCCGGCGCGGCCTTCATCGTTGCGGCGATCTTTGGCCTGCTCGCGATTGCGATGCTCCGCCGTCTGCCGCGCGCGGTGCCGGCGAGCGATCAGATGCCGCCGTCGGTCACCGCATAGCCGATCGCCTCGAACCCGGTGGTCAGCATCGCCACGCAGGCGGCGACCGAGGCGCCGTCGGTCGAACGGATGACGAAATTTGCGCCGACTTTCCCATCGCGGAAGAAGGGATAGCTGCCGATCGCGACCCCCGGATGCTCCTTTTCGCCGAGGCGGAGCAGGTCGGCGATCTCGCTTTCGGGGGCCCAGGCGCCGATCGTATGCGCGATCAGCGGCGCCCCGCCCTCGAGCTCGCCGGTCAGCGCGTCGAGCATCCCCGCGGTGATGTGCGGCACGCCCGCCATGACGAAGAGATTGCCGATGCGAATGCCGGGTGCGCCCGACATGCGGTTCGGGATCAGGTCGGCGCCGTCAGGCACGCGTGCCATGCGCAGCCGGGCCTCGGTAAGCTCGCCGCCGCGCTTGCTGTAATAGCCTTCGAGGATCGCGCGCGCCTGTGGATGGATCACGACCCCGACGCCGAGCGCCTTGGCGACCGCGTCGACGGTGATGTCGTCGTGGGTCGGGCCGATGCCGCCGGTGGTGAAGACATAGTCGTAGCGCGCGCGGATCGCGTTCAGCGCATCGACGATCTCCGCCTCGACATCGGGGACGATGCGCACTTCGCGGAGGCGAATCCCCTGCACATCGAGCCAGGTCGCGATTTGCGACACATTCTTGTCCTGCGTGCGGCCCGAGAGAATCTCGTCGCCGATCACCAGCACGGCGGCGGTCCAGATGCGTTCGTCGCTCATCGCCTTGCCTTAGCCTGCTGGCATGACAAAACAAGGGTGCTGGAAGCAGGCTATCGTTCCTGTTATGTTCCAATCCGAATCGCAACCTTGGGAGAGCCGTGATGGCCGACGAGCTGATTTTCTATACCAACCCCATGTCGCGCGGGCAGATCGTCCGCTGGATGCTCGAAGAGGTCGGCGCACCCTATGAAACGCAGATATTGGGCTATGGCACGTCGATGAAGGACGCCGCCTATCTGGCGATCAATCCGATGGGCAAGGTTCCAGCGATCGTCCACGATGGCCGCATCGTCACCGAATGCGCGGCGATCTGCGCCTATCTGGCCGATGCGTTTCCGGCCGCGGGCCTCGCACCGGCGGCAGCCGACCGCGCCGATTATTACCGCTGGATGTTCTTTGCCGCGGGACCGGTCGAGCAGGCGATCACCGCGAAATCCTTCGGCATCGAACCCGACGCCGACCAGCAGCGGATGGCGGGCTTCGGTTCGCTCCCCGCCGTGCTCGACGCGCTGGAAGGCGCGGTCGCGGGCAAGGCGTTCGTCGCCGGCGATCGCTTCAGCGCCGCCGACGTCTATGTCGGCAGCCAGATCGACTGGGGCCTGCAGTTCGGCACCATCCCCTCGCGCCCGGCGTTCGAGGCCTATGTCGCCCCCTTGCGCGAGCGCGCAGGCTACAAGCGCGCGAAGGCGATCGACAATGCGCTGATCGCCGAGATGCAGGCGGCGAACCCGGCCTGAGCGGTCAAAGGCAAGAGGCCGGAGGCGAAGGGGACGGCGATGAGATGAGAAACTGCCGTTCAAACAAGCCGGGGAGCAAGCGCGGCGATCAATTTTCGCGCTTCGTCCCTTTCATCCTCGGAAATGAAGGTCGATCCCACGGCTGACACAAGGCACCGTAATGCCAAGAACGGATTGGCCCTTACGCCCTCGCCGTCGATATAGCATTTCGCCAAATCCAGTTGCGCGCTTCCATCGCCGGCTTGTGCGGCTCGCTGGAACCACCGGAACGTCAAACGTCTATTGCCTGCCTCTCTGTAGAGAATGGCGATATTGTTGGCCGCAACGCATGAATGGCTTCGACGCCATGCTCTCCGATAGAGCTTCATGGCTCGCGGCTTGTCGGGCGCGACCCCCAAGCCCTGGTCGTAGATATAGGCCAGGCGCGTCAAGCACTCGACGCTTCCCAAATCCGCGCCGCGCTCGAACGAAGCACGCGCCAGATCGAAGTTGCCGCCTTCCTCCGCGGCATCGGCCAAACGGAACAGGAGATCGGTATCCGCCATCCGCGCATTCTGGCTTGTTAACCCCGTGTCGGCAATCGGGCAGTTCCAGCCATTCGCCGCTCGGGGCTTGACCCGTGACCGCGCTTTCTGCGCGCATTGGCCGAGAGCAAGGATGTCCGATCGCGGTTGAAACTGCGACCCGCGCCCAAAGAAAAAGCCCGGCGGCGAGTGGAGCAAGATGCTCTCAAGGGGTAAATCGGGGGGTCAGAAGACCTTCATGGATCAGGCGGAGCATTTGCCGTCCGTCGTGGCCAGGCACGATTATCAAATCCGGATTCTGCCGCGCCAAATCATGGATGGCTATCGTCTGGGCCATCACGGCCGGGCGATCGTCGTGGGTCTGGTCGCCATACCAATCCGTGACATATCGCGACCGGATTCGTTTCAGCGTGACGTTGTCCAGAAGCGAGGTCGTATCGCCAGTGAACAGATATTCGCGGCCATCGGCGCGCCGGACATATACCATCTGCGACCCGCTGGTGTGGCCCGGGGCCTTGATGAGAACCACGCCCGGCGCCAGCGCATGAAGCCGGTCATAGGAGAGGGGATGAAAGTTCAGCGCCGCAAGGTCGGGCCAATGCAACGGTAGGCTGCCGGCCACATCCGCCGCCTGCTCGCTGGTCAGAACGGCCCGGCCGAAGAGCGCATCGCGATGCGGACTCTCGAGCAGGCCACCGATATGATCGGCATGTTCGTGCGTCACGACAATCGCGGATGCGCTTTCCATGGCCGGGACCAGACGTTCCCATGCCGCAGAATCATAGCTGGCCGCCTTGAATCTCTTTGCCAGGTCCGCCGAATTGGCGGTGTCGATGAGAATGGTTCGATCCGGGAACACAAGGCGGTAGCTGGCCCGCACCATATCGACTTTTCCCCAGCCCGTCCCGGAAACGATCGCGATCCTGGGCACCATCGTATGCGACAGGCGCTCAATCTCGATACGGTCGGGCCCTGCACCCGGAATCGTGCCGGAGACGCGTCGCAACTCGCCAAGATCGAGTGGGAATCGGGATTCGGGCGTCGCCTGATTGCTGTAGAAGAGCCAGAATAGCACTATCGCCAATGAGATCAGGATGATCGCGACGATTCCGCCCATCCATTTCAAGGCGCGTTTCATCCGCATATTCCTCTTGAAAAAGCTGCCTCGGGGTCATTCGGCGGAAAGCGGCAGGCCATCCACTCGCAGCGATCAAGGGTGTCGGCCCTCTCTCAAAGAAAAAGCCCGGCGAATCGCTCCGCCGGGCTCTTGTTTTGCTTGCCGTCCGTCCGCTCAGTCGCGGCTGCCGAGCAGGTTGAGCAGGAAGGTGAACATGTTGACGAAGTCGAGGTAGAGCGTCAGCGCGCCCATCACCACCGACTTGCCGACGAAGTCGGTCCCGCGGACATAGAAATACATGCTCTTGATCTTCTGCGTGTCATAGGCGGTCAGGCCTGCGAACAGCAGAACGCCGATGATGCTGATCGCGAGGTTCAGCGCCGCCGACTGCACGAACATGTTGATGAGCAGCGCGACGAGGATGCCGACGACGCCCATGATCAGGAAGGTGCCGAAACCCGACAAATCCTTCTTGGTCGTATAGCCATAGAGGCTGAGGCCGAGGAAGGCGGCCGCGGTCGCGAAAAAGGTCGTGGCGATCGAGGTCTGGGTAAAGGCCAGGAAGATCGTCGACATCGACAGGCCCATCACCGCGGCATAAGCCCAGAAGAGCATCTGCGCGGCGGTCGTCGACAGCTTGTTGATCCCGAAGCTCAGTACCAGCACGAACGCCAGCGGCGCCAGCATCACCACCCACATCAGCGGGCTGCCGACCAGCGACAGGGTGAAGCCCGAATTATAGGCGAGCATCGCGACGATGCCGGTCAGCAGCACGCCCGAGCCCATATAGTTGTAAACCGACAGCATGTACGACCGCAGGCCAGCATCGACGGCCTGATCCATCGCGCTCGCGCTGCCAGGGAAGCCGGACGCCGCCATATTGGGGTCGTTCCAATTCGCCATTTCAAATCTCCATCACCGGCCGGACGATACCAGCCGTAGCGGCAATATCGGTATAATCGGCCTGTGTTTCAAGCAAAACCGGGTTGGGCGGCGAAACGCGGCGCGAAAGCCGGGAGAATGCGCGCGGAGATCGAAGACGTTTTGGGTCACGCGGAGGATTCATCAAAAAGAGCCGTGTACTCCCGCGAAGGCGGGAGTCCATCTCCGGTCGGCGCCATATCGAACCGGTCGGAGATGGGTCCCCGCCTTCGCGGGGACACGCAAATTGCTCATTCAATATCCGTCATCCTCCGCGTCTCCGCGTGAACCAAATATCGCCGCGCCTCTGCACGCATCACCATATTCCCCTGGCCGGCCCCCGCTGGTTCTTCTCGCGCGGACCGCTTATGCTGTCCGCGCCATGTCCACTCACCGCCTGTTCGTCGCGCTGCGCCCGCCCCGTCCGATCCGCGCGGCGCTGATCGCCGCGATGCACGGCATTTCGGGCGCGCGCTGGCAGGACGACGAGCAGCTTCACCTGACGCTGCGCTTCATCGGCGAGGTCGACCGGCACCGTGCCGAAGACATCGCCGCGGCGCTCGGCGGCCTTCACGCGCCCGCGATTCCCGCGCGCATCGCCGGGGTCGGGTTGTTCGAGCGACAGGGGCGGCCGCACATGGTCTGGGCCGGGGTCGAGCCGCCCGCACCGCTCGCGGCGCTGCACCGCAAGGTCGACCAGGCGCTCGCGCGCGTCGGGGTCGCGCCCGAGACACGCGCCTTCGTTCCGCATATCACGCTCGCGCGGTTGAACCGCGCATCGGGTCCGGTCGCACCCTTCCTCGCGCAGAGCAGCGACCTCGCCAGCCCGCCGTTCCTGTTCGACCATGTCACCCTCTATGAAAGCGAGATGGGCCACGGCGGATCGCGTTATCACCCCGTCGCGCGCTATCCGCTCGAGGCTGAGGCGACGAGCGCCGACGCGACCGCGCTGACGTCGTCCCACGTCGCCGCGAAGCCGCCGTCGTCGCCATAATAGGGATCGGCGACGCTCTCGCCCGCGCGGCCGGGCACGCGATCGAGCATCAGCGCCAGCGTCGCGGTCGCATCGGCGGGCCGGATCGCCCGCGCGTCGCGCAGATTGGCCGCGTCGGCGGCGAGGATCAGGTCGAAGCGGCGGAAATCGTCCGCCGAAAGCTGGCGCGCGCGCAGGTCCGAGATATCGACGCCGCGCCGCCGCGCCTCGGCCTGCGCGCGGGCGTCGGGGGGATGGCCGACGTGCCAGTCGCCGGTGCCCGCCGAATCGAGTGTCGCGTCGATCCCGGCGTCGGCGAAGGCCGCGCGCGCTGCGCCCTCCGCCAGCGGCGAACGGCAGATGTTGCCGAGGCAAAGGAAAAGAATGGCAGGGGATTGTCCTCGATCGTCGTGCATGTCGCTCCTCGCGCGCAAAGGTGAACCGACTTTCAACTTGCGCCTTCTCCCGGCTCTGCTAGCCATGGCACAAACGATAAGAGAAGAGGGAGCGACTTGCCAGATGGCCGATAGCAATAGCGCGAGCGACGACGCGATTACCCCGCCGACCAAGGCGTCGCCCTATGCCTGGTATGCGCTCGGCATCCTGTTCCTCGTCTATGTCCTCAATTTCATCGACCGGCAGATCATCACGATCCTCGCGCCCGACCTGAAGCGCGACCTCGGGCTCGACGATGCCGACATCGGCTTTCTCTACGGCACGGCATTCGCGGTCTTCTATGCGCTGTTCGGCATTCCGCTCGGCCGCCTCGCCGATGCCTGGCACCGTGTCCGGCTGCTGACCGTCGGGCTTGCGATCTGGTCGGCGATGACCGCGGTCTCGGGGCTCGCCGCGAATCGCTATCAGCTCGCGGCGGCGCGAATGGGGGTCGGGGTCGGCGAGGCGACCGCGGGCCCCTCGGCCTATTCGCTGATCTCCGACCTGTTTCCCAAGAATATGCGCGGAACCGCGCTCGCCATTTATTCCGCCGGCCTCTATTTCGGCGGCGGCATCTCGCTGATGATCGGCGGCTTCATCGTCGAGGGCTGGAACGAGGCCTGGCCGGACGGCGGCCCCTTCGGCCTCGTCGGCTGGCAGGCGGCGTTCATGGCGGTCGGCATCCCCGGCCTGTTGCTCGCGGCGTGGGTCGCGACGCTGCGCGAGCCGGTGCGCGGTCTTGTCGACGGCATTCCGACCCAGGCATCGCCGACGCCCTTCAAAGGCTTTTTCGAGGAATTGTTCGCGATCATTCCGCCGTTCACGCTGATCTCGGCAGCGTTGCGCGGTTCGCGGGCCTTTCTGATCAACGCCGGCGCGATTGCGATTCTGGGGCTCGTCGCGGCGGCGATGATTTCGCTCACCGGCGCGTCGCTGCAATGGGTATGCGTCGCCTTCGGCTATTATGCCGTTTTTTCCTGGGCGAGTTCGCTGAAAAGCCGCGACCGCCCGACCTTTGGGCTAATCTGGGAATCGAAGGCCTTTCTCGCAACGATCCTCGGCTATGGCACCGTCGCCTTCCTCTCCTATGCGTCGAGCGCGTTCGCGCCGATCTATGCACTCGAGGTGCTGGGCGAGGACGCAGGCACCGTCGGCCTGTGGGTCGGCGGCTGCGGCGCCCTCGCGGGTTTTCTGGGGGTGATCCTCGGCGGACGGATGTCCGACTGGCTGCGACAACGGAACGAGGCGGGGCGTATCCTGGTCGTGATCTTCGGCCTGATCGCGCCGATCCTGCCGATCGTCATCGCCTTCACCACCCCGTCCACCCCGGGGAGCGGCGACTTCGTCCGCTTCGTCTTCTTCGCGGCGCTCGCGGGGCTGCTCGCGTCGAGCGCGCTCGGCGCGGCGGCGGCGACGACGCAGGATCTGGTGCTGCCGCGGATGCGCGGCACCGCGACCGCGACCTTCTTCCTCGCGACGACGCTGGTCGGGCTCGCACTGGGGCCTTATATGGCGGGACAGGTCTCGGCGATGACCGGCAATCTCGCGACCGGGGTGCTGTCGACGCTGGTCATCGTGCCGGTCGGGTTGGCCGCGTTGTTCGTCGCCTATCGCAGCGTCCCCATCGCGGCCGCTTCGGTGGTCGAGCGCGCGCGGGACGCGGGCGAGTCCGTCTGACCCGCCCGCGTCGCCGTCATTCGGCGGCGGGAAGCTCGATCACACCGCAGGCGACGCGTGCGCCGCTGTTGCCGGCGGGGTCGGTCTTCATGTCATCGGGACCGGCGTGGATGACGAAAGCGGCGCCGTCGGCGTCGATCAGCCCGCCCTCGCCGGTCAGCCGCGTGCCGACGAGGTTCAGCGTCGCACGGCCGATCGCATCGGGTTCGATCACGAGATTCGGCAAATCGCCGTGATGCGCGCCCATCGGGTTGTCGCGGCCGTGCTGGGCGCCGGTCGGGTTCCAGTGCGGACCCGCGCTGGTGAAACCGGGCGGTGTGCACTGCCCGACGGCGTGGATATGCATCCCATAGGTGCCCGGAGCAAAGCCGCGCGCGACGAGTTCGACGCGAAGGCCGGAGTCGGTCTTGTAGAAATCGGCGCGGCCGCGATCGGCCCCGCGCGCATCGGTCAGCTGGGCCGAGGCGTCCGCCGCCGGAAGCTTCTGCACCGGCTTGCCGCCCGTGGTCGCGCAGCCGGCGAGCGCCAGCGCGCCTGCCGTGCCCAGCACCGCCGCAAGCGTGCGTCCGTGACGTGAAGCAAGGATCATCTCTCGTCTCCATTTCTTTTGCGAATCCGGCGCGAGCACCGCGCCCTGCGACCCCCACGAGGATGCCCGCAAATTCCGCCGCTTCCAAGCAGATAAGCCCAAGGCGTCAGCGACCGCCCGCCGAAAGCCGCATCCGCAGCCTTTTGAGCTCCTGCGGCGGGACGGGCGGCAGCGCTGCGGCGGGCTTGCCTTCGCGCAGCCGCTTGCGGTCTTTTTCAGCCGGTTCGACGCGGCGGACGCGCACCGGCGCGTGGCCCTGCGCGCGGATGCCGAGCTGTTCGGCGGCGCCGCGCGACAGGTCGATGATCCGCCCGCCGCCGGCAAACGGCCCGCGATCGTTGACGCGCACGATGATCCGCCGCCCGGTGTCGAGCGCGGTCACTTCGACATAGGTCGGGAGCGGAAGCGTCGTATGCGCGGCGGTGATCCAGCCCGGCCGGAACTGCTCGCCGTTCGCGGTGCGGTTGCCCGATTCGTTGCCGTACCAACTCGCCGTGCCGATCGCGTCATAGCCGGGCGCCGCAGCGGGCACATAGGTGGCGCCGCGCACCGTATAGGCAGGGCCGATCCGCACCGGCACGTCGCTGACGGGGCGAAAATTGCCCCCGGCGCAGGCGGACAGCAACAGCGCCGGGGCCAGAGCCATGGAGGAAAATGGGAAGCGCCCGTTCATCACGTGCCTTGGTATAGGCAGCTTGCGCCGGGATAAAGTCCCTGTGTCAGCGTTGGGGTGGGGGAGCTGCCCCTCCTCACCTTCGTCATTCCCGCGAAAGCGGGAACCCAGTGTGGGGTTAGCCGACGCACGCTCTGGGTCCCCGCTTTCGCGGGGATGACAAAGTTAGGAGAGGCCGGGCGGCCGCTTCCGGTCGAAACCGGGACTTCATCCCCATCACCCCAAAAGGAAAGGGCCGCGAATCGCTTCGCGGCCCTTCCTTGAGCTTACGCTTCGGATCAAGGATCAGAAGACGCGCGCATATTGTTCGTTGCCGACGAAGCCCAGCTTGCCGACGCCGCTGCGCTTCACGACCGCCATCACGCGATCGACGGTGATATACCGCGCATAGGGATCGGGCTGAACCTGCAATTCGGGTTCGACCGGCAGCGCCTTGGTCTGTTCCAGAAATTGCGCGAGCTGCGCCAGATCGACCGGCGAACCGTTCCACGCGATCGTCCCCGCGGGATCGATGGTGATCTTGTTCTTTTCCGGATCGACGTTGTTCTTCGCGTCGGTCGGAACCGGCAAGTCGATCTTCACCGCGTGGGTCTGGACCGGGAGGGTGATGATGAACATGATGAGGAGCACGAGCATGACGTCGATCAGCGGCGTCGTGTTCATGTCCATCATCGGTTCGTTTTCGTCCCGATCTCCAACTGCCATAGACATAGAGGTCTATTCCTTCATTCTCGCCGGGCGCCCTTACAGGCGGCCCAGCGTGCCCGAGCCAGCAACCGGTTCGGAAATGAACCCGATCTTCTGGAAACCGGCATATTGCATCGTATAGATCACGCCGCCGATGCACTGGTACGGCGTGTTGACGTCGCCGCGGATATGCACTTCGGGGAAGTTATCTTCGGTGATATTCTGCACGCCGCCGATATCCGCGATCAGCTTTTCGAGCTTCTTCTGCCCGAGATCGAGCAGTTGCTTGGAATCGACGGGCGTCTGGCCCCAGTAAACTTCACATGCCGAACTGTCGGCATTGGGCAAGCCATCGCCATCGGTATCCGCCGAGCGGACCGACAGGTTGACGTTTTCGGGCTTCGTCGTCGTCGGCTCAAAGACCACGTCGGGCAGCTTGAGCTCCACCGTCTTCAGCACCACGGGAACCGTGATGAGGAAGATGATGAGCAGCACAAGCATGATGTCCACGAGCGGGGTCGTGTTGATGTCCGACATCGGGGCATCTTCGCCCTTGTCGCCTACACTCATCGCCATAGGATTAGCATCCTGTCACAAAATTACTGTCATGGAGCGAAGCGGAGGCCGCCTGGCGCCCGCTTCGTCCAGCGGCCCCGTGCCGCCGCCCGAGGGCGACGACGCGGGGCCCGCAGACTTACGCCTTCTTCGGCGCGGCAGCCGGAGCGGCCTTGGCCGGAGCAGCCACCACGGCCGGCTTCACCTGGCCACCCGACATGATCGAGCCGAGCACATCGTTCGAGAAGGTCGACAGGCGACGCGCGATCGACTTGTTGCGGCTCTGAAGCCAGTTGAACGCGAGCACCGCGGGAACCGCCACGATCAGACCGATGGCGGTCATGATGAGCGCTTCACCGACCGGGCCGGCAACGGTGTCGATCGAGGCCTGGCCCGACGCGCCGATCTTCACGAGGGCGCGCAGAATGCCGATAACAGTCCCGAACAGACCGACGAACGGCGCGGTCGAGCCGACGGTCGCGAGGAACGCGAGGCCGCCGTTGAGCTTCGAGTTGATGTGGTTCTGCGAACGCTCGAGCGTGCCGTGCATCCAGTCGTGCGATTCGACGGGATCGGTCAGCTTGTTATGCTCTTCGTTGGCGCGCAGACCGTCTTCGACGACCTGGCGATAGGCGCTGTTCTTTTCGAGCTTCGATACGCCGTCGGCGAGCGTCGGGGCGCGCCAGAAGTTCGCGTCGACCGCCTTGCCCTGGTTGATCACCTTATTCTGTTCGAACAGCTTGGTGAACAGGATATAGAGCGTGCCGACGAACATGATCAGCAGGACCAGGAAGGTGACCTGCGACACGATGCCGCCTTCGCACAGGGCGGGCAGCAGGCCGTAGGGGTTCTGGCCTTCCTTCACGACGCAGACCGACGCGGGAAGGAGCGACATCCCCGCTTCGTGGGCCGGAGCCGCAGCGCCCGCGGCAGCGTTTGCAATCAGGTTAAACATGGTGGTTATTCCCTCTCAAAATATTCAAAACGGTATGAAAAGACTGAAAATATAGAGGCTGGCCGGGCAGCCGATCACTTCGGGATCTGCCACTTGACGCGGCTGCTGTAGCTCCCGCCAGAGGGATTGCCCGCGCGATCCTTGCCCGGCGAGAAGCGCGCACGCCGCATGATCAGCTTACAGGTCAGATCGTCGAGATCGGCATGGCCGCTCGACGAGGTGACGTCGCAGCCCGTGGGCTTGCCGCCCGCGTCATAGGAAACGCGGAAACCCGTCGTGCCCTGCCGCTCTTCGCGGAGCGCGCGCGCCGGATAGTCGTCGGGGCTGGCCCAGTTGCCGGGATTGCCCTTCGGCTTGCCGGGCGCGCTCATGTCCGGAGCCGGCGGAGGCGCCGGCGGAGCCGCGATCGGGGGGATCGGCAGCGGCGGACGCGGGGGCGCCTCGGGCACCGACGACACCTGGTTCGACGTGTTCGGCGGCGGAATCGGCGACGGCGGCGTCACCACCGGCGGCGGCGGCGGCAGCTTGTTATCCGGCGGCGGCGGCGGCGGGGGCTCCTCCGGCGGCGGCGGCTCTTCGACGTCCACCACGTCCAATTTCTCGGCGAGCTTCTTGACGATGCTGATGTTCAGACCATTTACCAAGCCGTAGCCCAGCAAAGCCGTGAACAAGCCCACCAAGACAATCGCCACTACCCTGTTTTTAGGGTCGACATTATCACCATAAGCCATTCAGGGACGACGCTCCTTGCTAGATCATCCTGACACCAAATCCATCACCGACGGGTGCGGTTGCCAAATGCTCGGATAATTTCCGATGCGCTTTCACAGACCCGGCGGCGTCGCAGCCGGCCTTTTATGTTGTCGCCGGACGCTTCGTCGCTCGTCCTATCGCGGTGGCGACAAGTTCGCAAACCCTTTATCAGCGGTTAATGTCCGCTTCCCCATGATGGGGTTTTGGCGCCCGTACGGCGCCTCGAACAATGGAAGGTGGTTCGATCATGCGCGCGCTCCTGCCGGCTGCCGCTTTGGGTTTTTCTGTTGTAAGCGGCTGTTTTATCAGCGCTTCTGCCATGCAGGCGCCGACACCGGCGGCAACATCCTCACCCTATAGCTATGCCGATATCGCCGATCTGGCGACGATCGCGCCGATGGCGATCCACGCCCGGATCTTTCGCGCAACGCCGCTGAAAGCCGAGCGGGCGCCAGGGCTGAAAGCGGGTCAGGCGCGATTCTATGTCGAAGCCGACGTGGTCAGCCTGATTCGCGGCGCGGGTCCGCTCGCGGCGCGAATCTCCTATCTCGTCGACCTGCCGCTCGACGCCAGGGGCAAGCCGGTGAAGCTCAAAAAGAAGCAGCCGGTCCTGCTCTTCGCCCGCCCCGTCGCGGGCGCCGCGCCGGGCGCCAAGAACACCGGCAGCGTCCAGCTCGTCGCCCCCGACGCACAATTGCCGTGGGATCCGGCGACCGAGGCGCAGCTCCGCGCGATCCTGACCGAGCTGGTCAAGCCCGGCGCGCCGCCCGCGATCACCGGCGTCGCCAACGGCTTCCACGTCCCCGGCACGCTGCCGGGAGAAGGCGAGACGCAATTGTTTCTCGATACGAAGACCGGCGAGCCGGTGTCGCTGACCATCCTGACCGCCCCCGACGGATCGCGTCGCTGGGCCGCGGCGTTCGGCGAGATCGTCGACGGGTCGGCGGCGGTTCCGGCGCGCGATACGCTGGCCTGGTATCGCCTTGCCTGCGGCCTGCCGCATCAATTGCCGCTCAGCAAGCTCGCCGGCACCGCGCCCGAGGACCGCAAGAAAGCGGCAGCGGATTATGCCGTCGTCCTCGGCGCGCTCGGCGAATGCACTCGGACGCGGACGCCGCCGGCCGCGAATTAGACGGTCGTCGCAAATGAGGAAAAGGGCGAGCTATTGGTTCACGCGGAGACGCGGAGAGAAAGAAGATTGGCGGCTTCGCCACCCTTCCTCTTTGACCTTGCGATCTTGGCACCGCTGCGCGCATTTTTCTTCTCCGCGTCTCCGCGTCTCCGCGTGAACCATATGGACTCCACCTTCGTCCGGGCTTGCCTCCACGCCAAAAGCCGATAGGGGGCCTCGCATCCTGCGGATCATCCCGCGTCTCGATGGAGTGTCCGATGTCGCCGTCCCCTGCCCCCGCCGCGCCCCGCCCGCCGCTTCGCGTCGCGCTCGCGGGGATCGGCGTCGTCGGCGGCGGCGTCGTGCGGCTGCTCGAGGCGAACCGCGCGCTGATCGCGCGCCGCGCTGGCCGGCCGATCGAGATCGTTGCCGTGTCGGCACGCGATCGCCACAAGGATCGCGGCGTCGACCTGTCGCCCTATCGCTGGGAAGACGATATGGACGCGCTCGTCGAAGCGGGCGATGTCGACGTCGTCGTCGAGATGATCGGCGGCGCCGACGGATCGGCGCTGACCCTCGCGCGCCGCGCGCTCGGCGCCGGCAAGGCGCTGGTCACCGCGAACAAGGCGATGATCGCGCATCACGGGCTGGGCCTCGCGCAGCTCGCCGAGGCGAAGGACACGCCGCTCAAATATGAAGCCGCGGTCGCGGGCGGCATCCCCGTCATCAAGGCGATCCGCGAAGGCGCATCCGCGAATCAGATCGCACGCGTCTATGGCATTCTCAACGGCACCTGCAATTATATCCTGACGCGGATGGAACGCGATGGCTGGGGCTTCGCCGATGCCCTCGCCGCCGCGCAGGCGGAGGGCTATGCCGAGGCCGACCCGACTTTCGACGTCGACGGGATCGACGCCGCGCATAAATTGTCGATCCTCGCCGCGCTCTGCTTCGGGACGAAGCTCGACATCGACGCGGTGACGGCGGCGGGCATCCGCGACCTGATCGCCGCCGATATCCGCGAGGCGGAAGCGCTCGGCCATCGCGTCCGCCTGATCGGCATGGCCGAGCGCGACGAAACCGGTCTTTACCAGCATGTCCAGCCGTGCCTCGTCCCCGCCGACCATCCGCTCGCCTATGTCCCCGGCGCGCTCAACGCCGTAGTCGCCGAGGGGAATTTCGTCGGCCGCCTCTTCTTCGAGGGCGCGGGTGCGGGCGCGGGGCCGACCGCATCGGCGATCGTCGCCGACATCATCGACATCGCGCGCGACGAATATGGCCCCGCCTTCGCGATGCCGGTCGACGCGCTCGACGCGGCGCCGGTCGCCGACGCCGGCGCGCGCGTCGGCAAACATTATGTCCGCCTGATCGTCGAGGATCGCATCGGCGTCCTCGCCGAGATCGCGACCGCGATGCGCGATGCGGGCGTCTCGATCGAAAGCTTCATCCAGCGCGGCTCCGGGGAAAATGACGGCGTCGTCATCGTCCTCGTTACCCACGAGGGGCCGGCGCGCGCAATCGAGGCGGCGCTCGCTACGCTCGCCGCGTCGGACCATGTCGTCGGCTCGCCGGTGCGGATGCCGATCCTGGCGCTCTAATTCTCCGGCGGCGCCGGCACGCCGTTCTCGGGGTCGGTCGCGCGTTTCGCCATTTCGTAGAGCGGATTATATTCGGGGCCGCGCGGATAGCGGCCGCCGATCGGCATCCAGTTATAGGGTAGCCGGTCGAGGCTCATCGCCTTGGCCTCGGCCCGCGGGAGCTTCGGCGGCGCCTCGCGGCCTTCGTTGGCGATCGCACGCAGTTCGGGCGACAGCCGGTGCCTTTCGGTGTCGCTGCCGCACACGGTGATCGAGCCGTCGTCCGACGGCGTGCAGCGCCGCACCGGATCGGTCATCTCCTTCGCCCGCGCGATGGCCGCATCGGCTGGTCGCGGTGCAGGCGGGCCGATGGACTGCGCCGCCGCGGGCGCTGCGGCCACGCCGATGACGCAATAGAGCGCAAAAGCGGCTCCGAATCGGGCGAAGGATTCTCGACAAGCGGGGCGGCGGGCCATATGGCGCCCAACATGCCGACGGGGCGGAACAAGTAAAGACGGAGAGTCAGGACGATGACGAACAGCAGCGGCAGCAACCTCGACCGGGTGCTCGTGCTCGAAATGGTGCGCGTGACCGAAGCCGCGGCGATCGCCGCCGCCAAGCTGATCGGGCGCGGCGACGAAAAGGCCGCCGACGCCGCCGCGGTCGAGGCGATGCGCGATGCGTTCAACACCCTCTACATGGACGGCACCATCGTCATCGGTGAGGGCGAGCGCGACGAGGCGCCGATGCTCTATATCGGCGAAAAGGTCGGCAACGCGCCGGGCAAGGGGCCCAAGATCGATATCGCGGTCGACCCGCTCGAAGGCACGACGATCACCGCCAAGGCAGGCCCCAACGCGCTCGCGGTGCTCGCGATCGCCGAGGAGGGCTGCCTGCTCAACGCCCCCGACGTCTATATGGACAAGCTCGCGGTTGGTCCCGGCTTTTCGCCGGACATCGTCCATTTCGACAACAGCGTGCGCGAGAATGTCGAAGCGGTCGCGCGCGAAAAGGGCGTATCGCCGCAGGACATCATCGTCTGCGTCCTCGACCGGCCGCGCCACGAAGCGATCATCAGCGAGCTGCGCAGCATCGGCTGCGGCGTCGCGCTGATCCCCGACGGCGACGTCGCCGGGGTGATCGCGACCACCAATCCCGACACCAATGTCGACATCTATATGGGGTCGGGCGGCGCGCCCGAGGGCGTTCTCGCCGCCGCGGCGCTGCGCTGCGTCGGCGGCCAGTTCAAGGGCCGCCTGCTGTTCCGCAACGACGACGAGCGGCTGCGCGCGAAGAAATGGGGGATCGAGGATCTGGGCCGCGTCTACGACCTCGAAGACCTCGCCAAGGGCGACGTGATCTTCGCCGCGACCGGGGTCACCGACGGGTCGCTGCTGCGCGGCGTCAAGCATCGCCGCGGCGGCGTGCTGACCACCGAAAGCGTCGTGATGCGCGCCTCGTCGGGCACCGTGCGCTGGGTCAAGGGCGAACACCGCGCGGGGTGACAAATCCCCGTCGCCCCGCGAAGGCGACGGTTGGAATGAGGGGACTGCGAAATGGAAGAAGCAAAGCGTCCGAAGCTGTTCGTCAGCCATCATTCGAGCAAATATGACGTCGCGCTCCACGTCGAGAAGGCGCTCGCGCGCCACGGCGTCGATTGCTGGATCGCGCCACGCGATGTCGGGCCGGGCGAGGCCTTCGACACCGCGATCCTGCAGGCGATCCGCGATTCGGCGGGCGTCCTCCTCCTCTTCTGCAGCCAGTCGGACAAGAGTCCGCATGTGAAGCGCGAGCTGATCCTCGCCGACAGCGCGCACAAGGCGATCATTCCGCTGCGGCTCGAGGAGATCGTTCCCGACGACCTCGCCTATCATCTCGCGAGCGCGCAGTGGATCGACTGGCTGGAAAAGCGCGACGATTCGATCGCGCGCATCGCGGCGAAAGCTCATCAGCTTGCCGGCACCCTCGCTCCCGACAGGACGGAGCCCGCCGTCGCAGCGCCGGCGGCTGCAGCCGCTGCCGACAATCTTCACGCCGCGATCCTGACGCAGGCGTCCGCGCCGGAACCCGCCGCATCCTCGGGCGGGTCGGCCAAGACGCTGATGATCGGCGCGCTGCTCGTTCTGGTCGCGGTGCTGGGCGCCATGCTGTTCCTGCGCGGCGGCGAGGAAAAGAAGGCCGAGCTTGCGACAGCGGCGGCGCCCGCGGCCGCTTCACCGGCCGCGCCTGCCCCTGCCACCGCGGCGCCACCATCGACGACGCCCGCTGCACCGGTGGAAACTACGCCGACAGCGAAGATTCCGCCGAGCTTCAACTGCAAATTTGCCACGACGCGCGCCGAGAAGCTGATCTGCAGCGACGACGAGCTCGCCGCGCTCGATCGCGAACTCAACCGCGCCTACAAGCAGCTCGACCGCACCGCGGGACCGCTACGCGAGCAGATCGCCGCCGAGCAGCGCGGCTGGCGCATCGGCCAGCGCGACACCTGCGGCGACGCCGCCTGCGTCGCCGACGCGATGCGCCAACGTATCATCGTCCTCGATTCGCAGCGCGCCTCGCTGGGGAGCGAAGAGGGGCAATAGAGCCACCGGGCTCTGCCAGTCCGGCCGCTAGCGACCGATTGAGGACGCCCGGCATCTCCTAACTTTGTCATCCCCGCGAAAGCGGGGACCCAGAGCGTGCGTCGGCTAACCCCACACTGGGTTCCCACTTTCGCGGGAATGACGAAAGTGGGGAGTGTCCGCTCTCCACCCCAAAGCGGACCCTACAGTGGCCCGGCCTCTTTCAGAAAATCCCCGCCGCCAGTCCCTCCGCCAGCGCCGCGCCCAGGCCGCGCGCTTCGGCGAGGCGGTCCGCCGGGATCGTCTTCGGCGCCAATATCGCCTCCGGTGTCTGCGCGGCGGTGTTGACGATCACCGGATCGGCGACGCGCCGCAACCGCCAGCCGGTCGCGATGCGGTCGAGCTGGCGCTGGGCATTTTCCCCGTCGGAGCCCGCGCAGATGATCGTCGCATAAGGGCGCCCCTCGATCCGGCCGAGGCAGGGATAGTAACAGCGGTCGAACATCTCCTTCATCGCGCCCGACAGCGCGGCGAGATTTTCGGGTCCGACGAAGAGATAGCCGCCCGCCTTGAGCAAGCAGTCGGGGGTGACGTCGTCCGCCGCGACGAGGCTCGCGTCCTTCGCCCCCGCGACGGCCGCTTCGGCAAGCGCATGGCTACCGCCGGTGCGACTATGCCAAATGACAAGAAGTTTGCATTCTTCCATCGGCCGATCCTCTATGCTGCGCTTGCCCGCGCTGCAGGGCCTTCGCTTGCCAAGCCGCGGCGCGCGGCGCAAGCAGGACGACATCAGGGGAGAGAGACATGCGCCGACTGATCCTATTGCTGCTGACCGCCGCCCTGCCCACCACCGCCTTCGCACATGACGCCGCGAGCGAGGCGACCCGCTCCGCGCAGGCCGAACTGGCGAAGCGCCTGCCGCTCGATGACCCGCGCGACGAGGCCAATGTGATGCGCGGCAAGCTCGCCGAGATTCCGGGCGGGGTGATCCTGGGCAAGGACGGCAAGACGGTGTGGGACCGTCGCCCCTATGATTTCCTCAATCAGACCAAGGCGCCCGACACGGTGAACCCCTCCCTGTGGCGGCAGGCGCGGCTCAACGCGATTCATGGGCTGTTCGAGGTGGTGCCGGGCAAGATCTGGCAGCTTCGCGGCTATGATATCTCGGTGATGACGATCATCCGCGGCAAGAGCGGCTGGATCGTTGTCGATCCACTGCTCTCCGAAGAGGCCGCCGCCGCAGGATGGAAATTGTTCGCCGACACGGTCGAGGCAAAGGAAGGCAAGCGGCCGATCAAGGCGGTGATCTTCAGCCACAGCCACAGCGACCATTTCGGCGGCGTCGGCGGGATCGTCAACGCGGCCGACGTCAAGGCGGGCAAGGTCCGGATCATCGCGCCGCACGGCTTTTCGGAGGAGGCAACGGCGGAGAATGTCCTCGCCGGCGCCGCGATGGGACGGCGCGCGCTCTATATGTTCGGCGCGATCCTGCCCCCCGGCCCGGCGGGACAGGTCGATACCGGGCTCGGCCCCAAGCTGTCGTCGGGAACGATCGGCTATATGGAGCCGACCGAGACGCTGAGCGACAAGGGCGGCACGCTGACCATCGACGGGCTGGCGTTCGACTTCATGGACGCCGGCGGCACCGAAGCGCCCGCCGAATGCGTCTTCTACATCCCTGCGTATAAGGCCTTACATACCACCGAGGTGGTGACGCACAATCTCCACAATATCCTGACCCTGCGCGGGGCGCAGGTGCGCGACGCGCTGCGCTGGTCGAAGGTGATCGACGCGATGCTGCTCAAATGGGGCGGCAGCGCCGAGGTCGCGATGGGATCGCACCATTGGCCGACCTGGGGGACGGGCGAGGTGAGCGAATTGCTCACCCATCAGCGCGACGCCTATCGCTATGTCCACGACCGCACGCTCTTTCTCGCCAATCGCGGCGCGACACTGCACGAGCTCGCCGACCAGACGCCCGAGGCGCCGGTGCAGGCGGGCGATTTCTCGACGCGCGGCTATTACGGCACGCTCAATCACGACATGAAGGCGACCTATCAGCGCTATTTCGGCTGGTGGGACGGCAATCCCGCCAATTTCAACCCGCTGCCGCCCGAACAGTCGGCGCCCAAATATGTCGCGCTCGCGGGCGGTGCCGACAAGCTGCTCGCGGCGGGTCAGGCGGCGCTCGCGGCGGGCGATTATCGCTGGGCGGCCGAGCTCTTGAACAAGCTCGTCTTTGCCGAGCCCGCCAACAAGGCGGCGCGCGATGCGCTCGCCTCGGCCTATGACCAGATGGGCTATCAGGCGGAGTCGGGCGCGTGGCGCAACTATTACCTCGCCGCCGCCGCGACTTTGCGCGGTACCGAGGTCGCGGCGTCGACGAGCAACGGGCAGAGCCGCAGCTTCGTCAGCGCGATCCCGACCGGCGTCTTTTTCGATGCGCTTGCGACGCGGTTCGATGCCGCGAAGGGAGCGGCGCTGAAAGGGACGTTCCAGTTCGTGCTCCCCGACAGCAAGGAAGCGGTTGCGGTGGTCGTCGAGGGCGGGGTCGAGTTTCCCCGCTACGGCGTGACCGACCCCGCGCCGACCGCGACCATCACCATCGACCGCAAGATACTCGACGATGTAATGCTGGGGCAGGCGCAGTTCCCGGCGCTGCTCCAGTCGGGCGCGATCCGCATCGACGGCGACAAAATGGCCTTCCTGTCGTGGTTCGCGCTCCATCCGCCCGCCGACCCGCGCTTTCATGTGGTGGAGCCGTAAGAAGGAAGAAGAGGCCGACCCTGTCTTCGTCACCCCCGCGAAGGCGGGGGTCCTGCTTTCTTCGCGCCTTTGTGCGAGACTTCATGATCTCGCACAAAGGAACGAAGGCGCAAAGAGGAGGAAAATAGCTGGATCCCCGCCTTCGCGGGGATGACGAAGGAGGATGGCTGAAAGTTCGGCCGAGACCGAGACCGAATTAGAGGTTTCAGTCTGCGGCGATCCCCCTAAATACCTACGCATGACCGAAACCCCCGCAGCGCCCACCGACCCCTTCGCGCCCGACGCACTCAACGCGCGCGAGGGGCTCGATCCGGTCGACCCAGCCTTCGTGCACGTGCTGCGCGTGACAACCGCGCTGACTCTGCTGCCGCTCGCGGTCGTGGCGACGCTCGTCGATATCCTCGTGATGCCGCGGATCGGCGGGCCGTTCGGGCTGCTCAGCGTCGCGGCGTGGCTGATCGCGATCGTCATGATCGTCAGCTTTCCGGCGCGGCGCGTCACGCGCTGGGGCTTCAAGATCGGCGAGGGACAGCTCCGCGTCGCGCGCGGCTGGCTGTTTCGCACCGACACGATCGTCCCCTTCGTGCGCGTCCAGCATATCGACGTCGGGCAGGGGCCGGTCGAGCGCCTGTTCGGCCTGTCGCATCTCGTCGTCCACACCTCGGGCACCCATAACTCGATGGTGACGTTACCCGGCCTGCACGCTGATCTCGCCGCCGCGATGCGCGAGACGATCCGGCGCCACATCCAGACCGATTTCGCATGAGCGACGCCGCCGCCCTGCGCGCAATCGACGACGCCGAGCCGCACTGGCAGCGGCTTCATCCCGCGACGCTCGCGCTGTCGATCGTTCAGCTCGGGCCGCGCACGCTCAATTTCATTCCCGCGCTCGCGGCGATCGGGATCGCGGGCAAATGGGCCTATGTCGCCCCCGCGCTGCTTCTCTTCCTCGCGGTCTCGCTCGTCTTCGCCTGGCTCCACTGGCTGCGCTTCCGCTTCGCGGTCGGCGCGGACGAGATCGTCATCGAAAGCGGCGTGCTGTCGCGCCAGCACCGCACGATCCCCTTCGACCGCATCCAGGACGTCGGCATCGAGCAGGGGCTCGTGTCGCGCGCACTCGGCATCGCCAAGGTGGGACTGGAGACTGGCGCGGGCGGCGGCAAGGAGAATGACGCGACGCTCGACGCGATCGGCCTCGACGCCGCCGAAGCGCTGCGCGCGACGATCCGCGCACACCGCAGCATCCCGGCGGCCGTCGCGACGCCCGACGCGCCCGCGGCCGTTCCTGCCGAAGACCGGCTGCTCTTCGCGATGGGGCCGCGCCGGCTGCTGATCGCCGGCCTGTTCAATTTCTCGCTCGCCGCGCTCGCGATCGTCGGCGCCGCGATGCAGTTTTTCGACGGGCTGCTGCCTTTCGACTTCAACATCTTCAATCCCGTCGACTGGATCGACCTGACCGAACGCTGTGGCCTCGATAGCTGGCTGCTCGCGCATCGCTGGATCGCCGGTCTCGGCGCCGCGATCTCGCTTCTCTTCATCGGTTTCGCGAGCGGCATCGCGACGATGCTGTTCGCCAACTGGAATTTCCGCCTGATACGCGAGCCCCGCGCGCTGCGTCGCACGCGCGGCCTGACGACGCGGACCGACGTCGCGGTGCCGGTGAAGCGCGTGCAGGCGGCGATCCTCGTCACCGGCTGGCTGCGGCAGCGCTTCGGCTGGCACGAGCTGCGCCTGCAAAGTCTCGCGAGCGACGGCGAGAAGGAAAAGGACCATCAGATCATTCCCTTCGGCACGCTCGCCGAGATCGACCCGGTGCTGGGCGAGGTCGCGATCGATCGCCCCGCGCCCGGTGGCCCCTGGTCGCACAGCCACCGGATCATCGCGCTCGGCGGGCTTGTCGGCGGCGCCTGTGCGGCGATTGGCGGCAGCCTGGCGGTCTTCTTCGGCCAGCCGATCGGTTGGATCGCCATCATCGCGGCGCTGCTGATCGCGGCTTTTGCCTTGATCGGCGCGCGCTTTCACCAATGGATCGATACCGGCGACATGGTCGCGATCCGCAGCGGCTTCTGGAAGCCCAAGACGACGCTGCTCCCGCACGCCTCGGTGCAGAGCGTCGACCTCAAGACCGACTTCATCCTCCGCCCGCTCGGCCTCGCGACGCTCGTTTTCGGCGTGCCGGGCGGAAGCGCGCTCGGCGCGCATGAGATTCCGGCCATCCCGCTCGGCACAGCGAAGGACCTGCGCGCGCGCATTCTCGCCGCCGGAGCGCGCGCATGACCGCCGCGCTCGGGATCACGCGCTCGATCCTCGGTCAGCCGTGGCACTGGCGGCGGACGAGTGCAGAGATGGGAGACGCCAAAAGGGACGGGGAGAGCCTCGCCCCCGACGATCTCGTCACCCAATTGCTGCTCGCGCGCGGGGTCGAACGCGACGATCTGGAGCGCCAGCGCGTACCGACCCTGCGCGGCTTCATGCCCAACCCGTCGCTGTTCAAGGGCATGGACGCCGCCGCCGCGCGGCTCGCCGATGCGGTCGAGCGCCAAGAGGCGGTGACGATCTTCGGCGATTACGACGTCGACGGCGCCACCTCGGCGGCGCTGCTCGTCCGCCTGCTCCGCGCACTCGACGTTCCGGTCGGCGCCTATATCCCCGACCGGCTGATGGAGGGCTATGGGCCGTCGGGCGCCGCGCTGGTGAAGATCGGCGAGGCGGGGTCGCGGCTCGTCGTCACGGTCGATTGCGGCGCGCAGGCGTTCGACGCGATCGCCGAAGCGAAGGCTGCGGGAGTCGAGGTGATCGTCGTCGATCATCACCAATGCGCGACCATTCTTCCCGATGCCTTCGCGGTCGTGAACCCGAACCGCCTTGACGAAGAAGCGGCAGCCGCGATCCACGGCAACCTCGCCGCGGTCGGCGTCGCCTTCCTGCTCGGCGCCGCGCTGCTCCGCACATTGCGCGCGCGCGGGCATTTCGGCGGCCGCGCCGAGCCCGCCCTGATCGACCTGCTCGACCTCGTCGCGCTCGGAACCGTTGCCGACGTCGCGCGGCTCACCGGCTTCAATCGTGCGCTTGTCACGCAGGGCCTCAAGGTGATGGCACGGCGCGGCAATATCGGCATGGCGGCGCTGATGGACGCGGCGCGACTGACCAAGCCACCGACCGCGAGCGACATGGGTTTCGCGCTCGGCCCGCGGATCAACGCGGGCGGACGCGTCGGCAAGTCCGACCTCGGCGTGCGGCTGCTCACCACGAGCGATCCGCAGGAGGCGATAGAGATCGCGCAGGAGTTGGGTCGGCTGAACGAAGAGCGCCGCGCGATCGAGGCGGCGGTGCTCGATGAGGCGATGGCGGCGAGCCTGTCGTGCGCGAACGCGCCCGTCGCGATCGTTGCCGGGCAAGGCTGGCATCCCGGCGTGATCGGAATCGTCGCCGGGCGCCTGAAAGAGAAGCTGCATCGCCCCGCAATCGTCATCGCGGTCGACGAGGATGGCGTCGGCAAGGGATCGGGGCGCTCGATCTCGGGCGTCGACCTTGGCGCCGCGATCCTCGCCGCGAAGGAGACCGGGTTGCTCGTCGCGGGTGGCGGCCATGCGATGGCGGCGGGACTGACCGTCGAGGCGGGCAAGGTCGATGCGCTCGGCGCCTTCCTCAATGACCGGCTCGCCGCCGACGTCGAGCGCGCGAGCGGCGACAGGTCGCTGCTGATCGACGCGGTGCTGGCGCCGCGCGGGATCAATCCGCTGTGGTGCGAGGCGATCGAGAGCGCAGGGCCTTATGGTGCCGGCTGGCCCGCGCCGCGCGTCGCGACGGGGCCGGTGCGGGTCGTCGAATCGGGGATCGTCGGCACCGATCATGTCCGGCTGATCGTGGCGGGGGACGATGGCGCGCGGTTCAAGGCGATCGCCTTTCGCAGCGCCGAGAGCGAGCTGGGGCAATCGCTGCTGAACGCGCGCGGGCGCAAGCTGTGGCTCGCGGGGCGCGCGAAACGCGACGACTGGGGCAGCCGTCCCGCCGCCGAACTTCACCTCGAAGATGCCGCCTGGGCCGACTAGAGTGCGTTCGGTTTTGATGGAATCAAAACCGGCACTCCAGATTCTTGTGTTGCCGTGTTTTTCGAATCGTCCGGTGATTCCACCTGACTTGAAAACACTCCAGGAACCGGCGGACGTTCCCGCGCCAATCGGCGCTTGACCGCATGGAAACGCCCGTCTAAGGCGCCGCTTCACCGGTTTGACGGCCCCTTCGTCTAGCGGTCTAGGACGTCGCCCTTTCACGGCGAAAACACGGGTTCGAGTCCCGTAGGGGTCACCACGGTGTAGCGGGCGGTCGGCTCGCCCATCTAGACATCCGACCATAAGGCCCCTTCGTCTAGCGGTCAGGACGCGGCCCTCTCACGGCTGAAACACGGGTTCGATTCCCGTAGGGGTCACCAGTCGAACGAAAGATCGGCTTTGGCCCGCTGCGCGCCCGTGAGCGCACGGCGAGATGCGATCAAAGATCGAGGCCGAGCGCCTTTGCCACCCGTTCCCACGGCACCAGCTTGAAATTCTGATTCTCGGGCGGCGAGACGTTGCGGCCGTCCTGCGCGACCATCAGGCCGTGCGGGAAGTTCGGACCGGCCGCGAGGCTGCTGACGTCGAGGCCGTCGGTTTCGGAAACACCGTCGATCCCCGCCGCCATGTCGGCGCCGATGCGGAACGAGCCGACATAGGCGTTGTCGCCCTCGCGGCGGAAGACCGCATAGCTGTCGTTGCCCTGGCTCGAGACGACCAGATAGCCCTTGCCGCCCGCCATCGCATAGAGGCCCATCCCCTCCATATCGTCCTTGAGCGCCGGATTGTCGGTGATCTTCGCCAGCATCGTGCGCGCGGGACCGCCGCGCGGTTCGGCGCCCTCGCGCCAGATGCCGACATCTTCCTCGCCAGTATAGAGCATCCCCGTCTCATCATCGGCGACGCAGCCTTCGACCTGGCTCGCGAAGGGCAGGTCGCGCACCAGCTTCGCGCGCACTTTGCCCGCGGGGGTCGCGACCAGTTCCCACTGGCGCATCTTGCCGTCGGTCTGGTTGACGAAGACATAGGTCTTTTTCGTCTTCGCGCTGCGATACATGCACAGGCCATAGGGGTCTTCAAAGCCGGTATTCTGCAGCCCGTCCGCGACATCGGTCAGCCGGCGCGTCGCGGGGTCGAGCGCATAGATCGATATGCCCTTCGTCGTGCGGTTGCTTGCCGTCACCAGCGCGACATCGCGTCCGCCGAGACGGAAACCGCTGCGCAGGTCGACATTGTTCATGCGTCCGTCGGGCAGATATTGGAGCACCTTGCCGTCGAGGCCATAGACATAGAGCCCCGACTGTTTCTGCGTCCCGATCACCACGCTTTGCGCGGGGTCGGCGGGATTGATCCAGATCGCCGGATCGTCGGCGGCGTCCCCCCCGGTTTCGACCGGCGCGGTCTCGACCGTGGCGAGCGCCAGCGGCATCGTCGCGGGCGCCGGAGCGGCGGGCCGTTCGGGAAGCCCTGCCGCGGCGAGCAGCGCCGGCCAGCTCGCGATCTTGAAATTGGGCTGTTCGGGCGCATTGTCGTCGTCGGCGACGACCACGACCGGACCCGCGATCGTGATGCTGCCCGCGTCCTCGACCTTGTCGGCACCCGCCGCCAGCGTCACCGACCCCTGATAGGCATAGTCGTCGGTGGGGTCGTAGATGTTCAGGCGGTTCGCCTTGGCATCCGAAACGAGCAGCCGTCCATCGGCGGCGATGGCGACGCCCTTCGCTTCGTCGGTGATATGGCCGAGGCGGACGATGTCGACGATTTCCGGCTTGATCTCGGCCTCGGGCTCGGCGGCGAAGCGCCAGACGCCGACGGCTTCCTGCGAGACATAGACCGCGCCGCGATCGTCGGCGGCGCAATAGCCGATTTCCGATCCCAGCGACCAGCGCCGCGCGATGCGACCGCTCATCGCGCCCGAGGCGTCGGCGGCAAGCCCCCATTGCTCGATCTCGCCCTTGTCGCCGACGAGGAAGAGATAGAGGGTGCCGTCGCGATGGCTGCGCGAGAAACAGAGGCCCGCGACCGTCATATCGGGTTTGATTCCGGTCAGGCTCAGCGGGGTCGGAACGCCGCCGGCGCCGACGCGGAAAAGCTTGGGCGCGTTCGCCTTGCCGTCGAGCGCGGCAAGCAACGGCGCACCGCCCGGCGCGGCGTCGGCGCGAAGATCGAGCGCGCGGATATTGCCGACCTTGTGCGTCGCGACGCGCTGTCCCTTCAAATCGAAAACTTCGATTCCCGCCGATTCGGCGCCCGCGAGAATCAGCGTGCGCGACGGATCGCCGGGATCGGCGATCACGGCGGCGCCATCGGCCCCCGACCCTTGCGTCGCCTGCGTTTCCGCCGATGCGGCGACGGCAGGGATCGCGGCGTCATCGGGGGCCGCTGCGGCGGCGGGAACGGCCGTCAGCGCGGCGGCGATTGCAAACAGACTGGTTTTCACTCAACCCTCCCTCATTCATCCGGAAAAGCGACGGCCGTCTGGATGTGATGGCCCGCTCTCAAATTCAGAATAATTTTTCTATCTTTCTTATAAAACAGAACGTATATTCATTCCATGCCGATGTCATCCCTTATTTCCGCCATGATCGCCGCCGCTCACGCCGCGGGCGAAGGATTGATCGCCGACCGCGAGCGCATCGCCACGCTGACGATCCACAGCAAGGCCGGCGCCGCCGACATGTTCACCGAGGCCGACCTCAAGGCCGAGGCGACCGTCCGCGAACACTTGATGGCCCATGCCCCCGACTATGGCTTCCTCGGCGAGGAAGGTGGATTGACCCCCGGTCGCGACACCGACCATGTGTGGGTGGTCGATCCGCTGGACGGTACGACCAACTTCCTGACAGGATCCCCACTCTTCGCTGTGAATATTGCACTGGCGCGACAGGGTGAGGTGATTGCGGGCGTCACCTACGTTCCCGCAATGGCCGAGCTGTTCTGGGCCGAAACCGGCCGCGGCGCCTGGCTCGGTGAGCAGCGCATCCGGATTTCGCCGCGCTCGACGATCGAGGAGGCCGTGCTCGGGGTCGGTATTCCCTTTGCGACCAAGCCGGATCACGAACAATTTTACGCCGAGATGGAGCGGCTGACCCCGCGCGTCACTGGCATCCGCCGCCTTGGCGCGGGCGCGATCGACATGGCGTGGGTCGCCTGCGGCCGACACGACGCCTATTGGGAACAGAGCGTCAGCGCCTGGGACATGGCCGCAGGGGTTGCGATCGTCCGCGAGGCGGGCGGAATCGTCACCGACACGCTCGGCAACGCGCTTGACCTGATGAACGGCACGGTGCTGGCCTCAACGCCGGCGATCCACAAGGAACTGCTGACGGCGCTGACACGGGTTTAGGTTTGGAGGCGGCTTTGGGGTGGTGAGCGGACGATGCCCAACCACTCCCGTCATCCCGGCGAAGGCCGGGATCTCACCCTATCGCCACGAGGCACTGGCGAGATCCCGGCCTTCGCCGGGATGACGGAGTTCGGTCGAAATCCGCCAATTCTCCGTTACGGCTTCCCCTTAGGGCTTCACCCACCCCCCCTCGCGATGCGACCGCCGGATCGCGTCGGCGACCTTCTCCACCGCCAGCGCATCGGCGAAGCTCTTTGCCGCCGACGGCAGTCCCGCCGCGGCCTCGACCGCGGCCTTGACCTCGATCGTCTTCAAATCATTGTAGCCGATCTGATGGCCCGATGCGGGGCAGAAGGCGCCATAGTCGCCATGCTCGGGCCCGGCGCAGATCGTCGTGAAGCCATTGGTGCGGCCCGGCCCGGAACGATAGAGTTGCAGTTCGTTGAACTGCTCCTGCGTGAAGGCGATCGAGCCCTTCGTGCCGCTGACCTCGAACGCCAGCCCCATCTTGTGCCCGCTCGCGATCCAACTCGCCGCGAGAGTGCCGGTCGCGCCGCCGGCAAATTCGACGACCGCGTCCATCTGGTCGTCGACCGTCACCGCGCGGTCGGTGCCCGCTGCGTCGCGGCGCGTCGGGTAAGCGGTATGCAGCCGGCCCGACACCGACGCGATGTCGCCGATCAGATGCTGCGCCATCGCGATGATATGGCTGCCGATGTCGGCGAGCGCGCCGCCCGCTTGCTCGGGCTCGCAGCGCCAATTGAACGGCGCGTCGGCCGACGCCATGAAATCCTCGGCATGGATACCGCGAAAGGCGGTCACCTCGCCGATCTCGCCGCTGGCGATCAGGTCGCGCGCGAGGACGATCATCGGATTGTAGAGATAGGTGAAGCCGACTGCGGTCGGCCGCCCCGTTGCTGCGGCGGCCGCGGTCATCGCTTCGGACTCCGCAATCGTCGTCGCCAGCGGCTTTTCGCAATAGACCGCCTTGCCGGCCTGAAGCGCGGCGATCGCGATCGGGGCGTGGAGCAGGTTCGGGGTGGCGATCGCGACCATGTCGATCGATGCGTCGGCGATCGCCTCGCGCCAGTCGCCGCTTGCCTGCGGGATACCGAGCGAGGCAGCCGCAGCGGCCGCCGTCGGCAGATCGCGGTCGGCGAGGATCGTGACGCGCGGCGCACGCGGCAGGTCGAAGGTCCGGTCCGCCGCCGCGAAGGCGAGCGCATGGGCGCGGCCCATGAAGCCGCTGCCGATCAGCGCGATATGGAGGGGGGCGCCGCTCATCCGCCCGCGACCTGATGAAAGCGTTCGCGCAGCCGCTCGATCGTCTTGCGCTTGACCGGCTGACCGTCGCGCAGCTTGTACCAGCTATTCTGGCTGATCCGATAGGTCTCGAACAGGCCTTCCCGCGTCGCGCACGGCAGATGCGCCTTCAGCGCCTCGAACTCGTCGCGCGCGATCGTCTCCATCTCGAAACGCATTCTCATTCACCTCCATAATAGCTGCCGCCGCGCTCCACGCGCTCGCGGCGTTCGAGTTCATGCGGGTCGATCGCTGCGCGCCAGCTCTGCTTGCCGTTGACGAGGTCTGCGGCGCGCAGGACGACGGGTTTGCCCGACGCCGAAGCCCCGATCACGTCGCGAATGCTCAATTCGACGCGCGGCTCGGGATCGAAGCTGAACTCGAGCAGGCCGAAATTGGCGCTCCGCACCCACGGCGCACGCAATCGCACCTCGGGATGCTGATCGACGAATTTCGGCGCGAGATATTGGGCAAGGCCCGAACTCACCAGATCGTAGAAATCATAGCCGCCCTGCTCGGACCAGGGCACACAGTTGAGTTCGCCCTGATGCACGTCGCCCGAAATACCGAGGCAACCGCCAATCCTTTCGTCGCGGATAAAATCGAGGATCTCGTTCCGCTCGTGGAGGTAGGCGGCCCAGCTATCGCCGTCCTTTTCGGCGAGCGTCCAGCCGGTGCCCGACGCGAGGATCTTGAACGCCGCCTTCGATGCCTTGAGTTCGCGTTTCAGCCACGCCTTTTGTCCCGCGCCGAGCATCGTCTTGGCCGGACTGTCGGGGTCCGACGGCGGGTCGCGATGGTAGCGCCCGTCGAGCATGAAGATATCGACGGGGCCGAAGCTGTGGCGAAAGAAGATGCCCGGCGTATCGGGCAGCCCCGACGCCGGATTCGCCCACCAGCGGTCGAACAGGCGGCGCGTCATCGCCTTCGCGCCGTTGCGGCGGTCCGAATCATTATAGCCGAAATCATGATCGTCCCAGATCGCGAGTTGCGGCACCGAACGGAGCAGCGGGACGAGCGCCGGCACATTGCGCTGGCGCGAATAGAGCGCCGAAAAGGCGGTCTCGCTGTCGCTGTCGGCGTAGATATTGTCACCGAGCCACAGGAAGAGGTCGGGCTCCATCGCCGCGACCGCTTCGAACACCGGTTGCTCGGGGTAGAGCTGGACGCGCGCGCACGAGCCGAAGGCGATGCGGATCGGGCGCGGGCGGTCGGGCGCGGTGCGGGTGCGGAAAGCGAGCGGCTGGTGCCGGTCGTCGATTCCGTCGGTCTTGATGCGGTAATAATAGTCGGTGTCGGGCCGAAGCCCTTTCACTTCGATCGCGGTGCAGAGATCATTCTCCTGCGTCGCGGCGACCGGCGCGGTCGTCTTCGCATCGGCGAAATCGCGGCGTGTCGCATATTCGACCGCGACCCCGAAGGCGCCGCTCGCGCGCGACCAGACGGAGAAGCTCTCCGGCGTCGTCGCACCCACCATCGGGCCATCGAGCAGCCGCGGATAGCCGATCGCGGCGGCATAAAGCCGGCGCGGCAACGCAGCGAGAAAGGCAAGCGCGGCGCCCCCGCGCAGAAGATTGCGGCGATGCATCGTCATGTCCTTCAGTCGCGCAGCTTCGTGTTCCAGAGCGTCGTGGCGAGGATCGTCGCCAGCACCGAACTGCCGATCCAGAACCAGATCACCGGCCCGAAATCATAGACGTTCGCGCCGTTCGCCATATGCATGTTGGCGTCGATCAGCGCCCCCGACACCTGTTCCTGGATCGCGGCACCGAGATAGGAGAAGACGCCGACGAGGCCGAGCGCGGCGCCCGCGACGCGCTTCGGACAGATATCGATCGCGAACAGCCCGCCGAGCGAGGTGACAAGGCCGGTCATGCCGAGCCCGAACAGGATCACCGCGACCAGAACGACGGCCGGATTGTTCGGGCCGAAGAAGAGCAGCAGCAGCCCGACAAGCTCGACGACGCCGAACAGCAGATTGGCTGGCGGACGCCGCGCGCCGAAGAATTTATCGGAAACGAAGCCAAAGGCGACCGCCCCCGCGACCCCCGCGAGCGTACTCGCGGTGAGCACCGCGCCCGCTTCCGCCAGCGAATAGCCCCGCGCTTCCTGGAGATAAAGGATGCCCCAGCTGTTGATCGCGTAGCGCGTCACATAGTTGGCGGCGCTTGCCAGCGCGAGAATCCAGACCGCCGGGATTTTGAGGATCGAAAGCTGGGTCGCGAACACCCCGCGCTCGGGCGCGCCTTCGGCGGGCGGGGCATAATGATCGTTCCGCCAGTCGGCGACGGTCGGCAGGCCCAGCGCGCGCGGACGGTCGGCCATCGCGTAAAAGGCGGCGATCCCCGCAAGAATCGCCGCGACGCCCGGCCCCCAGAAGCCCCAGCGCCAGCCGCCGAACGCGACGAGCGCCGAGACGGCGGCGAAGGTCAGCCCCTCGCCGATCGAATGCGCAGTTGACCAGATGCCGTAATAGCGCCCGCGCTCGCGGTTCGAGAACCAGCTCGCCAGCGCGACGACGCAGGCGGGCGCGCCATAGCTCTGGAACCAGCCGTTGAGGCCCCAGATCAGCAGCGTCGCCCAGAAGAGCGTCGAGAAGCCCATCGCAATATTGCACAGCGCCGACAGGATCATCCCCGCCGCGAACAGCCGCTTCACATTGCTGTGATCGGCGACGAAGCCGTTGATCAGTTTGCCCGCGGCATAGGTGTAGAAGAGCGCCGAGCCGATCATCCCGAGTTCGAGCGGCGTGAAGATGCCCTGATCGATCAGCGGTTTCTTGACGATGTTGATCGCGAGCCGACAGGTATAGCTGACGGCGTAGGCGAGCGTGATCGCCATGATGATCCGCATCCGATAGCTCTTGAAAGCGCCATCGACGCCGTCGTCGGTCCTGACCGGCAGGTCCGGCCCCGTCGCGAAATATCTGAGCATCGCCTCTCTCCCTCGCCGGCCATTGCCAGTCCTCTGTTGCGAGACTATTTCATTATTCAATAAAATGGAAGATTTGTTTCATATCTATGAATCGTCATTGCGAGGAGCGAAGCGACGCGGCAATCCAGGGTGTGACAAGCCGCTCTGGATTGCTTCGCTCCGCTCGCAATGACGGATGAGTAATCCCGAGCGATCAGCTCTATGACGTCGGAATAAGGAACGCATTGTCGCCGGCGCCGCCATCGGGCCAGCGCTGGGTCACTGTCTTGACCTTGGTCCAGAAGCGCACGCCTTCCATTCCATATTGGTTGGTATCGCCGAACCCCGAGCGCTTCCAGCCGCCGAAGCTGTGATAGGCGACGGGCACCGGGATCGGCACGTTGATGCCGACCATGCCGACGTTGACGCGCTGCGCGAATTCGCGCGCGGCGTGGCCGTTGCGCGTGAAGATCGCGACGCCATTGCCGTACTGATGATCGCTCGGCAGGCGCAGCGCCGTTTCGAAATCGGGGGCGCGGACGATCTGCAGCACCGGGCCGAAAATTTCCTCGCGATAGGCGCGCATGTCGGTCGTCACCCGGTCGAACAAAGTCGGGCCGACGAAGAAGCCCTGCTCATGCCCTTGCAGCACCAGCCCGCGGCCATCGACGACCAGCTCGGCGCCCTCGTCGACCCCGGCCTGGATCCATTGCTCGATGCGCGCCTTGTGCGCGGCGTTGACGACCGGGCCGTAATGCGCGTCGGGATCGCTCGACACCCCGACCTTGAGCGCGGCGATCGCCGGGATCAGCCGTTCGCGCAGCGCATCGGCGGTCTTGTCGCCCACCGGCACCACGACCGGCAGCGCCATGCAGCGCTCGCCCGCCGAACCGAAAGCGGCGCCGCAAAGGTCGCTGACGACCTGGTCGAGGTCGGCGTCGGGCATGACGATGCCGTGGTTCTTCGCGCCGCCCATCGCCTGCACGCGCTTCCCCGCTGCGGTGCCGCGCCCATAGACATAGTGCGCGATATCCGACGAGCCGACGAAGCTGACCGCCGCGATCGCCGGATGGTCGAGGATCGCGTCGACCATCTCCTTGTCGCCATGGACGACTTGCAGGATCCCCTCGGGCAGCCCCGCCTCGCGCATCAGCTCGGCGAGGCGCACCGGCACCGACGGATCGCGCTCGCTGGGCTTGAGGATGAAGGCGTTGCCCGCCGCGATCGCGGGGCCGAACATCCACATCGGGATCATCGCGGGAAAATTGAACGGGGTGATGCCCGCGACGACGCCGAGCGCCTGCCGCATGGCATAGACGTCGATTCCCGGCCCCGCGCCCTGCGTATATTCGCCCTTCAGCGCGTGCGGGATGCCGCACGAAAATTCGATGACTTCCAGCCCGCGCAGGATGTCGCCCCTTGCGTCGGCGACGACCTTGCCATGCTCGCTCGCGAGCAGCTCGGCGAGGTCCTGCATGTTCGCCTCGAGCAGTTCGCGGAAGCGGAACAACACGCGCGAACGGCGCTGCGGATTGGTCGCCGCCCAGCCGGGCTGCGCGGCCGCTGCCGTCGCGACGGCGCGATCGAGATCGGCAGGGGTCGAAAAGGCGACGCGCGCCTGAACCTGCCCCGTGCTCGGGTTGAAAACCTCGCCCGCACGCACGGAACCGCCGCCGGCGGCGTCGCCGGCGATGAAGGGGTCAATCTGTCTCATCGCTCTTCCTTACTGGCGCACGATCCACTCGTGCGCGGGGTCGTTGCGGAACACCCAGTTGCGCCGGGGTCCCGCCATCACGTTCAGATAATAAAGATCATATCCGTGCGGCGCGCCGACCGGATGATAACCGCGCGGCACCATCACGACGTCGCCGTCCTCGACCGCCATCGTCTCGTCGATGTCGCGTTCGTCGGTATAGACGCGCTGGAAGGCGAAGCCCTGCGGCGGCGACAGGCGGTGGTAATAGGTTTCCTCGAGGAAGGTCTCCTCGGGAAAGGCGTCGCGGTCGTGCTTGTGCGGCGGATAGCTCGACCAGTGGCCGCCGGGCGTGATCACCTCGACGACGAGCAGGCTTTCGGCCTCATCGGCATCGGACAGGATGTTGCGGACGTGGCGCGTGTTGGTGCCCTGCCCGCGCACCTCGACCGCGTCGGAGCGGATCAACCGCACCGCGCCGGCGCCGGTTCCCGGCGCGGTGCAGATCGCAACTTCGGCATCGGACGCCGCCCCTATCGTATAGCGATGACCGGCGGGGACATAGACCGAGGTCGCGGCGCCATCGAACACCGTCTCGCGCCCGCCGATATCGCCGAAATGCTCGCCGCCCGCATCGACCGACACCGTTCCGGTCAGGATCACGAGACACGCCTCGCGCCCGTCCTCGACATGATTGTAACGCGCACCCGCGGCCAGCCGGACAACGCGGAAACCGACATATGTCCAGCCCGCGCTTTCGGGCGTGATGTCGAGCAGCGTGCCATCGTCGTCGGGGGCGTGCGGGCGGACGAGCAGCGACATCAGACCAGCGCCTCCTCGCGCGCGAGCCGCTTCAGCGTGTCGAGGCCGAGCTGGCTGTATTCGCGCGGATTGGCAATCGCCGGGTCCTGTTCGGCCTCGATCACGATCCAGCCCGAATAATCCATGTCGGCGAGCGCGCGCATGAAGGGCGCATAATCATAGTCGCCGTCGCCGGGCGCGGTGAACATGCCGCCGACGACGCCATTGAGGAAGCTCGTCCCATTCGCGAGAAATTCGTCATATTTCGCGGTCCGCACATCCTTGCAATGGACGTGGGCGACGCGCTCGGGGCGCGCCTTGATCACGTCGATCGGCTCGATCCCGCCGAACAGCGCGTGGCCCGTGTCGAGCACCAGCCCGACATGATCGCCGGTCGCATCGAAGAAGCGCTCGAGCTCGTCCTTCGTCTCGACGAGGGTGCCGAGATGATGGTGATAGGCGAAACGCAGTCCGCGATCGGTGATGAAGCGCGCGACGGTGTTCAACCGCTCGCCGAACTGCTTCCAGTCGGCGGCGGGCAGCACCGGATGCGTGTCGAGCCGGCTGCCATAGCGGTCACCGTGGACCGCGTTCGACGTCTCGGCGAGGATGAAGACGCTCGAATCCATATATTCGAGCAGCGCGAGATGCTTCGCCAGCGCCGCAATCTCGGCATCGGCGTCGCGCACCAGAAGATTCGACGAATACCAGCCGCTGACGATGTCGAGGCCATAGCTCGACATGATCGGCGCGAGCGTTTCGGGATCGCGCGGGAATTTATTGCCCAGCTCGACCCCGTCGAAGCCGATGTCGCGAACATCGGTTAGCAGTTCGTCGAGCGTCGTATCACCGCCCAGTTCGCGCATGTCGTCGTTGCACCAGGCGATCGGGCTCACGCCCCAGCGGATCGTCATTGCCTCTCTCCGTCAATTCGATGTTCATAGTCGCGCCGCGCGGCCTGCACTTCGGCCCGCGTCGACACTTCGGGTACGGCGACGTCCCACCAATGGCCGCCCGCCTCGGTGGTGATCGCGGGATCGGTGTCGATGACGATCACGTAGCTTTTGGCCGACGCCTTGGCGCGGCCGAGCGCGGCGTCGAGGTCTGCGAGGCCGCCGACCTTCTCGGCCCCCGCACCGAGGCTACGGGCATGGGCCGCGAAATCGATCTCAGGCAGCACGGCATGCGCCGCGTCGGCGAGCAGATTGTTGAACGGACGCCCGCCCGTTCCCTGCTGCAGCCGGTTGATGCAGCCGTAGCCGCGGTTGTCGAGCAGCACGACTATGATCTTGTGCCCGAGCATCACCGAGGTTGCGAGTTCGGAGTTGAGCATCAGATAACTGCCGTCGCCGACCATCACGATGACGTCGCGCGCCGGGTCGGCCATCTTGACCCCAAGTCCGCCTGCGACCTCGTAACCCATGCACGAAAAGCCATATTCGACATGATAGCCGCCCGGGCGGTGGCTCCGCCAAAGCTTGTGGAGTTCGCCGGGCAGCCCGCCCGCGGCGCACACAACAGTGGCGTCCTCGCCCGCCTGCCGCCACACCGCGCCGATCACCTGCGCGTCGGAGGGCAGCGCGGTACCGGGCGTGGTCGCGGCGTCCCATGCGGCGTTCCATTCAGCAACTGCAGCGCGGTTCGCGTCGCCCCATGCCGCCTCGACCCGCCAATCGGCGAGCGCTTCGGTCAGGGCTTCGAGCGTTTCGCGCGCATCGCCGACGACCGCTTCGGCGCCCTGCTTGATCGCGTCGGGCACGGCGATGTTGACCTGGATCAGCCGCTTGCCCGCGAAGAGCGTACGCGATCCGGTGGTAAAATCCTGCAGCCGGGTACCGACGCCGATAATCAGGTCGGCGGCCTCGGCCGCGGCATTCGCCGCACTCGTCCCGGTGACGCCGATGCTGCCGAGCGCCTGGCGGTGATCCCACGCCAGCGCACCCTTCCCCGCCTGCGTCTCGGCGACCGGGATGCCGGTCTGCGCCGCGAGGTCGGCCAGCACCGCCTCAGCCCCGGAATAAAGCACGCCGCCGCCCGCGACGATCAGCGGCGCCTTTGCGGTGCGGACCGCTTCGACGAGACGGTCAAATTCCGCGCGGTCTGCGCGCGAACGGCGCTGACGCCAAAGGCGCGGAGCAAAGAAGCTCTCGGGATAGTCATAAGCCTCGGCCTGCACGTCCTGACAAAGCGCCAGCGTCACCGGCCCGCACAGCGCCGGATCGGTCAGCACACCCATCGCGCGCGGCAGCGCATCGATGATCTGTTCGGGCCGCGTGATACGGTCGAAATAGCGCGAGACCGGGCGGAAGCAGTCGTTTGCGCTGACCGTCGCGTCAGCAAAATCCTCGATCTGCTGGAGCACGGGATCGGGACGGCGACTGGCATAGACGTCACCGGGCAGGAACAGCACGGGCAGCCGGTTGACGTGCGCGAGTGCCGCCGCGGTCACCATGTTGGTCGCGCCGGGGCCGATCGAGGTCGTGCACGCCATCGCGCGGCGACGACGGCTCGCCTTGGCAAAGGCGATCGCCGCGTGCGCCATCCCCTGTTCGTTATGCGCGCGATACGTCGGAAGCGTGTCTTCCATCCCGGCGAGCGCTTCGCCCATCCCCGCGACATTACCATGGCCGAAGATCGCCCACATGCCCGCGAAATAGGGCAGTTCGACGCCATCGATCTCGACCCGCTGCGCCGCGAGCCAGCGCGACAGCGCCTGCGCCATCGTTAATCTGACAGTCCTGCTCATGCCGCCACCTTAGCACGGCGCGCCGCGCGCCAGCCATCGGCAAGAACACGCAGATTGGCGCCGAGCGCGGCAATCGCCGCCTCGTCGTCGATCGCGCCGGTCAGCCATTGCTGCGCGACGTCGTGGAAGATCGTCCGGCCGACCGCGAAGCCCTTGACCAGCGGAAAGGCGGCGGCGGCGACGATGCCCGCGAGCACTTCGTCCTGCGGCGCCGACAGGCCGAGCAGAACAATGCCGCGGCACAGCGGATCGTGGCGCAGGATCGCGGCCTCGCTCGCGGCCCAGGCGGCGGCATCGGTCGTCGGTTCGAGCTTCCACCAGTCGGGATAGATGCCGAGCGAATAGATATGGTCGATCACCGAGGCGATCGTGCCGCTGTCGACCGGCCCATGTTTCGAGGCGATGATTTCGAGCAGAAATTCGTGACGCGTGCGGCGACACGCGTCGAACAGCCGCGCTATCTGCCGGTCCTGCCGCGCGCGCATCTCGGCATCATCGTCCGGATGATAGAAGACGAGGCATTTGACGACATGGTTGGTCGGCCAGTCGCGCAGCGTCATGCCGACATCGGGCGAACCTTCGAAGCGCAGCGGACGCGACCCCGGCACCTCGATCGGCCGCCCGATCCAATAGGGATGATCGGCCGCCGCCTCGAGCGCGCGCGCACCGAAGCGCCCATCGAGCAGCACGCCGTAATTGGGATCGCCCGCGCCCATGCGGTGCAGCGCCTCGAGCGCCAGATTCTTGAAATGATGGACCCGCGCCTCGTCGCTTTCGCCGAGTTCGGCGAGCAGATCGTCGAACTGGCTGCGGTGATCGATCGCAAGGACCGTCAGTTCATCGCGCTCGCCGTGGCGGTTGGTCGACCAGTGGAGCTGTTCGAGCTCGGCACTTTCACGCAAGCGGTGCGGCCATTCGCGGCTGAGGAAATGCTGCAATTCGTCCCACGACGCCATTGCCGGGGCGCAGCCGTGCCGCGACACGACGAGCGCACCGCACGCATTGGCGATCTCGCAGCATTTTTCGAGCGGCATGTCCTTCAGCCAGCCGCGCAGGAAGCCGGCCATGAAAGCGTCGCCCGCACCGAGCACGTTGAACACCTCGATCGGAAAGCCGCGGCCGACGACCCCGGCGTCGAGCGATGCGGGGATATCGCCGGGAAAGGCTATGCAGCCGTCAGCGCCGCGCTTGCAGACGAGCAGCGCCGCACTCTTCGCGCGGATCGCACGGAGCGCGGCGAGCGTGTCGGTCGAGCCGCCAAGGATATGAATCTCCTCCTCGGTGCCGACGATCAGGTCGCAGAGCGGCAGTACGCGCTGGAGCGCTTCGGTCACGCCGCTATCCGCGACGAAGCGGTCCTCGCCATTGTCCTTGCCCGCGAGCCCCCACAGCACCGGCCGGTAATCGATGTCGAAAACGACGCGACCGCCGGCCGCCTTCATCAGCGTCGCCGCCTTGAGGCTCGCCGCGAACACGCCCGGTTGCGACAGGTGCGTGCCGTTGATCAGCAGCGCGCCGGCCGAAGCGATGAAATCGGGGTCGATATCGTCGGCGGCCAGCGCCATGTCGGCGCAATTCTCACGGTAGAAGATCAGCGGAAAGGTATCGGGATCGCGGATACCGAGGAAAACGAGCGCGGTCAGCCGGTCGGGGTCGGAGCGGACGCCGCGCGTCGACACCCCTTCGCGTTCGAGCTCCTCGACGATGAAGCGACCGAAATGATCGGCGCCGACACGCGTGATCAGCCCGGCGCGCAGGCCGAGGCGCGCGGCGCCGACCGCGGTGTTGGTCGGGCTGCCGCCGATATATTTGGCAAAGCTCGCCATATCCTCGAGCCGCCCGCCAATCTGTTCGCCGTATAGGTCGATCCCCGCGCGCCCCAGCGTGACGACATCCAGCCGGCCCTCTCCGCCCCGTTCCTGCCCTTGTTGCGTCATCGCTTTCGAGACCATCCTTCCTTGGTCTGAAACGCTTATTCCACTTTTAGAATGTTTGCAACATATGTTTCATGTTGGGGTGGCAATGAAATAGCTATGCCGGTCCGTCCTCGCGCGCCTTGCCGTCGGCGCGTGTTGCTTCGAAGGCGAAATTGATGACGAGCGCCTGCGCGAGACACATCGATGCCGACAGCGAGCGGAATTTCCGCACCTCCGCCTCGCGAATCTGCAGGACATGTTCGGCGGGCTTGGCGACCGGGCTGACTAGGCTGTCGCTGATCGCGAGGACGCGGCCGCCGCTCGCCTTGGCAGCGTTGACGACCGCGATCGTCTCTTCGGAATAGGGGTGAAAGCTGATCGCGATCAGCAGGTCGTCGGGGCCCATCGCGTGCACCTGCTGCAGCCCCAGCCCCCCGACTCCGTCGATGAACACCGCGCGCTTGCCCGCCTGGAGCAGCGAATAGGCGATATAGGACGCGACGGGGAACGAGCGGCGGAACCCCGCGACATGCACGGTGTCGGCCGCCATCAACAGGTCGACCGCCGCGCGCATGTCGGCACCGCTGACCGTCTGCAACAGATTCTGGATCGCAAGGCTGTTGCCCTCGACGAATTCGGAGAGGAGATTCGCGGGTTCCGCATCCTGCGCGCTGGTCGTCTGGTCGAGCTGGCGGACGCGCTCCGAATAGCCGAGCGCGGCATTGTTGCTGAGCAGCCCGTCGCGGAACAGACGCTGCATCTGACTCGCGCCCTCGAAGCCGAAACTTTTGGCGAAGCGCACGATCGCCGAGGGCTGGACGCCGCAGCGGTCGGCGATCACCGCAAGCGTTTCGAGCGCGATGTCGTTGGGCTCGTCGAGGATATAACGCGCGATCTGCTTGAGCCGCTTGCTCAGCGTCTCGTATCGGCTCACGATCTCGGCGCGCAATTCTTCCGCCGAGGCGGGGGCGGTCGGGACGTCGGTCAAAATCATTCTCCCCCGTTGGTCGGAAAAACGGAATATCTGTTCAAAACTTGTAACGCAACTGTCGCCCTGCGGCTTGTTCGAAGCTATGGAATATATGTTCCATATGATATAGATATGGAACATGGTTTCAACCGGAAGAGGATAATATGCACGACATCGCCCTGATCGGCGCCGGCAGGATCGGCAAAATCCATGCGGCGAACCTCGCCGCCAACCCGCGCCTGCGGCTGACGCGGGTCGTCGATCCCTTTCCCGAGGCGGCGGCGGAGATTGCGGCCCAATATGGCGCACAGGTTTCGACGATCGAGGACGCCCTCGCTGATCCGACCATCGCCGGCGTCGTCGTCGCCAGTTCGACCGACACCCATCTGCCCTACAGCCTCGCGGCCGCGGAGGCCGGCAAGGCGATCTTCTGCGAAAAGCCGCTCGATCAGGATCTGACCGCCGCGCGCGATTCGGCGGCGCGGTTCGCGGCGCTCAAAGCGCGGCTCTTCCTCGCCTTCAATCGCCGCTTCGACCCGAATTTCGCGGCCCTGCAGGCGCGGCTGGCGGACGGCGCGGTCGGCGCGCTCGAAACGCTGCACATCATCAGCCACGATCCCGCACCACCGCCGGTCGATTATGTCAAAGTGTCGGGCGGCATCTTCAAGGACATGGTGATCCACGATTTCGACATGGCGCGCTGGCTGCTCGGCGAAGAGGTGACCGAGGTCTTCGCCAGCGCCTCGGTGCTCGTTGACCCTGCGATCGGCGAGGCGGGTGATGCCGATACCGCGAAGACGATCCTGCGCACCGCATCGGGCCGCCTCTGCGTGATCTCGTCGAGCCGCCGCAGCGGCTATGGCTACGACCAGCGGATCGAGGCGTTCGGATCGAAAGGCATGATCCGCGCGCAGAACCAGCTCGAAACGACGGTCGAGACGTGGGGCGAGAAGGGCGCCGCCGCCGATCGCTTCCAGAATTTCTTCCTCGATCGCTATGCCGTTGCCTACGCCCGCGAGGCCGAGCATTTCGCCGACATTCTGGACGGCGCCGCGCCGCTCGTCGATTTTCGCGATGGCGTCGCGGCGCTGGCGCTGGCCGAGGCGGCGGCGCAGTCGGCACAGACGGGCGAGCGGGTGCTGCTCTAGAGTGCCGATTTTGATGGCATCAAAACCGGCACTCTAGATTCTTGTCTTACCGTGTTTTCCGAGTCGTCAGCTGGTTCCACCTGACTTGAAAGCACTCTAAAAGATTGGCGGCGTCCGGCGCCTCCTACCTGCGCCGTTCCCACGAAGGCGGGGATGAGGGTCGCAATATATCTGCCCTCTACCCGCAATCGGCGAGCGCGATCTCGTAGAGCTTCGGCCAATATTTGCCGGTGACGAACAGCCGCTTCTTCTTCGCGTCCCACGCGATGCCGTTGAGCACGCTGTCGGACCCGCGCGCCCCCGCATCCGCCTTCAGCCCCGAAAGGTCGACGAGCGACACGACGTCGCCGCTCGCGGGGTCGATGCGGACGATCAGGTCGGTCATCCAGATATTGGCCCAGATTTGTCCGTCGATCGTTTCGAGCTCGTTGATCATGCGCAATGGCCGGCCGCCGAAGCGGACGGTGACGCGGCCTTGCTCCTTCATCGTCGCGGGGTCGAGGAAGCGAAGATCGGACGAACCATCGCTGAGCACTAGGCGATCCCCGACCATGGCGACGCCCCACCCTTCGCCATCATAGGCAAAATCGCCGAGCGGTTTCAGATCCTTGATCGACCAGCGATGGCCGACGCCGTTCTGCCACGTCACACCGATGATCTGATGGCCCCAGCGCGTGATCCCCTCGCCGAACTGATCGTCGGGCAGCTTCGTCTCGGCCAGCGCCTTGCCGGTTTCGAGGTCGAGCCGCGCGATGCGCGAATGGCCATATTGGCCAGTGGCTTCGTAAAGATGCCCGCCGTCCCAGAACAGGCCCTGGGTGAAGGACGCGCTGTCGTGCGGATAGCTTTGGACGACGCGATAGCCGCAGCGCTCGACCGGCGGCGGTACGGGATCGGCGACCGCCGGTTCGGCGAGCAGAACGAAGGCAAGAAGAAGACTCATAGCGTCTAGCTATGCCGGACAGCACGAACTGGCAATGAGAGAGCCACCGTGCCCCTGCGAAGGCAGGGGCCCATCACCGGACGACGCGTTTCCCCGCGACCGGCGGCTATGAGGGCAACGGCAGATGATGGGCCCCTGCCTTCGCAGGGGCACGACGCGCAAGAAAAGGGCCGGAGGATCGCTCCCCCGGCCCCGTTTCTTCGACTGAGCGCCGAACGGTTCGGACTTAGAAGTCCATGCCGCCCATGCCGCCCATGCCGCCGCCGCCCATCGGCATCGCCGGCTTGTCTTCGGGAAGCTCGCTGACCGCCGCTTCGGTAGTGATCAGCAGGCCCGACACCGACGCAGCGTCCTGAAGCGCGGTGCGCACGACCTTGGTCGGGTCGATGACGCCGGCGGCCTTCAGATTTTCATAGACGTCGGTCGCGGCGTTGAAGCCCTGGTCCTGGTTGTTTTCGCGCAGCAAATTGCCCGCGACGACCGCACCATCGTGGCCGGCGTTGGCCGCGATCTGGCGCAGCGGCGCTTCGATCGCCTTGCGGACGATGTCGATGCCGCGGGTCTGGTCGTCGTTGGCGCCCTTGAGGCCATCGAGAGCCTTGGTCGCGTAGAGGAGCGCGGTGCCGCCACCGGGGACGATGCCTTCCTCGACCGCAGCGCGGGTCGCGTGCAGCGCGTCGTCGACGCGGTCCTTGCGTTCCTTGACCTCGACCTCGGTCGCGCCGCCGACCTTGATCACCGCAACGCCGCCGGCGAGCTTCGCCAGACGTTCCTGCAGCTTTTCGCGGTCATAGTCGCTGGTCGTGGTTTCGATCTGCGCGCGGATCTGTTCGACGCGGCCCTTGATCGCTTCGGCTTCACCCGCACCGTCGACGATGGTGGTGTTGTCCTTGTCGATGGTGACGCGCTTCGCCTGACCGAGCATGTTCAGCGTGACCGACTCGAGCTTGATGCCCAGGTCTTCGCTGATCATTTCGCCGGCGGTCAGGATCGCGATGTCCTGCAGCATCGCCTTGCGGCGATCGCCGAAGCCCGGCGCCTTGACGGCCGCGACCTTCAGGCCGCCGCGCAGACGGTTGACGACGAGGGTCGCGAGCGCTTCGCCTTCGATATCCTCGGCGATGATCAGCAGCGGACGGCCCGACTGCACCACGGCTTCGAGGATCGGAAGCATCGACTGGAGGTTCGACAGCTTCTTCTCGAAGATCAGGATGTAGGGATCGGCGAGTTCGACCGTCATCTTTTCGGGGTTGGTAATGAAGTAAGGCGACAGGTAGCCGCGGTCGAACTGCATGCCTTCGACGACGTCGAGTTCGAACTCGAGGCCCTTGGCTTCCTCGACGGTGATCACGCCTTCCTTGCCGACCTTGTCCATCGCTTCGGCGATCTTCTCGCCGACTTCGGTGTCGCCGTTGGCCGAGATGATGCCGACCTGGGCGATTTCCGAATTGCCGGCGACCGGGGTCGAACGCGCGGCGAGATCGGCGACGACCTTGCCGACCGCGAGGTCGATGCCGCGCTTGAGGTCCATCGGGTTCATGCCGGCGGCAACCGACTTCATGCCCTCGCGAACGATCGCCTGGGCGAGAACGGTCGCGGTGGTGGTGCCGTCACCGGCCTTGTCGTTCGCCTTGCTGGCGACTTCGCGCAGCATCTGCGCACCCATATTCTCGAACTTGTCCTTGAGCTCGATTTCCTTGGCGACCGACACACCGTCCTTGGTGATGCGGGGGGCGCCGAAGCTCTTGTCGATCACGACGTTGCGCCCCTTGGGGCCCAGCGTGACCTTGACGGCGTCGGCGAGGATGTCGACGCCCTTCAGGATGCGCTCGCGCGCGTCGCGCGAAAATTTAACGTCCTTGGCAGCCATTGGCTCATTCCTTTCAAAGGCGCAGAAAACTGCGCAACTTCACTCTCAATTCGACGGATGGACTCAGGCGATGACGCCGAGGATGTCCGATTCCTTCATGATCAGCAGCTCTTCGCCGTCGACCTTGACTTCGGTGCCCGACCATTTGCCGAACAGGATGCGGTCACCGGCCTTGACGTCGAGCGGGGTGACCTTGCCGTCGTCGGCGCGGGTGCCCGAACCGACCGAGACGACTTCGCCTTCCTGCGGCTTTTCCTTGGCGGTGTCGGGGATGATGATGCCGCCGGCCGTCTTTTCCTCGGCTTCGATACGGCGGACGAGCACGCGGTCGTGCAGCGGACGAAATTGCATGGATATCCCTCCAGAGGTGCAAATGATGTCACTTAGCACTCACGCGGGGCGAGTGCTAACAGGCGGGCATATGGGTCGCACCCCGTGGGGCGTCAAGCGGAGTCCAACGAAAATTTTACGCCTGCTCGGCTATGGCATCCAGATGGGGTGCGAAGTTCCTATCATCAAGGACGTTGAACCGCCCAGCCAACTGGAGTTGCTGGAGCGCGGAGCGCGTTTACGAAGCGATTTGCTCGATGCCTTTGCCCGCCTCGAAGAGGTTGTCTGCAAGAAGCTCGATCACGATGCAAAAGGAACGGCCGCCCAATCGCTGACCCAGAAGCTCAACGCTTTAGAGAAGGCTTCATTTCGTCATCCCATCAAGGCCAAACAGCGGATCGCGGAAATTCGCGCTTTGGTAGAGTGCCGGAACGACATGGTGCATTCTATCTTGGCGGTTGCCGAACTGAGCAGCGATTCCAACAGCTATTTCGTGTTCCGCAATGTCTCGGCGCTACCGGACTGCACAGGACGGCAGCTACGAGCCATCACGAGTGAAGAGTTCAAGGCGCTGATCAGCCGCGTAAAGACCGCAGCAAAACAACTCAGCGATCAGCCGATGAAGGCAACAGCCCCAACCGCCCCCGCAGCCGCCACCGCGTGAGCAGCAGCGCCGCGACGACGACCAGCCCGACCGCGAGGCCGATCCACACGCCGACCCCCGCCATCGGCGTCCAGAAGCCGAGGTAGATGGCGGTGCCATAGCCCGCGAGCCAATAGCCGCAGACCGCGATCAGCATCGGGATGCGCGTGTCCTGCAGCCCGCGCAGCACCCCCGCCGCGACCGTCTGCGCACCGTCGAAGAGCTGGAAGGCCGCGGCGACGACGAGGAACTGCATCGCAAAGCCGACGAGCAGCGCGTTCTTCGGATCGCCGACATCGACATAGATCGACAGGAAAAGACTCGGAAACAGCCACATCGACAGCGCGGTGAGCGCCATGAAGCCGATGCCGAGCCCCAGCGAGGCGCGACCCGCGAGCGCGATGCCGCGGCGGTCGCCCGCGCCGTATGCGAGCCCGACGCGGATCGTCGCCGCCTGCGCGACCCCGAACGGAATCTGAAAGGCAAGCGCCGCGATCTGGAGCGCGATCGTATGCCCGGCAAGCTGCGCCTCGCCGATCCGCCCCATCAGGAAAGCCGCGCCGGTGAACAGCCCCGCCTCGGCGAGGATCGTCAGCCCGATCGGCGTGCCGATGCGCAGGATTTCGGTGAAGCGGCTCCATTCGCTGCGCCACCAGTTGCCGAACAGATGATAGCGCCGCAACCGCCGGTCGCTCTGGATCACGACGACATAAGCGATCAGCATCGCGGTGCTGGTGAGGATGCTCGACAGCGCCGAACCGTGGAGGCCGAGCGCGGGCATACCGAGATGGCCGAACACCAATACCCAATTGCCGAACCCGTTGACGAACAGCGCCAGGAAGGTGATCGCGGTCGCGATCGTCGGCCGGCCGAGCGCGGAAACGAAGATGCGCAGCACGCTCGCCGCGATCGACGGAAACATGCACCACATGAGCAGCAGCAGGAAGCTGGCGGCACGGTGGGTCAGTTCGGGCTCCTGCCCCGTCGCGCGCATGATCGGCCCGCCCGCCGCGCAGACACCCATGAAGACGAGCGAGACGAGCAGGCTGAGCCACAGCGCCATGCGGACGGTGCGCCGCACCTCGCGCACGCTATGCTTGCGCCGCCCGAGTTCGGCGGCGATCAGCGGCGCCGACGCTCCGACGAGTCCGGTGCCGGTCCACAGCAAGAGGCCATAGATCGAAACGCCGAGCGACGACGCCGCGAGCGCCGCATCGCCAAGCCGCGCCACGAAGATGACGTCGATCGCATAGACGAGCATCTGGAGCAGGTTCGCGGCCGCCAGCGGCCAGGCGAGCGCCAGCGTCGCGCGAAATTCGGCGCGGAAATTCTGCGGCGGCGCCGCGGTCAGGGGGTGGGCCTGCTCCAGCATAGCCGGCCCGGATAGGCGCGGGGTTTCCGGCGTTCAATAGCGGTGAAGCGCCGCGCGCGGTTTCAGGGGCGGGGGTGATAAAAAGGCAACAGCCGCTCCCTCATTTCGTCATTGCGAGCGAAGCGAAGCAATCCAGAGTGGCGTAAACCGCTCTGGATTGCTTCGCTTCGCTCGCAATGACGCGGCTTTTACCCAACCCACATCGCCGTCATCTCATAGGCGAAGGCGAGAAAGGTCAGCGTCAGCCCCACCACGAACAGCCGATAGGCATAGGCCAGAAACCGATATTTGCGCCGCGCGAGGATCAGGCCGTTCTGATAGGTATCGCGCAGGATCGTCTCGTAAAGGTCCTCCTCGGTCCGCATCCGCGCCTTGACCGCGTCGATGAACTCATCCTCGTCCATCTGCGCGAAGCGGCCGAAGAAGAGGATGTTGCTGTGATCCTTGCCGTCGCGATAGACGGCGGGCGGCGCCTTGCCGACACGCGGCAGCACCGCCGAGATCGCGAGCAGCGCCGAGAGAAACGAAAAGGTCGCGAGCACCGTCAGCGGCAGCGCGAATGCCCCCGGGCCGCTGCGCGCCTGTCCGACCGCAAGCGTGAAGACGACGAAGGTCGCGCCCATCAGGATCGACGCCTTTTGGTCCGCCATCTGCGACAATTGCATCGTGATCTGCTGGTTGGTGCGCACGAGATGCACCGCATTGGGCGGGAAGGAAATCGCCGGCCGGTCCGGCGTCGCATCCGATTTTTCGCTGTCCATATAAGTCCCGTCCCTGTCCGCGACCTTTTGCGGGGATGGCATGAAGCGTCGGGAACGGCAAGATGCTGCCCGATTCCCGCCGCATTCGCTTGCCATGCGGGACGCATCGCGGCATTCCCGCGCGCAACATTCTATCTATATGGGACGCACCCGATGAGCACCGCCCTCAAGGACCAGATTTACGGCCTGATCACCCCTTTCAACAAGAAGGGCGTCGACCTTACCGACGCGACGACCTTTGCCGGCGACCTTGAATGGGACAGCCTGACGGTGATGGATTTCGTCGCCGAGGTCGAGGACACGTTCGACATCATCATCAGCATGAACCAGCAGGCCGAGATCGAGACTGTCGGCCAGTTGATCGCCGCGGTCGAAAAGCTGCAGGGCTGACCCGCCGATGACCGACCTCTTCTCCAAATTCGACCCGCTGATCAAGCAGCGCGAAGATCTGCTCGCGACCGGCGTCACCGATCCGTTCAGCCTGGTGATGGAGAAAGTCCTCTCCCCCACCGTCGCGATCTGCAACGGGCGCGAGACGATCCTGCTCGGCACCTATAATTATATGGGGATGACCTTCGACGAGGACGTCATCGCCGCGGGCAAGGACGCGCTCGACCGCTTCGGCAGCGGCACGACCGGCAGCCGCGTCCTCAACGGCACCTATCAGGGTCACAAGGCGTGCGAGGACGCGCTGAAAGAGTTTTACGCCATGGATCATGCCATGGTCTTCTCGACCGGCTATCAGGCAAACCTCGGCATCATCTCGACGATCGCGGGCAAGGGCGACTATGTCATCCTCGACATCGACAGCCACGCCTCGATCTACGACGGCTGCAAGATGGGCGACGCCGAAATCGTCGCCTTTCGCCACAACGACATCGAAGCCTTGGAAAAGCGCCTGAAGCGCCTGCCGCCCGAGGCGGGCAAGCTCGTCGTGCTTGAGGGCGTCTATTCGATGCTCGGCGACGTCGCGCCGCTGAAGGACATGATCCGCATCGCCAAGGAAAATGGCGCGATGGTGCTGGTCGACGAAGCGCATTCGATGGGCTTCATCGGCGAGCATGGCCGCGGCGTCGCCGAGGCGCAGGGCGTGATCGACGACGTCGATTTCATCATCGGCACCTTTTCGAAGAGCGTCGGCACCGTCGGCGGCTTCTGCGTCTCGAACCATCCGAAGTTCGAAATCATGCGGCTGGTCTGCCGGCCTTACGTCTTCACCGCCTCGCTGCCGCCGAGCGTCGTCGCGACCGCCGCGACGAGCATCCGCAAGCTGATGCACGGATCGAACAAGCGCGCGCACCTTTGGGAAAATTCGAAGACGCTGCACAAGGGGCTCAAGGATCTGGGCTTCACGCTCGGCACCGAGGAGCCGCAGTCGGCGATCATCGCCGTCATCATGCCCGACCTCGAAAAGGGCGCAATGATGTGGGAAGCGCTGCTCGAGGAAGGCCTCTACGTCAACCTCGCGCGCCCGCCGGCGACTCCCGCGGGCATGACCCTGCTGCGCTGCTCGCTCTGCGCCGAACATTCGAGCGATCAGGTCGGCGAGATTCTCGCCCGCTTCGAACGCGCGGGCCGACGCGCCGGGATTTTGGGCTGAGCCGGGCACCCGCGCCGACCAGCGGATTCCTTTTCGCGGCGAATCGAGCCGGCGCGCGGCGCCTGCGTCCTTCGCACCTTTGCCCCGCGCCGCTTGTCCGGTAGAACGCACGCGTGTTCGAGCGGGATCTGGACGATGAAACCGAGGAACGGCGGGAGCGGTTTCGCTTCTGGCTGACCGTCGGACTGGGCGCGATCCTGACCTGCGTGGTCGGGGCGCTCGTCCTGCTGCTCAGCCGCGCCAACGACGATTACGACCGCTCGCTCGGCTGGCAGGCGCACAGCCTGGAAATCATCTCGCAGACGCGCAGCCTCGACGCGGCACTGGCCCGCGCCGAAGCCGCGCTCGGTCGCTTCGCGGTCGGGCTGCAGAAAGAGGATGGCCGCGTCTATCAACAGCAATGGGGGCTGTCGCAGCAATATCTGACGCTGCTCCAGCGCAACGTCCGCGACAATCCTGAGCAGGCCGAGCTCGTCCGCAAACTGACCGCCGAACTCGACGCGCGCGGCGCCCAGCTCGGCGACGCCGCACTCAGCGCCAATTATCGCCAGACCGTCGCCGCCATATCCAAATATAATGCCGCCGGCCACGACGCCGCGCTGATCCGCATCGACCGGCTGTTGTCCAGCCTCATTCGCAACGAGCGCCGGATATTGTTCGAGCGCAATCGCGTCGCGGCGTCGGACCGCGCCAGCCTCAACCAGGCGATCCTGCTCTTTTCGCTGCTCGGCGCCGCCGCCGCGGTGATCGCGATCGCCGCCACCGTCTCGCTCGTCCGCGCCGAGGGCGAACGCCGCGCGGCGCGGCGCGAAACCTTGTTCGAGAGCGACCGCGCGATGCAGCTCGAGGCCGCGGTCGAGGCGCGCACCGCCGAGCTTGCGCAGGCCAACGACGCGCTGCGCAGCGAGATGGGCGAGCGCGAAGCGGCCGAGGCGCAGCTTCGTCAGGCGCAGAAGATGGAAGCCGTCGGCCAATTGACCGGCGGCATTGCGCATGATTTCAACAATATGCTCGCGGTCGTCGTCGGCGGGCTCGAACTCGCGCAGCGGCTCGTCGCGACCGCGCCCGACAAGGCGCAACGGCACCTGAGCAATGCGATGGACGGCGCCAACCGCGCCGCCGACCTGACGCGCCGCCTGCTCACCTTCGCGCGATCGGAACCCGCGCGCCCCGAAATGATGCCGGTCGACGAGTGCATCACCAGCTTCGCCGAGCTGATCGAACGGACGATCGGCGACCGCATCGCGCTGACGCTCGATCTGCATGCACCCGACCTGGCCTGCTGGGTCGACCGCCAGCAGTTCGAGAATGCGCTGCTCAATCTCGCGGTCAACGCGCGCGATGCGATGGACGGCCATGGCTCGCTGACGATCCGCACGCTGCGCGATGAAGAGGAAGAAGCGGCGGCGCTGGCGGTGCAGGTCATCGACACCGGCTGCGGCATGTCGCCCGAAGTGCTCGAACGCGTCTTCGATCCCTTCTACACCACCAAGCCCGCCGGCCAGGGCACCGGCCTCGGCATGAGCCAGGTCTTCGCCTTCTGTCGCCAGTCGGGCGGCGAGGTGCAGGTGTCGTCGACCGAAGGCGAAGGGACGAGCGTCGCGATGCTCCTCCCCGTCGCGCGGCCCGAGGAAGCAGGCGCGGCGCTGACAAATGCGAACGAGGCGGCCGACGAGGCAGCGCCGGGCGACGCGCTCACCATCCTTGTCGTCGAGGACGACCAGCGCGTCCTCGCAGCGACGGTCGATGCGGTCGAGGAACTGGGGCATAAGGCGGTCGCATGCGGCAATCCGCTCGACGCCGAGGCGCTCGTCGACACGCACGGCGGGTTCGACCTCATCCTCTCGGATGTACTGATGCCCGAACTCACCGGCCCCGAAATGATCGCCGGGCTGAAGCAGCGCTGGCCCGACCTGCCGGTGCTGTTCGTCACCGGCTACGCCGGCGATGCGAGCGAGGACGAGGCATTCGGCGACCACGACGTGCTGCGCAAACCCTTCACCCTGACCGCGCTCGACCAGGCGATCCGGCGCAGCAATGCCCCGGCGGAGGGGCGGCGGCTGGCGGGCTGATTTAAGGGTTTACAGCGCGATTATGGACCAACATCCATATTCCGTTCGTGTCGAGCGAAGTCGAGACACCCATCGCGGCAGCGCAAGGTCGATGGGTGTCTCGACTTCGCTCGACACGAGCGGGAAAGGGAGGCGGCTTTGGCACGCCGCTCAGCGGATAGCGCCGCTCTTCATCAGGCGCGGCACCAGCGTCACCGCCGCGAGCAGCGGCCAGCGGCGCTGCCAGGGCTTGATCTCGATCTTCGTACCTGCGTGGCGATTGATCTTCCACGCCAGATAATCGATCCCGCCGGCATAGGTGAGGCTCGCTTTCGCCAGTCGTACGATGCTGAGCAGCTTGCCCTCGATGCGGCGGCGCGCCCAGCCGCCGCTCGGTGCGCCGGTGGAAATCGCGGCGATCACCGGCTCGCTGAAGCGCCGATAGCGGCCGGGATCGGCATCGACGACCGACTGCGCGCGGTTCGCGCGTTCGGCGCGCAGCTCGACCGAATAGGTCAGTGAAAAAGCACGGCGCCACCAGTCGAGCGGCTCCTCGCCGGCGCGCGAGCCCGCGGCGGCGAGCAGCGTCGGCGCGGCGCGCGACACCGCCGCGACGGCCCGCCCCGCCGCGGTGTCGTCGACCGCCCAGACGAGCCGCGACGGCTGCGCGAAGCGCGCCCAGACCGACACATTGCGCGTCTCCGGCCCGTTCAGCCGGTCGAAGTCGGCTTCGCTCAGCACCGCATATTTGGCGATCAGTCCGCCGTGCTGGAACGGAAAGACATTGGGCGGGATCAGCCGGTTCGCGAGCGCCAGCCAGCGCCGTGGATAGGCGTCGCCATAGTCGGAGACGATCAGATAGAAATCGAGCATCAGCCCGTCGAGTTCGCGCTCGCGCAGGCAGCTCCCGTAAAAAAGCACCGCGCGCGCGCTGCCCGGATAGTCGGCGGCGATCGCCGCCGCCATCGCGGCAACGCGCGGATCGACGGGGAGCGACAATTCTTCGCGGACGAGTTGCGCCAGCCTGTCCGGCTCCCCGAGCGAAGCCGAGGGGCTCGTTCGAGCGAAGCGAGAACCGCTCATGGGCCTCGACTGCGCTCGGCCTGCCCCCTCGGCTTCGCTCGGGGAATCGGGATGGGTGGAATCGCGCATTGCCGAAATGCCCGGCTCAGGCGGCAAGGCGCAGGAAAGGCACCGGCTGTGTCGAGGTCAGGATGATCGGCTTGCCGCCCGTCGCCTCGAAAATCTCGCCGTCGAGGATGACATTCGAGCGTTCGCCTTCGATGCGGATTTCGTCACCCTGCTGGAAATGCACGCCGTCGAGCGGCTTCTGCCCCAGCGTCCCGCGCCACGTCGCGCCGAGCATCCGGAACAGCGCCCCGACGCTGCTTTCGGTCGCGAGCAGCTTCATATGGCCATTCGGCCCGGGGCCGTCGCCGGTGCGGATGCTGAGCAGCAATTTTTCGAGCGTCGTGACGATCAGCAGCGAGAATTTACCCTGGAACTCGCCCTGGCGGACGAGCGACACCGTCATCGGTTCGGGCTTCGGCGGCAGGCGCCCGCCGCCGATCCCCAGGATCATCGCGAACAGGCCGAGGATCGCGGCGAGGACGTGCGACACGCCGTTCGGCAGCCCGAGCGGATAGATGCGATGGCGGCAATAGAGCATGACGTCGGCGAGATAGGCGCCGCCGAGGAACATGCCGAGCACCGGCCGACCCCCGTCACGGTCGAGCGCGATGAGCTGGCGCTCGACGACATGATCCTCGAGCCGGCCATCGTGGACCAGCTCGACGACGCGTTGCAACGCCTTGATCGGATCGCCCTCGGCGCCCAGGTCGAGCGCGATCAAATTGGTCTTGCCGTTGGGCAGCACCGCGACCGGCGGCGGCGAGCCGCCGAAATGGCCGCCTGAATAGAGCTCGGTCAGCGCCGCCTGGACGGTGCCGTCGCCGCCGTTGATCGCGACGATGCGCGGGGAGACCATCGCGATGGTGCGGATCGCCTCGCCGATCTGGTCGACATCCTCGACCTCGTAATGGAAAATGTCGGGGTGCGCCGCGCAATATTCGCGCACCCGCGGCAACAGGGCCCGGTTGCCCGTCGAGCGTGGATTGGAAAGAAGCGCGACGCTCGCCATTCGTCCCTACATATATTTCATGGTGATGGTGATCGTCCGCGGCGCGTTGCCGACCGCAAAGGCGGTCTTCTTGTAGCTCGGCTTGCCGAGGTTGAAGATGTTGATGCTCGGATTGTTCGACATGCCGCCGCCGTCCGAGGTCAGATCGGTCTTGCCGTTGCCGTTGACGTCGTGGCGCACCGCGATGCCATAGCTGCCCGCTTCGGGAAGCGGCACGCACACGGTCATCGACCCCGCGCGCACGGGCACTTCGATCCGGTTGATCCAGCGGCCCTTGGTGAGCCAGTCGGCTGCGGTCGCGCGATAGCTTTGCACGCGCACTTTGCCCGTGCCGCCTTTCAATCCGTTGATCTGGACCAGCGTGGACGGTCCGCTTCGGCACTTCGACAGGTCGTTCGACATGACCTGCCCCTCTGCATTCGCCGCTCCCGCGACGAACAGCAAAGCCAGACAGAGGGACGTCGATACAAATTTCGACATGACGCAATAGCTCCCAGTGGTTATAGCCATGCCAGCCAGGCTGGTATGGGCCCCTGTCGCCCTTGAATCGGCATATCGGAAACATTTGCGGCCAAATCATGGTGATGGGGCGACCGAAACTTGAATAAGCTACCCGCCATCGATCGCTACATCGCGCGGCTCATCTTCTTTCCCATGCTCGGCACTCTCGTCCTCTCGGCGATGCTGCTGGTGCTCGAGAAGATGCTGCGCCTTTTCGATTTCGTCGCGACCGAGGGCGGTCCGGTCAGCGTCGTGTGGCGGATGCTCGCCAATCTGATCCCCGAATATCTGTCGCTCGGCATTCCGATCGGGCTTATGCTCGGCATCCTGCTCGCCTTTCGCCGCCTCGCGACGTCGAGCGAGCTCGACGTGCTGCGCGGCGTCGGGATGAGCTTCGGGCGGCTGCTCCGCATCCCCTATGTCTTTGCTTTCGCGCTCGCTTTGCTCAACCTCGCAATCGTCGGATTCATCCAGCCCTATGCGCGCTATGCCTATGAAGGCTTGCAGTTCGATCTGCGCTCGGGCGCGCTCGGGGCGTCGATCAAGGTCGGCGAATTCACCAAGCTCGGCCAGCGGATGACGCTCAGGATCGAGGAAAGCTATAACGACGGCAAGTCGCTGCGCGGCATTTTCGTGCGCGGCGAGAACAAGGACGGGCAGACCGTCTCCGCGACCGCCGCGCGCGGCCAGTTCCTTGCGACCGACGATCCGAACACGATCATCCTGCGCCTGTCGCAGGGCGTGCTGATCCACGAATCGCCCAAATTCGCGGTGCCGCGCGTCCTGACCTTCGACAATCACGATCTGCCGATCCCGCTGCCGAAGATCGAGGCCTTCCGCCTGCGCGGCGGCGCCGACCGCGAACTCACGATCCCTGAACTGTTCGTCGTCGGCAAGGACAAGAGCGAGCCGCTCAAGACGCGGCTCGAATCGCGGGCGAATTTCCATTTCCGCATCGTCGAGGTCATGTCGATGTTCCTCGTCCCGCTGATCGCGATTGCGCTCGCCATACCGCCCAAGCGATCGACCTCGGCGCTCGGCGTCTTCCTGTCGATCGTGCTGCTGGTGACCCAGCACAAGATCAACCAATATGCCGAAGACCTCGGCGCGCGCGGCGTCATCGACCCGCTGCTCGCGCTGTGGGTTCCCTTCCTGCTGTTCGCGGGGCTGGCGATCTGGATGTATTATACGCTCGCGCACGTCCCCGGCGGCCAGCCGATCGGCGCGCTCGAACGCGTCGCGGCCAAGGCCGGCGCGCGCATCCGCGGCCTGATCCGCATCTTCCAGCGCAAGCAACAGACGGCCTAGGACCAGATGCACCAGTTTCACTTTTTCCCGTCGCGCACGATGGCGATCTATGTCGGGCGGATGTTCCTGATCCGGTCCTTCGCGATTCTGTTCGCGCTGGTGCTGGTGCTGCAGACGCTCGACCTGCTCGGCGAAAGCGGCAAGATCCTGGCCGTTGCGGGCAACGGCGACAGCGACGTCTGGCGCTATGTCGGGATGCGGATGCCGCAGATCATCGAGACATTCCTGCCCTTTTCGGTCCTGCTCGGGACGATCCTGACGCTGATGACGCTCAATCAGAACAGCGAGGTGATCGCGATGAAGGCGGCGGGGATGTCGGCGCATCAGGTGCTCGCGCCGCTGTTCCTCGCCGCGCTGCTCGTCGCGGGGATCAGCTTCGCCTTCAACGAACGCATCGTCACCCGCGCGACCGCGACGCTCAGCGCCTGGCAGAAGGTCGAATATGCCAAGGTGCCGAAGGACAGCGGCATCCGCACCAACATCTGGGTCCGCGAGGGTAGCGACCTGATCAACGCCGCGACGGTCGAAACCGGCGGACCGGTGCTCATCCTGCGGACCATCACCATCTATGAACGGACGCAGGGCGTGCTGTCGTCGATGCTCAAGGCCGACAGCGCGCGTCCGGTCGCGGGCGGCTGGGAACTGACCAATGCCCGGCGTTTCCTCCGCCGCTCGGGCACGCTCGAACCGCTCGGCACCGTCATCGCGATGAAGGGCGTGCGTCCCGACCAGTTCACGCTGGCGCAGGTAGACGGCGACGAACTCCCCTTCCCGCAGCTCGCCTCCGCCATCGCCGATCTGGAAGCCGCGGGACGGCCGGTCGATTCGCTGAAGGGCGTGCTGTGGCACAAGATTTCGGGGCCGCTGTCGGCGATATTGATGCCGCTGCTCGGCGCCGTCGCGGCGTTCGGCCTCGCGCGCTCGGGCAAGCTGTTCGTGCGCGCGATCCTCGGCATGGCGCTCGGCTTCGCCTACTTCGTCGCCGACAATTTCGCGCTCGCGATGGGCGACCTCGGCGCCTATTCGCCCTTCCTCGCCGCCTGGGGGCCGTTCATCCTCTTCGCGCTGATCGGCGAGATGATCCTGATCCGCACCGAGGAATAGCTAGCCGATAAACGGCGCCACCACCGCGTCGGTGACCCGCAGCGGCCGCCCGCTCGCCTTGTCAAGCAGCGCCCACACCGTGCGCGCGCGGACATGCACCTTGCCGCCCTCGCCGGTGAATTCCATGAAGCGGTCGAACTTCGCGCCCTGCGGCTTGTCGGCCACCCAGGTCCGCGCCGTCACCGTCTCGCCGGGGCCGAGCGCGCGCAGATAATCGATCTCGTGCCGCACCACGACCCAGATATAGGCATCCTTGTGGCTCTGCGGCGCGGCGGCGTCCCAATGGCCGGTCGCGACCTGCTGAATCCACTGGACCCAGACGGCATTGTTGACGTGGCCGAGCTCGTCGATGCTCTCAGGCGTCGCGACGAATTCGTGCGTATATTCCCTCATGCCAGCTCGACGGTCGTCACCATATAGCCCGCGTCGCGCAACGAGGCGACGAGGCTGTCGAGATGCTCGCGGTCGCGCGCCTCGCATTCGATGTCGGTGATCAGCCCCTTGGCGGGCAGCGTCGTGAAGATGCGCTGGTGATAGATTTCGATGATGTTGACCTGCTTCTCGTCGAACAGCTTCATCACCTTGAACAGCGCGCCGGGCCGGTCCTGCAGCCGGATGCGCAGGCGCGCGATGCGGCCCGAGCGTGCAAGGTCGCGCAGCAGCACGTTCGCGAGCAGCCGCGTGTCGATATTGCCGCCGGTGAGCACGAGTCCGACCTTGCGCCCGGCAAACTCCTCGGGGTGCGCAAGCATCGCCGCGAGCCCCGCGGCGCCCGCGCCCTCGACCACCGTCTTCTCGATCTGGAGCAGCAGGCTGACCGCGCGTTCGAGGTGGCGCTCGGCCACCAGCACGATGTCGTCATTGAGTTCGGCGACAATCTTGCGCGTATAGGCGCCCGGTTCCTTGACCGCGATGCCCTCGGCCAGCGTGTCGCCCTCGCACGCCATGTCGACGCCGTTGAGTTCGGCATACATCGACGGATACAGCTCGGCCTGCACCCCGACGAGGCGCATGTCGTTCTTGATCCCGCGCGCCGCGGTGCCCATGCCGCTGAGCAGCCCGCCGCCGCCGATCGGCACGATCAGCGTGTCGAGCTCGGGCACGTCCTCGAGCATTTCGAGCGCCACCGTCCCCTGTCCCGCCGCGACATGCGGATGGTCAAAGGGATGGACGAAAGTCAGGCCGCGCTCGACCTCCAGCTCGCGGGCATGGGCATAGGCGTCGTCGAACTTCTCGCCATGGAGAACGATCGTCGCGCCGTGGCTCGCGGTCTGCGACACCTTCACCTGCGGCGTCGTGCTCGGCATCACGATGGTGACCGGCACGCCGAGCCGCTTGCCGTGATAGGCAAGCCCCTGTGCGTGATTGCCCGCCGACGCCGCGATCACGCCGCGCGCCCGGGCCTCGTCGTCGAGCAGCAGCAGCGCGTTCAACGCGCCGCGTTCCTTGTACGCCGCGGTGAATTGCAGATTCTCGAACTTCAACCACACGTCGGCGCCGACCATCTCGGACAATGTCTGCGACTTCAGCGTCGGCGTCCGCACGACCGCCCCGTTAATTCGCCCCGCCGCCGCGCGCACATCGTCCAATGTGATCGCCGGAAAATCGGCGGCGGAGGTCAGCGTGAGTTGATCGGTCATAGCGATAGGCGCCCTAGCCCATCTGGCGCACGAAGCAAACAATGCTATGGACCGGGTATGAGCGAACAGAAATTGCGCGTCACTTTCATCGGCACCGGCGTCATGGGCGGGCCGATGGCGGGGCATCTCGTCAAGGCGGGGCACGCCCTCACCGTCTACAACCGCACCCGCGCCAAGGCCGACGCCTGGGTCGCCGAATATGGCGGCACGGCGGCGGCGACGCCCGCCGAGGCCGCGCAAGACGCCGATGTCGTGTTGAGCTGCGTCGGCAACGACGACGACCTTGCGCAGGTCACGCTCGGCCGCGACGGTGCCTTCAGGGCGATGCGGAAAGGCGCGCTGTTCATCGACCACACCACCGTTTCGGCGCGCATCGCCCGCCAGCTTTCGGTCGAGGCCGAGGGGCTGGGCCTGCTCTGTGTCGACGCGCCCGTCTCGGGCGGCGAGTCGGGCGCGCAGGCGGGAACGCTGTCGGCGATGTGCGGCGGCGCGCAGGCGGCGTTCGACGCCGCCGAGCCGATCATGCGCGCCTATGCAGCGCGCATCACCCACATCGGCGGCCCCGGCGCGGGGCAGACGACCAAGATGGTCAACCAGATCGCGATCGCCGGGGTGCTCCAAGGGCTGTCCGAGGCGGTGCGCTTCGCGCAGGCGTCGAAGCTCGACACCGACAAGGTGTTCGAGGCGGTATCGGGCGGCGCCGCGGCGAGCTGGCAGATGCTCAACCGCTGGGGCACGATGGCGAAGGACGAGTTCGATTTCGGCTTCGCGGTCGACTGGATGCGCAAGGATCTGGGCCTCGCGCTCGACGAAGCGCGGGTAAACGGCGCGACGCTTCCCGTGGCGAGCCTCGTCGATCAATTCTATGCTGACGTGCAGAAGGCCGGCGGCGGGCGCAAGGATACGAGTTCGCTCGTGACGAGGCTGCCGAAGTGAGTGGGGAACACACCCATCCCCTCCCGCAAGCGGGAGGGGCAGCGAAACTTGGTCCGGCGCAGCCGGGCCTAGTTGCAGCGGGGTGGGCACTTACGGCCCGCAACCTGCTGCCCACCCCGCTGCGACTAGCGAGCAAGCTCGCAAGTCTCGCTGCCCCTCCCGCAAGCGGGAGGGGGTTGCTGGTGCTCGCCGCCTTCCTCCTCGCCGCCCCCGCCCATGCCGACACCCTCGTCGATAACGTCAACGGCATCACCCTCGACAAGGACGGCAAGGTCGTGCGCTTCACCGGCCTGCTCGTCGGCACCGACGGCAAGGTCAAGCAATTGCTCGACCGCAAGGACAAGCGCCCCGAACGCCCCGATTTCAAGGAGGACGGCAAGGGCCGCACCCTCATCCCCGGGCTGATCGACGCGCACGGCCATGTCATGGGGCTCGGCTTCTCGCTGATGCTCCTCGACCTTTCGGACACGACCAGCCTCGCCGAAGCGCAGGCGGCGATCCGCAAATATGCCGCCGACAACCCCGAAATGCCGTGGATCATCGGGTCGGGCTGGAATCAGGAGAAATGGGGGCTCGGCCGCTTCCCGACCGCTGCCGACCTCGACGCCGCCGTCCCCGACCGTCCGGTGTGGCTCGAACGCGTCGACGGTCACGCCGGCTGGGCGAACACGGCGGCGATGAACGCCGCGAAGATCAGCGCGACGACCAAGGCGCCCGAGGGCGGCCGGATCGAAATGGCGGGCGGCAAGCCGAGCGGAATCTTCGTCGATGCCGCGGTCGCGCTCGTCGATGCCGCCAAGCCCAAGCCGCTCGCGCGCGACCTCGACCGCGCCTTCCTGCTCGCGCAGCAGAAACTGCTGTCGCAGGGCATCACCGGCATCGCCGACATGGGGACGACGATCCAGGACTGGCAGGCCTATCGCCGCGCCGGCGACAAGAAACAGCTCGCGATCCGTATCCTGAGCTATGGCCGCGACGTCGACAATATGGCGCTGATCGCGGGCGGCGAGCCGACCCCCTGGCTCTACGACGACAAGCTGCGCATGGTCGGGGTGAAGCTCTATCTCGACGGCGCGCTCGGCTCGCGCGGCGCGTGGCTGAAGGCGCCCTACAGCGACGCGCCGGGGCAGAAGGGCCTGCCGCTGCTGACCCCCGCGCAGCTTCGCAACAAGATGGTGCGCGCCTCGATGGACAAGTTCCAGGTCGCGATCCACGCGATCGGCGACGCCGCCAATGCCGAAGCGCTCGACGCGATCGCCGATCTCTCCCGCGACCTGCCGGGCGAGCGCCGCTGGCGCATCGAACATGCGCAGATCGTCGACCCCGCCGACATCGCGCGCTTTGCCGAGATGAAGGTGATCGCCTCGATGCAGCCGATCCACCAGCCGTCCGACCGGCTGATGGCCGAGGCGCGGCTCGGCCCCGATCGGCTGAAGGGCGCTTATGCGTGGCGCAGCATGGAGAAAGCGGGGGTCCGCCTTGCCTTCGGGTCCGACGTGCCGGTCGAAAGCTCGAACCCCTTCCCCGGCATCGCCGCCGCCATCTCGCGCACCGGCGCCGACGGCCAGCCGGTCGGCGGCTGGCATCCCGAAGAGACGGTCAGCCGCGAGACCGCACTCGACGGCTTCACCCGCACCGCAGCTTTCGCCGCCTTCGCCGAGGATCGGCTCGGCACGCTGATGCCCGGAATGCGCGCCGATTTCGTGATCCTCGCCGACGACCCGCTGCTCGCGAGCCCCGACGACATCCGCAAGATGACCCCGCTCGAAACCTGGATCGGCGGCTATCGCTATTACAAGAAACAGGGCGCCGCCGACGCCGGCCGGTGAGGAAAGGCAGAATGCAATATCCCCCGATTCCCCGAGCGAAGCCGAGGGGCTATGCCGAGCGAAGTCGAGGCCGCGACGGTGCAGCTTCTCGCTCCGCTCGAACAAGCCCCTCGGCTTCGCTCGGGGAATCGGGGGTGGAGGATTGCCCGTCATGAGCAATCCGTCGCGCCGCGCCATCCTTGCCGGATTCGCCGCGCTGCCCATCGCAACCGCGGCTGCCGCGACCGAACGCAAGGAACGCAAGTCGAAAAAGCGCAAGCCCGCGCGACCCAGGGTTCAGCATGTCGACGTCGCGGTGGTCGGCGCGGGGGCGATCGGCGCGTGGACCGCGTGGCACCTCGTCCGCGCGGGGCTCAGCGTCCGGCTGTTCGACGCCTATGGCGCCGGCAACGGCCGCGCCGCGTCGAACCTGCCGTCGATGATGCTCGATCCGGTGCAGGGCGGCGATGCGCTTTACGCGGCGCTCATCGACGACAGCCGCACCGCGTGGGAGCGGCTGTCCGACAGCGCGAGCCTGCCGATCCTGACCCCGTGCGAGGCGGTGACCGCGCTCGCCGCGGGCGATGCCGTCGCCGAGCCGCGCGGCGCCGACCGCACCACCGGCGAGCGGCTGCGGAGCCGCTTCACCCAGATCGCCTGGCATCCCGAGGAAGCGGTGTTGCACGCCACTAAAGGCGCGATGATCGCGGGTCGCCGCGGGGTGCTCGAAACGATTCTCGACGCGCAGATCGAATGCGAGGACATCGTGATGCCCGCGCCGCTGCGCGACAAGAAACAGGGTCTCTACCTGCTCCCCGACGGCGGCACCGCGCAGAATCTCGTCTATGCGACCGGCGCCTGGCTGACCGAACTGTTCCCGCAGATATTGACGCCCGCGCGCCTGTCGGCGGTGCGCCAGCAGGTCTTCCACTTCGGCGCCGGTCAGGGCGATACGCAGTTCCGCCCGCCCGCGATGCCCGCCTTCGTCGACCGCGCCTATGGCTTCAACCTGCTCCCCGACGTCGAGGGGGTCGGGGTGCGCGTCTGGAAAAGCGCGCCCGACGCCAGCGTCGACCCCGACAGCTTCGATCGCCGCGCCGACATCGATGCGGGAGCGCGCGCGCTCGCCGACGCGCGCCAGTGGATCGCCGCGCGCCTGCCGCGCCTGGCCGACGCCCCCGTGGTCGCGAGCGCGGCGGCGCACGACTGCCGCACATCGACCGGCGACCTGTTGCTCGACCGCCTGCCCGGACAGGACCGCGTCTGGGTCGTCGGCGGCGCCGCGGGCCGCGCTTTCGCGCTCGCCCCCGCGATCGGCGCGCGCGTAGCCGCACACGTCCAGGACGCCGCGCGGCCGATCGAGCCGCGCTGGGCGCTGGCACGGCTGACGGGTGGTGGGACGCCTTAACCCTTCCCGTTCGCCCTGAGCTTGTCGAAGGGCCGTATTTTCCTTCATAGGTGACAAAGAAGGACTGTCCTTCGACAAGCTCAGGACGAACGGGGGAATGGGGTGCGCCTGACCGACTGCCACAATATCGACGATTTCCGCGCGCTGGCGAAGCGCCGCCTGCCCTGGCCGGTGTTCGACTATATCGACGGCGCCGCCGACGATGAGATCACCCGCCGCCGCAACCGCGACGCCTTCGACCAATGCGACCTCATCCCGCGCGTCCTTGCCGGGGTCGAGAATGTCGACATGAAGACGACGCTGTTCGGGCGCGAGATCGCGATGCCGCTCTTTCTCTCGCCGACCGCGCTCCAGCGCCTCTTCCACTGGCAGGGCGAGCGTGCGGTGCTACGCGCCGCGGCGAACGCGGGCACCGTCGCCGGCATCTCCAGCCTCGCGACGATCGGCCTCGCCGAAGCGGGCGCGCTGACCGACGGCCCGAAACTCTTCCAGCTCTACGTCCACCACGACGAAGGGCTCAACAAGGCGATGCTCGACGCGGCGCGCGACGCCAAATTCGATGCCGTCGCGCTCACCGTCGACACGATCGTTGGCGGCAACCGCGAGCGCTGCCTGCGCTCGGGCTTCACCTCGCCGCCGCGCTTCACGCCAAGCAACATGCTGAGCTATGCGATCAAGCCCGGCTGGGGCCTGAACTACGTTTGCCGCGAGAAATTCAGCCTCCCCAACCTCGCGACGCACGTCTCCGAGGGCTCGAGCGTGCCGAAGTCCGTCGCCGAATATTTCACCACGATGCTCGACCAGAGCCTCGACTGGAAGCGCGCCGAGGCGATCCGCAAGCAATGGGACGGCCCCTTCTGCCTGAAAGGCATCGTCGCGGTCGAGGATGCGAAGCGCGCGGCCGATATCGGCGCGACCGCGATCATGGTGTCGAACCACGGCGGCCGCCAGCTCGACGGCAGCCGCGCACCCTTCGACGCGCTCGCGGAGATCGTCGATGCGGTCGGCGACCGGCTGGAAGTGATCTGCGACGGCGGCATCACCCGCGGCACCCATGTGCTCAAAGCTCTGTCGGTCGGCGCGAAGGCCTGTTCGGGCGGCCGCCTCTATCTCTACGCGCTCGCGGCGGCGGGCGAGGACGGCGTCGGCCGCGCGGTCGGCCTGCTGCGCGCCGAAATCGAGCGCGGCATGAAGCTGATGGGCGCGAAAAGCCTCGCCGATCTGTCGCGCGGCAATCTGCGCTGGCGCTGACCGTTCGCCGCGCGGCGCTTGCCAAGCCTCGCGGGACTGCTATCGCTACCGGCAGGAAAATGGGGACAGGGCCGAGGCCGGGGCAGCAATGACGACAGAAGCGAGCGACGCGCCGCCCGAGCGCCCCTACGACATCTTCATCAGCTACAGCCGCGCCGACGCCGACAAGGCGATGCGGCTGCGCGACCTGCTGCTCGCGCGCGGCCATCATATCTTCTTCGATGCCGAGGGGATCGACGCCGGCGCCGAATTTCCCGACGTCATCGACCGCGCGGTCAAGGGCGCGAAGGTCGTGCTCGGCTGCTGGACCCCCGCCGCGATCCAGCGGCGCTGGGTCCGCATCGAAAGCCGCATCGGCCTCGACCGCGGCTCGCTCGTCGCGATCGGGCTCGAAAAGATGGACCCCGAGGCGCTGCCGGCCGAATTCTACAACGTCAACGTCCTCGACCTGTCGGGCTTCGACGGCGGCAGCGAAGCGCATCCCGCGTGGCAGCGCGTTCTCGCCGCCATCGACCGCCGCCTCGGCCGCGAGGGCGCCGCGGTGCCCCGCCCGGCCGCGGCGGCGCGCGCCGCCGCCCCGCGCCGACGCTTTTCGCCGCTCGCGCTCGGCGGCGCCGCGCTTCTGGCGGTCGCCGTCATCGGCGGAGGCGGCTGGTATTATGCCGCGAGCGCGGGCGCTTTCGACAAGGCGGCGGTCGAAGCGAGCCTCGACCGGTCGGTCGATACCGCCGCCCCGGTCATCGCCAACGCGGTCGACAGCGCGCTCCGCGACACCGAGGGGTCGACCAACGGCAAGATCTTCTGGGGCCTCGCGCAGCTCATCGCGGTCGAGACCACGCCCAGCGCGAGCGAACTCGCGCGGTTCGATGCCGACGTCGCGAAATTCTTCGGCGATCCCTGCCACTGTGTGCCCGTCGAGGGGGCGCCCTTCACCATCGTCTCGCTCTGGACGCTCAAGGCCTATGGCGCGGTCAAGCGGGCGCCGCCCGCGATGGTGGTGGAATCGCTGCTCGCGGCGCAGAATGGCGAAGGCTGGTGGTCGAGCGCGATGGACGCCGCCAACCGGCCCGACAATGCCGCCGCCTATGTCACCGCCTTCGCGGTCATCGCGCTGCGCGAGCTCGACCCGGCGCTGACCGGCGACCCGGCGCTCCGCGCGAAAGTGCGCGCCGCGCGCGAACGCGCGGTCGAATGGCTCAAGCGGCGGCGACCCAAGACCGGCGTGAACTGGGCCGACTATCCCGACAACAGCCTGCGCACCGAAGCTTCCTCGATCTCGGCGATGGCGACGGTCGCGCTGCTACCCGAGGTGAGCAAGACCGAAGCAAAGGACATCGCGGCGGGCTTCGTCGCGGGGATCGACAAGCTGTCGCCGATCGACAGCAATTTCTCGGCCGACATCATGGTCACCCGCGCGAATGGCGAGACCTATGTCGACACCTATCGCCATGTGCCGGCGGGCTGGGAAATCCGCGCGCTCGCCGAAAGCTATCCGCTGCTGGACGGCGACGCGGCGGCGAAGGCGGGACGCCTGCTCGACCAGGCGAAGGCGATCAGCCTGTCGGACCCGCAGCTCGCGCGGCAGGACTGGATGCTCGCCGAACAATATATGGGATTCCGCGGCGCGCGCGATGCGCTGGCCGCTCCCGCCGCCGCGAAACCCTAGCGCTGGTTGGGAAGGGGGCGGCTTCCCCCCGGATGCCGCCCCGGCCCGGCGTCAGAAAGACGCGCCGAGCGAAAAGACCACCGCTCCGTCGGCGCCGATCGCGCTCTTGTAGCCAAGCGCTTTCGGTTCGTCGGTGTTCACATAGCTGATGCCGAAGGTGAGCATCTTGTAGGAGGCGGTCGCGCCGACCGACCAGTCGAAAACCTTGCCGTCGAAGCCGCCGGGGAACGCATCGCTCCACGCCTGTCCGGCATGGGCGTTCAGCGCGAACGGCGTATCGGGAATTTGGGCGGCCAGTTCGCCGTGCAGATAAAAGGCCGACGATTTCGCCCCGATCGGACGGCTCGGATCCTGGGTGTTGCCAAGCGCCGACTGCTTCCATGCATAGTTGACGCCGACTTTGGCGTTCACCGGGCCGACATCGGTCGACAGGTTCAGATAGGGTTCGAAGAAATCGGCACCCGAACCGCCATGCTGGGGGTAAAGATAGTAGAGCAGGCCGCCGTCGACCGTCACGCCGCCGACATCCTTGCTATAGCCGGCAAAGAGGTCGACTTCGGTATTGCCCGCAAAACTGACGCTCGATGCCCAGGTGCCGGCGTAAAGCCCGCTCTCATGGGTAACGGTGATTCCGCCCTGGATCGCGGGGTCCTCGCTGCTCTGGCTGAAACCGCGGAAACGATAATCCGAGACCAGGGTCACGCTGCCGGTGATCGTGATCGGTTCGGAGGCCGCTTCTTCCTGAGCGTGGGCCGCAGCGGGAGCCAGGGAAACGGCGAAGAGCATGCCGAGGCATGCGCGGGAGAGATTTTTCATGGACTGATCCCTTGAAGGTTGTCGGATCGTCCCTGCCTGCCGCGCGACCGCCAGCCTCTTTTTCGGGCCGGTCACATCTCGCGTGCCCGATATGTCGTCGAATTTGCTGCGTCGCACAAACGAAAAATGCGCCGCCTGCGCGAAATCGGCATCATCGTGCGACTTTTATGCAACAGGAGGTTGCGCGAACGCCCCGGCGGTTGAAATTTTGATACGACGAACGGCCTGGATTTAGGTGAAAAAATCTGCGCGTTCCCGCGAAGGCGGGAGGATGGCTTTCGTCCGAACGCCGCCCATAAAAAAGGGGACGGCCTTCCCCCGAAAGCCGCCCCCTCCCAAGCGCGTGGTCGCTGACCTGCCGGGGGCTTAGAAAGCCACGCCCAGCGTGAAGACCACGGTCGGATCGTAAAGCGTGTCGTCGGCCTTGACGCCCGTCTTTTTGATGTCGGTATCGATATAGGCAACCGACAGCGTCGCGGGCCCGGCGCTGTAGGAGGCGCCGATCGACCAGTCGAGATAATTGCCGTCGGCCGCCGCGGTGCCCAGCGACCCGTCGGTATAGCCGAGCCCGGCATTCAGCGTGACCGGCGTGTTCGGAATCCCGAAGCCAAGGCCGAGGTTCAGATAGAGGTTGTCCTCGCTTCCCAGCGATTTCTGGCTGGGGGCATAAGCGACGAGCCCGGTCGCCGAAAGCGGGCCGATATCGTGCGACAGCGAACCGATGAACTCGACATAGTCGGCGGGCCCCGCACCGTTATGATGCCCCGGATAGGCATAATAGGTGGTGTTGAGGTCGATCGTCGTCCCCGGCGCGACCTCGGTCGAAAAACCCGCGATCAGATCGAGCTCGAACTTGCCGTAGAGCGGGCTGTTCGGAAGCCCCGATCCCCATGTGCCGACATAGAAGCCGCTGTCGTGGGTCAGCGTCAGGCTGGGCTGGATCTCGACCTTCTCGTTCGAGAGCGAAATGCCGCGATAGCGATAGTCGGACACGATATCGACGCCGCCCGACAGGGTGAACGGACCGCCCTTGTTTTCGTCATCCTGCCCAAAGGCCGGAGTCGACATCGCCGATGCCGCGAGCAGCATGCCGAAACAGGCTTTGCCGAGAAACTTCATGGGTTGATCCCCCTCGTTGATGGCTACCGGATCGTCCCGCCTGCCCTGCATGTCCATACCTCTGACCGGGCCCGATACCACGAACGGGCGGAAAATTGCCGATGTTGTTGCAACGCACAAATGAAAATTGCGTGTAAGTCGCGATTGAAGGACGGCCTGTGTCTTTCGCGCAACAGCCATCGGCTTCACGCTTGGCTTTGCCAAGTCGGCGCCGGAGGGCTAAAGAGCGCCCGGTTTCTTCCTTGGTATCGAGCCTGAATCGATGAGCGATCACAATCCTGGCCTGCGCCCCTGGCGCGACATCGCGCGGCGGACCAGCCGCCAGATCATGGTCGGCACCGTCCCCGTCGGCGGCGGCGCGCCGATCACGGTGCAGACGATGACGAACACGCCGACCGCCGATCCGGTGGCGACGATCGACCAGATCCGCCGCTGCGAGGATGCGGGCGCCGACCTGATCCGCGTTTCCTGCCCCGATACCGACAGCACCGCGGCGCTTGGGGCAATCGTCCGCGCCGCGCGTATCCCGATCATCGCCGACATCCATTTCCACTACAAGCGCGCGCTCGAAGCCGCCGACGCTGGGGCCGCGTGCCTGCGCATCAACCCCGGCAACATCGGCTCGTCGGAACGCGTCGGCGAGGTGGTGCGCGCCGCCAAGGCGAACGGCTGCGCGATCCGCATCGGCGTCAACGCGGGCAGCCTCGAAAAGGATTTGCTCGAAAAATATGGCGAGCCCTGCCCCGAAGCGCTCGTCGAAAGCGCGCTCGATCATATCAAGCTGCTCCAGGATCACGACTTCCACGACTATAAGGTCGCGGTGAAGGCGAGCGACGTCTTCCTTGCCGTCGCCTCCTATATGCAGCTTGCCGACGCGGTCGACTGCCCGCTGCACCTCGGCATTACCGAGGCGGGCGGGCTGATCGGCGGCACCGTCAAGTCGGCGCTCGGCATCGGCAACCTGCTCTGGGCCGGGATCGGCGACACGATCCGCGTCTCGCTCTCGGCCGAACCCGAAGAGGAAGTCCGCGTCGGCTACGAGATCCTCAAGACCCTCGGCCTCCGCACCCGCGGCGTCCGCGTCGTTTCGTGCCCGAGCTGCGCGCGCCAGGGCTTCGACGTCATCCGCACCGTCCAGGCGCTCGAGGATGCGCTCCAGCACATCAAGACCCCGATGTCGCTCTCGGTCCTCGGCTGCGTCGTCAACGGCCCCGGCGAGGCGCGCGAGACCGATATCGGCATCACCGGCGGCGGCAACGGCAAGCATATGGTCTATCTCTCGGGCGTCACCGACCATCATGTCGAGGACGCCGACATGATCGCGCATATCGTCAGGCTGGTCGAAGCCAAGGCGGCCGAGATCGACGCCGGCAGCGCGGTGAGCATGGACACGCTCCACGGCAAGGCGGCCTAGGAACCGACAGACCCCGACACGGTTCGGGGTTGAAAGCGGATTCCCCATCTTCTTGCCATTCCCGCGAACGCGGGACACCGATATTATAACTCGGTTCGCATCGGGCCTTGGGTTGTCATTCGCGAAGTCGAGAAGGCCCACGAGCGAGCCGTGAAGGGCGGCATAAATGGCGGCGAGCACCGAAATATCATTGCGCGGCCATTCGCCAGTCACGCGGGGTCATGCCGAAGCGGCGGCGGAACGCCTTGCCGAAGGCGGAAAGATCGTCATAGCCGCAGCGTAGCGCGATGTCCCCGATGCCGAGCCGCGGGTCGCGCAGCAGGGCGCGGCCGTGATTGAGCCGCACCGCGCGGATGTGATCCGCGACCGAAAGGCCGCGTTGTTCGAACAGGCGATACAGGCTGGCGCGTGAGCAGCCGACCGCCCGCGCGACGGCATCGGCGGTCAGGCCCGCCTCCTCGCGCCGCGCCTCGATCAGCCGGCAGGCGCTGGCGAAATGTGCATCGCCGATGCGCCGCCCGTCATCCTTGGTGGCCGGGTTGAACCCTTCGAGGTAGGTCAAGGCAAGGCCGCTGAGCAATTTCATCGCCGCCGCCGCTTCGGCGGCGCTCATGTCGGGGCCGTGGCGGGCAAGCGCACCGAGCTGGTCCTTGAGCAGCAAGGCAAGCGGCGTGTCGGGCAAGGTGCGCAGCGCCCCGATCCCCGCGATCGGATCGCCGCCCATCGCGCGATAGACGGCGGCACGCGGCAGCGTGATATGATAGGCGCGATAGCTTGTTTCGGAATGGGTCTGCGCCGCACGATGGCAATCGAGCAGTTGCAGCCCGGTGCCCGGGCCGAGCCACAGACGCTCGTCCTGCCCATGGGTGACGCCGAACTGACCCTCTGCGATGACGCAAAGCTGCATATGGTCGAGCCGCCCGTCCTGGAAACGCGACGCGGTGGGGGCACAGACCAGGTCGGTGAAGGCGATGCCGTCGTCGCCGGTGCAGGCGAGCGCCGCGGCGCGATAGCCGCGATCGTCGGTGGTGCGCCGCATGTCGATTTCGGGGAAGAGTGCGTGCCAGAAATCGAACCGCTCCGTCATCGGCGCAGCGTCGGTGGAGACGCCGGTGAAACGCGCGTCCTGCCAGTGCGAGCGATGGTCCTGCCCCACTCCCGATCCCCTCTTGGCCCGGAACGCTAATGTGGTTCGCCCCATGGGTCAATCGATCGTGAGACGCCTGGCCCAATCGGTGAGACTGTCGGCCTAACGGTCCCCTTCGGCCCGATGATAGGCCGGCGCCGGCGGGAGCGCGGAAGAAGAGGGGCGACACCATGGACCGGCTGGACGGATGCGACCGCGAGACGGCAGCCCGGAGATGGGCGGGGCCGCTTGCGCTCACCGCGCTGGCCGCCGCGATGCCGCAGGGGGCCGCTGCGCAGACGGCAAGTCAGGTGACGCCGCCGACCTATGCGCCGCCGACGGTGCAGCCCGCCGAACCAATTACCCTGCCCGAGGGACCGGGGGTGGCCGTGCCGCCGGGCGCTGAGGCGCTGGAGGTGACGCTGGGCGACGTTACCGTCGAAGGCGCGGACGATCCGCAGGCAGCGGCAGCGTTGCGCGCGGCGCTCGTCGGTCATCGGATCAAGGTCGCGGAGATATTCGCCGCCGCGCGCGCGATGGAGGCGCGCGCGGCGCGCGCCGGCCACATGTTGACCCGCGTGCTGGTGCCGGCGCAGGACCTGCGCGATGGCGCGACGTTGCGGCTCGTGGTCATCCGGGGGTTCATCGAGCGCCTCGACACCGACCAGGTGCCGCTGCTGGTGCGAAAGCGCGTGGCGGCACTGCTCACTCCGCTTGTCGGGCGGACGGACGTGACGCTGCCGATGATCGAGCGGCGCTTGCTGCTGGCTGGCGACACGCCGGGGGTCACGCTGCATTCGGCCTTGGCCGCGGGCGAACAGCGCGGCGGGACCGTGCTGGTGATCGAGGCCCGCCACCGCGTCGTCACCGGCTTCACGACCGTCGACAACACATTGCCGTCGTCGCTCGGGCGTTACGCGATCGGGCTGGGGCTCGACGTCAATGGCGCGCTCGGCCTCGGTGAGGCCATCTATCTGCGCGCGAGCGGCTTTCCCAACGGGGGGCGCGAGACCAGCATCCTCGACCCGACCCCGCGCAACCGCGCGCTCGCAGGCGGCGTGATTCTGCCGATCGGAAACGACGGGCTGACGCTCAATCTGGAGGCCGTCGACGCGCGCACCGCGCCGCGTCATCGCAGTTTCCTGCTGGGCAGGGGCAGCCGGTTCAATCGGATCAGCGCGCGGATCGCCTGGCCGTTTGTGCGGACGCGCGCGCTCACCGTAAGCGGCGGACTATCTTTCGAGGCGCAGCGCGAGCGCGTGTCGGTGATCGATCCGCTGCCCCTGCCGCTGTCCCTCGACGACCTGCGCATCCTGCGGGTGGACGGCTCGCTGATCGCGGCAACCCCGGGCAGTGGCAGGCTGGCGGCGCGAGGGGAGGTTTCGTTCGGGATCGACGGGCTGGGCGCGCGGTCGCGCGCCGATGCGACCGCGCTGCTCCCGCTGTCGCGCCAGGGCGCCGAAGCCAGCTTTCGGAAGCTGACGGTCGAGGCGACGCTGGTTCAGCCGGTCGGCACCGGCGTGCAGATCATGCTCGCCGCGCGCGCGCAGACCGCGTTCGGTAAGCCGCTGATCAACGCCGAACAGATCGGCATCGCGGCGGCCGACGGCCTGTCGTCGCTGCCGTCGAGCCGCTTGCAGGGCGATGCCGGCTATGTCGTGCGCGCCGAGATCGCCCGTCCCTTTGCCCTGGCCGACGCGCGGTTCAGCATCGCCCCCTATCTGTTCGGAGCGGCGGGAGGCGTGCGCTACGAACGGCCGACCGTGCTCGAACGGCGCGAGACCGGGGCGAGCGATTTCGGCGCCGGATTGCGCCTCGCGGGCGCCGCGCAGGACGGGTCGCCGGGCGATTCAATCGGCCTCGAATGGGGCCGCGCGCATATCGAGGGGGCGGGAGGCAGCGACCGCTTCAACTTCACCATCGTCACGCATTTCTGATCCGATTGCGAGGAGCATCGCCATGATCCGCCCTGCCGTCCGTCCCCTCACCCTTCTCCTGCTCGCCTCGAGCGCGCTGATCCCGGTTGCGGCGCAGGCGCAGGCGCTGCCCACCGGCGGCAGCGTCGCCCGCGGCAGCGCGACGATCGGCACCCCGGCGGATGGCGCGATGACGGTCACCCAGTCGAGTGACCGCGCGATCATCAACTGGCAGAGCTTTTCGATCGGCGACGGCAATCGCGTCGACATCCGCCAACCCGATGCGCGCTCGGTTCTGCTCAACCGCGTGACGGGCGAGACGACCTCGACCATCGCCGGGTCGCTGAACGCCAATGGGCAGGTGTTTCTGATCAACCCCAACGGCATCCAGATCACATCGACCGGCACCGTCCGCGCGGCGGGGTTCGTCGCCTCGACGCTCGATATCGGCGACGATGATTTCATGCGAGGCGACATCGTCGTCACCGGGCGCGGCGGGCGCGTCGCCAATGCCGGGACGATCGCGATCGTGCGCGGCGGCTATGCCGCGCTGATCGGCGGCGAGGTCGACAACAGCGGGCTGATCCATGCGCCGCTGGGCCGGGTGATGCTCGGCGCGGGGACGCGCGCGACGCTCGACCTCGCGGGCGACGGTTTCTTGCAGGTCGCGCTGCCGGCGGCGGACGCGGGCGGGATCGCGATGTCCGGGCGGATCAGCGCCGACGGCGGCAGCGTGATCCTGTCGGCGGCGAGCGCGGTCGACGCCGCGCGGCACATCGTCAACCTGACCGGCGTGATCGAGGCGCGCGGGGTCGGCGGCACCGACGGCGCGGTGACGCTGACCGGCGGCGACATCCGCCTGACCGGCGCGGCGATCGACGTATCGGGCGCGGGCGGCGGCGGCAGCGTCCGCATCGGCGGCGACCGGCAGGGCCGGGGCGCGCTGGCCCATGCGCGCACGGTCGAGATCGACGCAGCGACCCGCATCCGCGCCGACGCGATCGGCAGCGGCGACGGCGGCGACGTCACCATCTGGTCGGACGAGGCGACGCGCTTCGCGGGCGCGATCTCAGCCAGGGGCGCGCGCGAGGGAAGCGGCGGCGAGGCGGAGGTGTCGTCGGCGGGCTTGCTCGACTATCGCGGCGCCGCCGACCTGACCGGCGCGGCGTTCGGCACGCTGCTGCTCGATCCCTATAACATCACCATCTCCAGCGGGGCCGACAGCAATCCCGATGGCTTCACCCCAACCGGCGCCGACAGCGTCATCAACGTCACGACGCTGACGAACGCGCTCGCGCTCGCCAACGTCACCGTCTCGACCGGCGCGGCGGGATCGGCGGGCGGGCAGGCGGGCGACATCACGCTCGCCGCGCCGCTGGACTGGACGTCGAGCGCGACGCTGACGCTGCAAGCCGCGGGCGACATCGCGCTGAACGGCGAGATCGACGCCGCGGCGGGCGGGCTGACGCTCGACGCCGGGGGCGCGATCACCGACAGCGCCACGCTGTCGGTCGCGCGCTTCCGCCTCGCCGCCGGCGACTGGTCGCAGGTCGGCGCGGCGCTCCCCGCCTTCGCCGCCGGCGATTTCAGCGTCGCGACCGGCGGCGCGACCTTCCTGCGCGCCACCGGCGGCACGGGCGCCGCCGCCGACCCCTATCTGCTCACCGACATCTATGGCGTGCAGGGGATCAACGGCTTTCTGACCGGCAGCTTCGCGCTGGGCGCCGACATCGACGCCGCGGGCACCGCATATTGGAACGGCGGCGCGGGGTTCGTGCCGCTGGGGACCGATGGGGAGAGCAACCGGCTCAACGGCAACACCGGGTTTACCGGCCAGTTCGATGGCCAGGGGCATGTGATCAGCGGGCTTACTATCAATCGGCCCTCGGCCTATTTTGTCGGCCTGTTCGGCTGGCAGGGCGGCGGCGCGATCGCTCGGATCGGCCTTGTCGGCGGCAGCATCACCGGCAAAAGCAATGTCGGCGGATTGTTGGGGTATCAAGACAGCGGCAGCGTCAGCCAGAGCTACGTCACCGGCAGCGTCGCTGGCGGAAGCAATATCGGCGGGCTGGTCGGCAAGCAGACCGACGACGGAAGCATCAGCCAGAGCTATGCCACCGGCAGCGTAACCGGTGACGGCTATATTGGCGGGCTGGTGGGGTGGAAGGACGGTGGCAGCCTCACCCAGAGCTACGCCACCGGCACGGCCAGCGGCTACAACAGCGTCGGCGGGCTGATAGGATATCTGGCCGGCGGCAACATCAGCCAGAGCTATGCCACCGGCGCCGTCAGCGGCTCCGCCAACGTCGGCGGACTGGTGGGCTATCAGGTGGCGGGCGACATCGACCAGAGCTACGCCAGCGGCGCTATCACGGGCGCCAACAATGTCGGCGGACTGGTGGGGTGGACGTATGACGGGGCCATCAGCGACAGCTATTGGGATAGCTATACCACCGGGCAATCGGCTGGGTTCGGCACTCAAGGCGGCACCGTGACCAATGTGTCGGCGGTGACCAGCGATCCGGCGCAAAGCGGTGCCCCCAACTACGCCTTCAACAAGGACGCCTATGCCAATTTCACCTTCGCGGCGGGGCCGGTGACGAGCGCGGGCGCGGATGGCTGGGTGTGGGCGGGTTCCGGCACGCGGCCGTTCCTCGCCTGGGAAGTGCCGACCGCGCCCGCCGGCGGAGGACCGGCGGTGATCCGCAACGCCCACCAGTTGCAACTGATCAATGCCGGCGACCTGAACGGCAACTATGTGCTGGCGAACGACATCGACCTGACCGCCGACCTCGCCGCGGTGGGCGGCAAATATCCGGGTATGTGGTCGGAGGCGGGCTTCGTGCCGCTGGGGGCTGACGGGAATGGCAACCTGCTCAATGGCGGCAACGGGTTCACAGGCAATTTCGACGGTCAGGGGCATGTGATCGCCGGGCTCTTGGTCAACCGGCCCCGGGCCTATTATGTTGGCCTGTTCGGCTATCAGAGCGGCGGCTCGATCAACCGCGTCGGCCTGGTCGACGGCAGCGTCAGCGGCTACATCGCCGTCGGTGGGCTGGTGGGCGCGCAGGTTGGCGGCAGCGTCGCCCAAAACTATACGACCGGCAGCGTCAACGGCGTTACCTATGTCGGTGGGCTGGTGGGGTATCAGCGCGGTGACAGCGGCATCGCCCAGAGCCATGCGACCGGCAGCGTCAGTGGCGATAGCAATGTCGGTGGGCTGGTGGGGTATCAGGACGACGGCGGCAGCATCGCCCAGAGCTATGCAACCGGCATGGTCAGCGGCAACAGTGGCGTCGGCGGGCTGGTGGGGCATCAGGTCGCCGGCAGCATCGCCAGCAGCTATTGGGACAGCTACACGACCGGGCAATCGGCTGGGTTCGGAACTCAACACGGCACCGTGACCAATGTGTCGGTGGTGACCAGCGATCCGGCGCAGAGCGGCGCCGCCAATTACGCCTTTGCCAAGGGCGCCTATGCCAATTTCACCTTCGCGACGGGGCCGGTGACGACTGCGGGAGCGGACGGCTGGGTGTGGGTGGGGGCCGGCACGCGGCCGTTCCTCGCCTGGGAAGTGCCCACCGCACCCGTCGGCGGCGGGCCGGCGGTGATCCGCAACGCCCACCAGTTGCAACTGATCAATGCCGGCGACCTGAACGGCAACTATGTGCTGGCGAACGACATCGACCTGACCGCCGACCTCGCCGCGGTGAACAGCAAATATCCGGGTATGTGGTCGGAGGCGGGCTTCGTGCCGCTCGGGACCGATGGGAACAACACTGCGCTCAACGGCAGCAACGGGTTCGCCGGAAATTTTGATGGTCAGGGGCATGTCATCACCAGGTTGGCCATCGATCGGCCCACAGCCAACGACGTCGGTTTGTTCGGCCGTCATGGCGGCGGCGCGATCAGTCGGATCGGCTTGGTGGGCGCCAGCGTGCGCGGTAGCGATAATGTCGGCGGACTGGTGGGGCTTGAGCAGGGCAAAATTGTCCACAGCTATGTCATCGGCGACGTTAGCGGCGATTACTATGTTGGCGGGCTCGCGGGGCAGTACACGGGCTTCGGCATTGTTCAAAGCTACGCAGCCGGTAACGTCAAGGGTAGCTTCTCTGTCGGCGGACTGGTGGGAGCGTACGGCGGTGGCGACATCGCCCAGAGCTATGCCACCGGCAGCGTCAGTGGCGACATACGCATCGGCGGGCTGGTAGGGATGCAGCAAGGCGGTAGCATCACCCAGAGCTATGCCGCCGGCAGCGTCAGCGGTAACTCGTCTGTCGGCGGGTTTGTGGGGACTCAGGTCCTCGGCAGCGTCACTAACAGCTATTGGGACATGACAGCCACAGGGCAAGAGCACGGCCGGGCCGGCGGCGACCTCTCGGGCGCGAAGGGCCTCACCACCGCCGAGATGCAGGATCTGTCGAATTTCGCCGACACCTATGCCGACTGGAATTTCACCTCGGTCTGGTCGCCGCCCAATCAGGTCGGGCAGAATGGCGGTTCGGCGACGGCCTATTATCCCGAGCTTTACGCGCTGAGCCGCGTCGTCGCGGTCGCGCCCAACGGCGCCAGCATCGTCTATGGCACGCCCGCGCAAACCCCGATCGCGCAATATTACGGGCTGCGCGAGGGCGATTTTCTGACCGCGCCCGCGACCATCGCCGGCGCCTCGGCGGCCGGCGATGCCGACGACTATCCGCTGACCGCGAGCGGCGCGCGGGCCAGCGATCCCGCCTATCGCTTCGTCTATCAGCCGGCGACGCTGACCGTCACGCCCGCCGACCTGATCGTGACCTATAGAGCCACGCCTGCGACGAGCATCTATGGCGAGACCCCGTTGCTGACCGGCACGGTGAGCGCCCTAGGGTTGAAGAACGGCGATGCTCTGGACTCGGTGACCAGCGGCACGGCGATATGGAGCAGCACCGGCGATGCGACCTCCTATATCGGCAGCTATGCGGTGACCGGCAGCGGACTTTCCGGCAACAGCGGCAATTACAACGTCACCTTCGCGCAGGACGCGATCAATGCGACCGCGCTCACTATCGACCCGCGTGCGTTGACGGTGACGGCGAATGCGCTGAGCCGCATCTATGGCGACGCCAATCCCGCGCTGACATACAGCGTCGGCGGCCTGGGGCTGGTCAACGGTGATACGCTGACCGGCGCGCTGGCTACCGAGGCGACGCTCACCAGCAACGCCGGGGACTATGTGATCGCGCAGGGCAGTCTGAAGGCCTCGGACAATTATGACGTCCACTATGTGGGCGCAAAGCTGACCGTCACGCCTGCCGACCTGATCGTGACCTATGCTGCGGCGCCGGTGTCGAGCATCTATGGCGATACGCCGCTGCTGACCGGCACGGTGAGCAGCGAAGGGCTGAAGAATGGCGATACGCTGGACTCGGTGACCAAGGGCACGGCGGTATGGAGCAGCACCGGCGATGCGACTTCCGATATCGGCACCTATGCGGTGACCGGCAGCGGGCTTTCCGGCAACAGCAGCAATTACGACGTCACCTTCGCGCAGGACGCGATCAATGCGGCCGCGCTCACTATCACCCCGCGCGCGTTGACGGTGACCGCCGATGCGCTCAGCCGCATCTATGGCGATGCGAACTCGGCGCTGACCTACAGCATCGGCGGGTCGGGATTGGTCAACGGCGACACGCTGACCGGCGCACTGACGACCGATGCGGCGGTCGGCAGCAACGTGGGTACCTATGCGATCGAGCAGGGCAGTCTGGCGGCTTCCGGCAATTATCTGCTCGACTATCGGGGTGCGGACCTGACCGTCACACCCGCCGATCTGATCGTGACTTATGGAGCGACGCCTGCGACGAGCATCTATGGCAACACGCCGTTGCTGACCGGCACGGTGAGCGCCCTAGGGTTGAAGAACGGCGATGCGCTGGACTCGGTGACCAGCGGCACGGCGATATGGAGCAGCACCGGCGATGCGACCTCCGACATCGGCACCTATGCGGTGACCGGCAACGGGCTTTCCGGCGGCAGCGACAATTACCGCTTCACCTTCGCGCAGGGTGCGGCCAACGCGACCGCGCTCACCATTACCCCGCGCGTGCTGACGGTGACCGCCGATGCGCTGAGCCGCATCTATGGCGAAGTGAACCCGGCATTGACCTACAGCATCGGCGGGTTGGGGCTGGTCAATGGCGATACGCTAACGGGCGCGCTGGCGACCGATGCGACGCGCGCCAGCAATGTGGATGCCTATGCGATCACGCAAGGCAGTCTTGCGGCAACGTCCAATTATGCGCTCACCTATGCCGGGGCGGACCTTACGATCACTCCCGCCGATTTGACCGTGACCTATCGGGCGAATCCGGTATCGAGCATCTATGGCGATACGCCGTCGCTGACCGGCACGGTGAGCAGCGAAGGGCTGAAGAATGGCGATACGCTGGACTCGGTGACCAAGGGCACGGCGATATGGAGCAGCACCGGCGATGCGACTTCCGATATCGGCACCTATGCGGTGACCGGCAGCGGACTTTCCGGCAACAGCGGCAATTACGACGTCACCTTCCTTCAGGACGCGGCCAATGTGGCGGCGCTCACCATCACCTCGCGCGCGCTGACGGTGACGGCGGATGCACTGAGCCGCCTCTTTGGCGATGCCAACCCAGCGCTGACATACAGTATCGGCGGGCGAGGACTGGTCAATGGCGATACGCTGACCGGAGCGCTGGCGACCGATGCCGACCGATCCAGCATCCCTGGTCCTTATGTGATCAAGCAGGGAACGCTAACCGTATCGACGAATTACTCGTTCCAATTCGTGCCGGGCGTCCTGACGGTCCTGGATGTCGGACCCGTGTCGTCGATGACAATCGCCAGCACCCAAGCGCGCGATGCCTTCGCGGCGATCGTGAATCCGCTGACGGGCATCGACAGCATATCATCCGTCGCCGGCCTGTTACCCCTGCCGGACGATGGCCTCGGCGAGCAAGCCGGGAGCGCAGCGGGCTCGCAAGTGCCGGTGGCAATCGACTGCTTGCGTAAACGACCTTGTCCGGCGGAGATAATCGCACCCCGATGACCTCAGATGATTATTCCGGGCGAGCTATAACAAAGGTGTTCCCGCGAAAGCGGGGACGCCGCTGCGATCCAGGTTGCGTCGAAACGCATCGCGGGTTTCCCCGGCATCGGACACCTCGTCGCGCGCCAAGCGCGCGCGAAAGAGGCGCGACGGGCACACGATCATGACGGGTCCGGGCGGAAGCGCATTGCACCAATGGAATATTGCCGTCCCCTCCCCGCATTCGCCACCTCCCACCCGCTGCGACTGCGCCCGTCAGCAAAACAAGTGCGCCCGCACCTATTGTCCGGACCTTCGCCATACCCCCTGCAATCCTTCAAATTCCGGGCAAAACGACGGTCTCCCGGCGCGCCGCATATCCCCATTTGTAGGGTGTTCGCCGGAAGGCTAACGCCAGGAAGATGACGCAGCGTGAGTCGACAGACCAGGAGGTTCCGGCAACGGCCGACTATGCCCTCGATTGGCTGAGCGATCCCGAACGCCTGCTCGCGAAGGCGCGCGCCGAACCCGATGCCCTCGAAGCCTATTTCCATGCGCTCGATGCGTCGAACGACTTCCGCACCACCTCGCTCTTCGACGGCGATGCGCTGACCCTGGCGATCGCCGACACCGGCTCATGCAGACTTCTGGATCCCCCGGGAGTCGAAGCGTCCGACGTCGCATATGAGATCGACTGGGACGCGGTGCGAGTGGTCCAACGGCAAGGTGGCATGAAGCTCGTCGAAGGAGAAGTCGACAGCGGCGACTCGTCCGTCATCGTCTATGTCGCGGCGCATGAAGCGTCCTATTGGGAACTGCCCGGAGCCATCGCCCAGGCCCTGAACGAGAACCCCGCCGAGAGAGCCTTGGTCATCGCCGCGCCGGCCATCCCCGAGCGGCCCTTGCGAAGAGCCTGCCGCTCATTCGGAATGAGCGGCCTCGAGACGCGCATCATCGAGGCAAGCTTGCGCGAGGGGAATATCCGAAGGGCCGCCACGGCGATCGGGATCAGCTATACGACGGCGCGCGCGGCCATCTCGTCAGCGCTCGCAAAGAGCGGCGCACGGCGAATCCCCGGATTGCTGTATCGATTGTCGCTCCTCGCCTTCGGCGTCTTTCCGGCGGGCGATACGGCGCCGGCAATTCTTGTCGACCGTTGGGGCCTGAAACCCAGACAGGCGCAAATCGCCATGCTGCTGGCACAGGGAATGACCCGGGCCGAGACAGCACGGGCCCTCAGCCTCTCCGAAGCCTCGGTCAAGAAGCAGACCGACATCGTCTTTCAGACCCTTGGCGTGTCGAGCGCGGCGGAAATGGCCCGCTCGATCAGTATCGCCACCGTGGCCCAGGCTCTCGTAAGCGCCAGCCACGGGCGCATGAGCTGGCTCGACAGCAACGCCGAGCCGCTTCGCATCCTTCATTCCGAAGATGGCCGGCGTATCGCCATCTCGGAATATGGCCCCCCGAAAGGACACCCGCTGGTGATCCTTCACAGCAGCATGACGACACGCCACCCGCCGCGGCATTTGGTGGCGAAGCTCGTCGACGAAGGCTTTCGCGTTCTTGCGATCGACCGGCCGGGCTTCGGGTTGACCGATCCATCACCCGCCCCTGCGGGAGGCAGCGATGCCGACCCCTTCGCGGCAGCGGCTCAGGATATGGCGACGGTGTTTGACAGGTTGCGGATCGCGCGAGCGGATATCATCGGTCGCGGCGGCGCGCAGGCAGCAGTCGCGTTCGCCGGCCTTTACCCCGAACGGTGCGGCAAGGTCGTCCTCGTCAATCCCGATCCGATCTCCGCCCGCGACGAACGCCGCTGGGGAGTGCTCGGCTCGTTCAAGGAAGCCTATCGGCAGAGGCCCGGATTGATCCTCCCCGCGGCGCGTTTGATAGCGCGCGCGATGACGCGCGATTATCTCGGCAAGGCGCTGCAAAAGGCCATGCGGGGGAGCCCGCCCGACGAGGCCGCGCTCAAAGACGAGCAGGTGATCGACGATTATTATCGCGCTGTCCGGATGCTCGCGACGGGCAGGCTCGAAGGCTATGTACGCGAGCAGATGTATTTCGCGCGGGGCAAAACCGTCGATTATCCGGTGAGCGGCGCCGGCTGGTCGGTGTTGATCGGCGCCCATGACACATTGTCCGATCCCGCCTCTGTCCGATCCTATTGGAAAGAGATTCTGCCACAAGCCGAATTTGAAACCTTGCCGGAACACGGGCGCCTCCTGGCCTATGCCGACCCGGAGCTGATCGTTGGACGATTAACGGCGTAGCGCATCGCGCCGAGCGGCATCGCCACTCCCTTGAGAGACGTTCAGCGCCCGCTTTCGCCGGTCCCCTCGCCCGGTCCAATGTCCGATTTCAGACGCTGATCCGTCATTCGCCTTGCATCATCGCATTTCCTTCGCAAAGCTTCGTATCCGGGTAGGTCGGTTGGAAACCAAATATGCAGAGCAATGACCGCGACCGCCTTTTGAGCGACGTCTATGACGAACTACGTGTCGCTGCCGCCCGGCTGCTGCGGCGCGACGCGCCGTCGCTGACCCTGCAACCAACCGATCTGGTCAACGAAGCCGCGCTGCGTATCGTGCGACTGGACGAGATGAGCTGGAATGACCGCCAGCATTTCTTTGCAACCGGCGCGCGAGTTCTGCGCCAGGCGATGATCGATGCTGTCCGCAGCCGCAAGCGCGCCAAGCGTCAGGCTCCGGCCGTTTTCCTGATCGATAACGACAACGCCGGCGGGATCGATGCCGAACTGCTCGACGCGGCGCTGACGAAGCTCGAAGAGGTTTCGCCCGATCTTGCCCATCTCGTCGAGATGCGTTTCTTCGTCGGACTCACGCCTGCCGAGATCGCACAGGTCACCGGCGCGTCGGAATCGACCATCAAGCGGCGCTGGAAAACCGCACGGCTATGGCTGGCCTCCGAACTACGCGGCGACGACGCGATGGACTAGAAGCCCAGAGTCAATTGCAGGCAGCGTCGGCGGCCGCATCCAGACGGGGAATTTCAACCCTGGCGTCGCGCTCGGCCAATTCTCCGCCTTGTTGCATCCCGCGCAACAGGGCCTGTCCGCGGCGGGCGGCGGCGCAGGCGCCCGGTGTATGCCCGGCGGCGCGTAGCAGGTCGGCATGGTTGGCCAATGCCACCGCGACGTCGCGCTGGCGCGTCGGATCATTCGGTGCCACGGCGAGCCGCGCATCGCGCATCGCCAGCCCGCGTGACGAGGTGGCCGCCGCTTCTTCGCGCCGACCCAGCTGCGACAACAAAAGCGATTCCTCGCCATAGAGGATGATCAGCCGCATCTCGATCGCGGCGTCGGGGCCGAAGGCAAGGGTGCGCCGCATCGCTTCGCTGCCCTTGCGGGCTTCGGCGAGGGCCTCGGCAGAGGAACCACCGGTTTCGGCGATCGTCGAGGACAGATTGAAAGCTGCTTCGCCAAGCTTGTCGGTCCACAGCAGCGACGGACGGCGCACCAGTTCGGCGCCTATGATCGCCTTTGCTTCGCGATAGGGTGCCAAGGCGCCGGGCTTGTCGCCCGCATAATATATTGCGTCACCCATCCGCGCCAGCAAAGTGACTTCTAGGAGCGCCGCTTCGCGTTGCAGTTCCGGCCCGATTTTCATCGCGCGCAGCTTGACGAGCGCGCTGCGCAGGATCGGCACCGCCGCCGCTGCCTGATCTGCGTTGATCAGATCGACGCCATGATTGCGCTGTGCCGTTACCGCGCCGAGCAGCGCGCCCGGCCGTCCCGGTTCCGCCGCGAGAGCCGCTGCGAAAAAGCGTTCTGCCTGCGTCGTCTGCGCGCTGCTGGCGCTGTCGGCCGCCATGGTCCAGAGTGCCAGCGCGACCCGGCCGCGCTCTTCCAGAATCGCTGCATTTCCCGGACGCTCGCGATCGAGCTGGGCGAGCAGCGCCGCGGCTCTGGTAAGCGAGCGCCGGGCCGCGTCGGGGCGACCAAGGCTCGAGGTGCCCGACAGGCCCTGCAGGCTGGCAAGGCGCCGATAGCCTTGCGCCGTATCGAACCGCAGGTCTTCAGGCGCATCGGGTACCGCCGACAGCCGCGCAAGATAATGTGCGGCCTCCTCGGCCAGGCGTGCGCGCGCTGCGACCGTGCCCGGCGCGTCGTCGAGACTGTCGCTGAGTTCGGTGAGCATGAATTTGGCGATACCGCGCACATCGTCGAAACGCGCGTCGGCCTCGGCCCGTGCGCGCTCGGCGCGGACATATTGGATGGTCGAAAAGGTCGCGACGCCCAGCAGCAGCAGCCCGGCTATGCCGGCCAGCGCCAGTCCCTTGCGATGGCGCCGGATGAAACGACCCGCAAGGTAACGCCACGCGGCATCGCCGCGCGCCTTGACCGGCACCCAGCTGCGATGGCGGCGGACATCGGCGAGCAATTCGGTCACGTCGGCGTAGCGGTCCGCGGGGTCTTCGGCGAGCGCGCGGCCCGCGATCGCGGCGAGATCGCCGTCCAGTTGACCAACCGGAAGCCGCGTGCCGGGCACATAGGCCATGTCGGGTGATGGGATCGCGCGGTCGAGCATGCCGAGCATCAGCACCCCCAGGCTGAAGATGTCGCTGGCAATCGTCGGCGCGAGCCCGACCCCGCGTTCGGGCGCGGCATAGCCCTTGGTCAGCGGATAGGGATCGCCCTCTTCCTCGACATCGAGCGCCACGATCAGTCGCGCGATCCCGAAATCGAGCAGGTGGACGCGGCCGTCCGCGGTCATCAGGACGTTCGACGGCTTGAGGTCGGCATGGATGACGAGGTTGCGGTGGGCGTGCGCGAGCGCCTCGCCCACTGCCTCGAACGCATCGAGCCGCGCGCCCTGCGAAGCCTGCATCCGGTCGAGCGCGCGCGTGACCGGTTCCCCGTCGATATAATCCATCGCCAGCCAGGGGCGATTGTCGACCTGTCCGCCATCCAATATGCGCACGATTCCGGGATGGCGCAGCCGGGCGAGGATACGCCGCTCCTCGGCAAAGCGCGCTTTCGCGCGCTCGCTAGCCAGATCACCGCGGATCAGCTTGATCGCCACCGTCTGCTGGAACACGCCGTCGTCGCGCTCGGCCTTCACCACCGCGCCCATGCCGCCGCGCGCGATCTCGCCTGTGACCCGATAGGGGCCGATGCGGCCCGGAATCGCGTCCACCACCGATAGCGGCTGGACGAAACTCTCGGTTGGCGTCAGCCGAAACACCGCATCGTCCAGCGCCAACAATTGCTCGACGCGGGCACGCAGACCGGCATCGGCGCCACACCGTTCGGCGATCAGGGCCGTCCGCAAATCGGGGGCGTCGAGACCGAGCGCTTCCTCGACGATCAACAGGGCGCGCGTGTCATCGGCCATCGCTGTTTGCTATCCTCATCGCCCCGAAAAGCGAACCCTGTTGATTGCGCCGATCCGCCGCCCGCATCGTTCGACCGTCACCAGGACAGGGCGAAGCCGATGGTGCCCGCGTGCGACGTATAGCCTCCGCCAAAGCGGCCGTCATAGCCGAGGAAGAAGCTGGCTTTGCTTGACACCGGAATCCGCGCTCGCGCGCCGAGCAGGGCGGTGTCGGGTTCGCTGGCGGCGGTCATAACGAGCAAGCGGGTCGGCGCGACCGCGAAAGCGACCGGAGTGCTCCTTTCGCGGCCGTCGAGGACCGCGAGATAGCGCGCCGAGGCGGAGAGGTCGATCCCGCCCCAGTGCCGCGAAACTTCCAGCCCGACCGACGCGCGGGTGCGGTTGGCGTGCTGCCTGGCGACGCGCAGGCCAAGCATGTCGCTTTCGGTAAAGTCGTCGGTGCGGACCGAGACAAGATCGATCCCCGCCACCGGACGCAACGTCCATTCGCCAGCCTTGAAGGCATAGCCAAGATCGAGGGCGACCCCCGCGACGCGCACGTCATAGTTGGCGGCCGAGTTGCCGATGATCGTCCGCAGCGTTTCGGCCTTGCCCGTGCCATAGCTGGCCGACAGTGCGGCGGTGAAGGCGCCGCCGTCGAAACGCAGCGCTGCCCCGCCCTCGGTCAGCGTCACATCGCCAGTCTCGGTCGCGCCGGGAACGTCGATATCGAGATTGCCGTGATCGACACCGGCCGCCAGCGACCATTGCGGTGCGAGCGCGAGGTTGAACCCGGCGGCAAAGCCGGTCGCATCGCGCCGACCGCCCTGCCGAACGCGAAAGCCATACACTTCGCCCCAGCCCGCATTGTGCGCCATTGGCCCGGCAAGCCGCCCGAGCAGCCGTCCGCCCAGATCGAACAGGCCCGATTGAACCTCGGCATGGATGGTGCCGACCGCGACGACCTGACCGTTGAGTTCGTACACTTCGCGCAGCGTGTCGGTGATCGTGTCGGTGCGGGTTTCGTTGATGGCATAGACGGTATCGGTGATGGTGTTGAAGTTTTCGTCTGCGTCGACCAGGTCGACCGATGTGCCGCCGGTCGTGCAAGTCGGCCGCGTGGTGGACGGCAGCGACGATATATTGCACGTCGACAACGCGCCGGTCAGGATGGTGTCGGGACCGAAAGTCGTCACCCCCGTCGTCGTCACGACACCCGGCCCGGCAAGCGAGTAGGTCGAGGCACCCGTGATTGTCGTGCTGGTCGTCGTGGAAGCGATGCGAACCGGGTCGCCGACAATCACTCCCGGCCCTCCCGCAGCCGTGATCGCCGCGCGCGCCGCCGTCACGCCTCCCTGTACCAACGGATCGGCAAAGGCAGCAGCAAAAGTCTGATCATAGAGCGACGTGCCGCCCAGAAGCCGCCCGATGATCTGGGTCGAATAGGCTGCCGTGCGGTTGGTGATCACCGTTGCCGGGTTGAACACCAGACTTTCGCGCGATGAAAAACTGAAGGTCTGGCCAGGGTTCGCGGCAATTATGTCGAGAAACACATTGTTGGCATCGTACCGCAGGCTGATCGATGCATTTTCGGGTGTCGTCGTCAGCGGGCTGAACGTCCCCGACCGCCCCCCCGCCGCCGTGAGCAGCGTGTAGGTTCCGGCGGTGAAGGTGCCGCCGGTGGCAAAGGTCGCCAGGCTGCCTGCGAGACTCGCCGTGCCCGTCACATTGATCCGGTCGGCGGCATTATTGCCGACATCAACGCGATAGACGCTGCCCGCGGCCAGCACCAGATTGCCGTCGATCGTCAGCGTGTCGATCATGCCGTCATGGGCGTTCATCGTGCCGCTGCTGGTCAGCGATCCGGCAAAGGTCGAATTGCCGCCGCCACTGTTCCACGTCCCGCTGTTGGTGAACAAGGATCCGACGACCGCCGAACCCGTCACATCGACGCGGCCGGTCATCGTGCCGCTGTTGATCAGCGTGAAGGCGGTTCCGGCGGGCGTCCCGGCGACGGCCACCGCACCGCTGAGCGTGCCAAAGTTCCGGATATCGACCGCGCCGGTTGCCCCCGCGCTTTGAAGGACCTGAATGCCCGTCTGATCGCCTCCGACGCTGCCGCCCGCACGGATGGCGACGCTGGCATTGCCATTGACCGGCTGCAGCAGGATGCCGGTGCCTGTAGCGGCGATGGCGCCGGACAGGTCGGCCACCAGCGAACCGGTACCCGTCGGTGCGAACCAGAGGCCGGCCCGGACGGCTCCGGTCGTTCCGGTCTGGTCGATCGTCGTGCCGGCTGCCGTGGTGAAGCGGCTCTGGCCGGTAATGGCGTTGAGGATGACGCCGACATTCGCGACGCTGATCGCTGCGCCGCTGGTCAGCGTCACATTGGCGCCGGCTTCGCGACTGAAGGCGGTCAGGCCCGCGCCAGCCGAATAGCTGTTGGTCACCCGCGCATCGGTGATGATGGTGAGCGCCGACGCCGCGCCATGTCCGGGCCCGGCCGTCAGGGACACGGAAATGCCGCCGTTCACGACCGTTCCGCCGGCCATGGTCAGGTTGATGCTGTCGGAAGCCTGGATGTCGAGCGCGCCGACACCATTGTCCCGCCGTGTCGCGGTGATCGTGCCACCCGCAAACCATGCATCGAGGCTGCTATTCTCCGCGACCAGCCTTAAGCCGCCCTCGCCGGTGAACGTTCCGCCGAGCGGGTCGGTCTGCGATCCGACGGTGACGCTGTTACCCAGGCCCGACGCATGGATGACGAGGGCCGTGGACCCGACGAAATTTCCCGTGGCGTTCGCCGTGCCGTTGGTGGTGACGCTGCCGTTACCCGAATAGTGGATCGAGCCGCTGTTGGTACCGATGTTGAGGCCGTCGCTTTCGGAAGGATCATCCCAGCCAACCGTATGGCTGATCGTGCCGTTGTTGACGACATTGATCGGCCGCGGCGTCGTGGCTGCGGGCTGGCTGCCACTGTACAGGTACAATCCCCACCCATTGATCGTCACGCCGCTGTTCACGGTCAGATTGAGCGGGGCCTCGACCGCCTGATAATTTGCCGAAGTCGACGGATTATTGCCGTTCCGGTTGACAGCGGAGTTGGTGATGGTGTCGCCGCAGTTGATCGTCACCATGCCGTCGCCCGCCGTCGTCGTCGCACACTCCGCCCATGCGGCGGTCGGCACCATCAGCGCCCACGCCGCCACGCCCAGCCGAAGCCTTGAAATCCGCGCCATCGTCGTTCCCCCCATTCCGCCTATCCAGACACCAAGGCGACATCGGTGCGGAAAAGGGGTCACCTTCGGTGAAATCATTTTAGACGGGTGTCGTGAGAAGCAGCGAACGGCCAGAATCAGGCGCTAAGCTATCGCTCTTTGCCTTCCGAAGAGTTTCAAATGGCAAGTTCCAACGGGTTATAACAAAGGTGTCCCCGGGGAAGCGGGAAACCAGTGCGGGATCAGCCGACGCACGCTCTGGGTTCCTGCTTTCGCGGGAATGACGAAAGTTGGGAAACGATTGCCTCCAAAAAGAAAGGGGCCGGGTTTCCCCGGCCCCAGGTCCAGTGCCCCCCTGCAGAGGATCAGAATTTGAACTGGAGACCCGTCTTGACCGAATAGCCGTAGCGCTCGACCTCGTCGGTCCGCGACGAAATTCCCTGGAAGACGCGGTAGGGCTCGTCGTTGAGGTTCGATCCTTCGAGGAAGATCGTCACATTCTTGACGATGTCGTAGCCGATGCGCGCGTCCCACTGGTTGAAGGCGCCGACATAAAGGTCGGTGTCGGTATCCCCGCCGGGTTCGAGCAGATAGGCCGAGCGGTAGGTGTAGGCGATGCGCGCCGACAGTCCGCCCTTCTCATAGGAGAGGAAGGCCGATGCCACCCGGTTCGACTGGCTGGCGAGCGGCAGCCGCTCGTCGCCGCGGCCCGGGATGCCCTTGGCGCGCGATTTCACGAAGGTGATGCTGCCGCCGATGCTGAAGCCGTCGAGCGGCGCGGGCAGGAAGCTCAATTCGGTCTGGGCGTTGATCTCGATGCCCTTGACGAAGGCGCTGTCGGCGTTGACCGGCATCGTCACCTGCGCATCGACGAGCGCCTGGCCGGCGAAGGTACCGCTCTGCACGACGGTGGCCGTGTAGATCGGATTCTCGATCGTCTTGTAAAAGCCGGCGATGCTGATGATGCCCTTGCGCCCGATATAATATTCGCCAGCGAGGTCATAGTTGGTCGATGTCAGCGGCTTGAGGTCGGGATTGCCCCTCGTCACCTCGTTATCGCTGGTGTTGACGACCGTCGTCGGTGCGAGCTGTTCATAGTTCGCGCGCCCGATCGCGCGCGTCACCGCGGCGCGCAGGACAAGCGACGGCGTCGCATTCCAGCGCAGGTTGAGACCCGGGAAGAAGTCGGTGTAGCTCTGCGACCCGAAGCTGTCGTAATCCTTGCCGAGGTCGGCGACGGTCGTCGTTTCGAGAATGTCCTTCGCCGCATAATTGCTCTTCGTCTTTTCCATGCGGACGCCGGGAATCGCGGTGAAGCTGCCGAATTTCAGCGTCGCCATCGCATAGGCGGCGAAGATCTTCTCACGGATCAGATAGTCGGCGGCGAGGCTGTCGCCGACGGTGCCCTCCTCATCGAGCTCGAAACCGGCGAGGTTCGACTGGAAGAAGCTGTCGGCGCTCGGGCGGCTGATCGTCGCGCCGAACGGGTAGCGGCCCTTGAAGATGCTGTCGATCGAGCCGTCCTGGACCTGATCGAGCGTGAAATCGTCATCATAGCCGCCATAGATCACCGATTCGGCATCGTTGGTCTTGCGCCGACTCGTATATTTGGCGCCGACCTGGATCGTGCTGTCGTCGCCGATGCCGACCGGGGTGCGGAAATCGGCGCGCGCCTGATAGAGATCCTCGCGCGCGCGGCGATGCTCGTAACTGGTTTCGTCGAATTTATACTTGGTCGGATCGAACGCCGTCGCGTCCGATTGGTAGAGCGGAATCGTTCCCGTCAGGTCGTAAGATCCCGTGATATTCTTGGCCCCGAAGATGATCTCGTCGCGATGCGGGTCGCGCTTGTTGGCCTGGGTATAGCTGCCCTCAACGCGCAGCCAGCTCGGGCCGAGATCGAACTCGCCGCCGAACGACGAGGTGAAGGTGTCCGAATCCTCCTCCCGCGAGCGCAGCGCGCGCTTCGCCTTGGCGGCGGAGAAATCGCCGCTGGTCGCGGTCTGGTTCGTGATCTCCTCGTCGTCGAGGTCGACCTGGAAGCCCGGACGCGATTCCTTGTCCTTATATTTGGAATAGAGGAAGCGCGCGAAGACCTTCACGTCGTCGGTCGGGCGCCAGTCGAAATTGGCGACCGCGCCATAGCGCTGACGGCGGGTGTGATAGTCGCGGAGCGTCTGGCGCAGCGGCACGAATTCGCCGTTCACCTCTTCCCACTTGCCGCCCGACTGGATGTTCTGCGCCTCGAACTCGCGGTTCGAATAGTTGAGCGCGAAGACGAAACCGAACTGGCGGTCGGGGCCGAAGCGCGACCCGATCGACGCATCGAATTCATAGGGATGCTTGCCGTTGAGGTCATATTTGCCATAGGCGGCGCGCAAGCTGCCGAACGTGCCCGGCCGGTCGAAGGCCGACACGGTCTCGATATTGGCGGCGCCCGCGATCGCGTTGGCGTCCATGTCGGGGGTCAGCGTCTTCGACACCGTCACCGCTCCGATCAGTGCCGAGGGGATATCGTCGAGCTTTACCTGGCGCGAATCGGGTTCGGGAGCGGCGGCGGTCTGACCGTTCAGCGTCACGTTGAGCAGGTCGGGCGACACGCCGCGGACGGTCAGATAGCGCCCTTCGCCCATGTCGTTCGAGACGCTGAGGCCCGGCAGACGGCGCAATGTTTCGGCGACATTCTGGTCGGGCAGACGGCCGACGTCGTCGGCGCGAACCTCGTCGACCTGGGTATCGGTGTTGCGCTTCGTCTCGAGCGCCGCGCGGTCGGCGGCGCGGCGGCCGCTGACGATAATCGCATCGCCCTGATCGGCCGCAGATGCCCCCTCCGTCGACGCTTCCTGCGCCCAGGCGCCCGTCATCGGGATCGCCAGACATGTCGTGAGCAAAAGCGCCCGTCCGAACCGCCGTGTCATTATTGCCTCTCCTCCCCGGCACGGCTCCCTGCCGCGCTCGTTCGGGCATCATAATGGCACAATTATTCCATATTGCAAGTGAAATAGAATATATCTTGCACAATGGCTTGGCGAGACGCAGCGATGGGACGCGCACGGCGCGCGATCTGACACCAGGCTGACAGGAAGTTCAGGCGGATAGCGTCCAGCCGACGCGGACTTCAAGCCCCCCGAGCGGCGAGCGCGCAAGGACGAGGTCGCCGCGCGACGCTTCGGCAAGTTCGCGCGCGATGGCAAGGCCGAGCCCATGGCCCTCGCCCCCCGAATCGAGCCGCGCGCCGCGCAGGATCGCCTCGTCGCGCTGGGCGCTGTCGAGCCCGGGTCCATCGTCGCCGACGACCAGCATCCGCCGGTCGCCCACCGTCTCGACCGCGACATGGACGAGGCGGCGGGCATGGCGCGCGGCATTTTCGAGCAGCGGCCCGAGCAGTTCGGCGGCATCGTCGCTGGCGAGCGGCAGCGTCACGCTTTCATCGCATGCCAGCGAGAAAGCGACGCGCTCGCCCGCCCCGGTCTGTTCGATCACCGCGACGAGCCGTTCGATCAGCGGCAGCGCCACCGTGCTGCGCCCCTCGGGAACAAGGCTGATCCGCGTTCGCGCCAATTCACCGTCGATCGCCGCGCGCATCGCGGCGATCGACGAATCGAGCCCGTCGGCCATCGGTGCCGCACCGTCTTCGCGCACGCGCGCGCTCTGCGCGGCGAGCGCGGCGAGCGGAGTCTTGAGGCCGTGCGCCAGATCGGCGGCGCGACGCCGTGCGCGCACCAGATCGGCTTCGCGCGCGTCGGCCAGCGCGTCGATCGATTCGATGAGCGGCGCGAGTTCGCGGGGATAGGTGCCGCCAAGGCGCGCCGACGCGTCGCGGCGCAGCCGCTCGACCTCCTGCCCGACGCGGCGCAACGGACGGAGGCCGAGCCCCACCTGTGCCCAGGCCGCGAGCGCGAGCACCGCCCACAGCAGCACGAGAAACAGCCCCATCTCGCGCCCGAACTCGCGCTGCGCCGGCGCCAGCTTGGCGAGGTCGTAGCCGAGTTGGACGATCACCGGCGGCTCCTGCGGTTGCAGGCGAATCGCGCGTTCCATCAGCAGCAGATGCTGGCCGAAGGGGCCGGCGGCGCGGCGAATCCGCCAGCGGTCGCCGGGGGCCGCCGCCGCGGGCGGCAAATGGCTGTCCCAGAGCGAAACCGAGCGGATCGCGCCGGCTCCGGTCGACGCCTGCCAATAGAGTCCGCCGGCGGGAACCGCGAAGCGCGGATCGGCGGGCTCTGCCCCCGCGACCGGCACCCCGCGCGCCAATTGCAGATCGGCAAGAAGCGGCCGCACCTGAACGAGCAGTTCGTCCTCGACGCGCCGCTCGACATGGCCGTCGAACAGCCACGTCATCGCGAACCAGGCAACAAGCAGCGCCAGCGCGATCGCGACCCCGGCCCCCGCGAGCAACCGAAGCCGGAGCGAGCCGCCCGTCACGCAGCGGTCGCCGGCAGAATATAGCCGAAGCCGCGCCGCGTCTGGATCGTGTCGGCGCCGAGCTTGCGCCGCAGCCGCGCGACCAGCGCCTCGATCGCATTGGCGTTTTCGGCGTCGGCATCGCCATAGAGATGATCGGAAAGCTCGGTCGCGGGCACCGCGCGGCCGGCGTGATGGGCCAGATAGTCGAGCAACCGATATTCGAGCGGCGAGAGCTTGACGAAGGCGCCATCGAGGGTCGCGGTCATCCGGTGCGTGTCGATCCGGAGCGGCCCCGCCTCGAGCGTCGGGCTGGACCGCCCCGCCGCGCGGCGGAGAAGCCCGCGAACGCGCGCGACCAGTTCCTCCATCGCCCACGGCTTCGCCATATAGTCGTCGGCGCCGGCCTCGATCCCGGCGACCTTGTCGGTCCAGTCGCCACGCGCCGACAGGATGAGGACCGGAAAGCCGCGCCCCGCGTCGCGCCAGCGCTTGATCACCGAGAGACCGTCGAGTCGCGGCAGGCCGAGATCGACGATCGCCACGTCATAATCCTCGACATCGCCGTTGAACCAGGCCTGCTGGCCATCGCCGGCCAGATCGACGACGAACCCGGCGGCAGCCAATCCGCGAACCAGTTCGGAAGCGACGACGGGATCGTCTTCGACCACCAGGGCGCGCATCAATCATCCTCGATCTTGAGTATCCGGCCGGTGCGGGCATCGACCTCGACCTCGCGCACCCTGCCGCTTCGGGTCAGGATTTTCACCTCATATTTGAACCCGAAGGATTCGCGCTCCAGCTTGACCTTGAGCACGTCGCCGGGGACGCGTTCGGTCGCGATTGCGAGCACGCGCACGATCGGCAGGATCTCCCCGCGCGCCAGCGCCGCGCTGGCGGCGCGCTGATCGGCTTCATCGTCCTTGTCGCTCGCAAGCGTCAGGGCGGGGGTGGCGAGAGCGACCATCGCGGCCGCAAGCAGATAGATTTTCCTCATGGCCTTCCTTGCCACACTCAGGCTGACATCAAGCTGATAGCATCATCGGACATATTGTCCGGGGATCCCATTTTCTCGATGCCGGGCATTGATGAAATATTTTTTCTGATTTATACATGATCGATAAATTTATTCCACAAGGGAGAGAGTCCGTGAAGCATAGCCTGCTTTTGTCCGCCGCGCTGCTGGCGGGATGCGCCGCGTCCGCGCCCGGCGCCGACGCATCGCCTGCCGCGCCGGGGTCGCTAAAGCTCGAAAAGGTCGTGATGCTGATGCGCCACGGCGTTCGCCCGCCAACCAAGGCGGCAGTGGTGCCGCCCGGTTATTCGGCCGAAACATGGCCCGACTGGCCGGTCGATTTCGGCCTGCTGACGCCGCACGGCGCGGCGGGGGTCAAGCTGCTCGGCGAAAGCGACCGCCTCACTTTCGGCGGTCGCGGCCTATTCCCGGACGGTTGTCCCGCCGCGGGCACGATCGTCCTCAAGGCGAGCTACAAGGAGCGCACGATCGCCACCGCGCAGAACTGGGCCGCGGGGTTCATGCCCGGCTGCACGGCGGATGTCGCGCATCCCGCCGGTCCGGACGATGACGCGATCTTTCATGGGCTCGACGGCGGCCCCGCCTCGTTCGACGGCAAGCGGGCATTCGATGCCGCGCTCGCCCAGGCGCCCGAGGGCGGGCTGACCGCCGAAACCGCACGCCATCGCGGCGAACTGACCTTGCTCGCGAAAGTGCTGAATTGTGCGCTACCCGCCTGCCCGCTGATCGCCGAGCCGAGCCGGCTGGTCGCGCAGCCGCACGATCGCCCCGAGATCGAAGGCCCGCTCGACGTCGGATCGACCGCGAGCCAGACGCTGGTGCTGGAATATCTGGAAGGCAAGCCGATGGCCGAGGTCGGCTGGGGCCGCGTGAGCCGCGCCGAGATCGAGCAGTTGCTGCGCTTTCATCCGCTCAAATTCCGCTATTCGAATCGCCCCGGCTATATCGCCGCCGCCGCCGCCGCGCCGATCGTGCGCGAAATCGTCACAGCGCTCGGCGACCGGAGCCCGGCGCGGCTGACCTTGCTCGCCGGGCACGACACCAACGTCGCCGACCTCGGCGGCTTCTTCGACCTGCACTGGCAGGTGCCGAGTTATCCCGCCGACGAGGTTCCTCCCGGCAGCGCGCTAGGGTTCGAGCTGCTCAGCAACGCAAAGGGCGACCGCTATGTCCGCGCCTTCTATCGCGCGCAGACGATGGACCAGCTCCGCAACCTCGAGCCGCTGGGATCGGGGGACGCGCTGTACCGCCGCTATCTTCCCATTCCGGGGTGCGGCCATTCGGTCGAGGCAACCGCGTGCAGCTGGAGTGATTTCGCCCGGCTCGCCGCGCCGCGCGGGTAGGTTCACCCGCCGAAGCTGCGCTGCACGGTCAGTCCGACATAGCGGCCGCTGCGCAGCACCCGCAATTCGCGATAGCGCAGCGCGCTGTCGCCGCGGACGCCGGCATAAATGTCGCGCGTCCGCGTCGCGGGACTGTCGGTCAGATTCTTGCCGAACAGGCGCAAGGTCCAGCGCGTGTCGGGGCGATATTCGACGAACAGGTCGAGCCGCCCGGCCAGACGGTCGGCCTCGATCTCCTCGACCTTGAACGCCGTTTCGGTGCGCGCGAAGGCATAGCTGCCGCCCCAGCGCAGCTTCCACGCCGGAATGTCGTGGGTCAGCGCGATCTTCGCCTCGACCGGAAGATCGCCCGAAATATGGCGCCGCGCGCCGGTCGAGGGATCGGTCGCCCGGCCGCGCCGCGCGGCAAGGTCGGCCGTGACGACGACACCCTTGGCACCGATCCCGTCGAGCGGCCATTTGAGCGACGCCTCGACGCTGTCGCGCCGCGCCGCGCCGATATTGCCGACCGCGTCGTAGACGGTCCCGTCGACGACGACCGGGAGCTGGTCGACCAGGTCGGATATCCATTCGCGGCGCGCGGCGATCGTGAAAGACCCGGCGCCGAAACGACGCTCGTACGTCGCCTCGATGCGCCAGAGGCTGTCGGGCTCCAGATCGGCATTGCCGGCGCTGATCGTTCCGCTGGTCAGCGAAGCAGCGCCGACGAAATCGCCGAAATCGAGCTGGCCGACCTCGCGTTCGGCCAGCAGCCGCAGCGTCTGGTTCGGCGTCGGCGTCCAGATGAGCCGTGCGCGCGGCTTCCAGAATGCCAGCGATTTGACGAGGTCGATGTCGCCCGTCTGCGACAGGCGCGACATTTCATAGCGCAGGCCGAATTCCGCGGTGGTCCGCGCGCCCAGCGGCCGGCTCGCGGTCGCGAAGATTTCGGCGCGATGCTCGGCGACGCGGACATCGGCCTGGGGCAGCGGGACGGGTTCGCCATCCTCGATCAGCGCATTGCGGCTGTCGAGGATATTGATCGCGCCCTCGGCGCCGACCTCGAGCGCCCAATCGCCGCGATGGTGGCGGAGCGCCGCGCGCAGGATCGCTTCGCTGGCGTGCGCGCGTTCGTCGGAGACGCTGCTGTCCGACACCGCCGTCTCGCGGTCGATGCCGACGGTCGCCACCGACCGGTAGCTTCCCACGAGTTCGAGATCGTTCGCCGCGCCGAGCGCGCGTTCGTAGCGCAGCCCCCCTTCCCAGGTGCACGCATGCTCGCGCTCGCTGCCGGTGATCGCGGCGGGCGCGGGGAAGGTGATGGCATAGGCGATGTCGGCGAACTTCCTTTTGTCCTGGACCAGCCCATTGAGGTGCAGCGTCCCGCCAAGCAGTGGCTGGCGATAGGCGAGCGTCGCCTGCGCGATGTCGGCGCCCTCGGGCTGCGCGTAATCGACCAGGCGCAGGGGCGTACCGTCGCGCTCGAAGCGGTTGCGAACGCCGAAACCATGCTCGTCGTCGATCTCGCGATAAACGGTGCCGAACAGGTCGATCACCCGCTCGCGTCCGTCGAACGTCGCCTGCGCCGAAACGCGCGGGGCCCGGCGCCCGTGGCGATAGAGGGCCTGCTCGGCCTCTACCCGGCCGCTGATCGTGCCGGCCTTTGCCAGGACGATATTGGCGAGCAGCGCATAGCCCTGCATGTCATAGCTGGCCGATCCGGCGCGGATCAGCTCGATCCGCTCGACGCGCGCCGCCGGAATGCGTTTCAGAATCGCGCTCAGCGTATCGGTCTTTCCCGCCGGGCGCTGGCCGTCGATCAGGACATTGCCCGCCGCGCCCGAATAGCCGCGCACGTCGCCGTCGCCTTCGACGAGCGTAAAGCCCGGAAGCAGCGCCACCATTTCATAGGCGTTGGACGGCTGCGTCCGGTCGAAGAAATGCTTGTCATAAGTCGGGATTCGTGCGCCGACGTCATCCTGCGCGGCCGCGGGCAGTGAGGCCGACGCGCTGAGCGACAACAGCAATGCGATGCGAACGCCATATGTCACGCGCGACCCCCTTCGGCGAGCGGGGTGCCGTCCCGCTCTCCGCAGCGCTATCGGACAGGCGGGCTGACAATTGCGCCGCGATCGCTGTCAGCCTTCTGTCAGCTTCGCAGGATCGAGGGGGATGGGGTCAGGCGCCCGCCTTCTGGGCAAAATCCCGCGCGCTTTCGGCGATCATCGACACACGCGAGCCCACGCGCCATATATCAATTGATATAAATTAAGCAGGTTCGCCATGTCGTCTTCTCATCCACGAAAACCCTCTATGTCCGGACCCCAGCGGTCCGCCGACGGCGGCTATCGCAAGGGCGAGGAGACACGGAAGCGGATATTGGGCGCCGCCCTCGCGGCGTTCGGCCGCAAGGGGTTCGCCGCGGTGACGACCCGGCAGATCGCCGACGCCGCGGACACCAACCTGCCGGGTCTCACCTATTATTTCGGGAACAAGGAAGGGTTGTATCTGGCCTGCGCCCACGACATCGTGGCCTCCTTCCGGCAGGGCGTGGGGTCGGTCGCCGCGGTCGCGGACGCCGCCTTGTCGGCGCCGCTTGCCAGCGCCGACGCGGCGATCTGGCTCAAGCGCCTGTTCGCGGCGCTCGCCCATTTCCTCCTGTCCGAAGAAGGCGCCGAGGATCGCGCGCTGTTTGTCCAACGCGAAATGGCGAGCCCCGGCCCCGCCTTCGAGATTCTCTATTCGGAGCTTTGGCGCCCGGGGATCGAGCTCGCCGCCGCGCTGCTCGAACAGGCGGCGGCGGGACGCCTCTCCAGCCCCGACAGCAAGGTGCGCGCGGTGATGATGATCGCCAGTCTCACCGGTTTCCGATCGGGCCAGCGCATCATCGCGCGCACTGCGGGCGACGGCGACCATGTCGTGCAAGTCATCGCCGCGCTCGACGAACAGATCGACGCGCTGTCGGAACGCTGACCGGCTGCCTATACCCCCATCATGCCGGCGGTGATCGCGCCGTCGATGGCATAGTCGCTGCCCGATATGAAAGCGGCCTCGTCCGAGGCCAGAAAAGCGACGAGCGCGCTCACTTCGTCCAGCTGCGCCATCCGCTTCCTCGGCACCATTCCCGCGACCGCCGCCTCCACCTTCCCGGCATCGCGCGAAAGGAAAGCGACATCGGCACCCTCGGCCGCGAAAATCCTGAGCGACGCGAGCCCGAGCCCCTGCGCCCCGCCGTTGATGATCACCTTCTTGCCGGCCAGACCCAGATCCATCGCATCCTCCTCATCCGCATTTTGCGAGAAAGAGTAACGCGATCCTCCGAGCCGAGACATCAGCAAAAATGGGAGCGGCCGGCATGCTTTCTGCGCCATCCACGCAAAAGCCGCGCGCGATGGTCGCGCATCAAGACCCCCGCCTTCGCGGCGGCCGCCAAGTCGGCTCGAAAGAGCAAAAGGAAGAAATGGCGCACCCGAAGGGATTCGAACCCCTGGCCTCTGCCTTCGGAGGGGGTACTTACTTCGTTACGCCAGAGAACACTGTAGCAAGTTTTTCTTACCTAAGTCACTACCCTGCTGTCATTTTCTTGCTTTGGCCGTTTTCGCTGACGTAACCTTGATTACGCCCCGATTTTCTCCCGCGTGCTTACGTGGTGCTTACGCGAAATGAGGGTCAACATGGAGATGGCCTGTGGCCAAACTGACCAAGCGCGTTGTCGAAACCGCCATAGCAGAATCGAAAGACTATGTCCTCTGGGACGATGAACTTCCTGGCTTCGGGCTTCGGATTTTCCCGACCGGAAAGCGAAGCTATCTGATCCAGTACCGAGCCGACGGCCGTTCGCGCCGTTATACCATCGGCCTGCATGGAATATGGACGCCGGAGACGGCCCGGCGCGAGGCCAAGGCCCAGCTCGGCCGCGTGGCTCAAGGTGATGATCCAGCGGAAGAGAGGGCCGAACTCAATAAGGCCATGTCGATGAAGGAGCTCTGCGAGCTCTACATGGACGATCTCAGGAACGGCCTCATCCTTGGCAAAGGTGGTCGCCCCAAGAAGCAATCCACCGTCGATATCGATCTCGGGCGTATCGAACGACACGTCATTCCCTTGCTTGGATCTCGGCGGGTTAAGGACCTTACCAAGGCGATCCTCACTAAGGTCATGCGCGATATCATGGCAGGAAAGACAAGGGCGTTCATCAAGACGAACAAGCTCCGCGGTCGCGCTAATGTGCGAGGCGGCCCCGGTACGGCGGCACGCACGCTCGGCTTGATTGGTGGGATACTGACCTACGCCGTCGATCTGGGAGTCATCGACAGTAATCCCGCCCATGGCATCAAACGACCGAAGGACAACGTCCGCACGCGGCGTCTAACCGACGGCGAGTATCGAATCCTCGGCCGAATGCTCAAAGCCGCTTCCGAGAATGAGCGGTACGGCGAGACGGTCGACATCATCCGCCAGATCGCGATGACGGGTTGCCGCCGCGGGGAGATCATCAATCTGAAATGGTGCGACGTCGATATCGACGGAAGCTGCCTGCGCCTCTCAGATAGCAAGGAAGGCCGGTCGGTTCGCCCGATCGGCCTCCCCGTTGTCGAATTTCTGGAGTCGCGGGAGAGTGAGGACAATGGCACCTATGTCTTTCAGGGTCCGCGCGGCGAAGACACGGCGTTCGGCGGACTTCCCAATCAATGGAACGAGATTTTTATCGGTTCACCACTCGAAGGGATTACGCCGCACATCCTGCGCCACAGCTTCGCGAGCATCGGGAATGATCTCGGCTTTACCGAAGTCACGATAGCCGCCCTGCTGGGTCATGCGAAGGGCTCGGTCACGAGCAAATACATCCATGTTCTGGATGCTACTCTGATTGTGGCGGCCGACACGCTTGCAGGATATATCTCTGCGCTGCTCGAAGGCACCGTTTTCAAGCAACGCGCCTATGCGCTCGATCGCAAATCGCGAAAGACGGCATTGGATGAATTCCTGTCGCGTCAGCAGGCACCCAAGAAAATTGCGGCCTAGCGCATGCGCGCTCGAGGAAGCGGGTCCGGATGCCAATTCTGCCAGCAGTAGCGCCGGAACCAACACCCGCCACGCTTTCCGATTCTTCGCCCTCAGCTGGAGACAATATGGAGACAAGCGGTCTGCGTTTTTGGCTGTTTCGTTGTTTACCACTGATTGCAGGAATCGCAGTCTTCCGCCATTTTGAAATGCGCATCGATCGACTCTGACCGGCTGCCCTTGCCTCTTCTCAAGCGGACCGCTGCGCGGCGTGGAGCACGCTTCAATTTACTTCTATATAAATGCAAATTATAGTCGACATAGTCCGTGCGCCCCGCTCGTGCAGACAATCGAGGGAGACGATCATTGCTTGAGTTACATTATACGCCCACGCCGAACGGCCTCAAGATCGCCATCATGCTCGAAGAGCTTGATGTGGCCTATGACATCATCCCGTATGATATTTTCGGCGGCGATCATCTGAAGCCGGAGTTTCGAGCGCTCAACGCGAACCAGAAAGTGCCAGTCCTCGTTGATAGGGAGGGCGAGGCCTCGTTCCCCATACGCCAATCGCGCACGGCGCGGTGCCGCTGCTCATCGTCGATGTCTGGGAGCATGCCTATTATATCGACTATCGCAATGCCCGTCCCTCCTATCTCGACGCCATCTTCGAAAAGGCGATCAACTGGGACTTCGTGGCCACCAATCTCGACGGCCAGGGTGCAAGCCGTGCCGACCAACCCGCCTGAGGACGTTCACGGCGGAGAACTCACTGCGTCGGTTGGGGGCAGTGAGCGCACGAAGGCGATGAACTCTTGTGTGACCGCGGAGACAAAATCGCGCCGCCAGCCGATACCGAAGGACACCGACGCAAGCTGCGCCGGAAGTCCTTTGGTATCGAGCGGACGGAACGCGACGCCGCGCATGCGGAGCCGCTCGGCAGAGGCGGGCACGATCGCCACGCCCTCACCGCAAGCGACGATCCCGACGACAGCCTCGGTCGAGGGCGCCTGGTGGACGATCTGGGGCTCGAAGCGCGCAAAGCGGCAAAGCGCGTGCAGATCGGCCTGGAAATTGAAGCCCCGCCGGGCTTCGTAGGTTACGAACGGCGACCCCGCGAGGCGACGGATCGGCACCGGCCCCGACGCGGCGAGCAAATGATGCTCTGCCGGAAGCGCGACGGACAGAGGTTCCTGATAGACTGGTCCGGTCTCCACCAGTTCATCGAGCACCGGCAGCCGAATGAGACCGATGTCGATCCGGGATTCGCGAAGCGCCTCGATCTGTTCGAGAACCGACATTGCGCGAAACGATAGCTCCACGTCGGGAGCCACCGCCTTGAAGCCCCGGATCAGCGCCGGCCAGAAGGAATAGACGGTCGACCCGCCAAATCCAAGCGTGAGCGTGCCGCGAAGACCGTGCGCAACCTTCTGCGTCCGCTCCCGGGCTTCCAGAAGCAATGCCGCGATGCGCGACGCGTCCTTTGCAAGACTGGCACCTGTCCTTCTCGAAAGCATGGTCTTCGCCAACAGCGCGAAGATCGCGCGCCGCCGCTTCATCCAGCCGCGGATCGAGGCCGAGATCGCTTTCGTCATGAAGGCGCCCCTCGTTGGTGCGGTGAGCCTGCGCGCTTCCCACCCGAGCAGCTATACCGCGCGATTATTTCGGGACTTCGTTATCTCGGCAATTCGCCTGCGCTGCGCATCGTGCTGTTGCGCGCGCTCGTCATGGGGGTTCTGGGATCGATCCTGTCCTCGATGATGCCGCTGATCGCGCGCGACCAGCTCGGCGGAGATGCCCGGATATATGGCCTGCTGCTCGGAGCCTATGGTGTCGGAGCGGTCGCCGGCGCGATGAACATCGCGCGCTTCCGGCGCATCACCGGGGACGAGACCATTGTCGCAGCGAGTTCGGCCGCGATGGGCCTCGCCGCGATCGGCATTGCTTTCGCGCCTTCGCTGTGGGCCGCACTGCCGCTCCTCTTCCTCGCCGGCGGCGGCCTCATGATCGTGATGACAATCCTCAATGTCGCGATCCAGGTGATGGCGCCGCGCTGGGTCGGCGGCCGCACGCTCGCAGCGTTTCAGGCCGCCACCGCGGGCGGCATCGCCGCCGGAAGCTGGATGTGGGGAACGATCGCGGCGACCTCGGGTCTCGCCACCGCGATCCTCGCGGCGGGCGGTCTTCTTGTCGCCTCCGCGCTCATAGGCCTCCGGCTGCGCCTCCCCCGCACCCATGACATGCAGTCCCAGGCCGGCCAGCCCGCGGCGGATCCCGAAGTGGTGCTCGGGCTCATGCCCTTCAGCACGGCGACCGTCGTCGTGGCCGTGACATTTGTCGCCTTGCTTAGATCTTTTTGGGTGACATTGTCTTTCTGCTCCAAGGCCCGCAGATAATACCACCAGCTGACCTTCACCTCATGGTCCGCAAGCTTGGACTCAAGATATCGCGAAAAGCCCAGATGCATGCGGCGGACCTGAAAGGCGACGCTTTCCTCTGGAGACGGTGTGGCTTTGTTCAATGGTTCGGCCTTTGCTTTCATCCTGTTCGGCGGCTCGTCCGACCGCGGCCGCTCTTCGAAGGCACAGCCGCTTCGCGCGCTGGGCACGCATGCAGCGTGCATCGGAATAATATCTATATAAAACTAAATGGGGTCGGTCTAGCTCGCTGCACCGCGATCGGCGACCCTGTCTCCGATTGGCAGCGCCGTCTTGTAGATGACCGGGCGGAGTGCGAAACTCGTGGTGAGCTGCGATACGCCTGGAATCTTGGTGAGCTTGCGCCGGAGAAATTCCTCGAAGGCATGCAGATCCTTCACGATGACCCGAAGCTGATAATCGGCGTCGCCGGTCATGAGATAGCACTCCATGACCTCGGGAAAGGCGGCGACGGCCTCCTCGAAGATGGACAGCCTGAGATCGTCCTGCTGGTCGAGCCGCACGCGGACAAAGGCGGTAACGCCGAGATTGACGCGCGTCGGCTCGATCAGCGCGACATATCGCGTGATGACGCCGTCGGCCTCCAGTTGCTTGACGCGGCGCAGGCAAGGGCTTGGCGACAGGCCAATCCGGTCGGACAGCTGTTGGTTGGTCATGCGGCCGTCATTTTGCAACTCGGCCAGAATGCGCGAATCCATTTGATCGAGGGGCATAGTTGGTGTCCGTCGTCAGAACATTTGGCGCAACTCGTGGCGTAAATTAGCGGAGAGCGGGCCTCGTCTTGGGATTGATATTAGGCGGCGAGCTTTCGGTGCTGCAAGCGCCGATATTCGATAGTCTGTCGTTTGATCCTTTCGCGCTGTTTGATGATGGCGGGTGCCCTGCCGAAGTAGGCGTCAGCAGGCGTCACGTTGCCGAGGCTCTCGTGGTATCGGCGGTGATTATAATGGTCGATGAAGGCCTCGATCTGGGCTTCAAGTTCGCCAGGCAGGAAGTAGTTTTCGAGCAGGATGCGGTTTTTGAGGGTCTGGTGCCAGCGCTCGATCTTGCCCTGGGTCTGCGGATGCATCGGGGCACCGCGGACATGGGTCATCTTGTTGGCCTCGATATATTCGGCCAGTTCCCCAGCGATGTAGCTCGGGCCGTTGTCGCTGAGCAGTCGGGGTTTGTGCAGCACCGTGGCGCTGTCACATCCGGAAGCCGCCAGGGCGAGGTCCAGCGTGTCGGTGACGTCCTCGGCCCGCATGGTGGTGCACAGCTTCCAGGCAATGATGTAGCGTGAGAAGTCGTCGAGCACGGTTGACAGGTACAGCCAGCCCCACCCGATGATCTTGAAGTAGGTAAAATCGGTCTGCCACATCTCGTTCGGTCGGGTGGTCTTGGTGTGGAACGCATCGGCGGCCTTGACCACGACATAGGCCGGACTGGTGATCAGATCATGGGCCTTGAGCAGGCGGTAAACCGTGGCTTCCGACACGAAGTAGCGCCTCTCGTCGGTGAACCGCACCGCCAGTTCGCGAGGGGATAGCTCGGTCGTCTCCAGCGCCATCTCGACGATCTGGTCCCGGATATCGTTGCCGATGCGATTCCACACCCGGCTCGGCGCCGATGGCCGATCCTCCAGCGCCTCCGGCCCGCCTTCGAGGTAGCGGTCATACCATCGATAGAAGGTCCGGCGGGGGATGCCGAGCTGGTCCAGCGTCCGCTTGGCGGGCAGATGCGACTGCTCGACGATCCTGATGATCTCGAGCTTCTCAGATGCGGGATACCTCATTCTTCGTCGCCCCCATCCGCGATCATGCTTTTTTTGAGCAGACGGTTTTCCAGCGTCAGGTCGGCCACGCATTCCTTCAGGGCACGGGCTTCGCGGCGCAGGTCGTGCACCTCGCCGGTGGTCGCAGCTCGGGCGGTATCGCCGGCCAGACGACGCTTGCCCGCTTCCATGAACTCCTTCGACCAGGTGTAATACAGGCTCTGGGCGATGCCTTCCTTGCGGCACAGCTCGGCGATGCTGTCTTCGCCGCGCAGCCCCTCCAGCACGATCCTGATTTTGTCCTCTGCAGAGAAGTGCCGGCGCGTCGCACGCCGTATGTCCTTCACCACCCGCTCAGCTGGGGCCTTCGGCGCCGATTTTTTCAAGGAGGATTTGGGCTTCATCTTCGTTCCTTCGTCACTACGACGAAGCCCAAATCCTCCTTAAATCACAACCTCAAATATGCGCCATTGGTGCTGACGGCGGACACATGTCCGGATCGTCGATACTCATCGCGCTTTGCACGAAAGCCCAGTTTGCGAGGAGGCTCCGTATATTGCCCAGCTCGAAGACGAGCGGGGCGGCCAGGTCCCCCGGCTCCATCGGAGACGCGTGGTGATGTTCGGTCCCATATCGTTCGAAATAACGCTGTTCGCGGTCGATATCGTCGAGATGGTCGAGAAAGCGATCAAGCTCCGTTTCCGCTCGATCGATGCTCCGGCAATCCGCCCCTGTTTCGAGTTCGCAAGCGATTTCGCTCTCGACCTCGAAATCTCCTGCGGACCTATCTGTCATGGTCGCGGCGCTCGTTCTGCCGATCATGCGATCGTCCTCCCGCAATGGTGACGCCGATAAACAGGGCGAGAAGCAAGACGGAGACGAGAATGATCAGGAATATCGTCATGCGCACCTCCCGCAAGAACGTGTCGATTGTCCGAAGGGCAGGCTGCCGGTCGCCTCCTAACGCCAGACAAACCCCGTCCGGGTCATGATCGCCCCGGCCGGGATCATTGGTTTAGCCGCTGCTCGAACTGCAGTGCCTTCTGGTACATCTCGCGCCATGCAACGGCCGCACGAAGGGCCCGGTCCCGTACGTTGGGAAGCGACGCCTCCTTCGCTTCCGCCTGACACGCCTGCATGCGAGCCAGATAGAAGCGGCTGTTCCGTGAGGTTGGTTTGGGGCTTTGGGGAATCATGTCGCAAGTTCCGTTTCTCGGGATTGTGATGGAACGTCATCGCGAGGCCCGGTCGATCCCGCCCCGGCAAGGCCGCGGAACTTTGCGGCTCCACCGGTCGGCCCGGCGACGAGCCACGCGCTGCCGCCGCCGCGACAAGGCTTCGCAAGCGGAAAGCCTAGCGCTTGCGTACGAACTCGGCGCGCAGGACGAGGCCCTTGATGCTGTCGTGACGGCAATCGATCTCCTGCGGATCGCCCGTCAGGCGGATCGACTTGATGACCGTCCCCACCTTCAGCGTCTTGCTGGCCCCCTTGACCTCGAGATCCTTGATCAGTGCAACGCTGTCGCCATCCTGGAGCAGGTTCCCGACCGCGTCGCGAACCTCGACCTGCGAGGCTGCGGCCTTGCGTTCCGCAAGTTCCGACGCCGGCATCCACTCGCCGCTTTCCTCGTCATAGACATAGTCGTCGTTGTCACTCATTTCATTCTCCAGACTTGGTCAGAATTCGGCTTTCCCGGCGGCCGACCGATCGAAAAACGGCGCGTGCGAATAGCCTGCCGCTCACAGGGGTCGCCGTCATTTCGCCTCCGCCAGATCGACCGCGAGCGCCTGCGCGTCCGCATAATCGGCCGCATAGGCGATGCGACCCGCCGCTTCGCCGAGGCCGATCCGCCCGAGCATCGCCCGCGGCTGGGGCTGCACGCCCGAGACAATCACCCGCGCGCCCGCCAGCCGGGCCTGTTCGACAAATTCTTGGAGCGCCTGCGCTCCGCTCGCATCGAGGAGCGGCACGAGCCGCATCCGCAAGATGATGACGCGCGGCGACTGCCCGACGCGGCGCAGCGTGTCGAGCAGCTCGCCCGCGACGCCGAAAAAGAAGGGACCGGCAATCCGGAACACCTCGACCCCGGGCGGCAGATCGTCGCGCTGGTCGAGGTCTTCGGCATCGAGTTCAGCGTCGCGGCGGCCGCTCCGGTCGACCTCGACCGCTTCGGCCATGCGCGCCATGAACAGCAGCGACGCGAGCGTGACCCCGACTGCGATCGCCACCGTCAGGTCAACGAGCACCGTCAGTCCGAAGGTGATGAGCAGCACCGCCCGGTCGCTGTTCGGCATCCGCAGCAGTGCGAGGAAGCGCTGATACTCGCTCATGCCCCAGGCGACCATGAACAGGATCGCGGCGAGCGCAGCCATCGGCACATAGGCCATCAGGTCGGTGCCGAAGAGGATGAAGACGAGCAGGAAAGCCGCATGCATCATGCCCGCGACCGGCGTCTTCGCACCCGATCGGATATTGGTCGCTGTGCGCGCGATCGCTCCGGTGGCCGGGAGGCCGCCGAACAGAGCCGAGCCGAGATTGGCAACGCCCTGCCCGATCAGCTCCTGGTTCGAGCGATGCCGCGTCCCGACCATCCCGTCGGCGACGACCGCCGAGAGCAGCGCCTCGATCCCGGCGAGGAAGGCGATGGTGAAGGCCGACGGCAGGACGGCATTGATCTTCGCGAGCGATATCTCGGGAAACGACGGGACCGGAAGGCCGGCTGGAATGTCGGGAAAGCGCGAACCAATCGTGTCGACCGGCAGGTTCAAAAGCGCCACCGCGAGGGAACTTGCCACCACCGCGATCAGGAAACCCGGCAAGCGCGGCGCGAATTTGCGAAACGTGATGATGATTGCCAGCGCACCCGCACCAACGCCGATCGCAGCCCAGTTCGCGCTGGGCAGCGCGCCGAGATAGGCCTGCCATTTGGGAAGGAAATCGGCGGGAACCGTATCGATCGAAAGGCCGAGGAAATCCTTGACCTGGCTCGAGGCGATGATCACCGCAATCCCCGCCGTAAAGCCGGTCACCACCGGATGCGGAATATATTTGATGATCTGACCGAAGCGAAGCAACCCCGCCGCAACGAGGATGAGCCCGGCGAGCAAGGTCGCGATCAGGAGGCCGTCATAGCCATGGCTCGCGATGACGTTGAAGATCACGACGACGAAGGCGCCGGTCGGACCGCCCACCTGCACGCGCGATCCGCCCAGCGCCGAGATCAGGAAGCCCGCGACGACCGCGGTGATCAGCCCCTTGTCGGGCGAGGCGCCGCTCGCGATGCCGAGCGCCATCGCGAGCGGCAGCGCAACGATGGCAACCGTCAGCCCCGCGATCGCATCGGCCCGAAATGTGGCGACGGAATAACCCTCGCGAAAGACCGTAAAGAGCTTCGGCGTATAGGCCTCGGTCTTCACCGAATTTCGGGCCGGCTCGGAAATTTGGCGGACAGAAGCGCACGACCGGGCGCCTTGGGATCGGTGTCGGCCACGTCACGGACGCGCACCCCCCGCCCGGTCCCGACGCTCGATGAATATTCGCCGAGCAGTTCGATGCCGGCACCTTCGAGCGCGCCAATCACCTTGACCAGCGTATCGACGACGCCGCGGACCTGGCCATTGGACGCCTCCATGCGCTGGATCGTCGGCAGCGAAAGACCGGCAAGCTCGGCCAGTTCGCGCTGGTCGATCCCGAGGAGCGCGCGCGCCGCGCGCATCTGCTGCGAAGTGATCATATCAGCCCCTTGATGTTTCATACATCATTTACCAGTCTTAACACCATCATCTTATGCTGTATATATCGATGATGCAATATCATCAGTCAGATCGCCGAGAATGGAAAGTCGATACGGGAAAGCCTTCACCCCTCCGCGATGGCGCGGGCGACCTGCATGCGATACCGGCCAATGCCGTGCTACCGGGATCGGGATGGGGCGCGATCTATCGCGGCGTTCGTGGACGCTGCCCTCGCTGCGGCGATGCGAAGCTGTTTCGCGCCTTCCTCAAGCCCGTGGACCATTGTTCCGCATGCAGGCAGGACTGGACGCATCAGCAGGCCGACGACTTTCCCGCCTATGTATCGATTTTCCTGACCGGACATATCATGGCGCCGGTGATCATCGCCCTTGTCCAGAACACGAAGCTGTCCCTGCCCGCCCTCGCCGCGATTATCGTGTCACTCATGCTAGGCTTGATGATCCTGTTTCTCCAGCCCGCCAAGGGCGGCATCATCACGCTGCAATGGTGGTTCGGCATGCACGGGTTCATGAAGGAACGGCGCCCGCCGGAGATATCCGATCGCGAAGGGTGAGGCTTGCCCGGAGCGGCAACCGCCCTCTAGATGAGCGGCAATCCCGTCCAAAGGAACGAATAGCTGGATACGGTATCGATCATCCTCTTCCTGTTGCTCGCCGTCGTCGTGAGCGGCGCGATATCGCGCATGCTGCCGGTGTCGCTGCCGACGCCGCTGGTGCAGATCCTGCTTGGCGCGGGGATCGGCCTGTCGACCTCCTACCGCGTCGAGCTCGATCCCGAGTTGTTCCTGCTGCTTTTCCTGCCGCCGCTGCTGTTCCTCGACGGCTGGCGCATTCCCAAGGACGAGCTGCTGAAGGATCTCTCGACCGTCGTCGAGCTTGCCCTCGGTCTCGTCCTCATGACCGTCATCGGCATGGGCCTGCTCATTCACTGGATGATCCCCGCGATGCCGATGGCGGTCGCCTTCGCGCTCGCCGCCGTCGTGTCGCCGACCGATCCGATCGCGGTGTCCGCCATCGCCGCGCGCGTGCCGATCCCCAAGCGGATGATGCATATTTTGGAGGGGGAGTCGCTCCTGAACGATGCCTCGGGCCTCGTTTGCCTGCGCTTCGCGATCGCCGCGGCGCTGACCGGCACCTTCTCCGCCGGCGCGGCGGCGCTCAACTTCCTGTGGGTCGCAGGGGCCGGTTTGGCGATCGGCTTTGCGGTGACGCTGTCGGTCACGTGCGCCAAGGCGTGGGTGACGAAGCGCTGGGGCGAGGATACCGGCTCGCAAATCCTCGTCAGCCTGCTGATCCCGTTCGGTTCGTACCTGCTCGCCGAGCATGTCCATGCCTCGGGCATTCTTGCCGCGGTGAGTGCCGGCGTGACCATGACCTTCGCCGAAATATCGCGGCAGGCGATGGCGGTCACCCGGATGCGGCGCAATTCGGTGTGGGACACGATCCAGTTCGCGCTCAACGGCATCATCTTCGTGCTGCTCGGCGAGCAACTGCCCGCCATCCTCGCCGGCGCGAAAGAAACGGTCGCGCTCACCGGTCATGGCGCTCCCTGGTGGCTTGCCGTCTATATCGTCGCGATCGTCGCAGGCCTCGCGGCGCTTCGCTTCCTTTGGGTGTGGATATCGTTCAGGCTCACGATCCTTCGCAAGCGCGACAAGAATATCGAATTCCAGAGCCCCAACTGGCGACTGGTCGCCGCGATGTCGTTTGCCGGCGTGCGCGGGGCGATCACGCTTGCGGGCGTCCTGACACTGCCGCTGGCCCTTGACGACGGCACCCCCTTCCCGGCGCGCGATCTTGCGATCTTCCTGGCTGCGGGCGTCATCATCGTCTCGCTGGTCCTTGCCACCGTCGCATTGCCCCTTTTGCTCAGGGGGCTGGTCATGCCGCCGGATCAGTCGAAGCAGGAAGAGGAGGATGCGGCGCGCATCGCCACGGCGGAGGCCGCGATCCATGCGATCGAACAACGACAGCATACGCTGGCAGAGCAGCACGGCGAAGCCGATCTCTATGTGGCTGCCGGCGCGCGCGTCATGGATTTTTACCGCGAGCGCATCGAAAGCCGGACCAACGGCCTTTCCGACGCCCGCAAGGCGGAAGAACAGCTTGTGCGCGAGTTCCAGCTTGTCGGTATCAAGGCCGAACGCGAGGCGCTCCTCGGTCTCGGCCGTTCACGTGCCATCGGCAGCGGTGTTGCACAGAAACTGAGCCGCGAACTCGATTTATCTGAGGCACGCTATCGCGGCTGATGGCCGACTGGAGACTGTCCGCTGTGGTAGCCTATTTCGCTAAGCGGACACTTGACGCGCGGATTATGTCGCCACCAACAAAGTCTCTGGCAGATTTGTGCGCTGCAGCGTAAAGGCGCGACCATGAGGATCGCGATCATCGACACCAGCGCAGGGCGTGCGGCCGTCATATCCGACGGTTTGCGCGAAGCTGGCCTCGACGACCTCGTACTGGTGGATACTTCCAAACCACTTGTTGCGCAGATCGAAGCGGCCGCCCCCGAAGTTGTCCTAATCAACCTCGAAAACCCCAGCCGCGACCTGCTCGAGGACTTCTTCGCCATGTCGCGCGCCCTCGCGCGCCCGATCGCGATGTTCGTCGATCAAAGCGACGCCGAGGCGACCGGCGCGGCGATCGATGCTGGCGTATCTGCATACGTCGTCGACGGATTGTCCAAGCAGCGCATCAAGCCGGTCGTCGACCTCGCCATCCGGCGCTTCCAGGCTTTTTCGCGCCTCCAGCGCGAACTCGACGACGCCAAGAACGCGCTTGCCGAACGCGCCGTCATCGACAAGGCGAAGGCAATATTGATGAAGCGCCGCCAGATCGATGAGCCGGAGGCTTATGCCCTGCTCCGCGGACAGGCGATGCGCACCAACCGCCGGATTTCGGAAATTGCCGAAGCGATCGTGACGAGCGAAGCGCTGATGGGAGACATGGAATGACCGGCGAGCGCTTCCGTATCGGCTTTCTTCCGCTCGTCGACGCGGCGCTTCCGGTTCTCGCACACGAACTCGGCTTCGCTGCTGCCGAAGGCCTCACCATCGACCTCATCCGCGACATGACTTGGGCGACCGTGCGTGACCGCCTGCTCTACGGCCATACCGACGCAGCCCACATGATCGCGCCGCTAGCCATCGCAACGACGCTCGGGAAGGATCGCCCCGCCGTACCGCTCGCGGTGCCCTTCGTCCTCGGCCTCAACGGCAACGCCGTGACATTTTCGACCCGGTTGGCAGCGGAGACGGGTTTGACCGGCGAGCTGGGCGACCCGACCCGGATCGGCACGGCGTTGAAGAAAGCAGCAGATGCAAGGGTCGCAGCGGGCAAACCGCTGCGCTTCGGCGTCGTGCACCGCTATTCGAGCCACAACTACATGTTGCGTTACTGGCTCGCGGGCGTCGGCATTCGTCCCGATCAGGATATCGAGATCGTCGTCACCAGCCCGCCATTCGCCGCCGACGCGCTCGCCGCGGGCGAGGTCGACGGTATATGTGTCGGCGAGCCGTGGAACTCGATTGCGGTTGACCGCGGCGTCGGCCACATCGCGCTCGCGACGGCCCAAATCTGGCGCCGCGGCGTCGAGAAGGTACTGGCGATGCGCGAGACGGTTCTCGACGAACGTCGCGGGGAAGTAGAAGCCTTGGTGCGCGCGCTGCACGCGGCGGCGGCACATTTCATCGAACCCGACGCAGCCGCGGAAAGCGCCGATATATTGGCGCGGGCCGAATATCTCGACGCGCCGCGCGATGCCGTGCTGCGTGCGATCACCGACCGCATCCGGCTCATACCCGGTGGTGATCCGGTCCACTATCCCGATTTCATGTTCCAGTACCGCGAGGCCGCAAACTTCCCGTGGCGTAGCCAAGCCGCGTGGCTTTATTCGCAGATGGTGCGCTGGGACTATATGGCGTTCAGCGGCGGCGAGGCGGCAGCAGCCAGCAACGTCTTCCGTCCCGACGTTTACCGCGCCGCGCTTGCCGGCTCCGGCGCCCCCCTGCCCGGCGCCAGCTCGAAGCTCGAAGGCGGGCTCGACGAGCCCATCGGCGCGGGGTCCACGCAGGGGCGCCTGACGCTCGGCAGCGACCGCTTTTTCGACGGCCGCGCCTTCGATCCCGACGATATCGAGGCCTATCTCTCTGAACTCCCCTAGCTTTCCGATTTATGCTGCACCTGCGAAATAATCCCTTGCAGCAAACCCGCGAATCGGGCAGCTTAAGCGCACTCGGCAAGGCTGCCGGGGCAGGATAAGGCGGCGACGGTTCCAACGAGGGGATCGAACCGCAGGCGGACGGGGAGCCATTCCCCGCAATCCCAACAGGCAATGAAGCCGTCAGGATGCGCCCGCATGGCCGCCGTCCTGGCGGCTTTTTTATTGCCCGTCACACGAAGGGGACGGACGATGACGACTGCAACCACGGGGGCCACGGCGCCCAAATCGAGCTTCTGGGCGAGCGGGCACTGGCCGACGTTGATCGCCGCCTTTCTCTATTTCGATCTCGCCTTCATGGTCTGGGTCATCCTTGGCCCGCTCGCCCCCTCGATTTCGGAGGATCTTGGTCTGAGCCCCGCGCAAAAGGGGCTGATGGTCGCGGTCCCGACGCTCGCCGGCGCGGTACTGCGCGTCGTCAACGGACTGCTCGTCGATCGCATCGGGCCAAAGCGCTCGGGCGCGATCAGCCAGATCATCGTCATCGCCGGGCTGTTCGCCGCCTGGTTCTTCGGCGTCCACAGTTTCGCGGGCACGCTCGCGCTCGGCGTGATCCTCGGCTTCGCGGGCGCCAGCTTCGCGATCGCGCTGCCGCTCGCGAGCCGCTGGTATCCGCCCGAGCATCAGGGCAAGGCGATGGGCCTTGCCGGCATGGGCAATTCGGGCACGGTGCTCGCCGCACTCTTCGCCCCCGGCCTCGCCAAGCTGTTCGGCTGGAACGCCGTGCTCGGCCTCGCCTGCATCCCGCTGACGATCGTCTTCTTCATCTATCTCGCGATGGCGAAGGACGCCCCGAACGCCCCCGCGCCGAAAAAGCTGGTCGACTATTTCCAGCCGCTCAAGACCGCCGACGCCTGGTGGCTGATGGGCTTCTACTCGGTAACCTTCGGCGGTTTCGTCGGGCTTGCCGCCTCGCTCCCGATCTATTTCACCGACCAGTTCCACCTCACCCCCGTCATCGCGGGCTATTGCACCGCGGCGTGCGTCTTCGCCGGATCGCTGGTGCGGCCGATGGGCGGTGCGCTCGCGGACAGGGTCGGCGGCGTCAAGGCGCTGATGGCGGTGTTCGTCGTCGCGGCCCTTGCTCTTGCAGGCGTACCGCAAGCCGATACGTTGCCCGCCGCGCTCGGCCTGTTCGTGATCGCGATGCTCGCGCTCGGCACCGGCAATGGATCGGTGTTCCAGCTCGTCCCGCAGCGTTTCTCGGCCGAGATCGGCGTGATGACCGGGCTCGTCGGCATGGCGGGCGGCGTCGGGGGCTTCTACCTCGCCTCCTCGCTCGGCTTTGCGAAGCAGTGGAGCGGCAGCTTTGCACCGGGCTTCTATATCTTTGCCGGGCTCGCGGTGCTGGCGCTGGTGGCGCTGATGTTCGTGAAAGGCCAGTGGCGCGCGACCTGGGGCGCAGCCGAAGGCGTGCGGATCTAACCATGACCCGCACCCTTGTGATCTTGCTGGCGCTCGCGCCGGCCGGGGTGGCGCACGCCCAGCATGTCACCCTCAAGCCGCTCGGCGAAGCCCGGCTTCGCTACGAACAGGTCGATCAGGACGGCATCGCCGCCGACGCCGACGCCGTGACCCTGCGCCTCCGCGCCGGGGTCGAGGCGAAGGCCGGGCGCTGGTCGGCGCTCGTCGAAGGCCAGGGCAATCTGGCGGTCGTCGATGGGTATTTCGACGGCCTCCACGGCGCCGCGACGCGGCCCCTCGTCGCCGATCCCCAGAATATCGCCCTCGCCCGCGTGCAGCTCCGCTATGCCGCGCCAAGCTTCGCGATCACCGCGGGGCGCCAGCGGATCGCGCTCGACGACGAGCGCTTCGTCGGCGCGGTGCCCTTCCGCCAGAACGGCCAGAGCTTCGACGCGGTTCGCGCCGAGATCACGCCGATCAAGGGCCTGAAGGCCGACCTCGCCTATGCGTGGAACGTGCGCACCATCTGGGGCATCGACGGCGCCGGCGCACGGCAACAAGCGGTGTCGGGCGACAATGTCTTCGCCAACGTCGGCGTCGCGACGCCGATCGGCAAGGCGGCCGCCTTTGCCTATCTGATCGACCAAGACGAAGCCGCGATGCAGGGCTTTCGTATGTCGAACCAAAGCTATGGCGTGCGGCTCGACGGCAGCCAGCCGCTCGGCAAGGCGAAGATCGCGTACCAGCTGAGCTATGCGCGCCAGTCCGACTGGCACCGCAACCCCAATGACTATGCCGCCGACTATTGGCTCGCCGATGTCGCGGTCGATCTTGGCGGCCCCCGGGTCGGCGCCGGGTACGAGATACTCGGCGCCGGGTCAGGAAGAAATGGGGAAACCGCCCTCACCAGCTTCCAGACCCCGCTCGCTACCGGATTCAAATTCCAGGGCTGGGCCGACAAATTCCTCACCACCCCGCCCGACGGCGTGCGCGATCTCTATGCGAGCGCGGGCTGGAGCTGGAAAGCGGTGGGGCCGCTCAAGGCCGTGACGCTGCAGGCGGCGTACCACGACTATCGCAGCGACCGCGCCTCGCGCTCCTATGGCGACGAGATCGACCTGCTCGCCAGCGCCAAGCTCGGCAAGGTCACCGCCTCGGCGCGCTACGCCCATTACGAAACCGACGGTTTCGCCACCGATACCGACAAATTCTGGCTGCAACTGGACTGGATGCTCTGATGGAACACCGCCCCCTCAAACCAGACGCCGACACGCGCGAGCATCTCGTCGTGATCGGCAACGGCATGGCCGGCTGCCGCGCGGTCGAGGAACTGCTCGCGCGCGATCCGAGCCGCTACCGCGTCACGATCTTCGGCGCCGAGCCGCGGGTCAATTACAACCGCATCATGCTGTCGCCCGTGCTGGCGGGCGAGAAACGCTTCGACGATATCGTCATCAACGATGCCGGCTGGTATGCCGACAACGGCATCGCGCTGCTCGCGGGCGATCCGGTGGTCGCGATCGACCGCGACGCGAAGAGCGTGACGACGCGCGGCGGCCTGTCCGAAAGCTATGACCGGCTGCTGATCGCGACGGGTTCCGACCCCTTCATCATCCCGGTGCCGGGCAAGGATCTGCCCGGCGTCATCGCCTTCCGCGACATGGACGATGTCGACACGATGCTGGCCGCGGCTGAAACGGGCGGCGATGCGGTGGTGATCGGCGGCGGCCTCCTCGGCCTGGAAGCCGCGCACGGCCTCACCTTGCGCGGGATGAAGGTCACCGTCATCCACTTGATGCCGACCCTGATGGAGCGCCAGCTCGACGAAGCCGCTGGCTGGCTGCTCAAAAATGCGCTCGAAGCGCGCGGGCAGACGATCCTCACCGGCGCCGACACCGCCGAGATCGTCGGCGACGGCAAGGTCGAAGGTGTGAGGCTCAAGGACGGCACGCTGATCCCCGCCCGCCTCGTGGTCATGGCGGTCGGCATCCGCCCCTCGGTGGCTCTCGCCCGCGACGCGGGCCTTGCCGTGGGGCGCGGCATTCAGGTCGATGACCATATGGTGACCAGCGACCCCGCGGTGCTCGCGGTAGGCGAATGCGTCGAGCATGATGGACAGGTTTATGGCCTCGTCGCGCCGCTGTGGGACATGTGCCGCAGCCTCGCCGACGGCCTCGTCGAACAGCCGACCGGCTATCGCGGATCGGTCACCTCGACCAAGCTCAAGGTGTCGGGGATCGATGTGTTCTCGGCGGGCGATTTCTCGGGCGGCGACGGCTGCGAGGACATTGTCCTCCGCGACGCCAGCCGCGGCGTTTACAAGCGCGTCATCGTCAAGGACGACCGCATCGTCGGCGCGGTGCTCTATGGCGATACCGCCGACGGCAGCTGGTATTTCGACCTGCTCAAGAAACAGGAGGACGTCTCCGATCTTCGCGACCTGCTGATCTTCGGCCAGGCCTTCGCCGCGGGAGGCGGCGCGGCGGACCCTAAGGCGGCCGTTGCGGCGCTTTCCGACGATGCGGAAATCTGCGGCTGCAACGGCGTTACCAAGGGCCAGGTCGTCTCGTGCATCGCCAAGGGCGCGCACAGCCTCGATGCGGTGCGCGGCACCTGCAAGGCGTCGGCGAGTTGCGGCAGCTGCACGGGCCTCGTCGAAAATCTGCTCGCGCTGACGCTCGGCGACGATGTCCAGTCGGGACCCAAGACGATGTGCAAATGCACCAGCTTCGGCCACGACGACGTCCGCCGCGAGATCGTCGCGCAGGCGATGCGCTCGATCCCCGAAGTGATGCAGAAGCTCCACTGGTCGACCCCCGACGGCTGCTCCTCGTGCCGCCCTGCGCTCAACTATTATCTGCTCTGCGCGCTGCCCGGCGACTATGTCGACGACCAGCAGAGCCGCTTCGTCAACGAGCGCCTCCACGCGAACATCCAGAAGGATGGCACTTATTCGGTCGTCCCGCGCATGTGGGGCGGCCTCACCAACCCGACCGAGCTGCGCGCGATCGCCGACGTCGTCGAAAAATACAACGCCCCGATGGTCAAGGTCACCGGCGGCCAGCGGCTCGACATCTTCGGCATCAAGAAGGAGGATCTGCCCGCGGTCTGGGCCGACTTGGGCGCCGCCGGCATGGTTTCGGGCCACGCCTATGGCAAGGCGCTGCGCACGGTGAAGACCTGCGTCGGGTCCGAATGGTGCCGCTTCGGCACGCAGGATTCGACCGGGCTCGGCGTCAAGCTTGAGCGGATGAGCTGGGGCAGCTGGATGCCGCACAAGTTCAAGATCGCCGTGTCGGGCTGCCCGCGCAACTGCGCCGAGGCGACGATCAAGGACTTCGGTGTCGTCTGCGTCGACAGCGGCTACGAACTTCATGTCGGCGGCAATGGCGGCATCCACGTCCGCGCCACCGATCTCCTCTGCAAGGTCGCGACCGAGCAGGAGGCGATGGATTATTGCGCCGCCTTCATCCAGCTCTACCGCGAGGAAGCGCGCTACCTCGAACGCACCGCGCCATGGATCGAGCGCGTCGGGCTCGCGCATATCGTCGCGCGCATCGTCGACGACGAACCCGGCCGCGAGGCGCTGCGCGCGCGCTTCCTCTATTCGCAAAGCTTTTCGCAGGACGACCCCTGGGCGCAGCGCGCCGAGGGCGCCGAGGCCGAACATCATGCGCCGATGGCGCGCTTCATCCCGCAGGGAGAATATGCATGACCACCGCTGAATGGCTCGACATCGGCTGGGTCGACCAGATCCCCGTGCGCGGCAGCCGCACCGTGCAGGTCGAGGGCGGCGACGACATCGCACTCTTCCGCACCGCCGAGGGCAAGGTCTTCGCGCTGCTCGACCGCTGCCCGCACAAACACGGACGGTTAAGTCAGGGCATAGTCCATGGCGGCGCCGTCGCCTGCCCCCTCCACAATTGGCGGATCAGCCTGTCGACCGGCGAGGCGCTGGGCGAGGACAAGGGCTGCACACCCACGGTGCCGGTCAAGATCGATGGCGGCCGCGTCCTCATCTGCCGCGCGGGCACGCTGAAGGCCGCCGCCTGATGACAGAGGCGATCCGCACCACCTGCGCCTATTGCGGCGTCGGCTGCGGCATCCGCGCGACGGTGACGGGCGAGCGGAGCGTCGAGATCGCCGGCGATCCCGACCATCCCGCCAACCGCGGCCGCCTCTGCTCGAAGGGTACGCATCTCGGCGAGACCGTCGGGCTCGAAGGCCGCCTGCTCCATCCGATGATCGGCAGCAAGCGCGCGAGCTGGGACAAGGCGCTCGACCTCGTCGCCAAGCGCTTCAAGGAGACGATCGCGCGCCATGGCCCTGGTAGTGTCGCCTTCTATGTGTCGGGGCAACTCCTCACCGAGGACTATTATGTCGCGAACAAGCTGATGAAGGGCTTCATCGGCACCGCGAACATCGACACCAATTCGCGCCTCTGCATGTCGAGCGCGGTCGCGGGCCACACCCGCGCCTTCGGCGAGGACATCGTCCCCGCCACCTATGACGATCTCGACGCCGCCGACCTGTTCGTCCTCGTCGGGTCGAACACCGCCTGGTGCCACCCGATCGTCTACCAGCGCATCCGCGCGCGCTGCGAGGCCGGAGCGAAGCTCGTCGTCATCGACCCGCGCCGCACCGAAACCGCCGAAGAAGCCGACCTGCATCTGCCGATCCGCCCAGGCAGCGACGTCGCGCTGATGAACGGCCTGCTCCAGCATTGCCGCGAGGCGGGCGTCGTCGATGAGGAGTATCTGGCCGCACATGTCGCGGTACCTCAGGATTTCTGGGGCCAGCTTGGAGAGGGGAATGACCTGTGGTCGGTGGCGCGCCTGTGCGACGTCCCCGCCGCCGACCTCAGGCATTTCTATGAGCTGTTCGCGGCGAACCCCCGCACCGTCACCCTCTTCAGCCAAGGGATCAATCAGGCGACCGCAGGCACCGACCAGGTCAACGCGATCACCAACCTCCATCTCGCGACGGCACGGATCGGCAAGCCCGGCGCAGCGCCCTTCTCGATCACCGGCCAGCCCAACGCGATGGGCGGCCGCGAGGTCGGCGGGCTCGCCTCGACGCTCGCGGCGCATATGGATTTCGCGCCCGAAAACCGCGCCCGCGTCCAGCGTTTCTGGGCGTCGCCAAAGATGGCGGAGAAGCCGGGCCTGAAAGCCGTCGACCTCTTCCGCGGCATCGGCGAAGGCAGGATCAAGGCGCTGTGGGTGATGGCGACCAACCCCGCCGTGTCGATGCCCGACGGCAATGCGGTGCGCGAAGCACTCGCCGCCTGCCCCTTCGTCGTCGTCAGCGACATGATCGAAAAGACCGACACCGGCGCCTTCGCGCATGTCCGCCTGCCTGCCGCGGCGTGGGGCGAAAAGGACGGCACCGTCACCAACAGCGACCGCACGATCAGCCGCCAGCGCGCGCTCTTCGCGCTGCCCGGCGAAGCGATGCCCGACTGGTGGATCGTCAAGGAGGTCGGCCGGCGCATGGGCTGGAAGACCGCTTTCGCCTACGACCGCCCCGCCGACATCTGGCGCGAGCACTGCCGTCTGTCGACCTACGACAATGACGGCGTGCGCCTGTTCGCCTTACCCGGCGCCGCGCAGGGCGGAACCGCCGCCTATGATGCGATGGAGCCGTTCCGCTGGGGCGGCGACCACCCCTTCGCCGACGGCCGCTTCTCCACCGAAGATGGCCGCGCGCGCTTCGTCCCCGTCGCGCAAAAGCCGCTGCCCGAACCGCTCGGCAAATGGCCGCTCACGCTCAATACGGGCCGCTATCGCGACCAGTGGCACACGATGACGCGCACCGGCCTCGCCCCCAAGCTCGCGCGCCACCGCGAGGAGCCGCTGGTCGAGGTCCACCCCGACGACGCCGCGCGCCTCGGCCTCCGCGACGGCGGCCTCGCGCGCGTCGCGACGCCGCAGGGCAACAGCCTCTACCGCGTCGCCTTCCACAGCGGCCAGCGCCCCGGCGAGCTGTTCGTCCCGATCCACTGGACCGACCGCACCGCGAGCGGCGGGCGCACCGGGCTGCTCCCGCGCCCGCTCGTCGACCCCGTGTCCGGCCAGCCGGGATTCAAGCGTACGCCAGCGTCGATCGCAGCGGTGACGCCGAAGTGGCGGGGCTTCCTGCTCCTCGCGCGCGAACTCGCCGAAACGCCGCGCTGCCTGTGGGCGACCCGCGTCGCGGTGCCGTCGGGCGTGATGTGGGAAGTCGCGGGCAATGGCGACCTCAAGAGCATCGAGGCATTGCTCCCCAAGGGCGAGCGGATCGAGGCGCAGGACGCCGCGCGCGGCACCAAGCGCATCGCGATCGTCGCGAACGGCCGCCTCACCGGCGCGCTGTTCATCACCGAGACCGGCGAACTGCCCCCGCGCGACTGGCTGATCGCGCAGCTCGCGGCGCCCGACGTCGCCCCCACCCTGCTCGCGGGGCGCGCGCCGGGGGTGCAGGCCGACCGCGGCCCGATCATCTGCGTCTGCTTCGACATCGGGCTCAAGACCATCGTCGCGGCGATCCGGGACCAGAAGCTCGCCGATGTCGCGGCCATCGGCGGTGCGCTCGGCGCGGGCACAAACTGCGGCTCGTGCCGCCCCGCGCTCGCGCGCATCCTGACCGAGGAGACCAGCAATGCAGCCTGACGATTTCGCGCCCGGCACCGTCTGGCTCGTCGGTGCAGGCCCCGGCGATCCCGACCTGCTCACGATGAAGGCGGTGCGGTTGATCGAGCGCGCCGACATCGTCTTTTACGACGCGCTCGTTGGCGATGGCGTGCTCGCGCTGATCCCGGCCAAGACCGAGATGGTCAGCGTCGGCAAACGGTCGGGCCGCCATTCGAAAGACCAGCGCACGATCGACGCGATGCTGGTCGACGCTGCTGCAGCCGGCAAGCGCGTTGTGCGCCTGAAAGGCGGCGACCCCTCGATCTTCGGCCGCTCGACCGAGGAACTCGCTGCCCTGCGCGAAGCCGGGCATATTGCCCGCATCTGCCCGGGCATCACCACCGCGTGCGCCGCCGCGGCGTCCGCCGGCATCTCTCTCACGCTCCGCGGCGTCGCCCGCGATGTCCGGTTCGTCACTGCACATAGCAAGCGCGGCGCAGCACTCGACATCGACTGGTCATCGCTTGCCGAAGGCGGGTCGACCCTCGCCTTCTATATGGGGCGCGGCGCCGCGGGCGAAATCATGCGCGGGCTCATGTGCGCCGGCATGCGCGGCGACATCCCGGTGATGATCGCTTGCCACGTCAGCGGCCCGGACGAGCGCCGACTGGCAACGCGGCTCGACCTGCTCGATCTCGCGACCCGGTCGTTCGCAACAGACGCACCGACGCTGATCCTCGTTGGCGAGGCTGTCGACCAAGGTGCCCCCGCACTCATGATTTCGGAAGCGCACGCGCGACAGATGCATGGGTAAGCATGCAACCATCCCGGCATCCGGCGCCTGCGCTGCCTCGATCGATTTCGACAACGCGCTGGCGATCCTGGCAGCGCATGCCCGCCCCCTCGGCAAGGAAAGCGTCCCCTTGCACGACGCGGGCGGGCGCTATCTCGCTGCACCGGTGCTTGCCCGGATCGACGCGCCGCGGCGCGACTGCGCGGCCATGGACGGCTATGCGGTCCGCGACGCCGACCTGAAGAACGGCACCATAGTCTTGCGGTCGAGCGGCACGAGCTACGCGGGCGGCGCCGAGCCGGGCGCAATCTCGGCGGGAGAAACCTGGCGTGTAATGACGGGCGGGCCTCTGCCCCACGGCAGCGACCGCGTTGTAATGATCGAGCATTGTCGGCATCGCGGCGATCTCGTGGTGCTGGACGCTCCGCCGCTCGGCAAGCCGCACGTCCGGAAGGCCGGCTCCGATTTTTCCGCGGGCGACGAACTCCTCGTGGTGGGCACGAGGATGACGGCGGCCCGGCTGGTCGTGGCGGCTGCCGCAGACCGCTCCGAGGTCGAAGTATGGTGTGCTCCGCGCATCCTGCTGGTCGCGACCGGCGACGAAATCCTCGCGCCGGGATGTGCATTGCGGATGCTGAACGCGATCCCGGACAGTCTCAGCATCGCAATCGAGCACTTGTGTGTGTCCGCGGGTGCGGACGTCGTCACCGCCTTCAGGCTCCCCGACGATGAGAGGGCGATTGCCGACGCGCTGGAAAGAGCCGCCGCCGACGTGGTCGTCGTCATTGGCGGTGCCTCACGCGGCGACCGCGATTTCGGGCGGTCGGCCTTGGCATCGCTCGGACTGGAAGTCGCTTTTGCCGATGTCGCCATCAAACCCGGCAAACCTGTCTGGTATGGCCGATTGGGGCAGACCCATGTTCTCGGGCTCCCGGGAAACCCGACGGCGGCCTTTACGGTCGCCTCGCTGTTCCTTGCCCCGCTGATCGCGGGTCTGTCCGGAGGAGCAGTATCGGACGCGCTGCCCTGGCAGCTCAGGCACGCGACGAGGCCGATCCCGCCAAATGGGCCGCGCGAGGCGTTTCTCTGCGCGTCATTTTCCTGCGAAGGCGCTGCGATCTGCGATCGTCAGGATGCGTCGGGACAGGCGATGCTCGGTGTCGCCGATTGCCTCGTCCGCCGCCCCGCCAATGCGCCCGCAGCGGATGTAGGAGAAATCGTACCGGTGTTGCCGCTGTGCTGATGGGCCTCCTGCTCGGCCGATTGCGTACACGGGAAACCCCGGACCGTCCGGCAAGGCTAGCGAAACCTGCCAGCCTCAAATCGACGCTCGCGGCAATTGGGCAAAAGATCGAAAACGGCAGCGGAGAGACTCTGTCTACGGTGGAGAGCAAGATCTGGAACACCGCAGCGGTGATCTCCTACATGGCGCCCGCGTCCAGAGATCATGCACCCGCAAATGCCAAGGTTCTCAGCTGGGCAGCCGCCCGCGCCGGTTTCGAAGATATGGGTTTGCCGGACGCTGCGACATTCGTGACATCCTTGGTGACCGAGCTCGCTTTTCGAACCGAAATCGATCCTCGCGACCGCCGTGGCGAAACCGACTCTCTCGTCAGGCTTGCCAAGCTGAAGCAGCAGTTTTCAGCGATTGAGCAGCAGCACGACCTCTGGGAATTGCTACGAAGGCTGATTGAGCGAACCGCTCGCTAGGTTCGCGCTTCCGGCCAAAAAAAAGCGCCCGCCGGATGAAACCGGCGGGCGCAAGATGAAGATTTCCGTCCCCTTTCGAGGAAGAGTTCTTCTGGGTCGCCCGGCGCAATTAGCGCGACGCCGCGATTCTCGATTGTATGAAAGCGCCAAAACGCCAGCTATTCATAATGTTGCGCGGCGGAGAGCGACTGCGCCTGGCCGGTAGCTGCCTGATCGCTTTGGGGCGTAAGCCTCAGGAATCAGACGTTTGAGGCAATATGCGTGCCGGTGAACGGGGCGCGACCGATGGCGGTGACAGTCGATAGGTGATCATGATGTCCCACGCGGCCGCTAACCGTCCCTGGCATGGACCGCACGACGTCAGCAGGACGTCCGCCGAAGTCATTCTCCGGCACCAAAAATCAGATCGAGCATTTGATTCTTCCAAATCCGCACTGCGCGCTCGATGGACGCAGCGTCCGGGTTCCGGATGTATTCCACCGTCAGCCCGCGGGTGACAGCATTGTTGAGCAGTTGTACGCTCAGATTTATTTCATTTTCGGCAATCCCCGCTGCGTGCAGGATGGAATAGGCCCACAAACGGACGCGACGATCGAAGCGGCGGGTGCTGGGTCCAACCTCGCGGTCGAGGTCCGGATCATTGCGGCGCGCGAGATGAATTTCGAGAACCGCCGCCATCTCGGGCCGGCTGATCATCTCGAAGTTCGCATCGATCAGATTTTCCATCGACTCGCGCGGCGTGCGTCCGCGCCGAATGGCTTCGCGATAGACGCGAACCCGATACGCCGAGAATTCGCCCGCGACGGCCGCCATGAGCTTCGCCTTGGTCGGGAATTGATGCTGGATCGCGCCGAGGCTCATTCCGGCCGCGTCGCGGATCGTATGCATCGTGGCCCCTGAATAACCCTGCGCGCACAAGACGTCGCGCGCCGCCGCGATAACCTTCGCACGGGTCGCCGCGCTGCGATCGGCTTGGCTTCGGCGCGGTTTTTGGGCGACGCTGGTCATGCGGGAATTATCTGTAACGACATTGGCCTCGTTCATAAGCGAGATTTCGCACCTGTTCAAAATTTGGGTCCGGATGAAGGCACGGACCGCGAGCAGCCCGCGACCCTAATTCCATCAGAAGTTCGAACTGAAGCGAATGCCGAAGGTGCGCGGCTGCTGAACGATGCCGTTGCCTGTCGCCCCGGCGCCGTCTCCGCTGAGGTAATAATAGAGCCCGCGCGCGTTCCCTACATTGGTCACATACAGGTCGAGTCGATGCTGGCCAAAGTCGACGCCGCCCCGCAGGTTCACGGTGTTGTAGCTCGGAAGCCTTTGATGGCCGCTCTGGGGGGCAGCCAAGCCTCCGACGACGAAATCCGAATTGCGCGATCCGACATAGGTCCAGTCCGCCCCGAGGAACATCGTCGCGTCGCCGCCGACCGGCGCACGATAGTCGAAGCCGAGCGTGTTGGTGAATGTCGGCACATAAGGCAAGCGGTCGCCCTTGGCGCCACCGATCCCCGGGACGGCCGCCCGCAGCTCGGCGTCGGTATAGGCGCCGTTGGCGAAGAGGGAGAATTGCGGTGAAGCTGCCAGCCGAAGCGCGTATTCGACGCCGCGGCTGCGGGCCTTGCCGCCATTATCGGTGAAATTGTTGGGAACGCCCGTGTCGGGGTCGACCACCGATGTCGGTATCTGTATATCGGTCCAGTCGACGGTGAACGCCGAGATGTCAAAACTCAGGCGGCGATCGAACAATTCGCCCTTCGCGCCCAATTCGTAGTTCACCGTCGTGTCGGGGCCGTAGCTGGTCCGGTAACCAGGGGGTGGGGTCGTCGTCGGCACGAGATTGGGACCGCCCGGCCGATAGCCCGTCGCTACACGCGCATAGAGCGTCACACGCTCGGCCGGATGCCAGCTGATCGCACCCGACCAGGTAACCTTTTCCTCTTTGGTTTTCGACGGCGGGTCGATGACGTCGACGAAGGAGTTCGAAATGAACCCGGCCAAACGCGTGGTCTGCGACCTTTGCCGGTTACGGGCGTAGCGGGCGCCGCCTGTGACATCGACATTGGAAAGCGGATGCCAGGTCAGCTGCGCGAAACCGGCCATCTCGCGATAGCGGGCGGGAACATATAGGCCGCCGCCCGGAACCGGGAGGGTCAGAATCTCCGGCGGCGTCGCAACGCTGGTCACGTCGAAGAGCTGCGTAAGCGAACTTTTTTCATCCGTATAGAAAAGGCCGGCGAGATAATCGATCGCCCCCGAGCCGGGCGCGGATGCTATGCGGATTTCCTGGTTGATACGGCGTACCGTGGTGAAATCGTCGCTCCGGACGTCGACCGGCTGCCCGTACGCCCCGGCCAGAACGTCCCCAAAGGTCACGCCCGGCGCCGCATTATAGTAAGTGAAGACCTTTCGGCGCTCGAAGTTCATCTTCGCCAAGCTGGTAATGCTGGTGATCGTCGCGAACCCGGCATCGTAGTTCAGGGTCGCGCTATACACCTGCGATTTGCGCTTGATTGGTTCGCCCAGACGCAGATTGCGCTGAAGCTCGCCCCCATGGGCAATCGACGCGGCGTTCGCCGGCGGATCGGCCGGCGTGAGCGCGGCACCGACCACGTCGATACTGGCGGGCGCATCGCGATCGTCGCGCTGCCAGATACCGCCGAGCCGGACGCTGAAATCGGGGGTGGCCTGCCACAGCAACGCGCCGCGGACGCCGTAGCGTTCGCCGCTGTTCACGTTCCGCTCATCGCCCAGGGGATTGTCGATATAGCCCGGCAGACGTTCGTAGAGACCCGAGACGCGGATCGCGACGCGGTCCGGGAGAATCGGCACGTTCAGCGCCGCGCGGACGCTACCTGCCGTTTCACCTTCGTCGACATGGTTGAGTTCCAGCTGCGCCGAGCCCTCGACGCGGGAAAGGTTCGGCGCCTTCGTCACATATTTCACCAGCCCGCCGAGGGCCGAGGCGCCATATAGCGTTCCCTGGGGTCCGCGCAGTACCTCGATCCGTTCGAGATCATAGGTGTCGAAATTGGGCGTCGTGCTTTGCTGATAGGAGGATGAAGAGGTGAGCGGCACATCGTCCACGAGAATCGCGGTCGTTGCGCCCTGGCCGCTGGCGTTGAGTCCGCGAACGGTCAGTTGCGGGCCAGCCGCCCCGTCGCTGAAGGATATCCCCGGCGTGAACGCGGCGAACTGCTCGATTCGCGTCAGATTGCGCTGCGTCAAGTTTTCACCGCCGACGGCCGTGACCGCGGACGGAACGTCGATTAACCGCTGCTCCCGCTTCTGCGCGGTCACGACGATTTCGTCAGGCGCTGCCTGTGCGGTGTCCTGCGGCGCGCCGCCTTCCGCCGATTGCGCCCAGCCCGCAGCGGGGGATGTCAGGACTATGGCCAGAGCGGTTCCGGTCAGCCCTTTGTGCAGATTTCGCATAAATCCCTCCCAATCTTTCTGATTTGCGGACGCTCAGCCAGCGCGGCCCAGCGCGAAGCGCATGCCGTGGAGAATGGCGGTCGGCGCGGCCGAGACATGATCATCCTCAGCAAAGGCGACATGGCGGAGATTGAGGAGCCCCGCGCCGCGCAGCGCGTTGGCGAAATCCCTGGCGCCATCGACCATACGCGCGGCACTCACCTGCGCCTGCGCCTCCTCCAACGTCAGACCCCTCCCTTCGGGTACGCTCGTCGGCATGTCCTGCTCCTTGGCCCCGACATCGACGAATACGCGCGGCTGCTGCGGCAGCGCCGCGAGCCGCTCCTTGAACGCTGGGAGCTTTTGAAGGATCGAAAAATCGTCCCACCAGAGCGACGGGCTGCTGACGATGAACGACGCGAAGCTTTCGGGACGGGTCAACAGTGCGTTGGCGGCAAAAAGCCCGCCGAGTGAATGACCGAAGAGGATCGGCGCGCCGCCGGCCGTCTGCGGATAGCGCGCTGCGATTTCGGGCCGCAGCGTCTCCACCAGAAAGGCCAGGAACGCGTCCGCACCGCCGCTGTTTTCGCCGCCGATCGCCGTGCCGAACATACCAAGGCCTTCGAGCGACTCGGCGCTGATCGGTGGCGCGAGATCCGCGGTCCGCAGCCTCATCACATCAGCGAACGCCGCGTCATAGCCGACGCCGACGACATAGTAAGCGGGAAAGCCCTCGACCGTCGAAACCGCCCGCGCGATCTCTGCTGCCAAGCCGAACAGGATATCGCCATCGACAACGTAAAGCACTGGAACGGCGGCGTCGAGCGCTTCGACCGCCGGGGCCGCGACGCTGATCTGGAGCAGTCCCTCGCGGATAGGATGCGCAAGGGTGAATTGCTCGAGCGAGGCGCGAACGGAAAATTGCATTCGAGTTACTCCATCCCAAACGGCCTCTATGGACCTGCGCGCCGACCCTTCCCGAGACGGCCAACTTTTGACGCACGACTCATCCTACTCACTTACATTAAAGTCAACTTATTTGTTGTATGCGATCGGAAGTCGGTATACGCCGTTCGGGACAAGCCTTGGGAGAATGGACATGACGGGCGGACAGCCTTGACCTTAGAAAGGCCTTCTCCACCCTCGATTGCGTTCGCGGCAAGCGGGTGCATTGCCAAGCATGGCGCGAGCAAAGCCAGCGCCCTGACCTGGTATGGGCTGGTCGTTCTCCTGATGACGAGTTTCTTCGGCTTTGTCGTCCGGCAGATGCTCAGCCTGATCGCGCCCGCGCTCCAGGCCTCGCTCGGCTTCTCCGACCTGCAGATCGGAATGCTGCAGGGACTTGGCATGGCGGTCTTCGCATGTATCGCGAGCTATCCGATGGGCTGGCTCGCCGATCGGTACGGACGCCGCCTGCTGCTCGCGATCGGAGTGGCCATCTGGTCGCTCGCGACCTTCCTGTTCGCATTTCAGGACAGCTTCGGCGGCCTGTTCGCGGGAACGATCGGCATCGCGATCGGCGAAGCCGGGCTGGTGCCGATCATCTATGCGATGATCCCCGACCTGTTCCCTGAACAGAGGCGCAACACGGCCAATCTGATCTTTTACGGCGGGTCGCTGTTCGGCGCCGGGATCGGCATGGCGCTTGGCGGGGCGCTGCTCGAATGGCTGGCCGCGTCGGCCGGCAGTTTGCCTCACTGGCTTGCGGGAGTCGACTCATGGCGCATCGCTATGGTGGTAATCGCCCTGCCCAGTCCGCTCTTCTTCTTACTCGTTGCAACGATGCCGCTTGCCAGACGCGCGGCCGCCGTCCGTGCGGCGGAAACCGGCGACGCGGACAAGGCGCAGGACTTTCTGTCTTATGCGCAAACGCACTGGTGCACGCTTGCCTGCGTCTGCGGATCGATATTTGCCATGGCCGTGGCGATGACCTCGGCCCTCATCTGGTTTCCCATCGCATTGCCGCGCGCCTTCGGTATCAATCCGGCGACCGTCGGCGTCGGGCTTGGTATAGCGATAACCGCCGCGACGCTGATCGGCGTGTTCCTTCCGGGCATCACGCTCAAATTCGGGCAGCGCGGCGGCGGGCTCACGCCGATCAGGGCGACCAGCTTCTTTCTCTGGCTGACGCCGTTGCCGGCCATGTGTCTGCCCTTCGTCACCTCGACCTTCCAGGCCTATACGGTCGCCGCGCTGCAGGGCGCGATGGGCGTCGCGGGCTCGGCGCTTATGCCGGGCATATTTCAAGACCTCGCGCCCGCTTCCCTGCGGGCGCGCGTCCTGACCCTGCTCGGCATCGTGAATGCGTTGGCACTCGCGGTTTCACCGCTTGCAGTCGGCATGATTTCGGGTCTGATGTCCGGCCCGCGAGGCATGCTTTATTCGATTTCGATCGCCAGCATACCCTCACTGATCGCTGCCGCCGTCCTGATGTCGCTCGCCCACCGCCCCTATGCCGCCACGGTCCGCGCCGTGCATTCCCAGTTTCCAGGAGAGAAAGCATGACAATCCCCGCCACACTCGACCGTCCGGACGATATGACCAGCATGCGCGAAGCGATCGAGGCCGGGCGTACGACGCCGGCCGCGCTGATCGAACGCGCGATCGAACGCGCCGAGGCCGTCAATCCGCAGCTCAATTTCATCGCATGGCCCTGTTTCGACCGCGCGCGTACGCAGGCGGCCGCGCCGCGCCCGGGACCGCTTGCCGGTCTCCCGACCCTGATCAAGGATTCCATTCTGGAAAAAGGCGTACCATCGAGCTTCGGTGCCGCCGTGCTCCGCGATTTCGTTCCCGCCGAAGACGGACCCTATGCCCGCGCGATAAATGACGCGGGTCTAATTTCGATCGCCCGTTCGGCGATGCCCGAACTCGGACTCAACGTGGTAACCGAATCGCCGTTGGTGGGCGTGACCCGCAATCCCTGGAACCTGGATCATACACCCGGCGGTTCTTCGGGCGGCGGATCGGCGGCCGTGGCAGCTGGAGTGGTTCCCATCGCGCATGCCAGCGACGGGCTGGGGTCGATCCGCCATGGCGCCGCGCCGTGCGGCCTCGTCGGTCTCAAGCCGTCGCGCGGACGCAATATCGGCGACGAGGCGATGCGCTCGATCGCCGATCTGAACGTCGATGGCTGCGTCAGCCGCACCGTGCGCGACACCGCGGCTTGGCTCGAGGCAACCCAGACGCGCGCGCCCGACGCGGCCTTCGCGCCGGTGCCGCTCGTAACCGCGCCGGTCGATAGCAAGCTTCGCATTCACGCCTATAGCGAGGTAATGCGCACCGCCGCGGAGCCGGACGCGAGCGTCGCCCGGGTCTTTTCGGACACGATCGATTTGCTCGGACGGCTTGGCCATGGCGTCAGCGATGGCCGGTTGCCGTTCGACGCCCCCGCCGCCATCTCCGCGCTACGCGATTTGGCCGAAGGCAGATTTGCGCGGCGACTGGAGCCGATCGCCGAACAGCTCGGCGTTGCCATCACGCCCGACGATCTCGAATATCGCTCAAGGACGATCGTGGAACAGGGAAACCGGATTTCAGACAAGCAATATGATGCGGCATGGGCCCTGATGGAGCAGAATGCCGCATCCTATCTAGCGCTGCTGGACGACATCGATATCTGGATGACACCCACCTTCAGCACTGAAACCGTCCGCGTCGGCGTCTTCGGGCCCCACACGGCGTGGCTCGACCAGCGCGATCATCTGCTCGACTATGCCGGCTATTGCTGGATCGACAATTTCGCCGGCTCGCCGTCGATCAGCCTGCCGATGGGTTTCAGCGACAACGGCTTGCCGGTCGGCGTCCAGTTCGCAATCCGGCCCGGCGGCGAAGCGCTTCTGCTCGCGCTCGCGTATCAACTCGAGAATGCCGTCGCATGGTGGCGACATACCCCGCCGGTCTGGGTCGGTCAGTGATGACAGGCGAGAGCTTCGGCGCCGTCTTGAAACGCCATGCCGCGGCGACGTCGGATGCGGTCGCCGTACGGTATGACGAGGACAGCCTGACATGGCGTGAACTTGACGCGCGCTCGGACGGTCGAGCCGCGCAATTGCTGGAAGCGGGCGTCGTCCGCGACGATATGGTCGCGATCGTCCTTGCCAACGGTACCGCGCATCACGAATGGACGTTCGGCGCATGGAAGGCTGGCGCAACGCCCTGTATCCTTCCCTCTCGGTTACCTGCGCATGAGCTTTCCGCAATCGTCGAACTGGCCGCGCCGCGCGTCATCATCGGATCGCCGCGACTTCCCCGGATCGAGCGCAGAATAATTGCCGCCGATTCTCCCCTACCGCCGGAAACGGCCTCGATTTTGCGTGCCCCCGCATCCAGCTGGAAGGCCGTCGCCAGTGGGGGCTCGACCGGGCGGCCGAAGCTGATCGTCGATCATGGACCACCCAGCCTCTCGGCCAAGATCGACCAGCTGATCGATTTCGTCAGCATGCCGCGCGGCGGCACGCTCCTCAATCCGGGTCCCCTCTATCACAACGCGCCCTTTCTCTTCTCGAACCTCGCGCTCGTCGCGGGAAGCCAGGTGGTCGGGATGGCGCGGTTCGATCCCGAAAAATGGCTGCAGATCGTCGAACGCGAGCGGGTTGAATGGTGCTTTTTGGTCCCAACGATGATGCACCGCATCTGGTCGCTCGCGCCGGAGATCCGAAAGGCCTATGATCTGTCGTCGCTGACGTGCGTCGTTCATATGGCAGCCGCCTGTCCGGTTTGGCTCAAGCATGCCTGGATCGACTGGCTCGGCGGCGAGCGCATCCTCGAAGGTTATGCCGGGACCGAAACTCCAGGCACCATGATTACGGGAACCGAATGGCTGCGCAAGCCGGGGTCGGTCGGCCGTGTTGCGCCCGACACGATCACCATCCGGAACGCTGACGGCGAACTTTGCCCGCCCGGCAAGATCGGCGAGATTTTCTTTCCCGCCGCATCCGCCGAAGGCTTTCACTATATTGGCGCCGCACCCCGCCTCGACGATGCGGGGCGGATGTCGCTTGGCGATATGGGCTATGTCGACGTCGATGATTATTTGTTTCTCGCCGATCGGCGCACCGACATGATCATCCGCGGCGGCGCCAACATCTACCCCGCCGAGGTCGAGGCGGCGCTCGACGAACATCCCGCGGTTGTGAGCGCCGTCGTCATCGGCCTGCCGTGCGAAGAATTTGGTCACCGCGTCCACGCAATTCTCGAAGCCCGGCCCGGCGTGACACTCGAAATCGCGGATGTGTCTGCCTTTGTCGCGGAGCGGCTCGCGCCCTATAAGCGGCCCGAAAGCTATGAAGTGGTGGAGACCCCGCTGCGCGACGATGCCGGCAAGGTGCGACGCAGTGCTTTGCGTGATGAAAGGCTTGCCTGGATAACAGCTCGAAAGCCGTTCCAGCAATAATCAAAGACCAACGAAGCCGCACATTGGGCGTCGATAAGCGGCGCAGTATGGCCGATGCACGAACCGCTGCGCGGATTGGCGCTAGCCTCGATGTAAAGCAGCCCTTCGAGCGCATCGCCTGATTGAACGTGGGCTGCCGCAGGCAGACCCTTTCGGCTCCTTCACCTGAGGAGTCGAACGATGAATGAACTTATCCAGATTGGCCCGATCAGCCCGCTGCGCCAGCGCCTGATCGACGATATGACCATGCGCCGCTTCTCGAAGGAGACGCAGCGTAACTATCTGCGCGACGTTGGGAGGTTCGCGACCTGGCTCGGGCGCTCGCCGCACACCGCAAGCGCCGAGGATATCCGGCAGTTCCAGATCGAGCAGCAACAAGCCGGCGTCCCGGCGCCGACCATGAACAGCATCGTCGGCGCGCTGAGGTTCTTCTTCACGCACACGCTCGACCGCCCCGACCTCGCGCGCAAGCTGGTCCGCACCAGGCAGGTACGCAAGATCCCGGTCGTCCTCACCATGGCCGAGGTGAAGCGCCTGCTCGATGCCACGCGCTCCTTGAAGCACCAGGCGGCGCTGTCGGTCGCTTACGGCGCGGGCTTGCGCGTCGCCGAGGTGTCGGCGCTCAAGGTCAGCGATATCGACAGCAAGCGGATGCTGCTCCGGATCGAGCACGGTAAAGGCGGGCGATACCGCAATGCCATGCTGCCCGAAGGGCTGCTCCTGCTACTGCGCGACTGGTGGCGCGCCGGGCGGCAACAGGGCATCCTCGTCCCCGACGGCTGGCTCTTTCCCGGACAGAGCACAGCGGCGCCGATCAGCACCCGCCAGCTCTACCGTGTCGTCGTCGAAGCCGCTGAAGCAGCAGACATCGACAAGCGCGTCGGACCGCATACGCTGCGCCACAGCTTCGCCACCCACTTGCTCGAGGACGGTGTCGATATCCGCGTCATCCAGGCGCTGCTCGGCCATGCCAAGCTAAACACCACCGCCTTCTACACCCAGGTTGCGACGAGGACCGTTCGCTCGATCGTCAGCCCGCTCGACAGGCTCGCGCTCGCATCGCCCAGCGAGGAAGCGCCCGACGGCTGAGGTCGATGCGCGCCTCACTCGAGGTCGCCGACATCTTCCGCGCTGCCGGGCCAACCTACCGCGCCGCCCATGCCGGGCATCTGAGCCTGCACCAGCTCAAGATCATGTCGGCGATCGAACATTGCCGCACCGCCGCGCTCGGCGGGCATGTCGAGGCCTGCACCGACTGCGGGCACTGGCGGATCGCCTATAACAGCTGCCGCAACCGGCACTGCCCCAGGTGCCAGGGCGCTGCGGCGCGCAGTTGGCTCGAGGCGCGCGAGGCCGATCTGCTCCCAGTCGGCTATTTCCACGTCGTGTTCACCCTGCCTGCCGAGGTTGCCGCGATCGCCTTCCACAATAAGGCGCCCCTCTATGACCTGCTGTTCAAGGCCGCGGCCGATACGATGCTGACCATCGCCGCCGACCCGAAGCACCTCGGTGCCCGGATCGGCATCACCGCCGTCCTCCACACCTGGGGCTCGGCGCTCACCCATCATCCGCACATCCACATGATCGTGCCCGGCGGCGGCATCTCCCGCGATGGAACGCGCTGGATATCCGCACGCCCAGCCTTCCTGCTCCCGGTCCGCGTCCTTGGTGCCCTGTTCCGACGCTTGTTCCTAACCCGCCTTCGCGCGCTGCACGATGCCGGCAAGCTCGCCTTCTTTGGCAGCCTCACTCATCTTGGCGAACGACGTGCTTTCCTGCGGCACCTCTCTCCCGTCAGGAAGAAGCGCTGGGTCGTATATGCCAAGCCGCCGTTCGCTGGTCCCGAGGCCGTGCTCGCTTATCTCGCGCGCTACACCCACCGGGTCGCCATATCGAACAGTCGGCTCCTCCGGTTCGATGAGGAAGGCGTCACCTTCCGCTACAAGGATTACCGCAAGGCCGGCGCTGGACGGCAGCAGGTCATGACGCTCGGCGCCGACGAGTTCATCCGCCGCTTCCTCCTCCACGCCCTGCCGCGCGGGTTCCACCGCATCCGCCACTATGGCCTCCTCGCCAGCGCACACCGCAAGGATCATCTCGAACGCGCCCGCCGCCTGCTCGATGTCGCACCCCCACCGACCGACGAGCCCGCCGACGATGCAGAGCCCCGACCGACCTGCCCGTGCTGCGGCGGTACCATGATCATCATTGAGGTCTTCGAGCGCCGCTACCAGTCCCGCGCGCCGCCACCGCCATCCCTCGCACCCGGGACACCGGCGCCGTGACCCGGCACGGCCCGTCGCCTTCCTCGTCCAGGGCAGACCCGCGCCTGGAAGCGGACCCGCTCGCGACGGGGCTGCCCAAAAGCAGACGTCGCACCACCAAAATCGGTCCGCCCGCTTTTCGGCGTCCGCTTTTGCGACCCATATGCAGACGGTCCGCTATCGCGCACGTCCGCTTTTCGGCAGCACCTAGCTACCCCACGATCTCCGCAAAACAGCTTTCCCCATAGCTCACACCATGACCACCGCGGTTCGGGCATCGAAGACTTTCCGACGCCTGGCGGCGTCCGAAACTCTCAACGATTTCGGCCTGACAGCTTTCGGCTTCGCGTCGAGATAAGCGGACATTGTTTTGCGAGGCAGTGGAAAGCCAAACTGCGACGATGCCCGGAAGAGAAAGCCAGATTGTGCCCGTCAAAACCGCTAGTACAATGAACCGCCGGTCATTTCGATCGTGCCCATAGCTGCACCTGTTCGCTCGCCTCGCCAAGTCGCTCGCGAGCGGCGTCGGGCTGCCTGAAATTGCAGCCGAAATCGAAGCGTAAAGCTGTTTCTCCTCCGGCTCGTCGCCAGTTGAGCACACCCGCCCCCTGGTCGGTGACCGCCCCATCGCAAGGCAATTCACGCACGCCCTCAAGCGGCTGCAATATCGCCCGGATGCGTTCGAAGCCCTGCGGCCCCGCGTCGAACTTGCCGCTCGCCTTGTGGTCGACGGTCGTGCGGTAGGAACCACGCCCTGAACGATCGATCCACCATTCGGTGCGCTCGCCGGTCCAGCCATTGCCAGTCCCCGCATAGGAAATCCGGTCCGGTGTTTCGGCAGAAGTAGCCGGGTCTTGCGGATCGGCAAGGCCTGAAAGAGCGATGGCAACCAGGGACGCGAAATTCCAGATCATCGGGACAACTCCTTTGCCTCGACCGGCGACGGGATGCAGATTCCTGTGGAATGCCAGCAAGCCATGCCACAGATTTGCTTTCCCCGCGGCAATGAACGGTCTCGACCGCAGGTTCAGTGACCGTCATCACATCGCATCCGGCATGGCCGATTGCGGCCAGTCGCTCATGGTTTCGGAAATCAAGAAGCGGAAGCCTGCAGCTGGCCCAGGCGCTAGTCGAAAGCCCGCTATTTTTGGATCGGAACCTTAACGCTGCCTGCGAACCGCCGCTCAGCCTCTATCTTACCGAACTCGCTGCGGCCTGCTGCAATCGGTATGGATCACTTGGCACTCCGACCCGCCCTGATCGGCGCACCCCTTCAGCGCGCCCGCGATCGCATCGTCCAGCCGGTTCTCCGACCTGTAATAGCGGGTGTACAGCCCCGTCGCGGTCTTCCCTTCCGTCATCGCCGCGCAGTGATTGTAATAGGTAAACTCGACCTTGCAGTCCTTCCCGCCGTTCGACTGGCACGCGGCGATCGCCGCCTTCTTCGCCTTTCCCTTGCTCGGCATCTTGCTGCCCTGCCCGACGATGGCGGTCGCAAAGTCATAGGCGAAGGCGCCCCAGCGGGTTTCCCAGACGGGCCCGGATTGGGAGTAATCGCCGCCATCGCCTCCCCGCTGCCCGGTTGACGGAATACACTCCTGCCCGGGCGTGCCGGCGGCATTGGGCTCGAAACCCGGCGGACAGGCAGAAGCTGTCCCCGGCACGAGGTATAGAACCCCGGCAACGACGGCGGCCGCAATGGATCGCATTCTGGACGTTGCAAACATCTTCATGATTCCTCCTCCTTGGCAGGTGTCTGCCTTCAATCCGGTTTTCCCAGCACCGCCGCACAATTCCCGCGCGTGACATAGTCGATGATCATATCGTCGCGGACTTCGAAGCTGGCGGTACACTCAACGGCCGTCTCGGATCGCGCCGGCCCGCCCCCCACGCACATCATCCCCCCGCTCCTCGAATTGGGATCGGGCACAGACATGTTGCCCGCGCCGCATCCCTGCGACGGATCGGGTCCCAGAACGACGCCTGTTTTGTAATAGTGAAGGATCCGCCGGCCTGCCTTGTCCTCGAAGCTGGTGGGCGTGCCCCAGCTTCGCACCAGTTCGGCCTCGCGATGTCCGATCCATGGTTCAAGGCTGTCACGGACTTCCACCACCTCGCGCTTTTTCCGCGCATTGGCGATCGCGCCATTCGCCTCGGTCAGATTCATCAGCTCGCGCGTGCGTTCGGCGTCACGTTTGTCAGCGGCGATAACCGTGCCGGCGATCGCATTGGCTTCGTCGAGCGCCTTTTTCCGACGGGCCGCGAGTTCGGCCATCTTGGCGTCGGCCTCTTCTTGCGACCGTTTGCTCGCGACGACGGGGCGCGTGCCGTCTTCCCAGAAATTCTTCCAGGTGAAGTCGGTGATGCCGCCGAGCGTCATCGGACCCATGAAGAACAGCCCGCGTTCGGTCAGATTGAGCTCGCGCATCGCGGCCCGTTCGGCCGGGGTCTTGGGGCCCATCTCGCAGCCGAATTCGACGAGTTTGCTTTCGACCGCGTCCTTCGGCGCGCGTGCCGGCTGGTCGGGCATCCGCTGGACGAAATCGTCGCGCGGCGACACCTGGATCAGCTTTTCCTCGAGGGTGCCGCGCGTGCAATCGACGATCACGTTCGACGTCACCCATTCGGGCGATTTCGGATGCTCCATCAGCGCGAAGGTCTCGAGCTTGTACGTGTTGTCAGCGAAGGGCACCGGATCGAGAAAATCCTCGTCGACCGTGACGACGAGCCGTCCGGGCTTTTCGCCGCCGAGAAACACGAGCCACCATTCGCTCGCCACCGCCGGCGATGCGGCCGCCATGGAGGCGCATGCCAGCGCCACACCGAATATCCTCATTTCGAAACTCCCCATTTGACCGGTATTTTCGACATCGGCAGGCCGGCGTCATTCGTAGCGGAGCGCATCGACGATGCGCCCGCGCGCCGCCGCCATGATCTGCGCCGAACTGACAAGGATCGCGACGAGGACCGTCGCGCCCGCCACCCCGGCCAGCAGCCAGACCGGCAGCTCGGTCCGCGCCGCGAATTGTTCGAGCCAGTGGCGCATAACCGCGTAACCGGCGCCGAGACCCACGGCGCACGCGACGAGCACGGGAAGCAGGAACTGCCAGAGCAGCAGACGGACGATCTCGCCCGGCGAGGCTCCCATCGCGCGGCGAATGCCGATCTCCTTGCGGCGGCGGTCGGCGGAAAAGGCCGACAGCGCGAACAGCCCCATGGCGGCGATCACGAGCGCGACGAGCGCGCAGGCCCCGATCACGCGCCCCTGCACGATCGTCGTACGGTACCGGTCCGCCTCGATCTGCGACAGCAGCCGCGCCTCGAGCGGCCCGCTATCGCCCATCGCCTGCCAAATCCACCCCAGCCGCGCGCGCACGTCGGGGAGCGCCGCGGGGCTCGTTTCGACCGCGAGCACGCCCCATTCGGGCGACCTGGCGCTGTATATGAGTTCGCCCGCGGGTTCGAGCACGCTCGCCGACGCATCGCGAACCACCCCGATGACAGTGTAGGGCGTCGTCGGCGGATTGGGTCCGACCTGCAGCGAGATGCCTAGCGGCTGGCCGATCGCCGCCTGCGGCGATGCGAATCCGAAATGGCGCGCGGCGGTCTGGTTGATGACGACCTCGCTCCGGCTGGCGCTGCCATCGCGCGCGGGTGCGAAGGTCCGGCCAGCGAGCGGATCGAGTCCGGCGAGCGCAAAGAAATACGGATCAACCTCGACGAAGCCCGGGGTGAAACGCTGGCCTTCGCGGTTGATCGCGGTGACCCCGCCGTGCGGCGCAAGGTTGAAGGCGCCCGCGGCCGAACAGCTTGCACGGCGCACGCCGGGCAACTCGCGTACCGCCTGCGCCAGCCCCGACCGGCATTGCGTCGCGATCGTCAGCACCGCCCCGCGTCCGGTGCCTAGCGCACGATCGATCGCGAAATCGGTCTGCCGGTATACCGTGATCGCAGCGACGAGCAGGCCCGTCAGCGTCGCGAACTGGATAATCACCATCGTCCGGCCGATCCACGCGGGTGCCGACAGGCCGGTCGCTCCGCCGCCGAGCGCCGCCGTCGGCCGGAGCGACGACAGGATGAAGGCCGGGTAGAGTCCCGACGCCACGCCGATCACGAGCCACACGGCCAGCAGCGGCAGAAGCAACCCCGGCTCGCGCGTCAGGTCGAAGGCGAGCGACAGGCCGAGCAGTCCATTCACCGCAGGCAGCGCCAGCTCGACGATTCCCATGCCAAGGATCAGCGCGACAAGCGTGACGAGCAGGCTTTCGCCGAGGAACTGGGCGATCAGCTGCCCCTGCGCCGCCCCGCACGCCTTGCGCACCGCGACCTCGACGCCGCGCCGGCCGGCGCGCGCGGTCATCAACGCGACATAGCTTGTCGACGCCATAAGGAGGATCAGCGCCCCGACCGCGCCGATCGCCATGACAACGGCCGGATCGACGCTCGGCTTGCCGTGCGGACTGTCGTCGGGCGGCCCGAAGTGGATGTCGGCAATCGGCAGCGCATAGCCGCCGACCTTCGTGCCGCTGGCCGCCGCCATCGCCTGAAACGGGCGAATGACATCGTCGAGCGCGGGCTGAAGGTCGGCGGCGCGCGTCCCCGGTTTGCCGCGAACATAGGTCAGAATGGGCAGGTTGATCGTCGGCACCGGGCTGGCATCGGCGCGCGCGAGCGGCGACGCTGCGCCCCGACCCGAAGCGACGAATTGCAGATCGAGGTGCGTCCGCGCGGGCAGGTCGGCGAACACCGCCGTCACCCGCAAACGCCGGACCGCGCCGTCGGCGCCCACGATCTCGATCGCCGCGCCGCGCGGCGGGGCCCCGCCGAACAGCTTGCGCGCGCTGTCTTGCGACACCGCCACCGTGTCCGGCTCGGCGAGCGCGCTGGCCAGCTGCCCGCTGACGGACGCAAGCGGCAGGACCTCGAAAATCGCGGGATCGGCCCACACGAACCCCTGCGCGCGGATCGGCGGGGCATCGGCGCGTGCGCGGACGACCGGATCGTCCTGATAGATGCGGGCAATCGTCTCGATCCGGTCGCTTCGCGCCGCAAGCGCCCTCGCAAGGATCGACGGCGTCACCGCCGATACGCGCTCGGGCTGTCCCGGCTGGGCGACGGTGCCCGTCATCCGGAAAATGCGTTCATATCCCGGAATGAAGTTTTCATAGGCGTGCTGCTGCCGCACGAACAGCCCGGTGACGATCGCGGCGGCAAGCGCCAGCGCCAGCCCCGCAAGCGTCACGACCGCATAGAGTCCGCCGCGCGCAAGCTGGCCGCGGGTAGAGGAAAGAATGCTGCGCAGCACGGTCAGGCACCCAGCTGCGTCTGGCTGACGACCCGGCCGTCGAGCAGCTGGATCTTGCGATCGGCGCGGTCGGCCTGCGAAAGCGAGTGCGTCACCATCACGACGCTCGTTCCCTGTCCGACCGCCTGCTGGAGCAGGTCCATCACCGCCTCGCCGTTCGCGGTGTCGAGATTGCCGGTCGGCTCGTCGGCGAGGATCAGGCGCGGGTCGGACACGAGCGCGCGCGCGACCGCCACGCGCTGCTGCTGACCGCCCGACAGCTGTTTGGGCAGGTGGCGGGCCCGATGCGGCATGCCGACCCGGTCGAGCGTCCGCTCGACACGTTCGCGCCGTTCGCGCGCGCTCGTCCCGCGGTAGAGCAGCCCCAGCTCAACATTCTGCGCCACCGTCAGTTCGTCTACCAGATTGAAGCTCTGGAACACGAAACCGATCGAGGCGCGGCGCAGGCGGGTCAGCTCGTGCTCGCTCGCGCGGCTCACATCCTCGCCGAGCAATTCGATGCGCCCGCCGTCGGGACGGTCGAGCAGCCCAAGGATGTTGAGCAACGTCGACTTTCCGCAACCCGAAGGCCCCATGATGGCGACGAACTCGCCTTCGCCGACGGTCAGCGACACATCGCTCAGCGCATGCGTGCGCACCTCGCTGGTCTCGTAATTTTTCGAGATGGTCTCCACGCGCAACATGATTGTCTCCTATCGAAGGTTGATGCGCCGATATGCGTTCCAGCCGTCATAGCTGGACGTGATCACGCGGTCGCCGGGCACGAGCCCGGCCAGAATTTCGACCTCACCGGCATTGCGCCGCCCGATCCGGATCGACCGGCGTTCGGCACGATCGCCCCCGGGTGCCAGCACAAAGACCCACCGGCCGCCCGACGCCTCTAGAAAGGCGCCGGCCGGAAGCAGCAGCGCCGGGCGATCGGCGCCGAGCGACAACCGGCCGCGCACGGCCTCGCCCGCGACAAGGCCCGACGGTTCGCCGCGCACGAAATCGAGGTCGACGCGGAACGATCCGCCCGTCACCCGCGGATAGATACGCGACACCGCCAGTTCAGCGCGGCGCCCGTCGACCTCGGCGCGCTGCCCGACGCGCACGCGCCCCAGATAATATTCGTCGACGCGCGCGGACACGCGAAATCCGGTGTCGAGCGCCAGCTCGCCCAGCCGGTCGCCGCGGTTGCGATTCTCGCCGAGCTTGACGTCGAACGCCGACAGACGGCCCGCCGCGGGCGCCCGTACCGTCAGATCGCCCAGTTTCGCGCGCGTCACCGCAAGGCTCCTGCCCAGCGTTGCAAGCTGCGTTTCGATCTGCGGCGCCTGCAGCGCGCTCAGCCGGCCCTGCCGCCGTCCGCGCGCTTCCTGGATCGCCTGCCGGTCGGCGACAGCGCGCTGCTCGTCTTTCAGGCTGTCGATTGTCTTTGCCGGAACGAAACCCTTGGCCGCGAGCGGCAGGCTGCGGCGGAGGTCGCGATCGACGCGTGTGCGGTCGTAGCGGGTCAGCGCCAGCGCCTGCGCATTGTCGCTGCGGTCCTGCTCGAGTTGTTGCTGATACGCCTGAAGCTGGGTGATCGATTCGATCAGTCGCGCTTCCTGCGACAGAATATCGAGCTCAAGCGTCGTATTCGTGAACTCGACCAGCGGCTGGCCTTCAGCGACATGATCGCCCGACCGGACGAACAGGCGGCGTACCCGCCCGCCCTCCGCGGCGTCGAGATAGATGATATCGCGCGGTTCGATCTGCCCCTGCAGGCTCGTCATGTCGCGAAACAGGCCGCGCTCGGCGCGCGCGACGGTGACCTCGCTCGCCGGCACCGACAGCGACGGCGTCGCGAACTGGCGCACGCCGATCACAAGGGCCAGCGCGGCGACCATCAGTCCCGACGCCAGCGCGGCTCCGCGGCGATGACGCCGCAGCCAGTTTTGCCGCAAGGGTTCGTCCATGGGGTCACAAGCTCCTCATGCCGCGAGTATCGCTTGGCGCGGCAAAAACAGGAAATTCAATATTATCAAGAACTTGATTAGAACACTCCACGTCTTTCGACCGAGCCAGTGTCCGGGATCGGACAGCGCCATAGCGCGATTCGCCGCCCGGCCCGCGCAAGCGCCTGCTTTTGCTCAGGTTCCCTGCGGGCGCGGGCTCCGGTAAGATCGCGAAATGGACAGCCCCCAAATCCTGCTGGTCGAAGACGATCAGGCTATCGCGCAGGCGATCGGCCTCGCGCTCCGCGGCGTCGCGGAGGTCGAGCATCTGACCGGCCCCGAAGCGCTTCCCGACCCGGGATCGTTCGACGAATATGCCGCGATCCTCCTCGACATGAACTTCCGCCCCGAACAGCGCGACGGCCGCGCCGGACTGGGCGCGATCGACCAGCTGCGCATCGCCGATCCGACGCTGGCGATCGTCGTGCTCACCGTGTTCGGCGGCGTCACGATCGCGGTCGAGGCCCTCAAGCGCGGCGCGTGCGATTTCCTGCTCAAGCCGTGGCGCAATGACCGGCTCGTCGCCGCCGTCGGCGCGGCGATCGAGCTCACCGCACGCCAGCGCGCCGGCGCGGCGATGAGCCTCGAGATGATCGAGCGCCACGCGATCGAACGCGCGATCGAGCGCGCCGACGGCAATATCAGCCGCGCCGCCGCGGCGCTCGGCATCACGCGCCCAACGCTCTACCGGCGCATCGAGAAACATGGGCTCTAGCGACGCGCGCGGCGGCCGGCGCCATTGGTCGTTCGCCGTCGGGCTCGCCGCGCGCGGGCTCGCCGCCGGGTGCTCCGCGGCGGGCGGCGTCGCGCTTTTCCTCTCGGGCCGCCCCGCGCTCGCGCTGATCGCCGGCGCCATCGCAGCGCTCGCCTTCCTCGCGCTCGTGCACGCCGCGCGTCGGGCCGAGCGGACGATGCGCGAGCTCGCCGACCAGCTCGCGATCGCGGCCGACGACCGCCCATCGGCCTTGCCCTCCGCGTTCGCCGATCTCGACGCCGCGATCGTCCGCGCGGTCGACGCGATGCGGCAGCGCGAGGCGCGGCACCGCGCGCAGGCGCACGGCGACGAAGCCCTGCTCGACACCGTCCCCGCCGCACTGTTCCTGACCGATGCTGCGGGAAGCCTGCTGCGCACCAACCGCTCCGCGCGCGCTCTAGCGCGCGCGGCGCCCGCGCGCTTCGCCGATCATCCGGCCTTTGCCGCCGCCGACGCCGACGCGCTGCTCGTCGGCAGCCCCGAATCGGGCCGCCTGTTGCGCCTGACCGACGGGCGCAGCGCGCACGCCTCGGTCGGGCTGTTCGAGCTGGCTGACGGATCGCGGCGGCGGCTGATCGCTGTGCAGCCCGTCGCCGAAAGGCTGGGGGCGATCGAAACCGACGCGTGGCACCGGCTGAGCCGTGTTCTCGCGCACGAGATGATGAATTCGCTGAGCCCCGTGATCTCGCTCGCCGAAAGCCTTGCCGCGCTCGATCCCGCCACCCCCGCCGATCGCGCCCAAGCCGCCGCGGCAGCCGCCACGATCGCGCGGCGCGCGCAGCATCTGATGGGTTTCGTCGAACGCTACCGCCAGTGCCTCGCGATCCCGCAGCCGCGCCGCGAGCCGGTCGATCTCGCCGCGTTCGGCGCCGACATGCTCGCGCTCGCGCAGGCGTTCGACGCGCGCGCCGCGCTGCGCATCGACGGTGCGGCGCCCGGCGCCGTCGTCGCGATCGACCGCGAACTCGTCGAACAGGCGCTGCTCAACTTACTCAAGAACGCCATTGAAGCCGCAGCGGACCGGTCGCAACCCGTAGTAACCCTCGGCTGGAACATCGCCGGCGACATGCTGTGCTTCACCGTCGAGGATAACGGCCCCGGCCTTCCCCCCGACGCCGAAGACATCTTCCTCCCCTTCTACACGACCAAAGCCGACGGCGGCGGGATCGGGCTTACGATCGCGCGCCAAATAGCGATCTCGCACGGCGGAGCGCTGACCGCCGAACCACTACCAGCTGGGACGAAGCTGTCGATGCAACTGCGGATGTGATGCGAACGGAAATGGCCGATGCACGAACCGCTGCGCGGATTGGCGCTAGCCTCGATGTAAAGCAGCCCTTCGAGCGCATCGCCTGATTGAACGTGGGCTGCCGCAGGCAGACCCTTTCGGCTCCTTCACCTGAGGAGTCGAACGATGAATGAACTTATCCAGATTGGCCCGATCAGCCCGCTGCGCCAGCGCCTGATCGACGATATGACCATGCGCCGCTTCTCGAAGGAGACGCAGCGTAACTATCTGCGCGACGTTGGGAGGTTCGCGACCTGGCTCGGGCGCTCGCCGCACACCGCAAGCGCCGAGGATATCCGGCAGTTCCAGATCGAGCAGCAACAAGCCGGCGTCCCGGCGCCGACCATGAACAGCATCGTCGGCGCGCTGAGGTTCTTCTTCACGCACACGCTCGACCGCCCCGACCTCGCGCGCAAGCTGGTCCGCACCAGGCAGGTACGCAAGATCCCGGTCGTCCTCACCATGGCCGAGGTGAAGCGCCTGCTCGATGCCACGCGCTCCTTGAAGCACCAGGCGGCGCTGTCGGTCGCTTACGGCGCGGGCTTGCGCGTCGCCGAGGTGTCGGCGCTCAAGGTCAGCGATATCGACAGCAAGCGGATGCTGCTCCGGATCGAGCACGGTAAAGGCGGGCGATACCGCAATGCCATGCTGCCCGAAGGGCTGCTCCTGCTACTGCGCGACTGGTGGCGCGCCGGGCGGCAACAGGGCATCCTCGTCCCCGACGGCTGGCTCTTTCCCGGACAGAGCACAGCGGCGCCGATCAGCACCCGCCAGCTCTACCGTGTCGTCGTCGAAGCCGCTGAAGCAGCAGACATCGACAAGCGCGTCGGACCGCATACGCTGCGCCACAGCTTCGCCACCCACTTGCTCGAGGACGGTGTCGATATCCGCGTCATCCAGGCGCTGCTCGGCCATGCCAAGCTAAACACCACCGCCTTCTACACCCAGGTTGCGACGAGGACCGTTCGCTCGATCGTCAGCCCGCTCGACAGGCTCGCGCTCGCATCGCCCAGCGAGGAAGCGCCCGACGGCTGAGGTCGATGCGCGCCTCACTCGAGGTCGCCGACATCTTCCGCGCTGCCGGGCCAACCTACCGCGCCGCCCATGCCGGGCATCTGAGCCTGCACCAGCTCAAGATCATGTCGGCGATCGAACATTGCCGCACCGCCGCGCTCGGCGGGCATGTCGAGGCCTGCACCGACTGCGGGCACTGGCGGATCGCCTATAACAGCTGCCGCAACCGGCACTGCCCCAGGTGCCAGGGCGCTGCGGCGCGCAGTTGGCTCGAGGCGCGCGAGGCCGATCTGCTCCCAGTCGGCTATTTCCACGTCGTGTTCACCCTGCCTGCCGAGGTTGCCGCGATCGCCTTCCACAATAAGGCGCCCCTCTATGACCTGCTGTTCAAGGCCGCGGCCGATACGATGCTGACCATCGCCGCCGACCCGAAGCACCTCGGTGCCCGGATCGGCATCACCGCCGTCCTCCACACCTGGGGCTCGGCGCTCACCCATCATCCGCACATCCACATGATCGTGCCCGGCGGCGGCATCTCCCGCGATGGAACGCGCTGGATATCCGCACGCCCAGCCTTCCTGCTCCCGGTCCGCGTCCTTGGTGCCCTGTTCCGACGCTTGTTCCTAACCCGCCTTCGCGCGCTGCACGATGCCGGCAAGCTCGCCTTCTTTGGCAGCCTCACTCATCTTGGCGAACGACGTGCTTTCCTGCGGCACCTCTCTCCCGTCAGGAAGAAGCGCTGGGTCGTATATGCCAAGCCGCCGTTCGCTGGTCCCGAGGCCGTGCTCGCTTATCTCGCGCGCTACACCCACCGGGTCGCCATATCGAACAGTCGGCTCCTCCGGTTCGATGAGGAAGGCGTCACCTTCCGCTACAAGGATTACCGCAAGGCCGGCGCTGGACGGCAGCAGGTCATGACGCTCGGCGCCGACGAGTTCATCCGCCGCTTCCTCCTCCACGCCCTGCCGCGCGGGTTCCACCGCATCCGCCACTATGGCCTCCTCGCCAGCGCACACCGCAAGGATCATCTCGAACGCGCCCGCCGCCTGCTCGATGTCGCACCCCCACCGACCGACGAGCCCGCCGACGATGCAGAGCCCCGACCGACCTGCCCGTGCTGCGGCGGTACCATGATCATCATTGAGGTCTTCGAGCGCCGCTACCAGTCCCGCGCGCCGCCACCGCCATCCCTCGCACCCGGGACACCGGCGCCGTGACCCGGCACGGCCCGTCGCCTTCCTCGTCCAGGGCAGACCCGCGCCTGGAAGCGGACCCGCTCGCGACGGGGCTGCCCAAAAGCAGACGTCGCACCACCAAAATCGGTCCGCCCGCTTTTCGGCGTCCGCTTTTGCGACCCATATGCAGACGGTCCGCTATCGCGCACGTCCGCTTTTCGGCAGCACCTAGCTACCCCACGATCTCCGCAAAACAGCTTTCCCCATAGCTCACACCATGACCACCGCGGTTCGGGCATCGAAGACTTTCCGACGCCTGGCGGCGTCCGAAACTCTCAACGTTTGCTGTCAGGCCGCTTCCGGGACGCAGATCTCAACAAGCAGACATTTGGTTGCGTTAGCTCGTGAGGCGGATATCCAGAATTACATTTACGTCGACAAAGCGGTCAAAATGGCCGTCCAGGAAACCTCTTAAGTGATTGCCCAACTACCCGACATTGGAACAGCCAAGGCCGGCAACGGCAACGGCAATTATAGTCGGTTAATCAGATGGTGGGGGGGGAGGTAGCTCAAAAGCTGCCAGCATTCCGGTCGATGCCAGCGCAACGACCAATGGCGGCTCGATCGACACGGTATCAAGCCGCGGCGCTCCGCATTTGGTAGCAAGGAATTCATAAATCGTTTGCGATCGGCCTCTCACGGAACGGCTGTTTCACCGCATCCGCACTATGCCGAGCTAGCGCGGCTGGCATTCCCCGATTGCAACCTGCTTATCCTGTCGTGCTTCCGCCGAGCGAGGCGAGCTCGCCGCGCTCGCGCGCCTTGCGGCCATAGACGAGTTCGAAGAGCGGCCCCGCCATCACGGTCGTCGCGATTGCCATGAGCACCATCATCGCGAACAGCGTCGGGCCGATGATACCCTTTTGCAACCCGATGTTGCTGATAATCAGCTCCATCAGCCCTCGTGCATTCATCAGCGCGCCGATGCCAAGCGCGGTGCGGTTGTTCTCGCCCGCCAGCCGTGCAGCGAGCCAGCAAGCGCCGAACTTCGCCGCGATGGACACCGCGAGAATACCGAGCGCGACCGCCAGCAACTTCCAGTCATTTACCATGTCGAGCCGCGTATTGAGCCCCGAATAAGTGAAAAACATCGGCAACAGCAGCACGACCGTCATCGGCTCGATCTTGCGACGGATTTCCTCGGCGAATAGCCCGCGCGGCATGCAGACGCCAAGCAGGAAGCCGCCAAACACCGCGTGGATGCCTGCGGTGTCCATGACGAAGGCCGATAGCGCGTAAAGGATCAGCACGACTGCAAAGAGCGTGTGCGTCAGCTCGCCCTTCGCCTCGACCGCGCGGCCCAACAGCATGAACAGGCGGCGGCCCGCGAGCAGCATGAACGCGACATAAGCGCCGCCCCCGAAGATCGCGAGCAGCGCGACACCCGGTCCTCCGCCGAAGGTCGCGAGCACGATCGCGAGCACACACCACGACACCGCATCGTCGAACGCGCCGGCCGTCAGCGACAGCGTCCCGAGCGATGTGTTCGCAAGTCCGCGCTCGTTGATGATCCGCGCGAGCATCGGAAACGCGGTGAGTGCGATGCAGGCGCCCATGAACAGCGTTGCGCTCACCGGACCTATTCCCGGCAAAAAGAGGCCCGAAATGGTCAGAAGATATGGCGTGATCGCAAAGGCAAAGAGGAAGGGCACGATGATCCCCGCGGCCGACACGCCCGCGGCGCTTCGCGCCTTCGACTGAAAATGGTCAAGACGGAGCGTCGTCCCGACGATGAACATATATAACCCGACCCCGAACTGCGCGACGACATAGAGGATGTTGCGCGTCTCTTTCGGGAACAACACGGCCTGAAAATCGGGGAAGAAAAGCCCGAGGAGCGAGGGGCCGAGCAGCACGCCAGCGATCATCTCGCCGACGACCTGCGGCTGGCCGAACCATTTCTTCGCCGCCCAGCCGGTGATCCGGCAGACGAGCAGGATCACCGCAATCTGCAGGAAGAAATGGATGCTGTAGTCCCCCGGCGTGTAGCTTCGTGCTGCCTCCACAGCAGGGCCGTGCGCACCAAGCGCATCGCCGATCGCGCGCGCGAAATCTTCGACGAGTTCGCGCGTCACGGTCGCCGGGCCGCGACGGGAAAAGTGGGCGGGACGAAATTTAGCTCCGCTCGGGACAGAAAGCGGTCGATTGCGGCAAGATCGGCGGGGCGGTCGGTCGTGACGGGTGATCGCATGGCGGCATTGGACGGGAAAACACCATATCCGGCGAACAGGCAATGCCAGCTGATATTCGGGTAAAAGGCGCCGATGCGGAGATCTTCGATCGCTTCGCCAATATCGGCACCCGTGAACCAGGCCGTGATCATCGCCTTAAGATTGTCCGACAAAGTCTCGAGTCCGGCGGCATCGCGCCAGTAGCCCCGATCGGCGTCGCGCTGGTTCATCCGGTAATGCGCAACGATATAGTCGCGAACGCCCTCATAGCGCGCCGCGATCCGGGCGTTGAAAATGTCGCGGTGCCTGGGGGTGAAGCCTCCGCCTTCGAAGGCCGTGATGAACTCTTGTGCGGTCGCGATGACGATGTGGAGCGCGGTCGCCTCCAGCGGCTCGATGAAACCCTGCGCCAAACCCATCGCAAGGCAATTGGCCGTCCAACTATGTTCGAGCCGTCCGACCTTCATCTCCAGATGTCTCGCCGGACCATCCGCATCGGTTAGCCCAAGCGCAATTCTGAGCTCGCGTTCGGCCTGATCGCGGTCAAGATAGCGGCTTGAATAGACATAGCCGTTTCCGATCCGCGTGGTCAGCGGGATGGCCCAGCGCCACCCGGCCGTCATCGCGATGCTCTTCGTAGCCGTGACGACCGGGCCCCTTTCGTCATGCGCCGTCGGCATGACGACGGCCCGGTCGTTGAAAAGATTTTCCGCAAATGGCAGAAAGCGCGCGCCGAGCGCCTGTCCGGCGATCAGCCCCCCGAAACCACTGCAGTCGACGAAAAAATCCGCCGCCAGTGCCTCGCCGCCCTCCAGCCCCAGCGATCGCACATTGCCGTCGGCCCCGACGTCGACGCTAACCACCTTCCGCGCAAGATGCGTCACGCCCTGCGATACCGCGTGATCGCGGAGAAACGCGCCGAGCTTATAGGCGTCGAAATGATAGCCGTAGGCGAGATCGAACGGGAAGGATTCGCCGCCATGCGGTCCCCCTCCGCGAGCGGCGACCCGCCCGGCAAGGTAAAAGCGGTCCGGATTTGCCGGGACGTCGACGCCGGTCCGCCGTAACGCGGCGTTGCGGAAAAACTCGGCCTGGGTATGCACGTCGAGCGTTCCCGGGAAGGGGTGGAAATAGCCCGACTCCTGGCCACCCGCCGACCAGCCCTCGAACGCTATCCCGAGCTTGTAGGTGGCGTCGCACGCGGGCATCCATTCGGCTTCGGCTATGCCAAGGCCGTCGAAAAAGGCCTTGAGCTGCGGTGTCGACCCCTCACCCACCCCGATGATTCCGATGTCGGGGGACTCGACGACCGAAATCCGGATCGGGCTGTCACGCCAGAGATGTGCAAACAGCGCCGCCGTCATCCACCCGGCGCTACCCCCGCCGAGAATGACGATATGAAGCAGTTCCTCGGCGGATGGGCTCATCGCGGCGCCATGAGAAAGAGGAAAATTTCCGGGAGACGGGCTGCCCACGCATTTTCGTCATGCGGTGCGCCATCATAGACGCGACTTTGCCATTCCCGTCCCCGCTCCCATCCGCTGGCGGCGAGGCGCGCGTCGATCGCTTGCTGATATGGCGCATAGTGGGCATCGAGCGTGGCCGTGCCATGGTCCATCCAGAGACGTCGCCCGTCGGGTGGGCCAAGGCGTGCCGCGAACCAACCATCCCAGAGCGCGATCAGCCGAGGGTCCGCGTCGCCCACGGCGCCGGGCGCGACCGCCGGCCAATGCGAGCTGACGCATGCCGCGCGGCCATAGACCGCCGGACGTTCGAGAAAGGCATAGCAGCTCATGAGGCCGCCCATGCTCGATCCCATGATCACGGTGTCGTTGCGCCCCGGACGAGTCCGCAGCGTCGCGTCGACCCATGATTTCAGAGGCCCCGCAAGCCAGTCGAGATAGGCGTCCGACAGAATCGGACCGCCCGCCGCCGCCGCCATAGAAGCGGCAATATCGGGCGCCGCGAGCCGGTACGCGCTCGCCGGAAGATACTGGCGATAGCGATCCACGCCCGGCGCCCAGATACCGACGATGATATGCGGCTCGGCTCCTCGCTTCATGGCCGCCAGCATGGCGCGGTCCGCCTCCCATATCTTCCCGAAGTTCGACGACGCCCGATCGAAGAGATTATGGCCATCGTGCATATAGACGACCGGATAGCGACGGACGCCCTTGTCGTAGCCGGGTGGCAGCCAGATCGTCAGGCGTTGCTCGGGCAATCCGGCAGCGAAGACATGATCATATTGGAGAAGACGGCCGCGATCGGCGGCTTCGGCAGGCAGGGCGAGCAGCGCCCACAGCGCCATCAGCGCCGCCACCAGGTGCCGCCGGATCGTCATCGTCCGGGATGCAGGCGCATGGCCGCTCCCCCGCCCGGAGCGAGCCACAGGCGGTACGTGTCGCCCTTTTTCACCCGGATATTGTCATAGGCGATGCGGTGCCGGGCGTCGGTGAGATAGGTTGCGCCTTCGCCATCCTTGTAGATGGTTGCCGTATAGGTCTTGCCGGGATCGAGGAAGTCGAACCGCAGCGACAGCGTCCGCTCGGTCGCATCGTTGACGCCGCCGACATACCAGTCGGCGCTTGCGCGGTCCTTGCGGGCAAAGATCGCATAGTCGCCGACTTCTCCGGCAATCAATTTGCTCTCGGACCAATCGGCAGGGACTTTGGAAATGAAGTCGAGTTCGCGCGGATGCGCCTCGAGGTTTTCGATGAAGTCCGCGGCCATCTGGATGGGAGAATATATCGCAAGGTAGAGCCCAAGCTGCTTCGCAAGCGTCGAGGCCAGCGGCGCCTTGTTTGCGCCCTCGAGGCTGAGCACGCCGGGGGTGAAATCCATCGGTCCGGATAGCATGCGCGTGTACACCAGCGTCGGCTCGTGATCGGGGCCGTTGGCGAAGGCGCCCCAGGCGTTATATTCCATGCCTCGCGCACCTTCGCGCGCGACCCAGTTCGGGTACGTGCGGCGAAGGCCGGTGTCCTTCACGGGTTCGTGAGGGTTGACCGCGATCTTGTACCGGGCCGCCGTCTCGACGACCTTGAGATGATGTTCGACCTGCCGCTGGCCGTCGTGCCACTCCATGCGGGTTTCGCCAGGCGCATCGCCGGGTGCGATGATCCCGCCCGCGTCGGCAACATAACCGGTCTTGACGGCTTTGACGCCAAGCCTTCCATACAGCCTCATCGCATCTTCGAGCTGCGCCTCATAAACGGCTATGTTTCCGCCCGTCTCGTGATGACCGATCAGCGTCACGCCCTTGCGCTTCGCATAATCGGTCACCGCCGCGAGGTCGAAATCCGCGGTCGGCTGGGTAAAGCTGAATTTGTCGCCATGGCCGAACCAGTTTCCGTCCCAGCCCTTGTTCCAGCCTTCCACCAGAACCCCGCCGAACCCGTGTTTCGCGGCAAAATCGATATAGTCCTTGGTTCTCTGGGTCGTCGCACCATGCTTCGGCCCCTCGGCCCAGCTCCAGTCCCCACGGATCATGCCCCACCAGATTCCGACATATTTCATCGGCTTCACCCAACTGACGTCCCCGAGCTTGTTCGGCTCGTTCAGGTTGAGTTCGAGGTCGTTTTCGACGAGACCCGCCGCCGAATCCGCGATCCTGATCGTCCGCCATGGCGTCGCGAAGGGCAGATCGCGCGTGACGCGCGGTCCGCGCGACGACGGCGACAGGGTGGCGCGAAACTTCTGCCCTTCAGCGCGCTTGAGCCACATGCCCGCATAGTCGACCAGCGCGGCCTCGTGAAAGGCGAGATGCGTCCCGTCGTCGAGGCGCATGGTCAACGGCGTGTGCGCCGTGGCGACGGCGTCGATCGGCGTTTTCTGGTAGACCTGCTCATAGCGGTTCCATTCGCCGCCGGTAATCCACCAGGCCGTCCCTTGGGGTACGATGTCGAACTCGGTGAATTCGTCGGCGATATGCGCTGTCTTGAAGCCGGGTTGTTCGGGCAACTCGTAGCGGAAGCCGATGCCGTCGTCGAAAAGCCGGAAGCGAAGGTTCATCGCGTGGCCGCCCCAGCTCTCGTCTTGCCGGAACCGGACCAGCAGTTCGTTGTGCACATCGCGGATGAAGCGGCGTTCGCCCCACGGTTGCTCCCAACGCGTATCGGAACGCTTGCGCTCGCTGTCGACGATCGAGAAGCCGCGTTGCAATCCGATGCCGTCCGTCAGGATGAACCCGAGTTTCGAGGGCGCGATGAGCAGCTTGCCCCGCCGCGACAGCGACCATGTCGGTCGCTGGTCGCCGTCGGTGGACACCGTCAGAACGATGCTGCCGTCGGGCGAGGTGGCGGTTTGCGTCGCCGGCGCCGGCTGGGCGAGGAGGGGAACCGGGGCGAACGAAACAAAGGCGGCCAGAGCCAGACGGCGCATCACATATCTCCTTGGACGTTCAGCCAGAGCGCGCCGCAGGGCGGCAGACAATCGATGGTGGCTCCGTTGAGCGCCACGACCGGCGTGCCGACACCCGCGTGCCCGGAAATGTCGATTGTTCCATTTCCAAGATTGAAGAGGCAGCGAAGGTGATCGTCCCTGGCAATTCGGTCAAAGGCGAGCAGATCGCCCTCGGTTATCCAGTTCCGGTTATCGCCCGCGCGGAGGGCCGGGTACCCGGCGCGCAGCGCCACAAGTCGACGCGTCAGATGCAGCAGCGAGGCCGGATCATCCTCTTGCCGGTCGACCGCGAGCGCCGCATGTGCCGCGCCCAGCGGCAACCAAGGCTCAGCGCTGGAAAAGCCCGCATGGGCCGTGCCGCCCTCCCACGGGAGCGGCGTGCGCGCGCCGTCGCGCGACAAGGTAAGCGGCCAATTCTTGAGAGCCTCGGGATCCTTGATCAGTTCGAAAGGTATGTCGACCTGGTCCAGTCCCAATTCCTCGCCGTTGTAAATGATGATGTTGCCGCGCAGCGCACAAAGCAGCGCCATCTTCATTCGTGCATAGGCCGCGCGGTCGGCGCCGGGCGGAGTCCAGCGGGAGAGAGCTCGCGGCGCATCGTGATTTTCGAAGGCCCAGCTTGGCCAGCCGGTCCCGGGCGCATCGGGCCATTGCTCCGCCGCCTCGCGAACGAGCTTCGGGGTCAGCTGGTCCGCATAGAGGAAATCGAAGCCATAGGCGCTGTTGAGCCGGTGCCCGCCGGCGGTAAACTGCCGCATCTCGCGCACCGCGTCGTCGCCGCCGACCTCCGCAACAGTGAACCTGTCGGCATAGCGATCGGTAAGCGCCCGAATCCGTTCGAGAAACAACGGGATGTCGGGGTGCGACTGGTTGTAGATTTTTTGCTGGAAATCGAAGGGCCGCGTCCGGACCTTGTTCGAGGGCGCCGCCGGCGGATTGTCGCGAAGTTCGGGATCGTGCATCGCGAAATTGATCGCGTCGATACGAAAGCCGTCGACCCCCCGGTCGAGCCAGAATTGCACGACGTCGAGCAGGGCCTGTTGCACGTCGGGGTTATGCCCGTTGAGCTGCGGCTGCGAGCCTAGGAAATTATGGAGATAATATTGGCCGCGGCGCGCGTCCCACGTCCAGGCGGGGCCCCCGAACACCGACTGCCAATTGGTCGGCGGCGTACCGTCGGGCCGCGCGTCCGCCCAAACATACCAGTCGGCCTTCGAATTCTCGCGGCTCGTGCGGCTTTCGGCGAACCAGGCATGGCGATCCGACGTGTGGGCAAAAACCAGGTCGGTGGTTACCTTCAGACCAAGCGCGTGCGCGCGGGCGATGAGTGCATCGAAATCGTCGAGAGTCCCGAAAATCGGATCGACGCCGCGATAGTCGGAAATATCATATCCGAAGTCGTCCATCGGCGAAGGGTAGAAGGGAGAAAGCCAGATCGCATCGACACCGAGGGACGCGATATAGTCGAGCCGGGCAGTAATGCCGGCAAGGTCCCCAACCCCGTCGCCGTTCGAATCGGCGAAGCTACGCGGATAGACCTGATATATGACGGCACCCTTCCACCAAGGCGGAGAGGCTTCGGTACAGCTATGCGGGTCTTTTGCGAGGGGCTGGTTTATCGTCACTGTTGTTTTCGCTTATTCGCCGGCCTGGCAGATCAAGGTGCCGAAGGCCGGGACGGTGATGGCAAGGGTGCCGGGCGCGGCGGAGGCTGCCGGACAATTGCCTGAAAGCGCCTCGAAGGCCCGGCTTTTCATATCCACCGCGATGTTAGCGGACAATTGCGTTGTAGACGTATTGAAGGCGAGCACGACCTCGCGGCCGGTGTCGGGATCGAAGCGCGACACGGCTAACAGACCGCCCTTGTCCGAGAAGGCCCGCACCGTCGTGGATCCGCGCATGAGCGCCGGTGTGTGCCGGCGAATAGCACTGAGCGTCGCGATATGGCGATACAGCGGATGGCTGGCGTCGAAGTTCGCGGTCGCGGTCGTGGCGTTGCTGCCGACGAGATCATTATCGTTGTAGACGGCGACTTTCGAGGCGAACATGTCTTCGCGCGCGAGCTGGTCGTTGCCGTCCGACAGGAAGCCCTGCTCGTCGCCATAGTAGATGGTGGGGATGCCACGCAGGGTGAGTAGCATGCTGTGCGCGAGCTTGACGCGGGCCAGAAGCTCTGCCTCGTCCGCTTCGGGGTTCGCCTGTTTCACGAAGGTCGCGACACGGCCCATGTCATGATTGCCGAGGAAGGTCGGCAATGTCAGCGCGGCGCGCGCGCCGCCCTTGTAGAGGATGTCGCCGTCGAACAGGCGGGCAAATTGGTCGGTCCCCTTCGTTCCGCTCGCCGCGTCGATCGCGGCCCGGGCGAAGGCGAAATCGAGCACCGCGGGAAGTCCGGCGGAATGCGTATAGGCCGCCAGCGCACCGGGATCGAGCGCGTCGATGTAAATTTCCCCGAAGATATGGAAATTGGGAATTCCGCGGGCCCGCGCACGCGCCTGCATCGCGGGGACGAAGGCTTGCCAGAATTCCGGGTTCACATGCTTGGCGGTATCGATGCGAAAGCCGTCGATGCCGAACTCGTCGATCCACCGTCCGTATATTTCGATAAAGCCCTTAATGACTTCGGGATTCTCGGTCGCCAGATCGTCGAGTCCTGCAAAATCACCGTAGAGGGCGGACTCGCCGACCCAGTCGCTGTTGCCACGATTATGATAATAGACCGGATCGTTGAGCCACGCGGGGGCCTTGCTGTGTTCCTCGCCCTTCGGGACGAACGGCTGATAGGCGAAAGAGGGGTCCACGAGCTTCGACCAGTTATCGGGGCTCGGATCGCGGTCACCTGCGAAACCGGGATTAATCGCCGGTCCGTCGACCCCTCCACGCCGCGCAAAGGGATAGTCGGCGAGGCTGCGGTAACGATAGCTCGACGCATCGCCATCGCGATACTGGATAACATCGGCCGTGTGGTTGGTGATAATGTCCATATAGACCTTCATCCCGCGCGCATGAGCGGCGTCGACGAAGGCTTTGAACTCGGCATTGGAGCCGAAATGCGGGTCTACGCTCGTGAAATCGGTGACCCAATAGCCATGATAACCAGCGCTTTCGTCGCCTTTCGGTCCCTGCACCGGCTTGTTGCGGAAAATCGGCGCGAACCAGATCGCGGTGGCGCCGAGACCCTCGATATAATCGAGCCGTCGCGTAAGCCCGGCAAGATCGCCGCCATGATAAAATCCCTTCGCGGTCGGATCATAACCGGTCGCAAGACGATCGCCTTTCAGCCCGCCGCGATCGTTCGACCGGTCGCCATTTTCGAAACGGTCGGGCAGCACGAAATAGATGATGTCGTCGGAGACGGGACGCGAGCGCGCATCTTCCGCAGCCGCCGGTGCGGGAAGCGAAGCGACAAGCATCGCGAGCGGAACGAACCAACGGATCATGCAGCAACTCCTGCGGGACGCGCCGCGGCAAGGAAGGCGTCGTAATTTTCCATCTGCGCGACTTCGCGCTCGATCGTCAGCGAGATGCCGGCTATAAATTGCGCTAGCTCGGCCGGTTCGAGACTGTCGGCAAGCGGATGCCAGCGCAGGGGCTCGACCGCTTGTCCGACCAGCACCTGCAGCCATCCCGATTCGGTGAAAAGCTCTTCATGTTCGCGGAAGATCAGGCCTTGCGCGCGGAAGAGGTCGATTTTGGCTGCAAGGGTGTCGGGAACGTCCATTTCCGCCCGGTCCCGCCAATAGGGCGTGTCCCGCCGCTCGGTCGCCTTGAAATGAAGAATGATGAAATCGCGGATACGCTCCCATTCGAAGTCGCTCTGCCGATTGAATTCCGCGGCGACCGCAGGGTCGGCGGCGCCTGACGGGAGCATTTTGACGAGCCGCGAAATTCCAGCCTGAACAAGGTGGATGCTCGTCGATTCCAGCGGTTCCATGAAACCGCTCGCAAGGCCGAGCGCCACGACATTGCGGTTCCACATCCGCCGTCGCTTGCCGCTGACGAAACGCAGCTGGTTGGGCTCCGCCTGCGCCGCGCCGTCGAGATCGGAGAGCAGCGTATCCAGGGCAGCATCGTCGCCGATATGCGCCGAGCAATAGACATAGCCGTTGCCGATGCGGTGCTGGAGCGGAATGCGCCATTGCCAGCCGGCATCGCGTGCCGTGGCGCCGGTCCACGGAAGCTGCGGCACCGTACCGTGGGCGCAGGGCACCGCCACAGCGCGATCGTTAAGCAGCCAGCGCGACCAATCTTCGTACCCGCTCGCCAGCGCGCCCTCGATCAGCAATCCGCGAAAGCCAGAGCAGTCGATAAAGAAATCGCCGTCGAACCGCCGTCCGTCGTCCAGCGTCACGCCGGCGACGTCGCCGCGCTGCGGATCAAGGCGCACCTCGCCGATCCTGCCTTCGATGCGCTCGACGCCGCCCGCCTCGGCGCGGCGCCTGAGGAAGGCCGCGTACAGCGCTGCATCGAAGTGGTAGGCATAGGGCATTTCGAGGAGGTAGCGCGATGTGCGGGGCGCGCCCCGCTGCATCCGGCGCGCGCGCGCCGCCCGCTCGTTCAGCGAATAATGGTCCAGACTTTCGGCCAGTCCCGCGGCGCGCGCGCGCAGCCAATAATGGTGGAAATCGACCAGCCCCAGACCGCGGCCTATCGCCCCGAAAGCGTGCATGTAGCGATGGCCGACGCGCGTCCAGTCGCGAAACTCGATCCCGAGCTTGATCGTTCCCTGCGTCGCCGCCAGAAATTCATCTTCGTCGATGCCGAGCGCATCGTTGAAAAGCCGGATTTGGGGGATCGTCGCCTCGCCGACGCCGACCGTTCCGATTTCATCGGACTCGACCAGCCGCACCGACCAGTCGCGCGGCAGGAACCGCCGCAGGCAGGCGGCCGCCATCCAGCCTGCCGTCCCGCCCCCGATGATCATCAACCGCATGGCGATCCTTTGACCAGCGCCGCCCCGGCGGCGCAACAAAATGATGGGAGCGGCGCGACCCTGCCGCTCCCACCCAGGGAGGGTTCAGAATTTGAACGAGGCGCCCGCGAGGAACCGGCGGCCATATGTCTGATAGTCGATAACCGCCCGGCTATCGCGCGGATCATCGGTGACGAACGGCTCGTCGGTAAGATTCTGGCCCTGGACGAAGATCGAGAGGCCCTCGAGCGCACTGCCCGGCTGGAAGTCATAGCCGATCTGTGCGTCGATAATCGTCTCGGGCCGGGCGCGGCGCCGCACGCGAGCGCCACCGAAGCCCGACACCTCGCCGATGAAGCTCGAGCGGTAGCGGGCGCTGACGCGCGAGTTGAATCCCCATTTCTCGAAATAGGCCGTACCGTTCGCGACCCACTTCGAATAGCCCGGGATATCCTCCGCAGGCGCGCCGGGCGTGGGCGCGATCTTGGTCTTGGTGTAGGAGGCGCCGCCGGTCACACCGAACCCGTCGAGCGCCGATACGATCTCGCCGAACGGCAAGGTGCCGGCAAGTTCGACACCGTAAAGTTTGCCGCCCTTGCCGTTGATGGGCGCGTTGATCGTGCCCATGTAATTGACGATGATCGGCAGCCCGTTGCCGTCGTTCCCCGGCGCCTGGATCGGATAGCCGGTGAAGTCGAACGCGATGTCCTGATTGTAGATGTAGCTCTTGAGATCCTTGTAGAAGAGCTGGACGGCAAGATAGCCCTTCGACCCGAAATATTTCTCGAAGGTGAGGTCGGCCGCGTTGGCGCGCCACGGTCGCAGGTCGGGGTTGCCCGAACCGCCGCGAACGACGGCGCAGGTGCGCCCCGTTGGGCAGACCATGCCGCCCGGGTCGCCGATCGTCGTCCCGTAGCTGAGCGTCGCACGCAAGTCGTCCAGGCGCGGGCGAATAATCTCACGCGCGACGCTGGCGCGGATCACGAAGTCACTCGCGGTGCGAAGCGAGAGATTGAGGCTGGGCAGCACATCGACATAATCGGTGCTCTCGCGCCGCGGGATCCCGACGATATTGGGTGAACCGTTGGGATTGGTGCCGGCGAAAGATGCGGTGGCGCCGTTCGAATTCTGATCCGTAAAGATCGCCTGTACACCGACGTTGCCGGTAAGCACCGACGAACCCAGTTCTTGGTCTATGTTCGCCTGGAGATAGGTCGTCATCACCTTCTCGCTGACGTCATAGGCCTTCACCACCACGTCGCCATAAGGGTTCGGCACGAGCTGGTAGAGGCCACCGGCGAGCAACTCGCGCGGATCGTAGCTGACGACGGGCCCGAGCCCGAGGTAGGCGAGATTCGTCGTCCCAAGACGATATTGCTCGGGAATCGTCACGCTCGTCAGACCGTCGGTATTCGCGACCAGACCCACGAACGCCTCGTCGGGAACAAGGCTTTTCGAGCGGTCTGTATAGTTCACGCCGAATTGCACCGAGCGGAGGAAGCCCTCAAGCTCGCGTTCGACTTCGACACGGTACTGCCAGAGCTCGTCCTTGATGATGCGGTTGTTGTAATAGCCGTCCTGGCCGCCGCGGATCCGCGCGCCATCGACGCCCGTCTGATCCCCGCCCCAACCCAGGGGGCTGGTCAGCTGGATCAGGTTATAGTCGCCATAGTTGAGGGTGGGGCTGAAGATGGTCCCGTTGCGGTCGCTGGTGAAACCGATCGTGTCGGTCGCGCCGACGTCGGCGCCGCGCCCGGTGCCGGCATTGCTTTCGAAGATCAGCTCGTTGCGGTCGGTTTTCGACATGCTGATGTCGGCCGTGACATTCCAGCCGTCGTCGCCTTCCCAGCGGTTGTTCCAACCGAAGCTGTAGAGCTTTGCATTGCGCTCGAACACGTCGTTGCGCACGACGCCCTCGACGTTCGAGAAGCGGCCGGCGCGCGCAAACACGAACTGACCGCTCGAATCGATATCGGTGATCGTCAGCTTGGTGGCGTTGGGGCTGGCGGGATCATTGTTGACGTCGAAGCCGAGCGGAAGCTCGATGCCGCGCTTGATCTGGTCATCCTTGAAGTCTGAGTAGAAGGCGTCGAACGTCGAGGTGAAATTGGGGGTGGGCCGCCATTGCACCGTTCCTTGGAGGCCAAGGCGCGTGAGCTGGGTCGAGGTCGCATAGCTTTTGGAGCCGCCGATCACCACCGGGCTCGCCGCGGTGCCTCCGCCGGCATAACCCCAGGCGTTGAATTCCTGAATCTGGTAGGGCTCGTCGACATAGGATGCCGAAAGCGCCACGCCGAGCGTGTCGTTGGCGAACTGGTCGACGAAGACGCCGTTCACACGGTAGCCGTATTTCTTCGAACCCGCGTTCAGCTTGCCGAGGTCGGCCCATGTGCCGCGAACCCCGACCGAGATCGCCCGCTTGCCATAGTCGAGCGGGCGAATGGTGCGCAGGTCGACGGTGCCCGAAAGCCCCTGTCCGACGATCGAGGCCATCGGCGTCTTGTAAACGAGGACCTGGTTCACGACCTCGGACGGATATTGGTCATACTCGACCGCCCGATTGTCGCCGGTCGAGGTTTGCTCGCGGCCGTTGAGCAAGGTCGTCGAGAAGTCCGGCGCAAAGCCGCGGATCGAAATCGAGTTCGAACGGCCCGAGACACGCTGCGAGGTCAGGCCGGGCAGGCGCGCGATCGATTCGGCGATCGACGCGTCGGGTAGCTTGCCGATATCCTCGGCCGAGATGGATTCGACCACCTGGTCGCGATTCTTCTTCGCGTTGACGGCGCTCTGGAGGCTGGCGCTGTAGCCGGTGACGACGATGTCGCTGTCGGACGCGGCCTCGTCGGCGGGCGCGGCGGCGCCGTCCTGCGCCATCGCGGTGCCCGAAAGCATGGCGGTCAAGGCAAAGCCGAGCGCTACGGTGCTGGCGCCGCGGCGGAGGCTGATAGAATTACGCATAAAGGCTCCCCTGCTGCGATGGGGGGTCGTTCGCGCAACGGCTCGGGAGCGGCAGATCGCGCCGCACGGCATCCTCGTCATCGCGTGGGTGTTCCCATCGTCGGTCCAGCAATTGAGACCAAATCGGCCGCGCGACCATAGGGTATACGTATACGCATATCGTCGCCCGTCAGCCGCTGTCGCGTAAATGTCACAGCGCGATGGGCTCGACCCATTGGCAGTACGGCCGGCGCTCGCTAGTCTCGACGCAAGGACGGGCCGGCCTGAAGCCGACCGAACCGGGAGAAGGATATGGGGCGACCGCCAACGGCCAAGCCTACGAGTTTCGATATCGCTTATCTGGCCGGCGTGTCGCAGCCGACCGTCTCGCGCGCGCTGCGCGGCAGCAAATCGGTGAGTGCCGCCACCCGCGCCAACATCGAGCGGATTGCGCGCGAGCTCAACTATACCGTCGACAAGAATGCATCGAGCCTCCGCTCGCAGCGCGCCCACACGCTCGCGCTCCTCTTCTTCGAGGATCCGACCCCAGACGAGTCGATGATCAACCCCTTCTTTCTTTCGATGCTCGGCTCGATAACCCGGCAGTGCGCCCTGCGCGGCTATGATCTTCTGATAAGCTTCCAGCAAATGAATAACGACTGGCACGTCGACTATCAGGACAGCCACCGGTCTGACGGCATCATCCTGCTCGGCTATGGCGACTATCAGCTTTATCGCGCCAAGCTCGAGCATCTGGTGGAGATGGACACGAAGTTTGTCCGCTGGGGATCGGTCGCCGACGACAATATCGGATTGACGGTCGGGTCGGACAATATCGGTGCCGGCGTTCAGGCAGGCGAGCATTTCATCGAGATAGGTCGCAAATCCATCGCCTTCTTGGGCGAGGCATCCAACCACGCGCCAGAGTTTCAGGATCGCTATGCGGGCCTTTGCCGGGCGATGACGGCCGCGGGCCTGACGCCAGATCCGCGGCTGCAGCAGCCTGCCGTTTCTTCCGAGCAATCGGGCTATGAAGCCGCGCGCGCGCTCCTCGCCACGGGCATTCCGTTCGACGCCCTGTTTGCCGCCAGCGACCTGATCGCGATCGGGGCCATGCGCGCGCTCGTCGAAGCCGGCTTGGCACTGCCGCGCGACGTCGCGTTGATCGGGTTCGACGACATCCCCGCGGCCAGCCTGACGTCGCCGACGCTGACAACGGTGATGCAGGACTTGAAGGGTGCCGGGGAATTGCTCGTCGATGCGCTGCTCGGCCGCATCGACGGTCGGCCCGCAGGGCGATGCATCTTGCCGACGCGGCTGATCCGCAGGCAAAGCACATCGCCCTGATCGGCTAAGTATTCGTATACCTTGACCCGATCGCCCCGCCCGCCGCTTGCTCTTGCCGGGCGCTGCTGCAAGATCGCGCGGCTAAAGAGCCGCGCGCCATGCGGCCGATGGGGAGAGACGTGATGGAAAAGCCGCGGCAAAGTCGCGCCGGACTGTGGAACATCAGCTTCGGCTTTTTCGGCATCCAGATCGGCTTCGCGCTCCAGAACGCCAATATGAGCCGGATTTTCCAATCGCTTGGCGAAGACATCGAGAAACTGCCCGGCCTCTGGGTCGCCGCACCGCTGACGGGCCTGCTGATCCAGCCGGTGATCGGCCATATGAGCGACCGGACCTGGCTGGGGCGGCTCGGCCGCCGTCGGCCTTATTTTCTTGCCGGCGCCATTCTCGCCGCGATCGCGCTGTTCGTGATGCCGCAAAGCCCGGCGATCTGGTTCGCGGCGACGACGCTCTGGCTCCTCGACGCCTCGCTCAATATCTCGATGGAGCCCTTTCGCGCCTTTGTCGGCGACATGCTGCGGAAGGACCAGCATAGTGCGGGCTATGCGGTCCAGACGGCCTTTATTGGCGCGGGCGCGGTCGTCGGCTCGCTCTTTCCGTCGTTCATGGACCTGCTGGGGGTCGCCAATGTCGCGCCGCCCGGCGAGATTCCCGACACCGTCCGCTACGCTTTCTGGTTCGGCGGCCTTGCCCTCTTCCTCTCGGTCTTGTGGACGGTGGTGACGACCCGCGAATATGATCCGGTCGAGATGGCGGGATTCGGCCCCGCCGAAGCGGAGACCCAGCCCGCGGTTCGCGCGCTTGCGTCGCGAAGCTATGCCGGTTGCTCCGCCTGGATCGTAGCCGGTCTCGGCGTAATGGCCATCCGGCAGGAATTTTCGCTGCTCCGCGAGGTTCTTCTCCTCGGCGCGCTGCTGATTGCCTACGGCCTTGCAAGCCTCATCGCCATCGCCCTCGCGCGCCGTGGCAACGAGACCAACATGCTGTCGAGCATCGTCGGCGATTTCTCCGGTATGCCGCCAATCATGAAGCGGCTCGCCCTCGTCCAGTTCTTCAGCTGGTCGGCGCTGTTCATCATGTGGATCAACACCACGCCCATCGTCGCCCAATATCATTTCGGGACGACCGATGCGGCGAGCGCCGCCTATCAGACCGCCGCCAACTGGGTCGGCACGCTCTTCGCCATCTATAACGGTGTGGCCGCCGTCGCCGCGCTCACTCTCCTGCCCTGGTTATCCAGGCGCATCGGGCAGGCCCGCACGCACATCGCCGGCCTTGTCTGCGGTGCGCTCGGCTATGGCAGCTTTTTCCTGCTGCGCGACCCCACGCATCTTGTTGCGAGCGAGGTCCTCATCGGCATCTTCTGGGCTTCGGTTCTCGCGATGCCTTACGCGATCCTCGCCTCCAGCCTGCCGCAGGGAAAGCTCGGCATCTACATGGGCCTCTTCAATATCTTCGTGGTCGTTCCGCAGCTGCTTGTCGCCACGATCATGGGGTCGATCATGGCCGCCTTCTTTCCCGGCGCCCCGATCTACACGATGGCGTTCGCGTCGAGCACCTTGCTGCTGGCGGCCGCCGCAATGACGCGGGTCAGCTAAGCTTTCGATCTATGCTGCTGCCAGTATCGGCGCATGCCCGCGTTCGAAGACGCCGCCGCGCGCCATGACGGCCCATGCGATCCGCGCCATCTTGTTGGCAATTGCGACCGAGGCGACGCGCGCGGGCTTTCTGGCGAGCAAAGCGATAAAGCGCGGATCAACCGTGCCGCGCTTCTCCTTGGCGTACCGGACCAGCGCGGTGGCGCCGACGACCAGGAGCTGCCGCAGATATCTGTCGCCCATCTTGGTAATGCGCCCCAAGCGGTCCTTACCGCCACTCGAGCTCTGCCGCGGGGTCAGGCCCAGCCAGGCGGCAAACTGGCGCCCTGACGAGAACTGCTTTGGATCAGTGACCGACGCGGCGAGCGCGGTCGCGCCGATCGGCCCGATACCAGGGATCGTTGCCAGACGTCGGGCCCGGTCGTCGCTGCGTTGCAGAGCGGCGAGACGCAGGTCGAGCTTCCGCAGCTGGGTGTGTAGCTGGAGCAGTTGCCCTGCCAGCATGGCGACGACGTTGGCAGCCTCGACAGGCAAATCGAGCTTCGATTCGCCGTCGACGATCTCCCGCGCCATCTGCAGTGCCTTGGCGGGCGCAAGGGCCAGGACAAGGTGCGGATCGTCTCGCAGCGTCGGGGGCGGGCATGACTGCGGCCGAACCTGTCCCGCGCGAGGAAGCGCTTTCCGACCCCGCCAGCGCGGTCAAGTTGCGCGGTGATCCGCCGCGCGTCATGCGCTTGTCGAGGAAGGCAATCGGTATTGCTTCGGCCTGCGGCTTTGCGCTGGTCGGTGGCGCGCTCATTTACGCGCTCCAGCCCCAGGGCCGCAAAGGCGCCGAGGAACTCTACAACACCGAAGGCGTTGCCGTCGCCGACAACCTCGCCGGTGCGCCCAAGGACTATGGTCAGGTGCCCAAGCTCGGACCGCCGCTGCCCGGCGATCTCGGCAAGCCGATCCTCGATGCCCAGCGGCACGGCGATGTGGCTGCGCTGCCCCCGGTCGGCGCGCCGCAGCCGCTCCCTCCCAATCCCGCCGCCAATGCTGCTGAGGCGGCCCGCCAGCGCGCCGAGCAGGAACGCGAGTCCGCGCGTGGGAGCCGGTTGTTCTTCGGCGGTGCTACGTCGGGCGGAGGCACTGACCTTGCCAGGATACCAGCGATCGTTGAAGCTCCGGAATCGGCTGCCCCGCCTTCAGGGCCGAAGACCGAGGCTGACCGGCGGCAAGCGTTCCTCGAACGCGCCAGCGACCGACGCACCGTATCGGGCGAGCGGCTGTCTGGCTTGGCTTCGCCCAACGTGGTGCAGGCGGGGTCAGTGATCCCGGCGGCGCTCATCACCGGCATCCGTTCGGACCTGCCGGGACTGGTCACCGCACAGGTGACCCAGAATGTCTATGACAGCCCGACTGGCCGCATCCTGCTCATCCCGCAGGGCTCGCGGCTGATCGGCGACTATGATGCCGATGTGGCATTCGGACAGAGCCGGGTGCTGCTGGCCTGGAACCGACTGATCCTGCCCGACGGCCGCTCGATCGTGCTCGAACGCCAGCCCGCCGCCGACCCACGCGGCTTCGCCGGCTTGCAGGATGGCACCGATTATCATTGGGGCGGCGTGCTCAAGGCGGCGTTGGTCTCGACATTGCTCGGGGTGGGCTCCGAGGTAGGTTCGGGCGGCGACGGCGATCTCGCTCGCGCGATCCGACGCGGCACCCAAGACAGCGTCAACCGCGCCGGCGAGCAGATCGTCAGCCGTGAACTCAATGTCCGGCCGACGCTGACCATACGTCCAGGTTTCCCTCTGCGGGTGCTGGTGACGCGCGATCTTGTGCTCGGAGGCGAACGATGACTCGGTTGAAGCTCTCCGACCTTGCCGATGAGAAGCCGGTGCGTCTTACTATCGAAGTCTCGACGCGACTGCACCGCGAGTTGCTCGCCTATGGGGCGGCGCTCAACGGCGGAGAGGCAAAGGGGGCGCCGCCTCCCGAACGGCTGATCCCGCCGATGATCGAGCGGTTCATCGCGACTGACCGGAGTTATGCCAAGGGGCGGCGAGCCTCTCAGCCAGGGTAGCGTTCCTCGATCAGTTCGAAGAATCGTTGAAGCGCAGGATTTTCGTTCCCCTCGCGCCAGTAGAGCGCGTATTCGAGGCGAGCTGGGCCAGTGGTATCATGGATTTCACGGAATAGCAGTTCCGTCCACGCGACACCCTGCGAGGCCTCGGTCGCGGCGGAAATGTAGCGCTTGGCGGCCACCATGCTCAGAACGCTCTCGAGACTCGTGTCCTGCAGGATGATGTTCGGGCGTCTACCTTGCTCGGTCAGCCGAGCTGCGATCAGATTGGCGAATATCGGACCAAGTCCACCCGCGGGTACGACGAATACCTCCCGGCGCAGGTCCGGCCAGTAAATAGGCTGTCGCTCAGACAGCGGATGATCGGAGGGGAGGACGGCGTATAGCCGTTCTGACCAGATGGCGCGGGATTTAATACCCTCTTCGCCAAACCCGATCGGCGCAACGACAACATCGATCGTGCGCGCTTGCAAGCCATGGAACAGCTTCTCTGAACCAGCTTCGACGCCATCGAACTGTACATCGGGAAACCTGGTCAGGTAGTCTGATATCGCCAAACGGAGGTTCCCCGCCATAAGCGGTGCGCAGTAGCCGACCGCAATCCGACCTTGCAGGCCATAGCTTACATTGCAGGCGGTGGTTCGCAGATTATCGACATCGGTCACGATGCGACGGGCCTGCTCGATGAACGGGTGGCCATTCTCAGTGATCTCGGCACCACGCGTAGAACGCTTGAAAAGCTTTACACCGAGACGGTCCTCAAGCTGCTGGACTCTCCGGCTCAGCGTAATCTGCTTCACGTTAAGAGATGCGGCTGCTCGTGCAAAGCTCCCTGCGTCAGCAGTTGCCACGGCATAGCGAAGTTGCCGCAGTTCCAAATTTTCACCTCCTTCGATGTCGCATAACAGTTTATATTCTAAGGCCAAATCTATGGTGATTGACCTGTAGCGACACTTATTTGGTGAGCAGATTAGCTCTCTGCGTCAACAACCGGGCCGTACCGGTACAACGCAGCCACTTGTCGGCTGCCGCCTTAACGTCGAACAGATCAGGATACGATCTCATCTTCCTCGACGGCGTGTTCCAAGCTCAATGAATGCAATCCATTCCTATTCGTACAAGCCGAAACTCCATCAGGCCCTGCTCGCGCTTTGCGGCTTCCTCGCATGCGCGTTTGTGGGGATTTACGCCACCGTTTATGAAGATCGAGAGGTGGTCATCAGCAGCCTAATCAATCTCGGCCCAGGCGGCTCGAAGATGTTCTTCATCCTGCTGGCGCTCGGCTCGTTCTGGCTGGTCATCCAGGCGACCATGGCGCTCCGGGCCTCGCTCATGCCGGATCGATGCATCGTCATTGCGTCAGACCATGTTTCGATCCCTGCCTCGCTGCTATCCTGCGAGGGGATGGCAATTCCATTTGCCGACATCACGGGCCTGGCCCTGCAGGCCGACAAGCGTTCGCGCATTCTTCATATCCAGCATGGCGCCGGAACGACGAAGGCAACACAGCGCTTCTTCGAAGGCCGGGATCATTTCGAAGACTTTATCTCGCAATTGCAGACGGCCATGCGAAATTAGCGGTCTCGTTCGATTCATGCCGAACCGTTCGCCGCACTGTTTTCGAAATTTTCAAAGATCGGGCTTTGCGGTGGCAATTCCGGTCTGGGGTGCGAGGGGAAATAGGCTCCCCTCAGACTGCCGCCGGCACCGCAATAATCGCTGCCCGCATCTTCCTGCTCCACGACCAGGATGCCGTCCTGCAGGATCAGGCGAAGTGAATCGCCGAGCGGGTAAGTACGTGACAACATGTTCCCGCTTCGCGGCATGGCCTCATCGAATTCACAGGTCCACCCAAGGAAATACGGGTCGGCCAGGCTCGCATCGACTTCATAGGTGTCGTCTTGCTGGTGGCGGATATCGATTGTCCCGCTGACATTGCTCCACGAGCCGGAGAAATCGTTTTGCCGGGGTTTGATCCGGCCGAGTATGTCCAGCCGCGAGGCAAGGCGACCGGCCAGATCGTCGTGAAGGTCACGATTTTCCGTTGAGCCGTCCAGCAGGATATTTTGATCACGCATCAGGCTGCGCTGGAACCGTTGCTGGTCAAGCGCCAGGGCTGAGCGCGCGGCAGAGGTTTGCCGTGCACCAAGCGCCGTCAGCCTGTGCGTGATGGCACGGCTCAGGCGGGTCAGGTCGGGATCATCCCGGATTGCCGCCTCGATCATGCCATGCAGTTTCGCGCAGGCCGCCAGATCCCGGCCAACGCCCATGTCGTCGGGGTGATCGTCCAGACGGCTTTCGACGCGCCGCAGCTCCCACCGGTAACGATCGGCATCATCGATGCGGACGGCGCAATGCAGGCTCTGGATGCCCGGTTGAAACGGCGTGTCCTTCGGCGCCGTCACCGCCTCGGTCAGGTGCCAGCAGCCGTCATCGGTGGCCACGAAATCGAGGCGCATGGGCACGCCAGTCAGTTCCACGGGCACCCCGATCCATTTGCCGTTCGCAGAACTCGTATCGAACTTCGCCGCGATCCAGTCCACATGCCAGGCGGTTCGGGACGGATGGCGGGTGCGCGCCAGAACATATTGGCGTGTTTCACCCGGCGCAGAGGCACCGGCGAACGCATAATTCCAGCCATGCACCACAAGCGGAAACCTGCCGAGGAATTCCGCCCCGGAAACAAAGCCCGAGGAAGCATCTGGCGATGCGCTATGGATCCGGCTCGCCGTGAAGCGCGCTCTGACTTCGGGAAACTGGACGTAAAGCCTGAAAAAGCTGTCGAACGCGTTGGATCGGCATGCTTGCAGCGCGGCAGCTACGGGAGTGGGAGGAATTCGCGGCGCCTCAGTTCGGCCAGGAGACGCCAATGCCGAGGCAGGAGAAATCAGGCTCAAGAGGCAAAGGCCGAGAGCAACCCTTGTCAGGACAGGGTACGCTTGACGTTTCGCCCGCTGCCTCATTTCCATATCACGAACAGTGTTCGACACGGGTGGGCCGCCTTATCGCACCTGCTCAGGGTAAGAGCAATCAGAGTAGAGGATCTTGCAGTTCCGGGTGATCTCGCTGCACCCTTTCATCGCATCTGCTTTGGCAGCCGATCTTTTAGGGAAGCGGCTTATCGTGTAGTTACCATCCCCCCAGGCAAGCGCGGCGCATTGATTGGTGTAGGTCATTTTGACTGTGCAATCGGAGCCGAAACGCGCAGCGCACTCCTTCAACGCAGTAGACATTGCCTCTGCTTCAGTTGCCCAGCCGCCTGCAGTGCCATAGGCTCCACTTGCGATGGCGACCGCTCCCCACCGATCTTCCCAGAGAGGGGCTTGATCCGGTTGGTCGTCCTGCTCGATTGGGGCGCAGCCATAGAATCCGCCCGCGTCCTGCCCACCACCGATCGAAGCGTAGCCTGGCGGGCACGCATATTGGGCCTTTGCCGAATGCGGGCCTGCAAGGAAGACAATCGCCGCCGCAAGCACGAACATCGGGAAATATCGCGTCATGGTACAAGATCCGTCACAGACCTTGTTGCTGGACTTGCCAAATCGAGGCCACGGGCCGGGATTCGTGTGGGGCAAGACGCGCGAAGATCAGATGGTGCAGCGGACATAGGCCCTCCTCGGTTTGCCAACCTCTTCGAGGATCAGGCGTCCGGTGCGGTATGAGAACCAGAAGTGGATATGGCGCATTTCCGTCTCCCCCGAACGGAGCAGGCCCACGACCATATCACCGGTGCCGGCATGGTCTTGCGCCCGTTCAGCGCCCAGATCGTCCCCCTCGTCGCGTTCCGAGCCGCCTTCGGCAAAGGCCTCCTGAACCGCGAGAGCATGCCCCGCGATGATCGCCAGGTTCGGGCGAAGTTCCATACGATTGGTGTAGTTCTGCCCAATGCACTTCCCGCCGCGCGTTGCCCATGTCCCAAGGAAGCGGGGCAGAATAACGTGAGGCTCGATCGGCACATAAACCGCGCGGTCGGTACCTGTGGCCGACTGCACGATCTCGCCGACCCGGTCGCGCACATCAAGCGTTGCCCGCGTGCGTGCTGGGGCGTTGCCGCCAAGCAGCATGGCCGATGCGGTAGTGCCGATCAGCATGAGTGCCGTTCGCAGTCTGGAAGATCGCACTGCTGCGATCATCTCCGCCGTACTATCGGCATCGCACCTCATCCATTGGGACTCTTGCCCAAACATCCACAAATTCCAAACCCCGAGTCATGATCTGCGGCAAGGTGCCAAGGATTGAGGCGCGAACGAAGCGGCATGGTGTACCGGTACGCAGCACGTCGATTTCGGGCCGAATGCGTACCGGTGCATTGCCGACCCTTGTTCGCACCGGTGCGAGGCGGAAGCATGGGGGCTCCTCATTTTCCTTCAGGGAGCCGACTGCCGTGAAATCCGCCATGTTGCTGAGCTTGCTCTATCTGGCGGCGGAAACACCCCCGCTCCTGCCCCAGCTCCCGCCGGGGATAGTCCGTCTGCGGACTCCGGAGTTCGGTGCCCGCGGGCCGCTTCACCTGTGCAGTGCAGGCTTGGCGATCAACGCTCTAGATGGTGAGGGCATCCATGTGCTCGGACCCGTTCTGCGCGTCATCAACGACGACTATCTCGTCGTCATCACAGCGATCCCGGCGCGTGATCCTGTCTTGCGAGGACGGCATGGGGACCCCCTTGCTCTCGGAGAGGGACTTGTCGCCTACCCCTATGCGGGCATTTTGCCTTCCGACGTGAGCGAGCCCACTCTTGCCGCGGATCGCGTCCGCTATGTGGTTTACCCCAAATCCACGAGGAGCGAAGGCGCGATTGTCGGTTCATCCGCGTTCAACGGATCGGCTTCCGACCGGACAATTCTGTCCCGCCTGCGGCTCGCCGCCGCTGGTGAGGCAGGCTGTGTCCGGCCTTTGTCCTTCGCTTCCGAGCCGTTTGGCGATGCGGCCGCCGCCGAGAAAGCCGGCTTCGAAAGCTACGGAATCGGGCGGTTGATCGCATTATATCCGCCAAAGCCATTCGTCGGTCCGGGCTATCATTGCCAGGGCGGCATCGGGTTTCGCGTCGAACCGGACGAAAGCCTTCTGCGGCCATGGAAACCGCTGGGAGATGGAATATCCTATCTCACGCACGACGGGACCAGGATCACAATATCCGGCCCGAGTACCCCGATGGTCCGGGTGGACCCGAAGGATCGTGAGGAGCATCCGATGAGCCTGCTCCATGAAACGCGGATCATCTATTACAAGAGCCGAGGTGTGGGGCCGCCTTACGCCGAGCCCGGCGTGCGCGAAGACGGCAGTTGGAGCGTCGAACTGGGCCGGGAAAGCAACAGCCGTCTGGAAATTGCCTTCCCTGCGTCGGAAAAGACGCCTGTCGGCTTCCAATTTGTCGAACGGCTGGAATTCATCAGCAAGGACGATCCTCGCTGCCTGGGAAACTGATCCTGGCCGTTGGCCACACAGCTACTGTGACCGCGATCGTGCGCGAGCGATTCAGCTCTTTATGACTTCCGCCTGGCGATACATTGCCTCAGGTTGTCGCGTGCTGACAGGCCGCTGTGAACGCCGATGGCCTGCACCTCCTTGCCATCAATTTCGAGCTTGAAGTCCAGATGGTCACTGATGTTGTCAAGCAGCGCATCGGCGGACGGAACAGCAAGAGCGATTGCCCCGACGCCTTTGACGCGCGTTTCGGTATAATTGTAGGCGCGCACGGTCTGGGTGCTTGAATTGTTTGGATCGTTGTTGACGACCTGCCTGAGCGTCACTCTGACCCAGCGGACCTTCTCGGGTTGCGGGATATTCGGCCCCCAGAAGGTCAGCAGCGCACCGCGATAATTGCCGCCGGGGCCAGACATCCTGACCATGCCCGCCATGTTCATGTAGAGCGCGGCGCAATACTCGCCCGGGGCGGCATCGTTGGTGTCCTGGAAGAAGTCCCACTTCCCGCGAATGATCGGACCCATTTCCGGATCGCGCTTCATTTTCTCGATTTCGTCGGTGGCCATGGCGTGCAGCGCAAATATGTTACCCGCTGCCAGATCCATTTTGATGTCCATCGGGTCGCGCGGCGGGGGCCGCGAAGGTCCACCCCCGTTGCGATCCGCATCGCGCTGATCAGCATAGCTTTGTGCCGATTCCCGGGCCATTTCCATGTTTTGCTCCCACGCAAGCTGGTTATTTGCGCAGATGTTGGGCAGGTCCGAACAGGCCCAGGCTGGAGTTGCGCTTCCCGCGCCCACCAAAGCTGCCAGAAGAACGGCAATGCTGGCGCCTTGTCGCCGGGATATCGGCACCGATCCAAACGAAACAACCAGATTGGGCATCATGAAAAAACTCTACGCAAATCAAACCACCAAACTGGATGCCACGTGTTCACGCATCGCGATACGGCTCCAGTGTACCAGTACGTCTAATTCGAGCGTTTCAGCCACAGTGCCAGAAAAATTGACGCCGGCGCCGAGAAAATCGGACACAGCAGCCAGAACATGATGACGTTGAAGTAGGCCAGGGCATGGGCGATCCAGCTTTGCGCATCATGAACCGGCTGCGCGGTTCGTGAACGCAGCAGCGCAAGAAGCAGTGCCGCGAGAACCTGCGTGATCAGCACGGCGACGATCACCAGCATGGCCGGCTTCAAGGTGGTCACATGGGCAAGAGCCCAGGTGGTGATGAAGGCAAGGCCGAAAACGGCGAGCACAAGGTGTCCTACATTGACGTTCACTCCGAATATTTCGGATTCAAACATGGGATGCTTCCCCGGCGTCGGCGCCCTTAACGAGGCGCCCGGGGACTTGCGCAAGGCCCGTCAACCCAAGCGATGGTAATGGGATGCCGGCGTCGGATTGTCTCCGCACGGCGGTTTACCCAAGTCTCTTCTTCAGGCGATAGCCTGGGAAGCGCATCCAGCTTCGTCTGCGCGATGTCATCGCCCTGGCTTGCGGCAACGCGGTACCAGGCGATCGCCCGCAGATAATCGCTTTTTTTGTCGGAGCGGCTGGAATAGAGCGCGCCGATCCCGGCAAAGCCATGCGGATCGCCATGGCGGATGGCGTTGAAATAGGCGCGCCGCGCGCCGAACCGGTCTTTCGCCACGCCACGCCCCTGCAGGCGCAATAGTCCAAGACTTGCCCAGGCAGCGCCCAAATTCCGGTGTGCTGCCTTGCGCAGCCAGTAAGCAGCGGCTCTTGAATCGACAGGCACGCCTAGTCCGGTGTCGAGCATGACGCCGACCTTCCACTGCGCCCGCATCGAACCGTGCTGGGCTGCCGCCAGATAATAGGCGTAGGCCCGCGTGGGCGAGGCAGGACGGGCGGTCTCTTCCAGCCAGCCAAGCCCGATGAAGCCCTCCGGATCGCCCGCCTTGGCGAGTTCAAGCGCCAGAGCCTGCACGCTTGCCTGTTCCCCGGCGCAGATCTGCTCCTGAATGAGCTGATGGCTCGGCGTGTCGTCCGGAATGGTGAGGGCCTGGGCCATGAGCAGCGCGATCAGCATGTCGGGATCACGCTTTCGTTCATTTCCTCGTCCTTGCCGGGAACGCGGACGTATTCTCCTCCCTTGCGGACGAAGCGCTGGGTGATGGTCCGCGTGCCGGTGAAGCGGACATCGAAGGAACGGCCGCGCACGACGTTGACGATGGCGCCGTCATAGGTCTGGCCGGCATCGCCTTCGGCGCCTTCGCTGCTGTAGCTGGAAGCGAACGTGGCGAGCAGCTGGGGGCCGCTGGCCGTCAGTTCCGTCAGCGTCGTGGTGTCGCAGCCATAGCCCTGCCAGACACCGCCGCCGGTCGCCTCGATCACGGGACGGTCTGCGAGATCGGTCCGGATCTTCCATTGGGGCGGATTGCCCATCGTGCCACCCGCCACGTCATCGGGCCAGCGGCGGACTTCCTCGAACTTCGGTCCGGGCATTTCCCGAAGATAGAACAGGCCCAGGGTTCCCAACGCGAGCGGATAAGGCTCTCCACTGCCTTCCACGATCAGGACAGGTCCGAAGTCCGCCCAGAACACCTTGCCCTTGGCATAGCTATAGACAGCCCCCTCGGACACACGAATTTCCCGCTCCTTCAAGCCAAAGACCGCATCGAAGGCCAGATCGACCTGGCGCTGCGCAGGCAGGGCGCGAATGAGGGAAGGCGCCGGCTGTGGGGCCGCTGCCGGCGCGGATGCCGCCGATGAACGAATTCCGGCGGGACCGGCGTTCGCCGCAGCGGCCTCCTGCGGTTGCACTTTGCTCCACTGCGCTAGCGCCCAGCCGCCAGCGCCCGCGAGGGCAAGGCAAGCGGCCAGCCCATAGGGCCAGCGCCGCTTTCCGGCCTTTTGCGGCACAGCATCATCCAGCGCCGGGGGCTGTGCGTTATTGTCATCCGCATCCGCAATTGGAGCCGGCGCCCCGTCGCGCTGAAACAGCAGGGCCTTTGCGCGTTCGAATTCTTCCTCGTTCAACGCTCCGGTTTCGCGAAGCCGCACCAGCCGTTCAAGGCGGGCAAGATCGTCATCGGCAGGCATAGTTCCTCATTTCGTCGCAGCCGCGCAGCCAACCTAGACGAGAGACCTGCCCTGGACAGGAGGGCGCGGCGTACCGGTACGCCTTTGGCCTTCGCTTCCCTTGCGGCTTGCAAGATATGATCCGGCCTTTGCTGGGGAGTATCGATCGTGCGGATCAGACTTGTGCCAAATGCGATGGCACTAAGCGGCATTGTCCTGTTGGCTCTGTCCGCCTGTGGCGACGCGAGCAGCGCCGCAGCCGGGCCTGAGCGGGGCGGCGAGAGTGGTAAGCCGGAGCAAGGCCACGCCGCGGTGCAAGCCGCGCCGCCGGTCGCCACGCCTGCTCCGTCCCCGCTTCCCCAACTCGATCGCAATGCGCTTGAAATGGCGCGTACCGCTTGCGCCAATCGGGATTTCAAAACGCTGTTCACGGCAATGGCAGTGTCGAAGGTGGTAAGGCAAAAATACAGCGCGCCGATGATCGAGGTCAGCGTGCTGGGCGGCAAAGGCAAAATCCTGTCCACTCGCAAGGTCGCCCGCGCGGCCTATGACGATTACCCGGTTCGCCAGGTCGATTACTATTACAAGCCGGCAAAGCCGAAAGTGGCCGGTGATGAAGACGAATATCTCGATCTTCAGTTCAACGAGAGCCAGTCCGAGCAATTCGCGGTCGAATGGGCGCGCGTGCATTACGATGGCAAATCGGAAGGCGGCGACGATCTCGGCAACATCATCGGCCCGGACGGCGAGCCACTCCCGCCCGGAACGCATCCCGATGCGGACGGGCAATTGCTGTTCTGGCCGACCAAGGATTGCTGGCAATTGGAAGCTGATACACGCTGGCGCAGATAGCACTGCGACCTGATTTCACTGTCGAAATCATCCAGATGCGCTCAGCCTAAGAGCAGTTTGCGTAGACAATCTTGCAGTTCGTCGTTCTTTCACCACACGAATCAAGCGCGAGTTCCGAAGCGGACTTCTGCGTCGTTGCCTTCGCCACAGAGAGAGAGGATTCGCCTGATGCGATGGCGGCGCATTGATTGGCATAGGTGAACTGAATCCGGCAAGTCTCGCTGCCGCCAGTTTCCCGGCAGTTCTTCAGGGCTCTGGCTTCAGCAAGCGCTTCGCTTGTCATGTACGCTGCGACACCTACACCGCCGTGCGCAGCCTCAGGATCGATTGCGATCGCGCCCCACAGCGATGGCAGGTTCGGCGGCAGATCATCTGGATACCCAGATTGATTGTATGGCTGGTATGGCTCGTACGGCGTTTCCGGTTCCAACTCCGAACAATAAGGTATGCCGTCTCCGAAATCAGGCCCCGAGCCGATGCGGCATTGCGCCTGGGCCGATTGGGCACCGCAGAGCATCAGGCACAAGGCCAGAGGGCGGTATAGCGTGGAAATCCGACAGACTCGCATTGGCCAATATCCCTCATTTGCCTGGACCATCGCATGGCGCCGCCGGGCGTGCATGTCATCCGCCCCCTGGGTACTGGTACACCGGTCAGGCTGTCCAAGCCGCGCGCGGCCCGTCAAATGAGGGAGTTCCCGATTTTGCGAGGCACCTCCTGATGAAACAGCGCCTTTTCTGGAGTGCGGTAGTCGCTTCTCCACTTGTCGGTATGGCATTGCTCTTTGCCGCGCCTTCGCGCGCTGAAGGAGGGTGTCCAGACGGATACTTCCCCATCGGGGGTGGAAATGGCGGCTGGCAGGGCTGTGCGCCGATGGGTGGCGGCAGGGATGAAGATCCAGGTCCGCAGTGGAAATCGCGGTGGGGCGCAATCGCCACGGGGAAAGGTGCTTTTGGCGCGGTTGAAAATGCCACAAGCAAAGGAACGGCCGAACGCATCGCGATGCAGCGCTGCCGGGCATCAACGCCTGGTGCCCAGTGCAAGATCAAGGGATCGTATCATGATCAATGCGTCGCACTTGCCTGGGGCGATAGCGGAGCATTGGCGTTTCGGTCGCCAGATCAGGCTGATGCCGAAAGGATGGCCGTGGCCAGCTGCAGCAAATACACCACGGACTGCCAGCTATACTATTCGGCTTGCAGTCTTCCTGTCCGGGTAGACTGAGATGCGAAATTTCGAACGCGTAAATCAGCGTTCGCGGCCAAGCCTGCCGGAAAAAGCAGACCCGATCCGCAGGATCACCCCGCTCAAGGCGAGGCCAATTTCAAGAGTCCGTCCGTCATGAATTCAAAGCTCTGCCTCTTGGCTCTTGGAATTGCTGCCGGTGCGGCTTTCCTGCTCCAGCCAGGCTCGGCCTTGGCCGAAGGGGGCTGCCCCGACGGCTACTTTCCCATCGGTGGTGGAAACGCGGGCTGGCAGGGCTGCGCGCCGATGGGTGGCGGCCGGGATGAAGAGGAAGAGGACTCCGGGCCGCGCTGGACAACGCGATGGGGCGCGGTGGCCGTGACCAACGGGGCATTCGGTTATTCGACCGGATGGTCTTCGAAGGGCAAGGCCATAAAGGAGGCGCTCAGCCAGTGCAGTAGGGACGCGGGCGGCGCGGCCTGCAAATTGAGCCTGGCTTACCATGACCAATGCATCGCTCTCGCTTGGGGTTCTAATGGCAATATCTCGTACTCGGCCTTGAACATCGCCACAGCAGAACGGCAGGCGATGGCTTCATGCTCGAAATATTCCGGGGACTGCAAGATCTACTATACAGGCTGCAGTTACCCCGAACGCGTGCGCTAGAATGGCGTCACGCAAGCGGCGCATCACAAGGGACCGATCATGAATCTGGACGGCATGATTTCGGATGGAAAATTCACAAACGGCCGGACAAATTCGCGAGGGCTTAGGATCGCGACGTTGCGATTTGGTGGATTTTATCTTCTGGTCCTTATAATAATAGTCTTGTCATTTTTGTCGTCTGTAGATGAGATATCGACAAATTTCATATTGCTCAGGTTGGTTCAATTCACCTCCATCATCATTCTTTCCGCGATCATCTCCTATTTGCTCTACGTCCTGCATGAACGATTGATAAGGGGCAGAACGTCCGAAGATTCCCTGCCGTTCTTGCTCCTTGCCTCATTCGCACTGACATTGGTCGGAGCGGCACTCTGGGCCGGAACGCATACCTATTACCCGGCCCTTCTGGGAACACCTCCGCCCGAGCCGGGCTCGCTTGATAACTTCGGGGGGCTTGTCGTGATTTCCTGGGGGTTCCTGTTCGGCTGGTCGTGCCAGTTCGTAGCCCTGCTTTTCGCATTCGAATTGAATGATCGTAAGGTACGTCTGGCGGCAATCCGGGAAGAAGCTCTGGGCGCCCAGATGCGCGCGCTGCGCTATCAAGTGAACCCGCACTTCCTGTTCAATACGCTCAACTCGATTGCCGGGCTGATCGAGGAAGGCGCTGCCACAAAGGCCGAGCGCATGGTGCTGTCGCTTTCAACCTTCTTGCGGACCACCCTGGCGCTCGATCCGTTTCACGATGTGCCGCTCGCCGACGAAATCGCGCTTCAGGAGGAATATCTGGGCATCGAGCGCGAGCGATTTTCCGACCGCATGCGCTTTTCCATCGCCATGGACCCGAATGCGGCGAAAGCGCTGGTGCCAAGCCTGATCCTGCAACCGCTCATCGAAAATGCCCTCAAGCACGGCGTCGGCATGACGCGCGGCAAGGTCGAGATATCGCTGCAGGCCCGCCGGGAGAATGACCGCCTGTGCATCGTGATCGAAAACGACATGCCTCGATACGAGGCGGCGATGGCGAGGCCGTCAGGCGTTGGCGTTGGCCTCAAGAATGTTGCCGATCGCTTGCGTGCCCGCTTTCAGGACGATTGCGCCATGCAATCCGGCCCCGTGGGCGAAGCCCGGTTCAAGGTGTCGCTGGAACTGCCATGGCGAACTGCATGACAGGAAGGAGCCTCATGCCTGAAAACCGGCCTGCCGCACGGCGGCAGATAGCAACAGCGCTGTGCATCGCTGCAGGTGCTCTGCTTTGCCATGCCGCGCCGGCGCTCGCGAACGATGTCATCATCGATGCCGCGATGGGCGATATCGATGGCGATGGCTCAAAAGACCTGGTGACGCTGACCCTACCGGAAGGTCGCGAAGGGTCTGATGTAGGGATCGTGGTCTATCTGCGTAATGCCGGGGTGCCGGCCCTGAACAAAACGATCGAACTGCCCGCCCGCTTCTGGGGGACGAGCAGTGCCGGCCAGCAGCCCGAAGTTGCCATCCTTCAAAAACGGTCGATCACGGTCCACACCCAAAACACCGGGTTCGGCCGCAGTCACTGGGAACGGACCTACACGCTGGCTTGGCGCAAGGGCGAGTTGATCGTCGCCGGCTTCACCTATGCGTTCTACGATACGATCGATCATGGCCAGTCCGGACGATGCGATGTCAACCTGCTGACTGGGCGGGGGGTGCGCGATGACAAGGCCATCGCCGCCGCCGGGCAGCGGGTTCTACTGGTCGATTGGGAGGACAGCATCGGTCTTGCCGCATGCGGGATGGAGGAAGGCTAAGCGGGCCTGAACTGCACTGCCCCTGTGCTGTACCAGTGCATCATGGCGACTGGCGGGCAACAACAGCGAGTGGAAAACCATCCTCCTGTGCTGACAGGAGATGAACCGTGCTGATGTCCTTGTTGGCCGCCGCCGCCCTGACCAGCCCGATCGGCACCTTGCAAACCTACCGGGACTGGACCGTGGGCTGCGACAATATGCACGCCTGCCATGCGACGACACTTCTTCCCGAACCGACCGAGGAGGAGGTCGCTACCAGTGACGAACCCATCGCCGACAATTCCTTCAACCTGTCCTTGCGGCGCGGCGGCGGTATGCATGATCTGCCACGCCTGCGGCTGATCGACTGCTATCTGTGCGAACCCGAAGCCGGGCAGGAACCAGCATCTGCCCGCGAAGTGCTGGTGAAAGATAAGGGCGGCGCAATCCTCGTTCGGCGGACATGGGCTGAAGGCGATGCCGCGAAGCTGGCCGGCGATGGTCTCCCCATCCCGGCCGATGATGGGCTGATCGAAGCCCTGGGCAAAGGCGAAACGGCGGAAGTCCTGGATGGCAAGAGGGGCGTTATGGCGACCATTTCCCTGCGCGGGCTGGCAGCAGCCATGCGGTACATCGATACAGAGCAGCACCGGACCAGCAACGTTACGGCCCTGATCGCGCGCGGCGCGGCAGCCGCCTATCTGGTTCCACCCTGGATTCCCGAACCCCCGGTTTACCTGCCGCCGCCCTCGGACCTGCCGCCGACCCAGCTGACTGGTCGCAGTCTTGAAGAACTCCAGCAGGAATATCGCTGCGATCACCGTCCCTGCGGGCTTCCTGACGTCATGTTCGCACGGCTGGACGCCCGCACCACCATGCTGCTCCTCTTCGCCAATTGTGCTCCCTACAACGGCGAGGGCTATGTGTTCCTCCTTGGCAACGACGGTGCCGTGCGCTCCGCGCCGGTCCGCCTGATGTCACGAGATCCCGCGCTCGCCCCTCCACAAGTGGTCTCATCATACTGGGACCACAAAGAACGACGGCTGCACAGCTTCGGGCGCGGGCGGGCATTGGGTGATTGCGGCCAGGAGCAGGCCTTCGCCTGGGACGGCGAGCAGTTCATTCTCGTCGAAGAGGCGGACATGGGCGATTGCCGGGGCAGCATCGACTATATCACGGTCTACCGCCGCGAAACGGCGGTGCGCGACCAACACCGCTGAATGTACCGGTACGCTGCGATGCTGCGGCGATGTCTCATCATCCTGCTAGATGCGACGGTCGCAACGTGCTGGAGGATGGAACATTGAAGGTAAACGGCCGCTTGCTCGCGCTCCCGCTTGTCCTGTGCCCGTCGCTTGCCATGGCGAGCGGTTATACAGCATTGCCCGAGACGCGTGAACGTCTGGCGAGCAAACAGGCCTGCCTGGATTTTCTGCGCCAGGCTGCGGCCGATGACGCAAGCACGCCGAAGCCCGAGACGATCGGTACGGATGGAGCGCGACAGACGATAACCCTCGAGGCGATCAGCAAGGGTGTCGAAAGCCTGGGGCGGAACCGCGCGCGCTATGCGGCGAAGATCTGGACCGTGAACGGATGGCCCAGGCCCGATCTGGGGCAGATCGAATATCGCGCGAACTGGGAAGAACATGCCTATGAATGCCGGGGCCGGATGCTGATTTCGCAGCTTGCGCAAGGCTTCACCAGCGAGAGCTTCGAGCCGTTGCCATAGGACTGGTAATGGAGCCACGGCATTGCCGGACATGTGCGCATGACCATCACCCCATATCGGAAACTGTCAACTGATAGCGTAAGGGCTGATTACCGCGCTGGAATTCGGAAACGAGCTGAAAAACTGTCTCGATCTGGCCATAGTGGTTCTCGTGGCCGAGTTCGCTGCGCCAGTCCATCATCCATCGCAAACCCTGGTGCTTCGCCAGCAGCGCCCCGATGTCCGGTGGTCCGACAAGATCGATATACTCCCCTTCGGTGATCTCTCGTGACCAGTCTGCAAGTGCCGATGGTTGCGAGACCAGCGGGAGGTCGAAGCGGTGGACCAAGGCAACGCCGTGGGAATCGAACCCAAGCTCGCCAAGGTTGATGTGAAGCACCCGATTTTCGTGCTCGGGGCGGTCCTGGCTCAGAAGCGGCTCCTTGAATGTTATAGTTACATAACTCCAGGTGCTCATGATCTCATTCCCCGCAGTTGTGTGCATTCTTTCCGGATAACCGAGATCTCCGGTCCATGCCGGCTGGGCGGCAAGCCCGGTCGATGCGTGTCCGTTTGGGGAAAGGCCTGCTCCAACGTGAACGGAGCAAACGAGTGATGTCAGCAGCAGGGTTCTGCCGCAAGGCCATGCAACCTGAGCCAATTGATCACTTCCTGTTTACCCTCGCGTGCATTCTGAGACAGCAGATCATCGCGCATCAGGAACTGGTAGGTCAGGAATGACTTGCCCTGCGCGTTGCGGATACCCGGTTTGGCGCCGGCTTTCAGCAGTGCAAGCGCCATCCACGGCTGGTTGGTCTGGGCTGCAATGTGCAAGGCGGTATTGCCGACACTATCGGTCAGGTCCGGATTGGCACCGGCCTTGAGCAGAGTAGAAACCTGATCGCCCCGCCCCGCCAGGATTGCTGTCTCCAACAGTGTGCGCAGAGTTTCCGGTTCACGCGCATCGGGATCGGCGCCGTGATTCATCAGGCGGGCCAAAGCCGATGGGGTGCCGACGCGGGTAACAGCGTGGAGATGCGCTGCACCCGCGTCATGGTTTCCTTCGCGACCCGAAGGAATGCCTGCGCAGGCCGAGATGAGCAGAACCATGGCGAAGCAGCCGAAAAGCGTTTTGCGCCTTCTACGCTTGCGCGGCCTGAATCTATCCATGCAGCATGGTCTAGCATCGCAGCTATCGTGTCGGCGACCTCAGCGGCATACCGGTACATCGTCAGGAATGTGCACCATCACCTGCCAGGCTATTCAGTTTCGCGGTGCGGGTAGCGGGGTGCGGCGTCATGCAGTTTTCACGATTGGCAGCAATGTGCATCGCAATATCCCTGATGGCCGAACCAGCACTGGCCACGCGTGCCAGCGATTTCGGCGGTTTGCCGATCTGCTCGAAATTGCGGGCGATGCCCCGCGGCTATCACCCGATTGAATGCAACCGTCGCGCACCACTCAGCGGGGAGTGCCGCTTTTCGCTGAACAATAATGGTGCCTCGACGGAGTATCTGATCGAGGATGGCATGGTTATCGACAAGCGAGTCAATCTCCGCTCCGGCACGCGCGGTGCCGGGCCGTTCGGCCTGCACCGGGATGAAGATCAGGCCAGCGCCGCACGCAACGTCCTAGCCAGCACGGGACTGGCAACGCGATACTGGGCCGATAGTGAAGATGAGACCGCAGGCTACCTGCAATCGACCGACGTCATGTGTGGTCGGAACAAGTCCTACACCATCTATGTCTGGTTCAGGCGCGGCAAGGCGCAGTCGGTGTCTGTCTCAACACTCCCGGCTATATAGGATCGCAGCGACCTTCGAGGTAGTCGATAGTGACCATTTTTCGCACTCGCTTTTCCGCCATGGTCGGTGCGGCTTTGTTGGGTGTTTCGCTAATCGCCAGTTATGCCGCGAACGCCCAGGAAGATTGGCACGCGCTGGCCGGACACGATGCTGTTCGCGCCCTGATCGGCAACACGCTGGTCTATGCCAGGGCCGATCAGCCGGGCGCCGAAACGGGCGTGTTCGTGGATCTGGACGGCACCGGATGGGCGATTACCCGCAGGCCCGATGATGCTGGCACGGCTCGCGCCATCCGCTGGGCGAGTTTCTCGGACGGCAAGTTCTGCATTACGGATCCGGGGCGCAAGGCCTGGAATGGCGATTGCGGCAAACTCGCGCTTGAAGGCTCGCTGGCGACATTGACTCCGGCGGGCGGACCGGCTTGGCCCGGTCGGATGCTGGAAGGCGACCCCTGGCGGCTTGACCCTGCAAGGCCATCAGCGCCGCCGGTCAGCGGCAAGGCGGCCATTCGTAGGCTGATCGGCAATACGGCCGTGTTCATTCCCGAAGGCGGCGGGCGGGAATACCGCGCGCACTATTTCATGGCTGATGGAACGGCCAGACGCGCCCATAATGAACAGCCGGATTTCGATAACTGGGTGCTTCAGCCGGATGAACGCTGGTCTTTCCGTGACAGCGATGATCGCTTCTGTCTGAGCGGCGGCGGGTGGAAGGAGGAATTTTGTGCTGGCATCGCGATCGCCGGCGATCTGGTGACGTTTCATCACCTCCGGGCAGGCCCCCTGAATGCCCGTTTGCTGCCGGGTGATGCCCGGAACTTGTCGCACCAGGCCGAAGCGGCCGCACGCAAGACCGCCGATGCGTTGGTAAACCACAGCTTGTTGCTGAAAGCGGCAGACCGGCAGGCCAGCACGGACAGCATCATCTACTTCATGCGCGATGGTTCGGGCCGGGCCAAACGGGGCGGGGGCGCGGCGGTTCCGATCAAGTGGCTGGTGCAACGCGAAGGCAAATTGTGCGTCGTCGAGCGCCGTCTGAATTTTCGGGATAATGATTGTTTGTTCCTGTCGATCGATGGCGATCAGGCAAGGCTGTCGATACCGGGCCGACCGACGATCCCCGGGCGACTGTCAAAGGGCAACGCGCATAAAATCTGAACGGGTCACCATCCTTCAACGGGTGGACGACTACCGCCTCGGCCCGCAATGGGCGTGTCACTGGCGACGAAATTCCTGGGGTGTCATGCCGGTGTCGGCCTTGAAGGCTCTGTTGAACGGGCCGATTGAGCCAAATCCGCAGTCCAGCGCTATCGTCAGGATCGGCAGGTGGGAAAGGGCCGGGTCAACCAGGCGCCGCTTTGCCTCCTCAATGCGATAGCTGTTCACCATCTGGTTGAAATTCGGAAATCCCAGCGTGCCCGTGATGCATTGGGTGACCTTGTATTCCGGTTCTCCTGCCAGCCTCGCCAAATCAGCGACGCGCAGGTCCGCTTCCACGTACAAATGGTTCTCGCCCATGAGTTTGATCAGTTGCTCGCCCAGCTTGGGGTCCGGGGTAATCTGCTTGCGGTTCGGGCGGGTCTGGACAGTTTCGAGCGGATGTTGCCTGCGGTGGTTCAGCGCCAATCCGTACCCGCAAACCGCTGCGATTGCACAGATAGCCTTGATGAGGACGCTGAATTGGGATGCAAACGAATCTGGCGGGGCTCCGTCCACCGCGAGGACCGCTACGCCCAAAATCGCGACGTAACCTGCCGCATACAGGATGCGGAACTTCCGCTCCACCCGGTCGCCCTGGGCCCGCAGATCCAGCAACGGTTCGGCCACGGCCAGCAACAACATGGCCGAGCTGCCAAGTCTGGCCAGATTATCCAGAATGCGAAGCGGCATTGCGTCCACTGGAATGAACGATGTCGTCGCAGAGGCTGTCATGACGAGCAGCACGGCTCCAAGCGGCCAAAGACCCTGGCGCCCGGCCTCGCGCCGGAAGAGCGACCGGGTTGCCAGCCATGACCATCCGCATGTTGCATTTCCGATGATGGCGAAAAAATCGGTGGTCGCACCCAGTCGGGAGGCAAGGAGTGACTTGAGGCAGAATGCGAGCGACGCACACATGAATGCAGCGCCGTAGACGACTGACGGATCGACATTGGCCGGGTTCGGATCCCGTGGGCTTACGCCAAACTGCAAAATCGATCCCATGAAGACGTTGCCCCGCAAATTTCCGAAAAAACTATGGCCGATTTCCAAATCGGCCGGACCGGGCCTGTCAATACTGCCATCGACGATGGCACCTGATGAATCGACAAACCGAACAGCGCGAATGCCAACCCATGGATCGAACGACACGCCGGCGTGTCGTTCGATCCATGGGTTGGTGCCGCTCAACGAAATATGCCCCCATACATGAAGAGATTTCAAGACAGTCCCGTCCCGACACGGCTCAAGTTGTCCGCCCTCTGGACGGCGACAATGTTCTGCTACGTATATGGTGACTATTTCGGGCTTTACGTCCCGAACAAGCTGGCGTCGGTAGCGCAGGGAAGCATGGGGCCGCTTGGTCCGGCCACTCCCGGAATACTCGTCGCCGTTTCCATGATGATGGCGGTTCCCAGCCTGCTCATCGCGGCCACATTGCTTGTCCCCGCAGTCGTATGTCGGTGGAGCAACATCACATTCGGGGTTCTCTACACGGCCATCATTGCGATCAGCATGCCTGGCGCGAAGCCGTTTTACATCACTCTGGCCATCATCGAGATGCTCCTGACCGCTTCGATCGTGCTTGTAGCCTGGGCCTGGGCGACAATCGAAGGAGATGGGAAATGATGACGGACGCCAAACATGCCCGGCTCGCAGGCCTGACATATCTCGGAACGATCGTCTGCGGGGTCTATGCGGAAGTGTTCGTGCGAGGCGCGCTGTTTGTGCGCGGCGATGCCGTCGCGACCGCGCAGGCCGTATTCGCATCCGAGACGCTGTTCCGCTTCGGTCTCATTGCGGATCTTGCGATGCTGGCCTGCTACATCGTTGTCACCATTCTCCTTTACGGCCTTTTCCGCAAAGGCTCGCCATACCTTCGCGCGACAGCCGCGGCTTTCAGCCTGATCGGCATCGCGGTTCTCGCGTGCGACACGCTGCTTTTAGCGATGGTTTTGCGGCTACGCGATCTGGCTCAGCCTACCTCATCACTCGCTGAAACGGCGTATCTGCTCCTTCGTGTCCATGGCGATGGCTACAAGATCAGCCTCGTCTTCTTCGGCGCGTATTGTTTGCTGCTGAGCTGGCTGATCTGGCGTGAGCGCGTCATCCCAATGGCGGTGGGCATCATGGTGGCTGCGGCTGGCGCGTGCAACGTCATCAATAGCCTAGCGTGGCTCGGAGCGCCGGAATGGGCGGTACGCCTTCCGCAAAATTTTACGATGCCGACCCTGCTGGGTGAACTTGCCCTGGCGCTCTGGCTGCTGGTTTTCGGGATACGCAAGGTCGAGGCGTAGATTGCCGATGCTGGAATTTGCCTCTTCAGCACCAAAGTCGGCGCGCTCCCATGCCGACCTGAATTGTACCGGACATCCGTCCACGCCTTGCTTTCGCGAGTCTGGCTTATGAACGCCATCGGCAAGTCGGGCCAATTCGAGGAGGCAGGAAGCTCAAAATCCGACCAGTACCGATCGGACTCGTCAAGATGCCGATCCGAACGGAAATCAAGACTCTTCGTTCTGGTAGCGGATGATGAGCACGCGATTTCGCGTATCAAGGAGCTGGCATCCACCTGCATCGAAATCGAGGGTCCCGCCAGCGAGAAAGACCCGGGTGGCCCATGGTTGCTCGACCTCCCAAGGGCCGCCACCTTGCGGGATCGACTGACTCAGCGGCAGTTCGAGATTGCACTAGGCGCCATCCGCGGCCTTTCGAACAAGGACATCGGCCGCGAACTCGGCATTTCCCATTTCACCGTCCGCAATCACCTGTCGCAGGTATTGTTGATCTTGGGGCTTTCGTGCCGGCAGGAACTCGGCGAGTTCCTGCGCGCACACCTACTTTGCTTGGCGTAGCGGTTCCATGGGCTGCACCACATAGCGCGCCCAAACATAGCGCCACGGCATGAAGATATAGGCCAAAACGATCCCGATACAGTCGTTGAAAAGACTCTCGATATCGGACGTCCATTTGCCCGCCAGCCAGGCGCGGAATGCAATCAATACGAGCCAGATGGTCTTCCAGGTGACTTCGTAAATCATGAGAGGCAACATCTGGACGGGATAGCGGACCCCAAGCAAGCTCAAGAGCGCCAGAGCGGCCAGCATCGATCGCGAAAGAGTTTGGGGAACCGGCACGTCCGCAGATGCGAACAGGAGATTGCGCCACACGAAGTATCCCATGAAACTGGCCATCAGTAGGAACACGAGACGAATGCAATGAATTCGCCATGTCGCAATGGGCGGAAAGGTAGGGACTTGTTCGTTATGCATGATGTTGGTTGTCCTCAATGTCTTCAAACGCGATGAATTAGCCGCGTACTGCCAGCGCTAACGCAAGCTTCTGCACGCAATAGGCGTTATGAAGCGCAACGTGGCAGGTCAGTCTTGCCGGTTTGGAAATCGGCAATGTTTCTTGCCACAGCTTGTGAGGCCACGTGCCCTATTGAGCTGGATTGTCGGCAACGAACCGCAGAATCTCGGCGTGGATCAGCTCGACATCCTCCAACTCGGGGAAATGCCCGAGGTCGTCATGCTCCACGATTCGGCTGGCTGGATGATCGCATAACCAAAGACTTGATTGCCGGTCGGTATGACGATGCGAGCCGTCGCTGTTACCCCAAATGGCCAAGGTCGGCTGTGCCACGCGCGCCAGCGATGGTTCCTTGTCCGGCAGATAGTTCTGAAACGCGGTCGCCATCGCCCAAGCGGCGCCATGGTCGAGCGCATCGGTTGCGCAAGCGCAGAACCTCGGCACACAGTCCTCCCGTCCAACGGCGAGCTCAAGCCAGCGCGGAGCTCTTGAACGCGCCAGCCTTCTCATCGCGATCTGTCCGAGAAATGGCTTCGCCAGCACATTCTTCGGATCGCGCGCCTTCTTCCAGCGTATTTCTTCAGCCCAACTCGGCGTCTGGATCTGGATCAGGTGCGATACGAGCGCGGGATACCGGGCGGCAATGTCGAGCGCGCCAAGGCCCGCCACGCAAGAGAAAGCGAGCAAGGCCGGTTCCCCCGCGATCAGATCAACGAACGCCGCAAGCGAGTCATTGGCTTGAAGGAAACGAAAGTCCTGCCAGAATCCAGGAACAGAAAAGCCCATCGCCGGCAGCTCGAATACGATAATCCGGAAGTCCTTACTATAAACTCGCAGTAGTTGATCATAGGCTTCGAGCGTGATCGGCGGATCGGCTGCAAAGATGATCGGACGTCCTTCTCCAGCCTCCCGATATCGGAACGTCACGCCACTCGCTTTGGCGAAGCGGATGTCGCTGCGCGACCGGGCCGCCCACGCGTTACGGACGCTGTCCGCTTTCCTGTCGGCACCCATCGTGTCCAGACGAGACGCCAACCATTTCAGCATCTCGGATCTTTCAAGCCTGCCACGATATTCTCCCGAGTCAGCGTGCTCATCGTGCACTCAGCAGTCTAGAGGCGCGACTATGACTGCTCCGTCTTGCCAGTTTGGAAATCGGCGATGTTTTTCGCGGCGAACCCGTCAATCGCTGTCTGTCACGGCGGAGAGGGGCGAGATCGAGTCTGGAACGCTTTGATGGATTGGCATTCGGAATGGCTGAACGACCAGACTTCCGGCTGGTACGCTTCGGTTCTCAACCAATTAGCCGGGCACGAACGGTCGAAGTATATGTGCGACCAACGCGCACCTCGGTGCCATCGGAAAGCACGACGATTAACGCTCCGAAGGGTGCCGGTTTCACGCGAACTATTGCAGCGACCCGGACGATAGCACTGCGATGGATTCGCATAAACTCGTCGATATCCAGGCGGCGTTCAAGCGAGGCCAGATTAGCCTGATAGAGATAGCCGGCATCCTGAACGTGAAGCCGGACGTAATCCCGCTCAGCTTCGAACCACAGAATGTTTTCTGGCGCGAGCCGGAGAAACTCGCCATGCGCCTTGACCCAGAAGTCGCGCGACCGTCTTTCGTTGCTGTTCAGGGCTTGCTTCAGCGACGCTACGGTTTCCTGCAACTCCGCGATCCGATCTGTCTGCGAACTCGACTTCACGGAATCCCGTGCGCGCGCCATCGCCGTTGCAAAGCGTCCGGGCTCGATTGGCTTGGTGACGTAATCGACGGCATTGGTTTCGAATGCGCGCAAGGCATGGTGATCAAATGCCGTGACGAACACTACAGCCGGTGGAGTCTCGGCGAGGCGTTCCAGCACTTCGAAGCCGGTGCCTCCTGGCATTTGTATGTCTAGCAGAAGGATGTCGGGCCGTTGCTCTTCAGCTTGCTGGCAGGCCTGCTCTACATTGCCTGCTTCCTCAATTCGCTCCACCCAGTCCATCTTGGCGAGCAGGCGGACTAGCCTTCGGCGGGCGAGAGGCTCGTCATCGACAACCAGAACGGACATTCCCGTCATATGGCGCTCAAGGGCGGGACGATCCCGCGAACTCTGCTTGTGTTTCGGCAATTTCTCAAAGCCACTTCCCCGTTTTCAATAGATCCCGTCAGCCTTTCGTCTGCCAGAAATAGCCATTCGTAGATTTGTTTGGCCATTGAGCCACCTTCGTGATGCCGCTCGTCATTTCATGCATACGAACTGCGCTGCGCGGGATTTACGTTCGCTGCATGAATATAAGGGAATCCACTTTCAGAAGATCTCTCCGAAACGTCCAGCATCGACCACATCGGCTGCGCAGGTGTGGCCCGCAACAGTGCGGCCTCAAGGCCGTACCTGTGTCGCGGACAAAAATACCATCGGGTCAAATCACCCTGAAATTGACGGTGGAGGGCGCTGATGTGAGCTTTCTGGACGCCCTGCGCTCGGCTCTTCCCGAAATCCGAGCTGTGCTGCCCGATGGACATCGATTTGATGTCACGTTCATTGACGCTTCTGCTGCAATGACGGAGATCGGCGGTTGGTGCAGTCCGCCCGAACGGTGCCGCGAGCTGACCCCAAGGCAGCAAGAGATTCTCGATCTGTTGGCAACGGGTCTTTCGAACAAGGAGATCGGTCGCAAGCTCGCTTTGTCCCACTTCACCATTCGCAACCACATTTCGCAGATCATGCGCCTGCTTGACGTATCGAACCGTCAGGAAGCGGTGGCAGCACTGGCTCTGTTCAAACATCAACCCTCTTCCGACATAGAAACTGCGCAAGTCTAGCAATAAGGTCGTGGGAGGGCAGAATTGCGTTTCTATGCCGGCTTGTCAGCAGGGGGCGCAGAACCGGTACATCGACGAATGCGGAGCCAGAGAACGAAATGAAGTTGTGGGTCACTTGGTCGGCATTCTGCCTCTTGGTGCTCGCCGGGCTCGCCTTTCTGGTCCCTGACCTCAGGGGCTGGACGCCGTCGGATTTGACCGATCCCGCGGCGGGCGTTGCCCCTACTGGCAGAGGTGGCCCGGCATTTTCCGTGAACGAATGCCTGCCTGGTTCCGTGTCACCGCACGAACTCCCGGACACCGAAGATGGTGCGGGTTCGGCCACCATGACGGTGATCACTTGCCGCAGCAAGTCGAGCGCATTCGCGTTCGGGATGATCTGGCTGCTCTTGAGCGGCAGCTATCTTGTCGTCCACAGACGAAGGATGAAAGCTTCCAAGGCGAAATAATCAGCATCATTCCGATGCACTGGTACGCGATGCCGGTTGCCCCCGCGCCATGTTTTCTGCCTTAGAATGTCGATATGAAATGGATCCCATTGATCTTGCTTGCAGGTATGTCGGCGTCAGGCGCGGCGGCATCCGAACAAAACGAAACACGCTGGGGGGCGATCGCACTTGGTGGTGACGGATTCGGCGCCACACGCGGCAGGGCGAGCGAAGATGCTGCCGTATCAGGCGCGATGCGACAGTGCGAGGAAAGCGGCGGAGCTGGCGAGTGTCGTATCCGTCTTACTTATCGAAACCAATGCGCCGCCTATGCAACGGGCGATGATCGACAGGTCGGCATCGCCTATGCGGCGAGTCTTGCAGCAGCCAGCAGGTTGGCGCTGCGCAGTTGCAGCGAGACGGCACGGCACTGCCAGATCCAGTACGCCGCGTGCAGCACCCCATCGTCATTCAACTGACCTGCGCCGGCACGCGGTGCACAGTATGAGTTTAGCCGATAAGGCGCCGAGCGCTGCGAAAAGCGAAGAAGAACGCCCCACCTAGGTTCGGCGCGTGCTCCAGCAGCGAGGTATCCGTGAACCCTTTCCCCGTCATTCTCGCATCGGGCGATGTGAACGACGACATTTCGGGAATCATGGGCGCTTTTGCGATCTATGTGACTGATATCGTCCGCGGAGGCATCGCACGCAGCGCGCTGCCGCGTGATTTTTTCGACCTCTATGCGCTGGACTATTATTACTCGCAGGTGTGCAATGGCGGACACTGCCAATTTATAGGCAATTCCGGTGGAATGCTGGACGCCAATGTGGATCACGCGCTGCGCGGCAGCGAGATGCTGGCCATGCCGGAACTCGGGCGATTGCTGACGGAATGCCGCGACTGGAGCGATGCCAATCCAGAGGAACGCGACAAGCTGGCGGAATGGGAGCTCTGGCCTGAGGCGCTTAAACGCCTGGATGACCGCTTCTTCGATGATGACTTCATGGAGTTCGATGTTCCGGGCTATTCCGCGTACGTCGCATGCCAATCCGAATGCGTGCGAGCATGGATCGAGAATGCGACCACGCGAACCAGCTTTCGCTCGCGCAACAAGTATAGTCTGGCCGCCGGTGCGTGGCTGGTCGGATACCCGGGAACGCGGATACTGCCGCGCAAGGAAGCAGTGGCGGCGACCGAAACGGTCATACGCGCCTGCTCGCGACCGTCTTGGCGACCGGATCGTATCGCCCGTCATCTTGCTGCCCGGTTCACGATGATGGGCTGGTAGCGCAGGTGTCAGCCGAGATTTCGTCAATCTTCACCAGCTCTAACAATGACCTTGAGTGAAAACTGCGCTTTGCCGTCAGGATAGAAACCGGCGCGCTCGCCGAAGATGACTGGAAGGTGCTCGGCCCCGGATGTGTAGTCGGTGACGAGATACTGCAATACTAGGTCTTTACCGGTGAGAATCTCGTCGGCCGAAACGCTTGCAACGAAGCGCGCTCGCTGGGAAGCAAATGGCAGCGACACGCTTTGGAGCGCCCAGTGACATGGGCCGAGGCCGAAATAGTCCTCGTCAATCAACGCATCCTTCGGCACGTCCACAATCAGCGCCCCGTCTGAGGCGAGCGAGACAGGGGTTGGCAGGCCGTACTGGGGAGGCAGACGCACGCCCCCCCAAGCTCGCCCATAATCCATAGGGACGCATTCGCGATTCTGGATCTCGAAATGGAGCTCTGCACCGGACAGTCGAACCGCTCCGGGTAGGCCGGAAAAGCGGAACTCCAAAGCCTTGCCGCGATGTGCTGCCGGATTCGCCTTCACTTCGATAGGGCGGAGCGCCTTTGATGGGTCCAAGTGACATGCCTGCAGGAAGCCAAACAGCGCCACCGCCACGACGACGGTCTGAGCTACATAGCCCCTCGGCCGCGTCGGGCCGGTCAGGTCGTGTTGCATGCGAAACATGAGCCGGTGATCAATGCCTTGATGGAATTCATCATCCTGTTGGCTGGCCGGACATCCCGCAACAGTTCCCGCGTACCGGTTCATCGTCATGGACCTGGCGGCAGCGGCCCAACCTTCATTTTCGAAGTTTCGTTTGAGGGCGACAGTTCATCCCAGGATACAAACGCCCCGGCGCGCTTACACGATGCTTACAGCGCGCGCTTTAGGGCCGACTGTAAGCAGCCGTCTTGCTGCTACGGCCGCACAAGCATATGAATTATAGAGAGAAAACTGGAGCGGGCGAAGGGATTCGAACCCTCGACCCCAACCTTGGCAACTTGATTTTGGCTCTTTTCTAGAGCTTCTTTTTCTTTCCTAAGCTTCTATTATTGCTCTCTTTATTGACAAACCGCCTTTCCCGCTGCATCCTGTTATTGTCTCCAGTTTTCCCGATTCTGGAGACTATTTGGAGACAAAACGCTGCCGAAAAGTTTTGTCTCCAGCAGGAGTGATAACATGCCCACAGCCAAACTCACCAAGCGGACGATCGAGGGCTTTGCGATCCCCGCCGTGAGGCAGGTCATCTACTGGGACACCGAACTCAAGGGCTTCGGGGTGCGGGTATTACCGTCCGGTCTGAAGACGTTCGTGGTTCAGTATCGCACCATCGATGCAATCAAGCGCCGTCTCAATCTTGGCCGGTTCGGCCCGCTGACCGTCGAGAAGGCGCGAGGCCAGGCGATTGTGAAGCTTGCCGAAGTCATCGGAGGCGAAGATCCGGCTGACAAGGTGCGCGAGGCCCGCAAGGGGATGACTGTCGCCGAGATGTGCGATTGGTATCTGACCGAGGCCCGAGCCGGGAATATCCTTGGCCGAAAGAACCTTCCGATCAAAGCCTCGTCGCTCAAAATGGACGAGAGCCGGATCCGGACACACATCGTCCCGCTGCTTGGCCGGCGGATCGTCAAGCAGCTGACGATCGCAGACGTCGAGCAAATGCAGACTGACGTGAAGAACGGAAAGACCGCAAAACCTCGGACGGGCAACCGCGGCGGAAAGGCAACGGGCGGACCCGGCGTGGCGGGCCGCTGCGTCGGCACACTTCAAGCGATCATCGGCCACGCAAAGCATAAGGGCCGCCTGGCGACGCATCCCACGATGGGGGCGAAGAAGCTTGCGAGCAGAAAGAAGACGAGACGGCTAAGCGTCGCGGAAATCGAAATGCTCGGGAAGGCGATCGCTTATGCCGAGGCCACAGGTGAGAACCCGGTCTCCCTTGGCGTGCTGCGAACCTTGCTTCTCACGGGCTATCGACGCGAAGAAGCCCAGGCCATGCACCGAAGCTGGCTTCATTCCGAGCGCAGCTATGTCGCCTTTCCCGACACGAAGGGCGGCGCGCAGATTCGGGCGATCAGTCCAGCGGCCATTCGAATTCTTGAAAGCCAGAAAGCGCTAGTAGGCAATCCACATTTCTTCCCGGCGACGATTGGCGACGGCCCCTTTACCGCCGTTGCCGATTGCCTGCGGCGAGTTTGCGCCCTCGCAGGAATTTCCGGTGCGACCCCGCATACGCTCCGCCACACCTTTGGCAGTATTGCGGGTGAGCTGGGCTTCTCGGAACTGACAATCCGAGCCATGCTCGGCCATGCTTCGCAGAATGTGACGCAGGATTATGTTCATATCGACGAGGCCGTGAAGCTGGCGGTGACTCGAACGGCCGATGAGATCGCCCTGCACCTGGCGATTGGCGCTGCCAAGGCGGGCGCGTTAAAGTTGGCAGCATAGCTGCGCTCCAACACTTTGCCCCGCCAATCTACGCGATCGCGCCCCATGCGCCACATTTGCTTATACTTGCTTGCGGCAAGCTATCGCGCTAACAAAGCCCTGATAATATGGAGAGGCTGCAACAATGCGTGACCTGCGCGCTACCCAAACACCATCTTGCTGCCCAGCAGTGACGCCTTTGCGGACACGCGTCAGGACCCCGGCCTTTAAGGTCGGCGAACCTTGATATCATTCGCTTCCAGTCCGGATATGCAAGCTGCCACAGGCCCCTTCGAACCGAAAAGATAGATTATTTCATTCGAGCCCACCCGGCAAAGTGATAGAGCGGAGTTGACGATCATGTCCCAAGACCAACTGCAACAAGTCAATGAGATGATCCGCTCAGGCCCTGATCTCGGATCGCTTCCGGTACCGGAATTGCGCGTGGCGTTCGACGGGTTTGGCGATTTTACGCCATTCGATCCCTCAATCAAATTCGAGCTTGTCGATGCCAATGGAGTGGCTTGTGAAATCGGTGTCGCGCCGGGATCCAGAACCGACGCCACGGTATTTTATCTGCACGGTGGCGGATATGTGATCGGGTCTTTCACGTCGCATCGCGGCCTTCTTGCGAGACTAGGTCAGGCCGCATCGATGCGCACGATGGCAGTTGATTACCGCTTGGCACCTGAACACCCCTTTCCAGCGGCTATCGAGGATGCAGTCACTGCATATCAGTGGCTTCTCGACAGCGGCACGCCGTCAGAGCGCATTTTCTTCGCTGGCGACTCTGCGGGGGGCGGCCTTGTCGTCGCTACAATGCTCCGATGCAAGGCGCGCAATATTCCTCTTCCCCGTGCAGCTGTTCTGTTCTCGCCATTCGCCGACATGGGCACGACCGGACAGTCGATTGTCGATAACCGGGATCGTGATTTTGTGGTCACCGAAGGCGTGGCCCCCGGCATGGCGGAAACCTATCTTGCAGGCGCGGATGCCACATCACCAGAAGCGTCACCGATCTATGGCGACCTAGCGGGATTGCCGCCGATCCTGATCCAGGTCAGCAGTCATGAGGTTCTTCTCGACGATTCCCTAAGGCTTTTGCGAGCCGCGATCCTTGTGGATGTTCAGGTGCACCTGCGGGTTTATCAGGGACTTCCCCATGTCTGGCAGTTGTTTACGGGCATGCTGGACGAAGGTCAGGCCGCACTCGAGGAGGCAGGCGCGTTTTTCGATAAGCATCTGGACATTTAGCCGCAAACGGTTGGTCTGGGCCTTAAGGAGACTAGCTTGATCAAGATGTTATGTCAGGTGCCCCGCAAGCTGGGCATGAGCGAGCACGAATTCTACCCGCGCTATCTCCAGGGGCATGGCAGCCTTGTTCGAAACCACGCACGGGCGATGGGCTTCTTGCGCTACGTTCAGGCACATCGGATCGCCTTGCCCGAAATCGACAATTTCAGCGCGGGTCAACCCTGGCGTACCCCGTTAGACGGTCAGTCGGAACTGTGGTGGGAAAGCTGGGAAAGCATGGAAAGCGCGCTCGCCTCGCCCGAGGGTGGCAAGGCCAGCGCCATCCTGGAAGCGGATGAGCAGGAATTCACAGACACGAGCAATGTCAGCGGGTTTGTCGCACAGGAAGAGATTGTGCTGGACCTCTCCGATGGATCGCCGCCCGGGTTCGGCACCGCCGTCAAGATGGTCATCGATATCTGGAAGCGGCCGGACCTTAGCACAGCGGAATTCAGCGCACGCTGGCGGGGCCAGCACGGAGATCTCGTTCGGCAGCACGCGGCAGCACTGGGCATTTGCAAATATGTTCAGAACCATCGCGATCCGGCTGCGAAATTCGATTTTGCCGAACTGCGAGGGTGGCAACCAGCCCCGAACGGGGTCACGGAAATGTGGTGGCCTGACATTGAGGCGATGCGGTCAGCTTTGGCCTCGCCCGAAGCCCTCTCGTCCCTGACGGCGATCTCACTGGATGAGGTCGTCTTTGCCGATCCTGCGCTGACCCGCGCTTTCGTAGCGAAGGAGCACACCATTTTCGATTATGTCGGAGCAGTGCCCTCGACGCGAGATCCGTGAAGGTAGAATGCCAACGGTCTTCCCGACTAGGCACGTCAGTTCGAAAAACCAACCGCGCGTTCGGCGAGTGGCACGAAGCTTCATAACTCTGCGCCAGTTACGCCGCGAGAAATGTTGACGTGACCCCCAGCTTTCCTCCAGCTGAGATTAGAGCCGGGCGGTTGTTTTGCGCATCAGCGCGGTTGAAGCAATGGGCTGCGTAGCGGAGCCCGGAGGGCGTAGCGAAGCAGGCCATTGCTTATTCAGTTCAGCGGCGAACGCCGCCGGGGTTGCGTAGCCAAGGGACGAGTGTGGTCTCTCCCGGTTGTAATCCTCGACCCAGGCAGCGATCTCGACCCGAGCATGGGCAAGACTCATGAACAGGGTCTCATTCAGCAGCTCGTCGCGCATGCGACCGTTAAAGCTTTCCACGTAGCCGTTCTGCATCGGCTTGCCCGGGGCGATGTAATGCCACTCCACGCCGCTCTGGCCGCACCATGCGAGCACGGCATTGCTGGTGAGCTCGGTGCCATTATCGCTGACGATCATCCCCGGCTTGCCGCGCTGTGCGATCAGCTCGGTCAGCTCGCGCACGACACGGCGCCCCGAGATCGAGGTGTCGGGCACCGCTGCCAGGCACTCCCGGGTCACGTCATCGACCACGTTGAGAACGCGGAATCGCCTGCCCGACGCCATCTGGTCATGAACGAAGTCGAGGCTCCAGCGCTGGTTCGCCAGTGCCAGCACCGGAGCAGGTGCCCTCGTGCCGACAGCACGCTTGCGGCTGCGTCGCCGCCTCACCGCCAGACCTTCTTCCTTGTAGAGCCGCTGGGTCTTCTTCCGGTTGATCATCACGCCTTCCCGGCGCAGCAGGATATGCAAACGGCGATAGCCGAACCGTCGACGCTGGTTGGCCAGCCCGCGCAGCTTCTCGCGCAGAGCAGTGTCATCGTCCCGGGTGGAACGATAGCGCACGCTCTTGCGATCGGCATCGATGACACGGCACGCCCGCCGTTCGCTCATCCCGTGGCACGCCTGCAGATGAGCGACAGCTTCCCGCTTCGCGGCGGGCGTCAAAACTTTTTTGCCAGAAGATCCTTCAACGCAGCCTGGTCCAGCATTGCATCGGCCAGAAGCCGCTTGAGCCTGGCGTTCTCGCTCTCGAGCTCTCGCAGGCGCCGGGCCTCGGATACCTCTAGGCCGCCATACTTGGCCTTCCAGTTATAGATCGTCGCTTCAGACACACCGTGCCGCCGGGCGAGATCAGCGGTCTTCGCGCCCGCTTCTGCCTCCTTCAGCACCCCAATGATCTGCTCTTCTGAAAACCTTGCACGCTTCATCGTCTGTCCTTCCTTCAGGCCAGACTCTAATCGTTCGTGGAGGAAAATCAGGGGGTCACGTCAATGTTAGCCGAGTGGTGGCCTCCCGATCGCTACAGCCCCGATCGAATCTGGCGATTCACCGGAAGATCACGCTCAATCTCCGAACTGAACATGTTCCTCAGTGATGAATGTGACGCAGTTTGCCCTGTCCAAAAACTTGTCCTCGTCGGGCCTGATCAGCTCCAAATATCTTGGCTCCAGGAAGGCCGCTTCCATGGCCGCGACATTCTTGAAACGCAATTCGCCAATACCATGATGCTCGGGAACCTGTCCCAGCACCGGGGCGTCAGGGCCTGAGTCCTGCAGATTGGGATAGATCACGTATCGTTTCACATACTGCATGAATTCGGGAACACTTTTTACAAGAGGTGCGTGCTCATCCAGCCAATATCTTGTGAATTCTGCCTGCGATAAATGTGGAAGCTTCTTCGCTGCTACCAGAACCGTGATCATATTGCGTTCTCTGACGGGACCGATGTTGTTTTTGAGCTATCTATCGAAGCCGAATTATCGCGCCAGCAGCCCGCCATCGATCACAAGTTCCGCTCCCGTCACAAACCGGGATTCATCGGAAGCCAGATAGACGCAGCCCCAGGCGATGTCTTCCGGAACGCCCCCTCGACCGCCCGGCTGAAGCGCGTTGAACATTGCCTGCGCGGTATCGGTATCCGCCGCATTGTTGATGATGTTCTGGACAATCGGGGTGTCGATGTATCCTGGGTGGATCGAATTCGATCGGATGCCTTGGCCTATATAATCGAGCGCGGTTGACTTGGAGAAGTTGCGCACCGCGCCCTTTGAGGCCGCGTATGCTGCGAAATGAGGTCCGGCCACGATGCCGAACGCAGAAGAGATGTTGATGATCGAGCCGCCACCCGCCGTGATCATGTGGGGGATGGCGTATTTGGTGAACAGAAACACGCCGCGCGCATTGATCGCGAACGTTCTATCCCAATGCTCCGCTGTAATATCTCCGGCCGCGCCCATGCCAGCGACGCCCGCGCACGCGACGACCGTGTCGAGCTTGCCAAATGCCGTCACCGCCGCCTCGATCGCGGCAGCGACATCATCCTCGATAGAAACGTCGCACTTGATGAAGCGGATTCGATCGGAACTCGCGTCGATCAGACTGGCCAGTTGGGGATCCAGGGGTTCCTGAACGTCGGCGACAATGACGCAAGCGCCTTCAGCGGCAAACAATCGCGCTGTAGCGGCGCCGATTCCCGATGCGCCTCCAGAAATGACGGCGACCTTGTTCGGCAGACGGTTCGGCATGAGATGCTTCCTTGCATAAATAATGATCGTCAGCGCCCAGACTTTGTCCGCCCGCCGGCAGGTGAATCGTGATGGTCGTTGGACAGGCGTGAGCGAGATCGGTCTAACGTGTCAATCTGCTCAGTCGCCTGTCCAACGCCGGTTTCGGAGACTTAGTCAGTATTTGAAGCTGACGCTAACGCCGTAGGTCGCGGGCTTGCCGGCATAGCGCTGGATGGTATCAAACGCGGCCACCACATTATTCCAGTAATATTCGTTGCCTACGTTCTTGCCCCATACAGACACTCGCCAGCTGTCGTCAGCCGCTGCCACCCCAGCCCGGAGGTCGATAAGAACATAATCATCGATGCCGAACACGGTCGTTACGGGCGAAGTAACTCCCGCAGGATTGGTTTCGCCACCGATCGTCGCGACCGTTTTCGATCGGAAATTCAGACTCGTGCCCAGGAAGGCGTTCAGAGAGTCGGAAACCGGGAATTCATAATCGATGTTACTTCCGAACTGATACTTCGGCGTGTAGGGCACATTCGCGCCGGCGAAATCAGCCGTAATGCCGCCCGAGTTGATGCCGGTGAATTCCTTGATGGTCGCGTCGAGATAGGTGAAGGTGTTGTTGATCACGAGGCCCTGTGTCGGCCGGATGCTCATCTCGATCTCGAAACCCTTGACGTCCGATTTCGGGATATTCTGAAGCACGTCCAGAATGCCGAAATTCGGATCGATGAACTTCGAGCGAAGCTGTTTGTTGGTGTAGTCGTAGTAGAATACGGCACCATTCAGTTGAAGGGTCCGATCAAGCAACGTTGCTTTGAACCCTGCCTCGTATGACTGCACCGACTCCTGGACGACTGGAAGATACTGGCTGAACAGCGATGCCGAGAGCGTCGGATAGCTGCCAGCCTTATAGCCTTTCGCGACGTTCGCGTAGAGAAGGACGTCGTCAACCGGCTTATAATCCAGACCGACGCGCCAAGAGAAATTATCCTCCTTTAACGTGTCAGTGAAGCGACCCGACGCACCGGGTGCGACTCCGTTATACGTATTCGGCGTATTGTTGATCTGGTAGCATTGACCGGCATATGGCCCGAGCGCTCCTCCGAACAGGACGTCGTAAAACAGCGGACCGGTGTTGATGGGGCTGCCGCTGTCGTCGAAACCGCACTCGCTGGCGTCGATCCGCGACTTGGTGTAGCGGCCGCCCAGCTTCACTGTCAGCTGGCCGATATCATATTCGATATTGGCGAAGCCTGCGTAGTTTTCCATCTTTTGATCGTTCGAGTAGGAGAGCGAAAAGAAGGGGTAGCCAAAGGTGCCGTAAAGGCCCCGGACCGAAACGTCAGGAAACGATAAATCAATCAGTTCGTTGACTGTGCTGCGTTCGTAGTTGCCGCCTACCACCCAACGGAAATTCGAACCGCTGTTGTTTGAAAGTCTGACTTCTTGGCTGAAGCTCTTGATACGACCTTCGTTGTTCACAAGGTCGAGCGTTGAAAGCGGCAAGCCGTCGCCTTCATCGCCTTGGCGCTGCTTATAGTCGACGTAAGACGTCAGCGATGTCAGTGTGATGTCGTCCGTTGCGTCAAATTCGGCACGAAAAGCGACTTGTCCCAGCCTGTTGCTGCGCCGCGGAACTCCGGGCGTCCAGTCCGCTGCTTGCGGCCGCTCCGGCGAAAATTGCGACGCTGCCAGTTGGGGTGTCAGGAACGCCGGCGCTTGCGGGAACAGGGCGATATACTGGGGCGCTTGCGTATCGCTGTTGTCCTTCCAGCCATTGATGTTCAATTTGAATCGCAGCCGCTCGGTCGGTTCGAAGTCAACCAAGAGGCGGCCCATGTAGTTTTCCACCTTGCCGTTACGGTCGCCCGGGCGCGAGTTGCTGATCTGCCAGCCGTCGGCGCGTTCGAGCCGGCCGGCGAGACGCGCACGCAGAGTCGGAGAAATCGGCCCGCTGATAAAGGCATCCGCAACGACCTCATTGAAACGACCATAAGAGATACTGCCGCCTGCACTCAGTTCGTCGGTCGGTTTGGCCGCAATGTAATTGATCGCGCCGCCGGTCGCGTTCTGACCGAACAGAGTGCCTTGCGGACCCTTCAGAATTTCGACACGTTCCAGGTCGAATGCCGCGTGCGACGAGAGAATCGGAAATGCCAGCGGGGCTTCGTCAACATAAGTGCTGACCGTTGGATAGGCACCGAGCGACGTTTCGTAGAAGCCGACGCCGCGCAGCGTGTAAACCGGGGTGCCGTTGGCGCTGTTGGTAAAGGAGAGGCTCGGCGTCGCATTGGCAAGATCCGCGAGCGAGTTGATCTGCCGATTCTGCAGGTCATTTCCTGAAACCACCGCGACGGTGATACCGACATCGTTCAAACGCTGCTCGCGCTTATTGGCAGTGACGACAATGTCGTTTGAGTCGGCCGCCTGGGATGCATCTTCGGCCTCGACCGGCTGCTGGGCGGAAGCATCCGCCGACGGCGTGACGGCTTGGGCGTGCGCTTGCCCGGCAAAAGCGATGGCGGCGATGCTCGCACCCAAAAGTGCGCGATGGATATGGTGCATTTCAAGCTCTCCCTCAATATTCTTTTTGTAAAACTGGTCCCGCGAACCTTACGGGCAGGTGGTTCTCCCGCGGGCGGTTTGACCCAGACGCCCGGGCCCAACGGAATTTGTCAGCGATGGTGGGACAAGTGACGCCAGACCCGCGCCGGCGCATTGCCAAGCAGTCGATGGGCCTGTGCATTGATAAGGCAGCCGAGCGCTCATTCTTCCTCTCCCACTTCAATCTACGCTGAAGATGATTCGCCATATATAGTACGCTAGCTAGGCGCAAGCAAGTTTCTAGACGGCAGAGATGCCGCCGTCGATCTTGAATTCCGATGCGGTGACGAACCGGCTCTCATCGGACGCGAGATAAAGGACAGCGTAGGCAACATCGTCGGGATCGCCGAGGCGGCCCAAGGGCACCTGCTTGGCCAGTCGTGCGAGCGCCTCGGCTTCGTCACGATCGCCGCGCAGGTCATCGAGCATGGGCGTTCGAATGAATGTCGGGTGGACCGAGTTGCAACGGATGTCCCACCCTTTTTTGGCCGCAAGCAGCGCGACCGATTTCGTAAGCAGCCAGACGGCCGCCTTCGAGGCATTATAAGCGGCAAGGTTGGGAGAGGCCATCAATCCGGCGATCGAGGACAGGTTGATGATCGACGCAGGCTGGCTTTCGCGAAGGAGCGGCAGCGCCAGTTTGCAGCCCAGAAAAACGCTGTCGGTATTGACCTGCATGACATGATGCCATTGGTCGAGATCGAGGTCCTCGATGGATCCGGTTCGCACCATCCCGGCATTGTTGACGAGCACGGACAGGCCATCCATGAGGCGGCCCGCTCGGTCGATCGCCGCTTCCCAATCGGCGGCGATGGTTGCGTCGTGCCGGAAGCCCCAAGCCACTTCGCTGCCATGTTCGAGATTGATCGAGTCGGCGACCTCCTGCGCACCCGCTTCGTTGATATCCGTCAGCAAAACCCGGGCGCCATGCCGCGCAAGCATTTGGGCGGTAGCGGCGCCCAAGCCCTGTGCTGCCCCGGTGACAAGCGCCTTTTTGCCGCGGACGCGCTCCATAAACTCTCCCTCCCGATTCCAATGCTTGTCATGACGACAATGCGATACTAGTGTGTGACAAGCAAGTGGAGAGAGCAATGCAAAATCAGACGGCCCAAGGCCCGGCGGCGAATGCGTCGCGGACCCAGAAATTCCCCTATCGGCCCCGTACTGCGATCATCGGAGCCGGTGCAGCGGGGATGATGCAGGCGATCAAGCTGCGCGAAGCTGGTCTTGACGACATCGTGATCTACGAAAAAGCGAACGAGGTCGGCGGCACCTGGCGTGAAAACCGGTATCCCGGCATCGCCTGCGACGTGCCGGCGCACCACTATAATTACTCGTTCGAGCATAATCCCGGCTGGAGCCACCGGCTCGCGCTGGGGCCGGAAATCCAGTCTTACATGGTCAAGATCGCCGACAAATATGATCTTCGCCGCGACATTGTGTTCGGCGCCAAAGTGACGAAGGCCGAGTTCGACGGTCAGCGTTGGCATCTCGAAACGTCGAACGGTCAGCGCGATACGGTCGACTTTCTGATCGCGGCAACGGGGCCACTGCATGTTCCTGCCTTCCCCGATATCGCAGGCATTGACGACTTCAAGGGTATCAAATTCCACACAGCGGAATGGCTTGACGGCATCGATCTGTCGGACAAGCGCGTCGGCGTGATTGGCAGCGGCTCGACCGGAACGCAGGTCATTTCCGCGCTTGCGAACCAGGGCGTCAACCTGAAAGCCTTCATCCGCACGCCGCAATGGGTCTTCCCGCTGCCGAACCGCCGCTTCGGCAAGATCGAACGCGCTGTCGTTCGTGCCTTTCCCTTCATCGGGCGGATGGCGGGCAACTTCTATGGCTGGTTTTTCGAACGCGTCTTCGCCGAGGCGGTCATCAAGGAGGGTTGGCAGCGCAAATTTCTGTCCGCCATGTGCAAATGGCATCTGGGCCGGGTAAAAGACCCTGTTCTTCGGTCGAAACTGACCCCGACCGACGAGCCGCTGTGCAAGCGGATGGTGATGTCCACCTTATTTTATCCCGCCGTCGCGCGCCCCAATGTCGAAATCGTGCGCGACGGTATCGTGGGTGCAAACGAAAAGGGCCTGCTCGACGCGTCGGGACGGTTGCACGAGCTCGATGTCATCATCTTCGCAACCGGTTTCAACGCGCGCGCTTATCATCGGCCGATCGAGGTTACCAACGCCCAAGGCGGGTCATTGACCGAAGCCTGGAAGGTGGAAACGGGCGCCCATCTGTCGGTTCACGTCCCCGGTTTTCCAAACTTCATGCTGATCGGTGGGCCCCATTCTCCGCGCGGGAATTTCAGCGCGATCGCTTATTCGGAAGCGATCGTCGACCATATCGTGAAGGTCATCCGCTATTGTGCGGACAACGGCTTTCATTCGATCGAGGCGCGTCCCGAGGCGATGGCCCAGTTCCGCGAACGCGTGCTTTCGGCCGTGCCGAAGACGATCTGGAGCACGGGCTGCAAGAATTGGTATCTGGACGAAAAGGGACTGCCTGAAAACTGGACCGGAACACCCGACGAGTATCGCGACGTCCTTCGCGATCCCAATTACGACGAATTCAACCTCGCCGCTTGATCGCAGGCGATCAGGCGGATCGTCGAACTGCTATGTCCGGTTCGCCGATAACCTGGATCATGGCATCGCGAAAATCATGCAAGGCGCTCTCGAACTCGATCGAATCCGGGTTCGCGAGCCATTGATAGACCAGGCCGAAAAAGAAGGATGTGTATTGGAGGGCGACACGGCTTGGATCGACGGTCTGCTTGATGGTCTGCTCGGCGATGCCCTGACTGATATAGCGAGCGATCGCCCGGCGATAGGCGGCATGCTGTTCGGCGAGGCGTTCGCGCATCACGGTGCTGCTTCCCACGGTCTCATAGTATAGAATGAACATGGCGCGGATATAATCCGAGTTGTCGTTCATAAAATCGATGATGCTGTCGTTTGCCGCGTCGAAGGCCTCAAGCCCTGTCTTGCTGCCGACAAGGGCACTGCTTTCCTTCTTCCAGCGCTCGTTGAAAACGTCGATCAGCTCGGCGAACAGCTCGTCCTTCGAACCGAAGCGATTGCTCGCCAAACCGCGGCTGTAGCCGGCGAGTTCACCAACCTCGCGAAGCGTCGTGTTATGGGTCCCGCGTTCCAGGACCAGCGCCATCGCCGCCTCGAGCATACGCCCGTCGGAGATGGCCGTGCGCTCCGCCTGAGTAAGCCGCGGCGCCTTGTTGCTTGCTCTGCTGGCTGGCTTCAGCCTTCGCATTTGTACCAATTTTCTGTCCTTTGCTGGAAGATTTGCCATATTCCTAGTCTACTCGCTTGTTTCGAGCAAGCTATGTGATGCCCGTAAACTGGGCGAGCCTTCTGCGGCGCTCCGGGAGTTCAGACGATCGGCGCGGCTTCGGCAGGCGAGCAAGGATGCTCATTCAGCGCAATCGAGACTGCCGGCTGACGATCCTTGTCCGATCGATCTTTGACCCGTCAGATTTGCTCGAACGGATTTCCAGTCTACGCAATCGTCCCGGCAAAATATACGGCATGGACAAGCGGTAGAGTTGGCCGCCACGGGCCGAGGCGCCAACACGCCAAAGGGCGCAAGCGTGAGAGAAATGCTCACTTGCTTGCTTGCGCCTAGCAAGCTAAATGCCAAGACATCGACCGGGAGCGTCGTGGTTGAGAGGATCTCCGCAAGTGGCCGAAATCGCCGATATAGCCGAAACCACAGGGGCCATGCCCGTTCGCGAGGGCCATCAATTTGATGAAGTCAGCCTCTCGCGCTGGATGAGCGCGAACGTGGAAGGCTATGAGGGTCCGATCAGCGTGCGGCAATTTCGCGGCGGGCAGTCGAACCCGACCTATCTGGTCGCCACCCCCTCACGGTCTTATGTCCTTCGGCGGCAGCCATCGGGGGTGCTTCTGAAGGGGGCCCACGCCGTCGACCGCGAAGCTATGGTGCAGTCCGCGCTCTGCGGAACACGTGTGCCCGTGGCCCGGATCTACGGCACCTGCGTCGATACCGATATCATCGGTACGATGTTCTACCTGATGGAACTGGTCGAAGGGCGGATATTCTGGGACGCCACCTTTCCCGACGTCGAAACCGGTGAACGGCCCGAATATTTCCGGGCTATGAATGCGGCGATCGCGAATCTCCACACGCTGGACCCCGCGCGCATCGGGCTCGGCGGGTTCGGCCGCCCGACGGGCTATGTCGAACGCCAGATCAAGCGGCTTTCCGAGCAGTATCTGGCCGATACGGCGGCGGGGCGTGACCCGAACATGGACCGTTTGATTGCGTGGCTCGAAACTGCCAGGCCGCAAAATCAGGAGCGGGTGGCAATCGTCCATGGCGACTTCCGCTGCGACAATCTCATTTTCCACCCAACCGAGCCGCGGATCGTCGCCGTGCTCGATTGGGAACTGGCAACGCTCGGGCATCCGCTCGCCGATTTCGCCTATCACGCGATGATGTTCCGCATGCCGAGTCACATCGTTGCCGGACTGGCGGGGGCCGATCTCGCGATGCTGAATGTGCCAAGTGAGAAGGAGTATCTCGCGATGTACGCGGCGACCGCCGGGATTGCGGATACCTCCGATTATGACTTCTTTCTGGCCTTTTCCTTCTTCCGGCTGGCCGCAATTATCCATGGCATCAAAGGCCGTTTAGCGAGGGGAACGGCGGCGTCGGCGGAAGCGGCCGACCGCGTAAGCGCCTTTCCCGAGTTGGCCGAACTCGCTTGGGAACAGGCGCGCGGCGCCGGTGCACCCGCATGAAGAGGATATAGCGTGGACATCACCCAAAGCGCCCGGAGTCTGGCTCTGCAACGTCGGCTCGAAAAATTCCTGGCAGAGCATCTCTATCCGATCGAACGCGAGTTGTATCTGGCCGCCGAGCGCCTCGGCCCATGGGCCATCTACCCGCATATCGAAGATCTCAAGGCTCGCGCCCGGGCCGAAGGCCTTTGGAATCTCTTCCTCCCGGCTGCTCATGATGCAAACGGGTTAAGCAACGTCGACTATGCCCCACTGTGTGCGATGATGGGTCGCTCGCTTTTTGCGCCCGAGATCTTTAACTGCTCGGCGCCGGACACCGGCAATATGGAAACGCTGCTGCTGTTCGGCACGGACGAACAAAAGGCACGCTATCTCGAGCCGCTCCTCGCAGGGGAAACGCGATCGGCGTTCGCGATGACCGAGCCGGCGGTGGCCTCGTCCGATGCGACCAATATCGCCTCGGAAATTTCCCGCGATGGCAGCGATTATGTCATCAGCGGCAGGAAATGGTACACGACCGGGGCGACCGACCCGCGCTGCGACTTTTTCATCTTCATGGGTCGCACGGGCGATGCGGCAACTGATCGGCACAAGGCGCAGTCCATGATCCTTGTCCCGCGGCATGCCGCCGGTGTGCGGGTCATTCGCGCTTTGCCCGTGCTGGGGTTTTACGGTGTTCCCGATCGCTCTGCGGAAGTATTGTTCGACAATGTGCGCGTGCCCGTAGCGAACATGCTGCTGGGCGAGGGCCGCGGCTTCGAGATTGCACAGGGCCGGCTCGGGCCCGGCCGCATCCATCACTGCATGCGGCTCATCGGACTGAGCGAGCGAATAGTGGAGCGCATGTGCCGCCGCGCAACCGAGAGAGTGGCGTTCGGGAGTCCCCTATCCGAGCAGAGCGTGACGCTCGAACGGATCGCGCAATCGAGAATCCTTATCGATCAGGCGCGACTGCTGACGATGCGCGCTGCCTGGATGATGGATACCGTCGGCAACAAGGCCGCGCGTCAGGAGATCGCGATGATCAAGGTTGCCGCGCCCGCAATGGCGCAGCAGGTGGTCGATTGGGCGATCCAGCTCTTCGGCGGCGGCGGAACGAATAACGACCACTTCCTTGCCGCAGCCTTTGCGACAGCGCGGCTGCTGCGACTGGCCGACGGTCCCGACGAGGTTCATCGCAACCAGATCGCGAAGCTCGAACTGCGCCGCCATGCCGCTCGCGACGGCGCCGCGGAAGGCTCGACCGGGCAGGGTCTCACCCTCGCCGAAGCCGATGCTGTAGCGGCGGCCAGCCTGTGGCCGGCGCCGCCAAGCGCAATCCGCCCGCTGTGCGACGCTGCCGAACCCGTTTCGGCCTAGCCACCCGACGAGGTTGGACTGTGAATCCTGAAATGACAAATGTGATGGGAGCGATTTATGCAGATGTTTGACTTCGATCTCGGTGAATCGGCCGACATGATCCGTGAAACCACCCGACGCTACGCCGCCGACAAAATCGCGCCCCTCGCAAAACGGATCGACGCAGACGACTGGTTTCCGCGCGACGAACTCTGGGCGAGCATGGGCGAACTCGGGCTGCACGGCATCACCGTCGCCGAAGAATATGGCGGGCTGGGTCTTGGTTATCTTGAACATGTGATCGCTTGCGAAGAAATCTCGCGGGCATCGGGCGCAATCGGACTGAGCTATGGCGCGCACACCAATCTTTGTATCAACCAGATCGCTCGCTGGGGGTCGCCCGAACAGAAGACGAAATATTTGCCGCAGCTCATTTCCGGCGAACATCTTGGTAGCCTGGCGATGTCGGAGGCCGGGGCCGGTTCCGACGTCGTCTCGATGAAACTGAAAGCAGAGGCGGTGCAAGGCGGATTCGTCCTGAACGGCACGAAATTCTGGATAACCAACGCGACCTATGCTGATACGCTCGTCGTTTACGCCAAGACCGGCGAGGGCAGCGGCGGTATCACGGCTTTTATCATCGAGAAGAATATGCCGGGATTTTCGATCGGCCAAAAGATCGACAAGATGGGCATGCGTGGTTCGCCGACCGCGGAACTGGTCTTTGACAATTGCGAAGTGCCGGAAGAAAATGTTCTCGGGCCAGTGAACGGCGGTGTCGGCGTGCTGATGAGCGGGCTTGACTACGAACGCGCGGTTCTGGCCGGTATCCCCTTGGGTATCATGCAAGCCTGTCTCGACGTTGTTTTGCCTTATGTCCGGGAGCGCAAGCAGTTCGGCAAGGCGATCGGCGAGTTCCAGCTGATGCAGGCGAAAATTGCCGACATGTACGTCGCGCTCAATTCGTCGCGAGCCTATGTCTATGCGGTGGCGAAAAGCTGCGATGCGGGCCGCACGACCCGATTTGACGCCGCTTCCGCGTTGTTGCTGGCCGCCGACAATACGGTGCGTGTGGCGGGTGAAGCCGTCCAGGCGCTTGGCGGTGCAGGCTACACGAAGGACTGGCCGGTCGAGCGTTTCTATCGTGACGCAAAGCTCCTCGGCATCGGCGGAGGCACAAACGAAATCCGGCGCATGTTGATCGGCCGGGAACTCATCGGCGAAGCCTGACGCGTCTCACGCTAGCAGCGCAGCGTCGCTGCATTTTAGCCCGGGACCGGCTGGCAAGTGTCCGCCTTTGCGACCCCGTCACATCCTGCAGTTCGTCGCGCCGGACGCTTCGCGTTTTCTCGTTTCCACCCCTCGTCTTCGTCGAGAAACGGAGCACCGTCGTCGAGCAGCTCTGGTGTTGCTCAAGACTAGCTTGCGGCAAGCAAGTCTTGACCAGAGGATACGCGCCAGCTATTGCCGAGGGGATAAGAGTCGCGCTCTCAAAGAGCAGAAGCGAGTAAGAAGAGGATGCCGATGTTTGGCGCATGTCATAAACTGCCACGACCGACATTTGGACGGAACGATGCGGCGATCGTTGGGACGAAGTCGCGTCGCCTCAACGCAAACGTAAGGTTCGGGCTTTGAGCCCGCTCGCCGAACCGACTGCATCGGGGTCCGCATCTGCCGATGCCACCGCGAATTCGCCCATCAGCCTAGGACTTCAACCCTCTCCGGCCGTGACCGAAGGAATCGGGCGCATCGCGCTAGGTGATCTGCTTCGGCGCTCGGCACGGCGGTTCCAGAACAAGACTGCGGTGGTGACGCCGACAAGCGCCATCTCCTTTGGCCAACTCGACGAAAAAGCAAATCGCTGTGCAAATTTCTTGTTCGAAAAGGGCGCGAAGCCCGGCGACCGGGTTGCAACCATCTGTGCGAACAGCATCGACTTCATTGCCGTTATCTTTGGCATTCACCGAGCCGGCCTGGTCTGGGTGCCGATCAATCCAGCCCTGTCGTCGGATGACCGTGGCTATATCCTGAACCATACCGAGGCCGTGATTGTCATTGCCGATGAGAAGCTTGGTCATCTGCTCGCGAATGAAGCTGGCGGTGCCCCCACGGTGCTGACGCTTGGACCTGGCTTCGATGCGGGGCTTTCGACGGCATCCGACGTCGAACCCGACCTTCCCATTCACGAGCGTGATCTGACGATGATCATGTATACCAGCGGGACGACATCACGACCCAAGGGCGTGATGCACTGCAATCTGGCGGTCCATTCGACCATTATGTGCAACATCGGCGAGTGGATGGTCACGCGCGACGATCGCATTCTGATCGTGTTGCCGCTGTTCCATGTGTCGGCACACTGCCTCCTGATGACCTTCCTGGCCGCCGGCTCGACGGTGATTCTCCATAACGGGTTTGACCCTGGTCAGGTATTGAAGGCGATCGACCAGCATAAGGTCAGCTTCTTCGTAGGCCTGCCGATGATGTATGCCGCGATGATGGACCATCCGGTCCGGAGCGAAGTGGACGTCACCTCGCTGCGCTACTGCATTTACGCGATGGCCCCGATGCCCGGACCGCTTCTGCGCCGCCTTCTGACCGAGTTCTGCCCGACCTTCGTTCTGTCCTCGGGACAAACCGAGATGTATCCGAGCACGATGATGCTGCGCCCCGAGCAGCAATTGCTGAAAGAAGGCAATTATTGGGGCGAGCCATCGATCGTCAACGATGTCGCGATCATGGCAGAGGATGGCACGCTGCTGCCGCGGGGCGAGGTTGGCGAGATCGTGCATCGCGGGCCGAACGTCATGCTCGGCTATTACAAAGATGACGCTGCAACCGCTGAATCGCGTCGCTTCGGCTGGCATCACACCGGCGATCTCGGCGTCATCGATGAAGACGGCCAATTGCTGTTCGTCGATCGCCTGAAAGACATCATCAAGAGCGGCGGCGAAAATGTTTCGTCGGTCAAGGTCGAGCAGGTTCTGCTGCAATGCCATTTGATCGCCAATGCGGCCGTGATCGGCGTGCCGCATCCTCGCTGGGAGGAAGCCGTCGTGGCGGTGATCATGTTGAAGCCCGGCGAAAGCGCCGAATCCTGGCATATTCATATGTATTGCCGCGAGATGCTTGCACCACACGAAGTCCCGAAGGCTTTCGAGTTCGTCGACGACCTCCCTCTCACCGCGACGTCGAAGCTGCGCAAGGTCGAGCTGCGCAACCGCTTCATCAATTTGTTCGGAGATTGATCGTGGCGATCATCGAAAGCATGGCCATTCCCGAGAGCGAGGCGTTCAGGCGCAACCGCGCGGCGCATCTCGACTTGATCGGAACCTTCCGCGCGCTCGAAGCCAAGGTACTGGCTGCGTCCGCTCGTGCCGGTCCGAAGTTCGCCAAGCGTGGACAGCTGTTGCCGCGCGATCGTGTCGCGTTGCTGCTCGACCGCGACGCTCCATTTCTCGAGCTGTCGACTCTGGCCGGGATCGGCATGCACGACGACGATGGGCTCGAGAATGTCTATGGGGGCGGTGCCATTGCCGGCATCGGCTTCGTCTCGGGTATTCGCGCGATGGTGTTCGCAAGCGACGCCGGCATCAAGGGCGGCGCCGCGCATCCGATGGGCATCAAGAAGCAGCTGCGCGTTCAGGACATCGCGATTGAAAACAAGCTGCCCTATATTCAGTTGGTCGAAAGCGCAGGGGCAAATCTCAACCTGCAGGCCGAAATGTTCGTCGAGGGCGGCCGCACCTTCGCAAACCTCTCGCGCATGTCCGCCCTCGGCCTGCCAACGATCACGGTGGTCCACGGATCATCGACGGCCGGCGGTGCGTATCAGGTCGGTCTCTCCGATTATGTCATCATGATCCGCGGGCGCTCGAAAGTGTTTCTTGCCGGTCCACCGCTGCTCAAGGCCGCCACCGGCGAAATCGCCCGCGACGAAGACCTCGGCGGTGCCGAGCTACACACGCAGGTCACCGGGGTCGGCGATTATCTGGCCGAAAGCGACGCCGACGGGCTGCGCCAGGCGCGCGAGGTTCTCGCGAAGTTGCGATGGGATCGAAGCGTGCCGGCACTGGCCGGACCCGGCCCCCGCTACGACAGCGAAGAATTGCTCGGGATCGTCTCGCCCGACTATCGCAAACCCTATGATGTCCATGAGGTCATCGCCCGCATTGTCGACGACAGCGACTTCACAGAATTCAAGGCGGAATATGGCTTCCATACTGTTTGCGGGCACGCCCGGATCGAAGGACGCGAGCTCGGCATCATTGGGAACAATGGACCGATCGACTCCCGGGGCGCGACCAAGGCGGCACAGTTCATCCAGCTCTGCTGCCAATCGAAAACCCCGCTGCTGTTCCTCCAGAATACGACCGGCTTCATGGTCGGCGTCGAGGCAGAAACATCGGGCATCGTGAAGCATGGATCGAAGCTGATCCAGGCGGTGACAAATGCGTCGGTGCCGAAGATCACCATCCAGATTGGCGCAAGTTTCGGGGCGGGTGCCTATGCCATGTGTGGACGGTCGTTCGGTCCGCGCTTCATCTTCTCATGGCCGAACAACCGATTGTCGGTGATGGGCGGGGAACAGGCGGCAAAGGTCCTGACCATCGTTGCCGAAGACGGTGCCGCGGCGCGCGGAGTCGAGCCCGACCATGCGGGGTTGGCGGCAATGTCGGAGCGATTGATCGCGCAATATGAGCGCGAAGGCGAGGCACTGTTTGCAACCGCACGACTTTGGGACGATGGAATCATCGATCCCCGCGACACGCGGCGCGTCGTCGCCTTGTGCCTCGACACCTGCGTCGAGGGCGACGCCCGCGTTCCGGCGCGAAACAATTTCGGGATTGCGCGGCTGTGACCGTGGACATGACCGATGCCCCGCAGATGTCGGTGCTGCGGCTGGAGCGCCGAGGCGGCGCGCTTGTCGCGACAATAGACGACCCGGCGACGCGCAATGCGATCTCCGACCCGCTGCTGGCCGATTTCGACCTGCTGTTCTCGCATTATCGCACCGACCCGGCGGTTCGCGCCCTCGTACTGCAAGGCAATGGCCGCATCTTCTGCGCCGGCGCCGATTTGAGCGGGAAGACGCTCGGCGGATCGAGTACCGATCCGCATGGCGAGATGGTCGAGCTGTCGATCCGCGGCGCGCGCGTTTTCGGCGGCCTCCACGCGTTTCCGAAGCCCGTGATTGCCGTGGTCGAGGGGGCAGCCATGGGCGGCGGCATGGGACTGGCCGCATGCGCCGATATCGTTCTTGCAGGACCGGGCGCCAGCTTCGCCTTGTCCGAGGCCCGCCTCGGCCTTGTCGCAGCGCAGATTGCACCCTTTGTGGTCGCCCGCCTCGGCCCGGCGATCACGCGCCGTCTCGCCTTGACCGGCAGCAGGTTCGATGCCGCCCAAGCGGCGAGCTTCGGCTTTATAGATGAATTGCTGGCGGATCGAGCGGCGATAGATGCGCGGCTGGACGCCATTCTTGCCGAGATTCAAGCCTGCGCCCCCGGTGCCTTGGCGGCGACGAAAGCGCTGCTCAACGGCTTGCCGGAATTCGACGTCGCCGCCTTTTCCCGGACCGCGGCCGAAGTGTTCGCCGACGCGGTGCTTGGCGAGGGGGCAGAGGGCATCGCAGCCTTCAAGGAAAAGAGATCGCCGGCATGGGCCACGACATGAAGCCGTTTTCGAAGATCCTGATCGCCAATCGCGGCGAAATCGCGTGCCGCGTGATCCGCAGCGCCAAGGCAAAGGGCTATGCGACAGTCGCTGTATACAGCGACGCCGACGCTGGCGCGCGGCACGTTCTGGAAGCCGATGAGGCCTTTCGGCTGGGCGGCGGGCCGCTGCAGGAATCCTATCTTTCTGCCGAACGGGTCCTGGCGGCGGCGCGCGCGACCGGTGCCGACGCTCTCCATCCGGGATATGGCTTCTTCTCCGAGAATGCCGACTTCGCCGAGCAATGCGCGGAGGCGGGGGTCACCTTCATCGGTCCGATGCCCGATTCCGTTCGCGTCATGGGCGACAAGGCGCGCTCGAAGCGGCGGATGATCGAAGCGGGTGTGCCTTGTGTGCCTGGCTATGAGGGCGATGATCAGGACGATGCGCTGTTCGTGCGCGAGGCCGAACGGATCGGCTATCCCGTGATGGTCAAGGCGTCGGCGGGGGGCGGCGGACGCGGTATGCGCCTCGTCCACGATCCCAGCGATCTGCCGGCTGCGATCGTTTCGGCGCGGTCGGAAGCCAAAAATGCCTTTGGCGATGATCGGCTGCTCCTTGAGCGGGCCGTCGTCGATGCGCGTCATGTCGAAATCCAGGTATTCGGCGATAGCTTTGGGTCCGTCGTCCACCTGGGAGAGCGCGACTGCTCGGTCCAGCGCCGGCACCAAAAGGTCATCGAGGAAGCGCCATCGCCCGCCGTCGATGCGGATCTCCGGGCTCGAATGGGCGACGCGGCGGTGCGCGCCGCCGCCGCAATCGACTATGTCGGGGCGGGAACCGTCGAATTCCTGCTTGGCAAGGACGGCGCGTTCTACTTTCTTGAGATGAACACCCGGCTTCAGGTCGAGCACCCCGTGACCGAATGCGTTACCGGGGTCGATCTGGTCGATCTTCAGATCGACGTGGCTGCCGGTCTGCCCTTGCCATTCGCGCAGGACGATATTTCGATCTCCGGCCATGCGATCGAGGTGCGGCTCTATGCCGAAGACCCGCGCCAGGAGTTTCTGCCCCAAACAGGCGTTGCGTCGATTTGGCAGCCCGCAACCGGCGATGGCGTGCGCATTGATCACGGCCTGGTGACGGGTCAGGTCATCAGTCCATTCTATGACCCGATGATCGCGAAGATCATCGCCACAGGGTCCAACCGCGACGAAGCGGTACGCCGGCTCATCCAGGCCGTTCGCGGTACACATCTGCTCGGGGTCGCGACCAACCGGGAGTTCTTGCTCGACGCGCTGTCGATCGACGAATTTCGCAAGGGCGACGCGACGACCGCCTTTATCGGCAAACATTATGCCAATGGCTTCCGGCCCGCCGAAGGCGATCCCGTAGCCGTGCTGCTTGCCGCCATCCTTGCTGCGGACAAGTCCGGGCAGGGTTGGTCATCGAACGCGGCGCAGGCCCATCAGATCAAGCTTGGGGCCGGTGACAGCGAAACCAGCGTGCGCGTGGCGCGGGCGGGACAGCGCTGGACGGCGCAAAGTGACGATGATGCGGTGTCGATCGCCATCATCGAACGCGGCGATACGCGTGTCCGGTTCGAAGTCGATGGGCTGATACGGCGTGCCGTATATCTGTGCGAGGGGAACGATATCGCGATCGATCTCGACGGGCGGGTCTATCGGTTCGAGGACATAAGCTATCGCGCCCCGTCGAGGTCCGACGCAGGCGGCGACGGCGTCATGCGCGCACCGATGACCGGCACGATTACGTCGGTACGCGTCGCCCAGGATCAGATCGTCGCACGCGGCGACGTGCTCGCCGTGCTTGAGGCGATGAAGATGGAACAGCAGATCATTGCGCCGATCGCAGGCAAGCTGACCACTGTTGCCGTTGCGCCAAGCCAGCAAGTTTCAGCGCGCGACATATTGTTCGTCATCGAGGCAGAGCAGGCATGACGCACAAAAGTATCAGCATCGGCGGCGCGTCCGGATTTTGGGGCGACAGTTCGATCGCCCTGCCGCAGCTGCTGGAGCACGACGGACTCGATTATATCTCGTTCGACTATCTGGCCGAAGTCACGATGTCGATCCTGGCCCGTGCCCGCGCGAAAGATCCGTCGCTGGGATATGCGACCGATTTCGTCAGCTTGATCGCGCGACACCTGCCGCGGATCGCCGAACGCAAGGTGAAGCTCATTGCCAATGCCGGGGGCGTCAACCCGGCCGCCTGTGCCGACGCCCTCCGCGAAAAGATCGCCGCCGCAGGTTTGCACCTGCGGGTGGGCGTGGTGACGGGCGACGATCTGATCGCGATGCAGCCCCAGCTTCAAAGCTGCAGCGAGATGTTTTCGGGAGCGGCCATGCCGGCGCGGCTGATGAGCCTGAATGCCTATTTGGGAGCTGCTCCCATCGCGGCGGCGCTCGGCGCTGGTGCCGACATCGTCGTGACGGGTCGCTGCGTCGACAGCGCGACCGTGCTCGGTGCCTGTATCCACGAGTTCGGCTGGTCATTGTCCGATTTCGACCGCCTGTCGGGCGGATCGCTCGCCGGGCACATCATCGAATGCGGAGCGCAGGCAACCGGCGGCCTCTTCACGGATTGGCAGGATGTCGGCGACTGGGCGAATATCGGCTATCCGATCGCGGTAATCGATGCGGATGGGGCGTTCGATGTCATCAAGCCGCAAGGAACCGGTGGCTTGGTCTCGCGGGGCACGGTGTGCGAGCAGCTGGTCTATGAGATTGGCGATCCCGCTGCCTATCTGCTTCCTGACGTCAGCTGTGACTGGAGGTCGGTCGATATCCAGGAAATCGATGATGGCCGGGTGCGAGTCACCGGCGCTCGGGGCCACGCACCTACCGAAACCTACAAGGCGAGTGCGACTTGGCAGGACGGCTACCGCGTGGGCGCCACTTGGACAATCATTGGCGAATCCGCTGCCGGGAAGGCGGCCAAGGTGGGCGAGGCGGTTGTATCGCGCGTTTCGTCGCTCCTGTCCGATGCCGGGTCAGCGCCGTTTAGCGAGACGTCGATCGAGATCATTGGTGCCGAATCGAGCTATGGTGCGAACAGTCGGGCGAGAGGCGCGCGCGAGGTGGTTCTCAAGATCGCCGCGAAGCACGCCGATCCCAAGGCGCTTGAATTGCTGGTCCGCGAATTCACGTCCGCTGGCACGTCCATGGCGCCCGGCTTCACCGGCATGGGCGGCAACCGCCCGAAGGTGATGCCGCTTGTCCGCCTCTTCTCCATCGCAGCGGACAAGGCGATGGTCGATGCCCAGATCAAGGTCGAAGTCGATGGGCAGCCGATCGCCATAGCGGAAAGCGCGCGGCCGCCAGCGGCGGACGCACCCACCGAGAGCGACGAGTCCACATTATCGGCGCCGGTTGCCGAGCCGGGATCGACCAAAGTTCCCCTGATCGACATCGCGTGGGGGCGCAGCGGCGACAAGGGCAATCACGCCAACATTGGCATCATCGCGCGGCGGCCTGAATTTCTCCCTTACATTCGCCAAGCGCTGCAGCCCGCCATCGTGGCCGACCTCTTCAAACATTATGCGCCCGCCGAAGTCCGGCGCTTCGACCTGCCCGGCATTCATGCCCTCAATTTCATGCTCTACGACGTCCTCGGCGGGGGCGGCATCGCCTCGCTGCGCAACGACCCGCAGGGCAAGGGATATGCGCAAATCCTGCTTGGCGTGGAAATTGCCGTGCCGAGCGATCTCCTTCGCCCCTGAGCCACCAGAACTACGTCACCATCTTACTGGAGTAAGCCATGTCCATCGAAGAAAACAAAGCGCTTGTGCGGCAGTTCCTTGCCAAGTTCGCGGGCGGCGATGCCGACGGCCTGATCGACAGCCTGACCGACGACGCGACCTGGTGGATCGGCGGCAAGCCCGATCAGCTTCCACAGGCCGGAATGAAGACCAAGGAGGGCATCAGTGCCGTCCTGCGCGGTATCGGCGCTAAAATCCCCGGCGGGATCGACATGCGCATTCGCGGCATGATCGGCGAAGGCGACAAGGTCGCTGCCGAGGTCGAAGCGCATGGCGAGATCACCAACGGGCGCATCTACAACAATGAATATCACTTTCTGTTCACGATCAGGGATGGCCGCATCGCGGCCGTCAAAGAATATAACGACACGCTTCATCTGAAGACAATTTTTGCAGCGTGATGCCTTGCACGCCTGCGACGCGGTCGTCGCAGATCAGAAGCCTGAAAGGGAGCCTTCAGTCCGATGACTAGCGCCGACACAAAGCCAGAAGACAGCCCCTATGCCCTTTGGCAACAGACGGTGTCGGCGCGTTACAAGGATCGCTCCTTCGTCGCGCGCAACCGGTCAGGCGTCGAGGTCGATCCCGTTTATGGTGGCCTAGACAGGCACGGCAAAGACGCCGAGATGCCCGGGCAATATCCCTATACGCGCGGCATCTACCCGATTCATTATCAGTTCCAACCCTGGATGGACCTCCAGATCATTGGCTTCGGCCTGCCCTCACAGACCCGCGAGCGGATGGATCTGCTGCTCGAGCAGGGCGGGTCGAAAGGCTATTTTGATCGCGAGGCCTATAATTTCATTTTCGATATGCCGACGTCGATGGGCTATGACCCCGACCACCCCGGGGTTCGCGGCAGCATCGGCGACTGCGGCATTTCGGTCTGCAAGGCGCGCGATTACGAAGTCCTGCTGGCTGGCAAGGATCTGGCGAAGACAACCGTATCGATGGTCCTCAACGCCGGGTCGCCGGCCATGCTCGGGCTTTATCTCGCGGCGGCCAAGCGCCGCGGTTTCGCGTTCGACAAGCTTGGCGGTAATCTCACCAACTACATCTGGGATTTCTTTGGTCATAGCGGCGGGACGAACTTCTCGCCGCGCGGCAGCTACCGGCTGATCGCCGATATCGCGTCCTATTGCGCCGAGCATGTGCCGCTCTGGAATCCGCTCACCATCAGCGAGCATAATATTTGCGAAGCTGGCGCTACGAACGTCCAGGCCGTCGCCTATTCGATTGCCGCGATCATCGCGGTCAACGAAGAGTGCGTCAAACTTGGCATCGATCCCGACGCCGTCGTGCCGCGTTTCGGGTTCCACGTCCGCTACGGCGAGAATTTCTTCGAAGAGGTGGCGAAGACCCGCGCTTTGCGGCGGGTGTATGCGAAGGTGAACCGCGAGCGCTTCGGCTGCAAGAAGAACGCTTCGCTCCAGGCGCGCATTCATGCCCAGACCGCGGGCTCGCTGCTGACCGCCCAGCAGCCGCTGAACAATCTCGTCCGCAATGCTTATGGCGCGCTTGCGGCGGTCCTGTCGGGCGCCAACGGTATGACGATCAACGCTTATGACGAGGCGCTTGGTCTGCCGACTGAAGAAGCGGTGACGCTATCGCTTCGAACCAGCCAGATCATTGCCGAGGAAACCGGCGCCGTCCATGTGTCGGATCCGTTTGGCGGTTCCTATTATGTGGAATCGCTGACCGACGAGATCGAACGGCGGGTATTCGAAATCATCGCCGACATCGACGACCGGGGCGGACTGATCGCCTGCATCGAGTCAGGCTGGATCAAGCAGCAGGTTTCCGCCGCCGCATACCAGTGGCGCCAGGAGATCGAAAGCGGCGCGCGAACGATGGTGGGCGTCAACAAATATACCACCGACGAACCCGAGCAATTCGCGGTGTTCCAGCCCGATCCCGAAGCCGCGCGGCTGGCGATTGCCGATGTCGAGCGGCATCGCCTCGAGCGCGATGCCGCTCGCTGCGCGGCGGCGCTGGATAGTCTCCGCCGTGCGGCGGTCGAGGTCAATGAGGGCCGCGCGATCGGATCGGTGATGGCGAACCTTGTCGCCGCGGCAGAAGCCGACGCGACGCTCGGCGAGATGCAGGCCATTCTTCACCAGGTCTTCGGGCGCAACAAATAGGAACTGATCGACATGCCAGATACTGCGCCAAAGCCGCGCGTCCTCCTGACCAAGAGCTTCATCGACAGCCACGATCGCGCCATCGCGACGATCGCGCTCGCCTTGCGCGACGCCGCGATGGAAGTGGTGCTGATCGACTATGAACAGCCCGAGGATGTGGTCACAGTCGCGCTTCAGGAGGATGTGGACATCATCGGACTGAGCTTCATGTCCGGCGGCCAGGTCGAGACGACGCAAAAGATCGTCGCCGAATTACAGCGCCGCGATGTCCCCGACTTGCCGGTGGTGGTGGGCGGCGTAATTCGCCCGTTCGACGTCGCGCCGCTGGAGGAGGTCGGTGTGAAAGAGATTTTCCGCGGCGGCGCCCCGCTTGCGGATGTCGTCGCGACCTTCGATCGGCTCGCGCGCGCCTATCGGAGTCGCGTTTGACCGCCACGCGCGCAGGCCCTGACGCGGCGTCGCTGCTGACGGCGGTCCGCGGCCGCGATTCGCTGGCCATTGCGCGCGCGATTACGGCGATCGAAAACCGCTCGGCTTTGGGAACGGAACTGGCGGTCGCGGTGCGCGGCCGCGCCAATTCGTGCCGAAGCCTCGGGGTGACGGGTCCGCCGGGCGCAGGCAAATCCTCGCTCATCAACGCGCTGCTGCCCGAATTGCTGCCGAGATATCGCCGCGTCGCGATCCTGACGGTCGATCCCTCGAGCCCGATCAGCGGCGGCGCGGTCCTGGGCGACCGCGTTCGCATGGCTGCGCATAGTGCGAACCCGGACGTGTTCATCAGGTCGCTTGCCGCACGCGGCCATCTCGGCGGTGTGACGCGAACCACACGCTCAGTCATGGATCTGCTGGCGGCGGCAGAAATGGATCTCGTGATCGTCGAAACGGTCGGCACGGGGCAGTCCGAAGTCGAAGTGGCCGAGCTGACCGATGTGAAAATCGTGGTCTCTGCGCCCGGCCTTGGCGATGAGATGCAGGCCATCAAGGCGGGCGTATTGGAGATTGCCGACCTGCTGGTCGTCAACAAGGCGGACCTTCCGGACGCCGCGCGAACGACCGCGCATCTGAAAGCGATGCTCCACCATTCGGGCCCTGATGACCGCCGGTCCGTGCTCTCGGTTTCGACGCTGAGCCAGGATGGCCTCAAAGCGCTCGGCGACGCGGTTGAGGCCAAGTTCGCGGGGCTTCTTTCTGAACCGCCAAATCCCGCCGTGGGCCGCGCGATCTCGCGGTCGATGCTTGCGCGGGATGTGGCCGATGCCGCTGCAGCGCTGGTGAGCGGTTCCGACGATTCTCGTATCGCCGCGATCCTGGAAGACATGACGGCCGGCAAATTGTCGCGGCGCGAGGGCGCCGCCGCCGCCCTCGAATTGCTCGCCGATCTCGACGCCCTTTAGAAGCAAGGATCTTTACGTGACCACTGACCTGTTTTCGCTTTCCGGGCGTGTTGCCCTTGTCACGGGCGCGTCGAGCGGCATCGGCCGGGGGCTCGCGCTGGGGCTGGCCGCGGCGGGCGCGCGCGTCGTTGCGGTTGCGCGCAGAGCGGATCGGCTCGACGGCCTCGTGCGTGAAATCGAGCAATCGGGAGGAAGCGCGCTGGCCGCGCAGGCGGACGTGACCGATGCCGAGAGCATCGAACGGGCGTTCGATGCTGCGGAGAATGCCTACGGAATTGTCAACGTCATCGTGAGCAATGCCGGCGTCACCGACGCGCGTAATTTCCTGAAGATCGATGCCGCGGCGCGCGACGCCGTCTTTGACACCAATCTTCGCGGCGTCTGGAACGTGGGTCAGGCCGCCGCTCGCAGACTGGTCGCCGCCAAGGCGGGCGGCTCGATCATCAATGTGGCATCCGTTCTGGGGCTCGGCGTCCAACCCGGCCTGGCAAGCTACTGTGCCTCGAAGGGTGCCGTCATCCAACTTACCCGTTCGATGGCGATTGACCTGACCAAGCATAATATTCGCGTCAATGCCTTGGCTCCCGGCTGGTTCAAGACCGAGCTCAACGAGGAGTTCTTTGACAGCCCGACCGGCATCGAACGCATCGCGCAGATGCCGGCGCGCCGCCTCGGCAAGATTGAAGAGCTGGTCGGCCCCGTCGTTATGCTGGCGAGCGATGCGGGCTCTTTTATCAATGGCTCCGTCATCGCGGTCGACGGTGCGCTGAACGCACTGATTGCCTGAATACAGGAGCGCGTTGGACCTCGATCTCCTGCGCGAGCGGCTTGAAGACCGCTTCATCACAGCGCCGCCGGCCATGTCGGCAAGGCGAGTCCAGCCATTGCGCCATAGCTCGCACCGAACAATTCGTGATCAGGTCAGAATCCCCGCCTCGTGGAGCGCCTCTATCTTCGCCGCATCAAGCCCCAAGATTTCCGTCAGGACAAGATGGTTGTCGCGGCCATAACAGGGCGCGGATCGCGCATATTCGGCCGGCGTGCGTGCGAGATTGAAAGGCGACGCCTCGACGACAGCGGTGCCCGAGAGCGAATGCGGGAGGTGCACCAGATGCTCACGCGCCACGATCTGCGGATCTGAGGCAAATTCTTCGATCGAAACCAGACGATGCGCAGGGATGCCGTTTTCCTGCAACAGCAACTCGATCGCCGCGACCTCCTGCCTCGCAGTCCACTGCTCGAGCCGACGTTCCAGAGCGTCCTCGTCGGCTTTCCTTCCCTGAAATGTTTTCCAGCCGGGCTCGTCGATTTGCAAGATCGCGGCAAGCCGTTCCCATTGCACATCTGACTGCACAGCGATTGCGATCCAACTATCGTCGGCGTCGGTCCGGAAAACGCCGTGCGGTGCCATGGCGAGGTCGCGATTGCCCATCGGCCCCTGTACCTTGCCCGTAACCGATGTTTCTGCGATTTGGGCAGCAAGGAACTGGACGCCAGCTTCGGTCTGCGACACGTCTAGCCAGCATCCCCTACCGGTACGTCGACGATAGTCCAGCGCGGCTAACGTGGCGGGGATACCGAAGCGCGGCGCGACGAAATCCGTGTAAGGGCCATAGGGTCCGACCGGAGTCGCCCCTTCCATCCCCACGAGATTCTGGAAGCCAGCGATCGCTGCGCCATGGTTGCCGTAGCCCGAGTAGCTGGCGAACGGTCCTGATTGGCCGGTCAGTGACGTACTGACCATGACCAGACCCGGATTATCCTTCGCCAGCGCTTCATAAGACAGGCCCCAGCGCGCCATCTGCCCCGGCGTGAAGGATTCGACCAGAACATCGGCCCAGCGCGCCAGTGATCGCACGATGTCGCGTGCTTCCGGTTTGGACAGATCGAGCGACAGCCCGAGTTTTCCGGCGTTGCAGGTCTCATAAAGTGCGGACCGCTGCACATCATATTCGCCCGCTGGAAACGGACCCATCAATCGCGCCGTCTCGACACGCTTCGCTGACTCAATCCGGATAACCGTCGCGCCATAGTCGGCGAGGTTGCGGCCGATAAGCGGCCCAGCCACGACCCAGGCCAGGTCGAGCACCTTGAGGCCGGCGAGGGGTTGAAGTGATGGCTCGGTCGCGCTTTCAGCCGGACGACGAACCGCCGACCATTGGTCGAGGATCTGATCTCGGTCGGCATTCAGTCTCGGCGCGGCAGTGGGCCGCGCGAACCCGCCAGGGCAATCGCCGCCAAAGCCCCATGGCAGCGAATAGGCTCCTTCGGGACCCGCGACCGTCGCGAGATAGCCTCGCGCCGCAAACTGTTCGCTTGCCAGAAGATCGGCGATGGTTTCGATCGGCGCGATGCGGATGCCACGGTCGAGCGCGATCTGCATGAGGTCCCTCTTGCGGAATCGCGCGAGGAAGGCCGACACATGGCGGCGAGCCTCCTCGAGCATTTCCCAGCTGATGTCGCTTTCGAGCCGTCCGTGTAGCGTCGTCCAGTCCCAGTCGTGAAAGATCTCCGGAAGTGCGGCTTCCTCGATCATCCATGCAAACAATTTGTTGGTCGACGGACCAGTCGCGGGTCCCATCGCCAGATGCATTTCCGCAAGCCCGTCGGCAATCGGCCACTTCGATCGCCGGGTCAGCGAGCCGCTCCCGCTAAGATCCATTGGCCCGCCTTTGCCGCCCGATAATGTGGATCCCGGTCGGGGTACGAAATTCTCGTGGCCGATCGACGCGGCGATAACAGCGCCCAACGTACACTGCGGAAGAGTCTGGAGGATGGCCAGATCGATGTGCTGACCTGTCCCGCTTCGGAGTCGCTCGGCCTGGCCCACCAAAGCGGCCCCGGCTGCGGTTGCTGCGCCGTGGAGATACGCTTGGGGTGCGCTAATCCGCAGCGGCCGTCCTTCGTTGTCGCGGGTGAGGAGCAACGGCCCGCCCGCTGCCCAGAGCGTCAGTTCGCTATCCAGCCAGTCCCTTTTGGGACCCGTCAAGCCATATGGCGTTATCGATACATGAACCAATCTTGGATTGAGCGCGGCGACCGCAGCGGGATCGAGCCAGTCCGGGCGACCATCGCAGGGAGCAGCGGACTCCAGCAGAATGTCGGCCGATCCCAGAAGCCGCGCCCACATGTCCGGATCAGTCTCCGGATCGCAGAGGATCGAACGCTTCCCCGAGGCATAGGCTGCCCAGTAGAAGGAGCTGTCTTCTGCGCTCCAATCGGAAGCGAAAGGGGGCTGACGCCGGCCATCGCTGCCTCCGATTGGTTCCATTTGAACGACATCGGCGCCAAGCTGCGCCAGCATATGCCCAGCCAGGAGACCCCTGTGATTGGTAACATCCAAAACCCGATAGGGCGAAAGGAAGCCGCTCGGGCCGTCGCTCATCCGCATCCACTCCTTGCGCAGGTATCACAGTGGCCCTGCGTCGTTTGACAGAAACGATATACGGCGACGCCTGCCTGAAGGTCAATACTTGCTTGCGACAAGCCATTACCAGTTTTCAGATCGGGCATATAGGGCGATGCAGTCGCAACTATCGGTTGTCGGCTCCAACCCGTCTGGCCCGGCAGGTGTTGCCCCATGCTTTAGCGCCGGCGACGTTCGGTCGCGAAGCCGCGGTCGGTCGCTATAAAACGCTCGATCATAGGAACGGCTATCTTCTCGGGCGACATGGGCTTGGCGAGGCCTGTTGCCTTCGCATGCACTTCGGCATAGGCGACCAGCTCGCGGTGCAGGGCACCCGGCAATTCGATCGCGAGCTTCACGGGCTTGTCGTCGGCGATAGGTCCTAGTCTGAGTTTACTCATCGCGCGCCTCCCTCGGGGTCGATGATCAGATCGCGGGTAACGAGGACGCGGAGCGCGTAACCGGGACGAATGGTGAGAGTCGGGGGGAGGTTCATCTGGCGCTCGACGAGCCGCCGACCCGCTTGGTTGGCCGTATCCTGCGACCCGTCGCGAAGTGCCCGTAGAAGCGCGTCATCGCCGTCCGAGCCTAGTTCGGCGCCGATGCCGAGCAAGGTGGAGATCAGCGCGCCACCCAGGACCGATCCCCAATGATGATCGGTACGGTCGGCGAGGCCGGCCATGCCCCGCGCATCGACGCCCGGCTGGCGGTCGAGCCTGATCGATCGCCCTCCCGGCAGGATCAGCCGGTCCCAAGCGAGCAGCACGCGCTCCTGCCCTGCGGCGATCTCGCTGTCATATTCGCCGACAAGGCGCGCACCTTGCGGAATGAGCAGGATGCGCCCGGTCGGGCTGTCATAGACATTCTGGGTGACCTGTGCGGTCACCTGCCCGGGAAGGTCGGACCGGATTCCGGTGATCAGCGCCGCAGGGATGAGACTGCCGGCCTGAAGCACATAGGGCGAGGAAGCCTCGCGGAGGCGCTCGGCGCTTTCGAACGGCGCCGCTGGCCCGCCATCCAGAAAGGCGCGCCGCGCCGCTGCCGGGGTCTGTAGAGCCGTTTCGCCCGCGGGAGCGGGCAGGTCGAGCGCGCCGAGCGCCTCGGCGGCTGGACTGGTCGCGGCGCCGCGACCCAGAAAGAGCTGGCTCGCTGTCGCGGCTTGGCGCTCCTGCCGCGCCCGCTCGCGCGCCTCGTCGACGGGAGATCGACCGCCGGGCGGCGGAGGACCCATCGGTGGCACGGGGATGGCCTCGCCATTCTGCTGCGCGGCGACGATCGGGCGCCCGAGATCGCCGGGAAGCGGCGGCCCGAGTTTCGGGATCTTGCCATAATCGGCGGGCGCGCCCGTCACGACCTCGGCCTTGTTGGCCCCATCGACCGAATAAAGATTCTCAGGCGTCTTCGCTGCCCTTGGCTGCAAAGCGATGAGCAGCGCCCCGCCGATTGCGGTGCATCCAACGGCGCCGATGATGGCCATCGTCTTGCGCGACAGGCGCATGACGCGCGGCGGCTCGCCGCGCAGCCGGAAGGCATCGGCATCATGGCCGGGGGTCAAACCCTCGTCATCGCCCGGCGCTTCGGCCTCCAGGGCCGTCCGATCGGCGGGGACCGTCACGACCGCCCCCGGCGGCGCGCGATTTCGCGCTCGATCCGGACGACGCGCGCCTGCTTGCCGGCGCCGAGCCGAAGCTCGCCGCGCTCGAACAGGCGATCGACGATTATGTAGCGCCCCTGTACGCGGTAGTTGACCAACTCGGCTTCGTCCTTGGCGCCGAGCACGAACAGCGGCGGCATGTCGCCGGTGGCGATATCCTCGCCAAACTCGATGAAGAGCTGACGCCCGTCGTCGAAGGCGCGCACAGGCCGCCACGCCGTCTTGTCACCGCCGATCCGGTACCGAAAGTTGAGCGCCGCAAGATCGATCGCCCCTGCGACGGGTGCGAGGCGCGCCGCCTCGGCCTCCGCCGCCTGCAGCGCGATCAGCTCATCGGCCGGATAGGTCCAGGATACCGAGGCCATATAAGCCGCGGCGGTCGCGCGCAGCTCGACATGATAGGTTCTACGATCGGTGTTGATGACCATGTTGGTCATGATGTCCGACCGGGTGGGCTTCACGAGGATATGCACGCGCCGCCGCGCGCCGGCACCGCTCACCGTGTCGCCGATGATCCAGCGCACGGTATCGCCCGAAGCGACCGGCCCCGGACCGACGAGCTGTTCGCCTTCTTGCAGGACGATGTCGGTGACTTGCCCCGGCGCGGCATAGACCTGGAACAGCGCCCCTTCGGACCATGCATATTGCTGGATCGCGTTGCGATAGCCTTGGCGGTCGGGCTGAACGCGGGCCTCGGCATTGGCGCGGCCGACGCGCTGGCGCGGGTCGCCGGAATCGCCCGCGGCGGCAGGCGCGGCGAGCAGGAAGAGCATGGCTCCGAGGGCGAGCGGGAGCGGCTGATATAGCGTCATTGGCTGAGTTCCTTCGACCAGTTGATAGCGGTGACAAAAAGCCCGAGCGGGTTCTTGCGCAGGGCGTCTGGGGTGCGTGGCGGCTGGATCGTGACGGTGACGATCGCCGACCAGCGCGAGCGCTCGATCAGACTGCCGTCCTGATAGCGGCGCTCGCTCCATGCGATGCGGAAGCTGTCCTTGGACGCGCGGATGACGCTCGAGACATCGACCGCGACCTGGACCTTGCCGACCTCGGCAAAGGGATCGTTGGTGCGCGCATAATCGTTGAGCGCCTGCGCGCCACTGGCGCTCGCAAAGTCATAGGCGCTGAGCCAGTCGGCGCGCAGAACCACCGGATCGGCGGGGATCGATCGGACATGTTCGATGAAGCGCGCGAGGTGGAAAGCGATCTGCGGATCGGCCGGCCGATAGTCGCCATCGGCGGGGGCGACGGCGCGGGCTTCGCCAAGCCGGTCGACTTCCACCACCCAGGGCGTGATCGTTCCGCGCGAAGCCTGCCAGACGAGCCCGGCGGCGAGACCGCCCGACACGACCAGACACCCGAAGAAGGCGAGCCGCCAGTTTTTCGCCTGGACGCGCGCCGATCCGATGCGGTCGTCCCAGACCTGCGCGGCGCGCTGATAAGGGGTCACCGGTTCGGGGCTCTTGCCATAATGTTGGTGCGGTCGTCGGAACATGGTCTCAATCCTTCTGGCTGATGTCGGGGGATGAGCCGGCGCCATGGCTGTCGCCTTGCTTCAGTGTCTGCGCGCCGATCGTGGCGCCGGAGGTAATCGCCTGCCGCCGCTTCATCGCCGCGGCCCATGTCGGCGGTGCCGAAGCGTCGGCGCCGGGAGCAGGCGTCGCCTTCCCGGCCTGTCCCGCGGCAAAGTTCTGGCGGAGGCGCGCTGCGGCCTGGCGCAGCGGCGATCCAGCTCCGCTTGCCGCGTCGCGTGCCACATTGGCCATGCCCGCTCCGAAAGCGCGCATTCCGCTTTTTCCGGCCGCGCCGCGCGCATAGGAGGCCGAGGCCGATCCGGCGGCCCGCGAGGCTCCCGCTGCTCCCTTCCCGGCCATCGACGCAGCGGCACCTGTCGCGAGCGTCGCCCCCGCCGCGCCTGCGGCAATCGTCGCACCGGCGGCGAGCGTGGTGCCGGCAGCGGCGCCTGCTCCCAGCTGCGGACCGCCAGCGACGATGCCATTGGCAACACTCGGTCCAAAGATGCCAAGTCCGAGCAGGGTCAGCGCCCCGAGTGCGATTGCCATCACTTCGCGGATATCGGGCTCGGTGCCGAGTCCGCCCTGCATGAAGCGCTCGAAAAGGGTGACGCCGATCCCGGTGATCATAGCAAGGACGAGCAATTTGATGCCCGAGGAGATGACATGGCCGAGTACCCGCTCGGCCATGAAGGCGGTGCGATTGAAGAAAGCGAAGGGCAGCAGGACGAAGCCTGCGAGCGTCACCAATTTGAATTCCAAAATGGTGACGAAGACCTGCACTGCGAGAATGAAGAAGGCGAGCACGACGATCACCCAGGCGATCAGCAGGATGAGGATCTGGACGAAGTTGGTGAAGAGCCCGACCGGGCCGACAAGGTCGGCGGTCGCATCGAGCAAGGGCTCGGCGGCGTCGAGACCGGTCGCGGCGATCATGCCGGGGCGCATGAAGTCGCCGATCGCGAGTCCGCCGCCGCTCGCCTTCAGCCCAAGCCCTGCGAAGCTTTCGAGCAGGATGACGCTGAGCGCCTGGAAATTGCCGATGATGAAGGCGAAGACGCCGATGTAGAGCGTCTTCTTGACGAGGCGCTGGAGGACATCCTCGTCGGTCCCCCAGGCCCAGAAGAGCGCGGCGATCGTCACATCGATCACGATCAAGGTCGAGGACAGAAAGCCGACCTCGCCGCCGAGCAGCCCGAAGCCGCTGTCGATGTAGGTCGAGAAGACCGAAAGGAAATTGTCGATGACGCCAGTGTCGTTCATTGCTCAGGCCTTCCGGAACGAAAGAAATGGCGCCGCTTCGCCTCCCAGGCCGCCTCGCATGTCGCGTCGGGTTCGGTGACGATGCGGCAGCGACGGAGCGTGTCGCCGAAGTCGGGGGGTGCGTCCGCTCCGGAGATCGGGGGAGCGGACGCACGGGGCGCGGGCGGATCCTGCGCGGCGATGAGGGCAAGGGCCAGCGCAAGGCCCAGGACGATTGCCGCCATCACGAGCCCGCCCGCCCGGCCCATCTCAATTGCCCTTGCGGAAGCGGCGGAAGCGTTCGCGCCCTTCGGCTTCGGCGGCAGCCGCGCGCGCCGCTGCAAGCATTTCGGCGCGGCCCTGCGCGCTCATCACCGCGGCGAGGTCGGTGATCTGTTGCGACTGGATCGCGAGCAGCTGATTACCCGCCTGCGCCGCCTGCAGTGCGCCGGTCGCCGACTGGCTTGCGCCGACGATCGTCGCGATCGACGTGCGGGTGCCGCCCATGTTCGAGACGATGCCGGCCTGCACCTTCATCGCGTCCTCGAAGGCGCCAACGCTGTCCTTCCAGCGCGCCTCGGCATTGGCGACCATATCGGCGGCCGGCCCCGAGAAGGCAGTGCCCTTGTAGCGCTGCTCGAAGCCTTTGCGGATGTCGGTCACGTCATAGGCAATGCCCTCGGCTTCCTTGAGCAGTTGACGGGTCTGGTCGACCTGCGCCTGCAGCTCGCTAAGCGTCGAGACCGGCAGGCTCTGGAGATTGCGCGCCTCGTTGAGCAGGGACGTCGCCTGGTTCTGCAGCTGCTTGATCTGGTTGTTGATCTGCTCGAGCGTGCGCGCGGCGGTCAGGATATTCTGCGAATAATTGCGCGGATCGTGGACGATGCCGCCAAGCTGCGCGCTGGCGGGGGACGTCAGCATCGGCCCGGCCGCGACCGGCAGAACGAGCGCCGAAGCGAGGGCGAAGCGGACGAGATTCTTCTTCATTGGGGGGACTCCTGATTGGGGACGGCGATGGTGGGGAGCAGCTCGGCCGCCCATTCGAGCTTGCGGTGGGAGAGCCAGGCTGCGGCGAAGCCGGCGCGGCCGTGCGCAGCGAACAGCTCGCCGATGCGCGTCTGATCGGTCTTCGATGAGGCGGCGGTGAAGGCGAGAGCGACTTCGCCGAGCCCGAGGTCGAAAAGGCGGTTCCCGCGTCGCGACTGGCAATAATAGTCGCGCTTCGGGGTCGCCCGGCTCAAAATCTCGACCTGCCGGTCATTGAGGCCGAAGCGCTCGTAGATGCGCGCGATCTGCGGTTCGAGCGCACGCTCGTTGGGCAGGAAGATGCGCGTCGGGCAGCTTTCGATAATCGCGGGCGCGATGCTGGAGGTTTCGATGTCCGCGAGGCTCTGGGTTGCGAAGATCACGCTCGCATTCTTCTTGCGCAGCGTCTTCAGCCATTCGCGCAGCTGCGCCGCAAAAGCGGGACTGTCGAGGACGAGCCAGCCCTCGTCGATGATGATGAGCGTCGGCGCGCCGTCGAGCCGCCCCGCGATGCGGTGAAACAGATAGGAGAGGACCGCGCCTGCCGAGGCCGCGCCGACAAGCCCTTCGGTTTCGAAGACCTGCACGCGTGCCTCGCCGAGCCTTTCCTCGTCGGCGTCGAGCAGCCGGCCCCATGGGCCGCCAACCAGATAAGGCGCAAGCGCCTGCTTGAGTTCGATCGACTGCAGCAGCACAGCCAGCCCGGTGAGCGTGCGCTCACCGACCGGCGCCGTCGCGAGCGACGTCAGCGCCGACCAGATATGCTCTTTCGCGGCCGGATCGATATCGACCCCTTCGCCCACAAGCATCGCGGCGAGCCATTCGGCGGCCCAGCTGCGTTCGGCCGCCTCGTCGATCCGCGCGAGCGGCTGGAGCGCCACCCCGCCTTCGCCGTCGTGCAAGGCGCCGCCGAGGTCCTGCCAGTCGCCGCCCATGGCGAGCGCCGCGGCCCGGATCGAGCCGCCGAAATCGAAAGCGAAGATTTGCGCGCCGGCGTAGCGCCGGAATTGCATCGCCATGGCGGCGAGCAGCACCGACTTTCCGGCGCCGGTCGGGCCGACGACGAGGCAATGTCCAACGTCACCGACATGCAGCGAAAGACGGAACGGGGTCGAGCCTTCGGTCTTGCCGTACAGCAAGGGGGCGTCACCGAAATGCTCGTCCCGTTCCGCCCCCGCCCACACCGCCGAGAGGGGGATCAGGTGGGCGAGATTGAGGGTGGAAATGGGGGGCTGGCGGACATTGGCATAGACATGGCCGGGAAGGCTTCCGAGCCACGCCTCGATCGCGTTCATGCCCTCGATCGTGCAGGTGAAGTCGCGACCCTGGATCACCTTCTCAACGAGCCGGAGCTTCTCCGCCGCGAGCGCCGGGTCGGCATCCCAGACCGTGACCGTCGCGGTCACATAGGCGATCCCCGCATGATCGGCGCCGAGTTCCTGAAGCGCGACGTCGGCGTCGGCCGCCTTGTTCGAGGCGTCACTGTCCATCAGCACCGACTGCTCGTTGGTCATCACCTCCTTCAGGATCGCCGCGATCGACTTGCGCTTGGCGAACCATTGCCGCCGGATCCTGGTCAGCAGCTTGGTCGCGTCGGTCTTGTCGAGCATGATCGCGCGCGTCGACCAGCGGTAGGCGAAGGCGAGCCGGTTGAGATCGTCGAGCAGCCCCGGCCACGTCGAGGAGGGAAAGCCGGTGATCGTCAGCGTTCGCAGATGCTGGCGGCCGAGCCGCGGCTCAAGCCCGCCGGCGAGCGGCTCGTCGGTCAGCAGGGCATCGAGATAGACGGGGGTTTCGGGAACACGCACCCGCTGCCGCTTGGTCGAGACGGTGGCGTGCAGATAGGTGAGCGTTCCGGCATCATCCAGCCATTCGGCTTCAGGCATGAAGCCTTCGACGAGATGGAGCAGGCGGTTCGTCCGGTCGGTGAAACTCGCGACATGTTCGCGCGAATCGACGCCCGAACGCGCCATGCCCTCATAAAGCCAGCCTTCCGCGCGCGAGGCATCCTCCGCCGGCGGCATCCACAGAAGGGTCAGATAATAGCGGCTCTCGAAATGCGCCCCTTCCTCCCGGAACTGCTCGCGGCGCTCCATATCGACCAGCGCCGAGGCCGGATCGGGAAACTCCGATTGCGGATAGTCGCTCGCGGGCACGCGCTGCGCTTCGACGAACACCGCCCACCCCGACCCCAGGCGCCGCAGCGCATTGTTGAGCCGCGCGGTGACGGCGACCAGTTCGGCGGGCGTGGCGCTGTCGAGGTCGGGGCCGCGAAAGCGCGCCGTGCGCTGCAGCGAGCCATCCTTGTTCAGCACCACGCCCTCGCCCACGAGCGCGACCCAAGGGAGAAAATCGGCGAGGCGGGCAGATTTCGAGCGATATTCGGCAAGGTTCATCATGGCCGCATCCAGACAGGATATTTGAGGTGGCGCCGGGCGACGTCGACAAACTGGGGATCGCGGCGCGCGGCCCAGACCGAGAGCGCATGGCCGATCGCCCAGATCGCGAGGCCCGCGATCCACAGGCGAAGCCCGAGGCCGATCGCGCCGGCGAGCGTGCCATTGACGATGGCAAGCGATCGCGGCGCTCCGCCGAGCAGGATCGGCTCGGCGAGCGCGCGATGCACCGGCGCGAAGAAGCCCGGGACCTCCTCCATCAGACCAGCGCCCCGCCGCCGAAGGAGAAGAAGGACAGGAAAAAGCTCGACGCCGCGAAGGCGATCGACAGGCCGAACACGATCTGCACGAGGCGCCGGAAGCCGCCCGAGGTGTCGCCGAACGCGAGGCTGAGCCCGGTGACGATGATGATGATCACCGCCACGATCTTGGCTACCGGCCCCTCGATACTCTCGAGGATCGATTGCAGCGGCGCTTCCCATGGCATCGACGAGCCGCCGGCGCGCGCGGGCGCGGAGACGGCGAGCGCGACGAAAAGCGCGGTCGAACAAAGCATGGCGCGGTGCGCGACATGCCGGCAGGCATGGATCATCGGGTTTCTCCTTCGGGGGTGATGAGCTGGGCAACGCGATAGTCGCCGGTTGCGGGGTCGAGCCCCTCGACGCGCGCGAGTTGGGCAAGCCGGCGGCCGGTGCCGTCGCGGACCAGCACGGCGATGAGATCGATGGTCTCGGCGAGGAGCGCACGCGGGACCGAGATCACCGCTTCCTGGATCAGCTGCTCCATGCGGCGGAGCGCGCCGACCGCGCTGCCGGCATGGATCGTACCGATGCCGCCCGGATGGCCCGTACCCCAGGCCTTGAGCAGGTCGAGCGCCTCGGCGCCGCGGACTTCGCCGATCGGAATGCGGTCGGGGCGCAGCCGCAGAGACGAGCGCACCAGGTCCGAGAGCGAAGCGACGCCATCCTTGGTCCGCATCGCGACGAGGTTCGGCGCCGCGCATTGCAGCTCGCGGGTATCTTCGATCAGGACGACGCGGTCCGTCGTCTTGGCGACCTCGGCCAGCAGGGCGTTGGTAAGCGTGGTCTTGCCCGTCCCGGTGCCGCCGGCGACGAGGATGTTCAGCCGGTCGGCGACCCCGCGGCGAAGGACCTCGGCCGCATCCGCGGCCATGATCCCGGCCGCGACATAATCGCCGAGAGAGAAGACGGCGACGGCGGGCTTGCGGATCGCAAAGGTCGGGGCGGCAACCACGGGAGGCAGCAGGCCCTCGAAGCGTTCGCCGCTTTCGGGAAGCTCGGCCGAGACGCGTGGCGCGCCGGCATGCACCTCGGCGCCGACATGATGGGCGACGAGCCGGATGATCCGTTCGCCGTCGGCGGCGGACAGCGAAATGCCGCTGTCGGCGATGCCGTGGCCGAGGCGGTCGACCCAAAGGCGACCGTCGGGATTGAGCATGACCTCGATGACGCGGGGGTCCGCGAGCCACTCGGCGATGGCGCCGCCGAGCGCGGTGCGCAGCATCCGGGCGCCGCGGCCCTGTGCTGCCAGCCGGATCGGTTCTGCGCCCATAAATGTCCCCGTTCTTCTGTCCGGGGCACCTGCGCCCGGCTCGACGGGGATGAGTAAGAGACGCAGAAAAGGTCCCGTTTCAACAGGGATTTGCGTGCGTCAAACAACAGGAAAGAAAGACAGGCGTTAGGAAAGCCGCTTCTCTTCAATTCGGAACGAACTCGCCGCGACTCACCCCGTTGTGACTTGCACTCGGCGGCTTTGTGACAAGAGTGGGACCATGGATGATTCGGGGTCGCACCCAATTGACGAGGAAGATCGCTGGAGCCGCCTGACCGAGAAGCAGCGCGCCTGCCTCGACCTGCTCATCGAACACAAGACCTCGAAAGAGATTGCCCGGTTGCTCGATATTTCGAAGCACACCGTCGACCAGCGGCTCACCACGGCGCGCGATGTCCTCGGCGCGGCTGATCGAAACGAGACTGCTGTGATCTATCGCCGGCTGAAGCAAACATACGACCGAATGACATACGACGCGGTGGGTGTTCCCTTGGCGCCGGCATTGGTGCGATCCGAATTCCCAGACGGAAGCCCGCCCAACCTGATGGAATTGCACGACAGTTCCGAAATGCGGGGCAGGCTATCGAGCAATCGCTCTCCGTTCGGGGATTTGTTGAGGCCCGACCATAGTTCGGCTGCACGTATCGGGATCACGTTGACGGTGGTCGGCGTCATCGTCCTGATAGGGCTTGGCGGACTGTCTATCGGGCAGACGCTTACCGAGCTGCTTACTCGCTGACCCCTTCCATTGTCGCTGAACAGGCCGGAGCGGATGCCGCCTCCGGAACAGGAGAAGTCATGTCCAACGAACTCGCACCCACCGCCGTACGTCTTCAGCAAGATGTAACCGCAGCTGAAACCAGCGTTGACGATACGCTAATCACGATTTCCACTCTCATGAGCAGCGTCGTTGCCGCTCGGCGCGACACACCGGGCGTTCCGGTCGTCAAGGGTCATGCCACCATCCGCCGGCTGGCGACGGCTCAGCTCGCGCTCGTGGACCTCAGCGGCGACATCCACCGCGTCCATGGCGATCTCGTCGACATCGGCCGGGAAACCGCGGGCTATGACCTTCACGAATGCCCGAAGACCGGCCGCTCGAATGTCGTACCGCTTACCGCGGCCGCCTGAGCTCGTTTGACCGAGAGCCATGAGCATGGAAAAGGATGAGGATGCGCATTGCGGCATTCCTGATCTTCATGCTCGTGGCAATCGTCTACGCCCTGCGAAGGGGTGGCGGACCGGAACGGGCGATGGCGTTGATCGCGGCGATGATGATCGCGTCAGACCAAGCGCTCCACCTGCTCATACCGCCAGAATATGCGAGCCTGGACGTCGGCCATCTCGCGATAGATCTCTTCGGGGCGAGTTCCACGATGTTCCTCGCGTTGATAGCCTATCGGTTCTGGCCGATGATTGCGGCGGCCCTCCATATTCTCCCTCTACTTGCCCATCTCAGTCGCACCTTCGACTTTGCACTTCATCCTGCTGCATATCTGATCATGCAGGTGACCACCTCTTGGCTGGTCCCTCCACTGCTCATCGCCGCAACCTGGCGGCATCAACTTCGGGTCAAACGGAACGGCAGCGATCGGTCTTGGCGCGGCTCGTCAGTGCCGTCGAACCGGAAAATTGCGAGCGGATAGCCGCAACGCTTCTCGAGGAATTCCAGAGCATAGGCCGCATCTGGTCTGCGGCGCCTGAAGCGCTTCGCCGCGTACTTGGGGATGCCTCGCCGGTCATATCGTTGATCATCGGTGCGCGGGATGCCGCGCTCGAGACCATGGCCGGCGACCTGCGCGGAATCGCGATCGACCCGTTTAGCCTCGAACTTCGGCGCTATCTCATCGCGTCGATGGGTTCGCTTGCCGACGAAACGCTACGGGTGCTTTTCCTCGACAGTTCCCGGCGGCTGATAGCGGACGAGCGACTGCAGAATGGCGGCCTGAGCCAAGTGGCGGTCCACCCGAGGACGATATTCCGCCGCGCTCTCGAGCATAATGCGGCGGGACTTATCCTTGCCCACAACCATCCAAGCGGCGACCCCACGCCGAGCGAGGACGATATTCTAGTGACCCGGCGCCTCGACCAAATTTCCCGGTCGCTCGACATCGAGATCGTCGATCATATCATCGTGACCTCGGCCTATGCGCATCACATCATCAGCCGCGATGCCATGGCGGGACAGGTGCCCACCTCGATGTCCTACACACTCCGATCCCCGGAACCTCCGCAAGGCACCGGGGACACGGACCTCGCGCTCGCGAACGCTGAGGCGCTCGTTCGCCGCCGCTTCCTGCGGCAACAACTCGTCGGCGCACCGGAACTTTTCGGCGATCCCGCCTGGGAGATGCTCGTCGATCTCTTTATTCACGAGTGCAAGGGCAAGGATCTCTCGATCAGTTCACTTTGCGTAGCGGTCAGCATCCCAATGAGCAGCGCGCTACGCCTGGCGCAAAAGCTCTGCGACGCGGGAATCTTGCGACGCATCGCCGATCCTATCGACGGGCGGCGCAGCATCATCAAATTGGAGCCGGTCATTTCCCACCGGCTCCTCGCCTATTTTTCCCAAGGCGTGGAATAGGCTACGGCTTGGAGATACCGATACGGCCCTCAACAAATGATAGGCAGATCGGCCAGCAGGCTTGGGGTTATGGAGCATGCCAATTACCCGCTCGAAGAAATATGTCTCGGACGAGGCTTTGCGCGCGCTCTTTCGCGAGATCGAAGAAAACACCGAGCTTACAGAGGGCGGCCTCAGCTACACGAGACTGGACTTCGATGAGTTGTTTGAAATCCTCCCCGACGCCTTTTCGGTAACACCCGCGATTAGCCGCTCCGAGGCCATCTCGTTATTCGGAAAAGCGCTGCGACAATGCCGCCACCTGGGGCCTCTGACCGCAGAAGCGATGGTCGAGCGCGCGAACCACATCCACCGCGAGAACTTGGCGGTCCGCGAGCGGAAGTTCACGATGTGGACGAAGTTTCGGGCGAAGGATATGGCCGGCAGGCCAGGATTTCGGCTCACTTGGCAGGGCATAACCATTCGCACTGCCACCCAATTGCCGGCGTGGCTTCGCCTCGACGATTATCTTTTGAATGGTGTGGGACGCATCAATCCGTGGGAGCCGCGGAATTTCGGTTACATCATCCTCTCTTGCGACGAGCGGGACGAAGACAGGGCCGTCGACCGGATGATGGACGCACTGCAACTCGTCCAGGGACTCATAAATCTCCGCGAGACATATGGACGCATGACTTGGTGGGGTGGGAGAAACTGGACCGAAGGGAGCCTCTGGCTCGGGCCAAACCAATTCTTGTTCGAGCGGCGATCCTTCCGGGGCGATGACCGCATCTGGTACAATCCGGACTATGATGAGGATGCGTGGAAGCGCTACCCGCCTGCCATGTCCCGAATTCTCGAAGTCGTGCCTTATGTTCGGCATGCGCTCAAAGCTCTTTCCAATCATCCGTTTCGGGACGTCCTTACCCGGTCAATCATGCTGATGCAGGATGGGTTCTCCTCGCGCGATAGCAGCCACAGGCTGCTCCGCTATTGGTCGTCCTTGGAACAGCTGTACGTCGAGGCAGATGCCAAGGGTCGATCGAACGAAAAAGTCCTTGAACGTGTTCTCTTCGCTGAGCCGGACGCAGCCCTATCAAAATGGAAGCTCGAACATATCGCCCGCTTGCGAAACGACTATGTGCATGCCGGCGGGCCCGGCGACGACCTCCACCATCTCTGCCAGTTTCTCCGCTTGCTCCTCAGCCGGCACTTAAATCACTGGATATTTCAGGGGGGCGATCTCGCAAATCACGCTGCGTTGCTTGCCTACCTCAAACTGCCCGCCCAGCGCAGCAAGCTCGTCGAGCAGAAAGCCCTGATCGATCGACGGATCGCCTTCATCGACAGTCAGAAGCCAAACAAGAGCAAATAGTCACTCGCTTTTGACATCCTCCGACAATTCGCCCCGGAGTCTAGGCCCGCATTCCATCCGGCGCGCAAGCGCGGTGACAAAAGCCTCCCACCGCCGCTTCCCCGTCGCCTGAGCAGCCCCAAGAGCATCATCCGGCAATGGGGCGCTGTTGGTAAGCCAGTGGCGAACGAGCAATGCCAATGTCTCGCCGACCAGCTCGCCCTGCCATTCGATCCGATCGAGCTGGCGGCCCATCCGGTCGAGCCGCCTCGTCACCATTGCCTCAAGGCGCTCGTCATGGTCGGGGGTCAGAAGCGACGCCAGCGCCGCCTCGACGATCTCGGTCCGCGTCAGCCGCCGTTGCTGGGCGCGCTCGGCAACGAGGCGGACGAGCTCGGCGTCGAGCCGGAAGGTCTGTTTGACATGGCCGTGCTTCACAGGTCGATTCCGTCACCCGGATCGAGCGAAGCGGTTCGCGCGTTGCGGGCCATGCGCCGATCCGCTGCCGCGCGCAGGCGGGCGGCGTCGCCCTGGGTGTCGTCTTCGCCGAAATCGAATTCGCCAAGCGCCGGCGGGGGTGGCGGCGCGATATCCTCATGCAGCGGAAGTTCGGGTTCCTGCCGGATCCCGCCATTGGCCGAATCCTCTTCCGGATCGGCAACTGCCGCTGGCTCGCCTTTCTCACCCGATGCCTGCATCGCTGTCCAGTCGTCGGCCCGAACCACCCCGCCATAATCCGGCTTTGGCGGTGGCAATATCCGCCGCGCGAGACGGGGGTCGGCATAATAGCGCGCCTTTTGCCCGCGGATGGGTGGCAGCCCCGAGGCCATCACGATCTCGTCGCCGGGCGGGAGCTGCATGACCTCGCCGGGCGTGAGCAGCGCACGGGCGGTCTCGGTGCGCGAAACCATCAAATGGCCAAGCCAAGGTGACAGGCGGTGACCCGCGTAATTCTTCATCGCCCGCTGCTCGGTCGCCGTGCCGAGCGCGTCGGAAATGCGCTTGGCCGTACGCTCGTCGTTCGTCGCGAAACTCACCCGCACATGGCAATTGTCGAGAATGGCATTGTTGAGGCCATAGGCCTTCTCGATCTGGTTGAGCGACTGGGCAATCAGAAAGGCCTTGATCCCATAGCCTGCCATAAAGGCGAGCGCGCTCTCGAAAAAATCGAGCCGCCCGAGCGCCGGAAACTCGTCGAGCATGAGAAGCAGGCGGCGCGGCCGTGCTGCGGGATTGAGCTCTTCGGTGAGGCGACGACCGATCTGGTTCAAGATCAAGCGCATCAGCGGCTTGGTCCGGCTGATGTCGCCGGGCGGGACGACGAGGTAGAGCGACACGGGTGCGCCGCCCTCCATCAGGTCGGCGATCCGCCACTGCGAGCTCCCCGTGACCTTCGCGATCACCGGATCGCGATAGAGGCCGAGGAAGGACATGGCGGTCGAGAGCACGCCCGACCGTTCATTCTCGCTCTTGTTCAAGAGCTCCTGCGCCGCCGCGGCCACGACGGGATGCACCCGGTCGCCGAGATGCTTCGCCTGCTTCATCCGGTAGAGGGTGGCTTCGATCGGGCGGCGCGGATCGGACAGGAAGGCCGCCACACCGGAGAGCGTCTTGTCCTCCTCAGCATAGAGGACGTGCAGGATCGCGCCGACGAGCAACGCGTGGCTGGTCTTTTCCCAATGGTTGCGCTTCTCGAGGCTCCCTTCGGGGTCGACGAGCACGTCCGCGACATTTTGCACGTCGCGCACTTCCCACTCGCCGCGCCGCACTTCGAGTAGGGGATTATAGGCAGCCGACTTGGCGTTGGTCGGATCGAAGAGCAGGACGCGGCCGTGGAGAGCGCGAAAACCGGCGGTCAGCTGCCAATTCTCGCCCTTGATGTCGTGGACGATGCAACTCCCCGGCCAGGTCAGTAACGTCGGCACGACCAGCCCCACCCCCTTGCCCGAACGTGTGGGCGCGAAGCAGAGGACATGCTCGGCGCCATCATGCCGCAGATACTGGCGCGCGAAGCGGCCGAGGATCACGCCGTCGGGACCGAGCATCCCGGCGCTTCTGATCTCCCGCTCATTCGCCCAGCGCGCCGAGCCATAGGTCTCGGCGCGGCGACGCTCGCGGGCCCGCCAGACCGACATTGCGATCGCGACGATAATCGACAGGAAGCCGCCCGATGCGGCGATTGCCGCGCCGCGGTAAAAGATCGGCGGGGCATAAGCATCATAGGCGAACCACCACCAGAAGAAGGCGGGCGGCGGATAGACGGGATAGCCGTCGATCCGGAACCATGGCGCGCCGAGCGCCGGCTGGAAGCCGAGCGCTCCCGCCGTCCATTGCGTCGCGGTCCACACCGCGGCGGTGACGATGGTGAGGACGATGACGATCTGCCCCCAGAGTATCCGGTCGTTCATTGCTTGCTTCCTTCCTCAGATGCCGATCCCGCGGCCAAGCCCCAGCGCCCAGTCGATCCCGCCCGCCCCCGTCATGGTGCCGGTGACTTGCTTGCCGAGGTGACGCTCGAGGGCGGGGCGCCAAGGCACGAGCTGAAAGCCGAGGCCATCGTCGATCATCGCGAAGCGCCCCGAGGCGAGCGTAACCCGCTCGCGGTAGATGCCCCTCATCCGCTCGCCGGGCGCCGATGGCTGGTGCGTGAGCCCGGTCCGCGCTGCGATCGCCTCGCTCGCGCTCTCCAGATCACGGCGACGGAGGGTCTCGATCAGTCCGGACTCGAGACTCAGTCGCCCGCCTTGCCGTCGTGCGAGCCCTTGCCCTTCGAGAAAGGCTGCACGCTCGGTCAGCGCATCCTGGAGCTCGCGGCCGAAGCCTGCGTTCGCCACTGGATCGCGCGCGAGCAATTGCCGGTCGAGCCATGTCGCCCCGCGCGCCGTCACCTGGTCGGCAAGCGGAAGATCCGAGCGAAGCGCGAGCGACAGCCGCTGCGCACCATCGCGACCGTCCCAGTGCCGCAGCTCGACGATTGCACCGGGCGCGGCATCGCCTGTCCATTCGAGATCGGCGAAGCGCAGATGATGCGTGCGACCATCGGTTCCGTCGACGATAGCGAAGGCCGAGCCCGCAAGTTCGTCATCGAGACCCCGCGCCACGAGCCGCCCCACGATCGGGGTAACGCCCTGACCATCGTGGATCGCGAGCGCAGAGGCATCAAATGCCAATCCTTGGGCCCGCATCTCGCGATGCATTGTCTTGATGATGTCGCCGCGTTCGCCGATCTGGCGAAGCGTCGCTTCGGCGCCGGGATCGATAAGGAAGAGGCCGGGTCCCAGCTTCGTCGCAAGCCCCATCGTCTCGAGCCGCGCCGCGCGGCCGCGCAAATGTCGATCTGCATTCGCCGCCGCACCGTCAGGCCTGAGGTCGACGACCCCGGTCTCGCGTCCGCGCGCGACCAGTTCGACGTCGAGGCCGGTCCAGCGCTCGGCATCGACCTCGCGCCCCTGAGCCTTTTCGATCTGCTGCTCGGTGCGCGGACCAAGCTCGAGCGTGACGATCTCCGCCGCGCGTCCGCGGATGCCTTCGGCGACATAGGTCCGATCGATGACAAGGTCGGAGCCGTCGTCGGTGACCCCGCGCACGAGGATATGGATGTGGGGATTGTCGGTGTTCCAATGATCGACCGCGACCCAGTCGAGCGATGAATCGAGATCGCGCGCCATCTGCTTCATCAGATCGCGCGTGAAGCGCCTGAGGTCCTCCAGCTCGGCGGCATCTTCGGGGCTGACGATGAGCCGGAAGTGGTGCCGGTCGTCGCCGCAGCGCTCGGCGAAGGCGTTCCGATCAGCCGCGTCGCCGTCCGCGTCGAACATCGATGCGTCGCGGCCGTCGCGGGTCACACCATCGCGCTCGAGATAGGCGATGTGGCGTCCTAGCGGCGCCGAACGAAACTGCGCGCCCTTGTGCCGGACGATCCGCGCCATCACTGTCACCCGCCGCTGCGCCGGGCCGCGTCGCATGGCCGCGAGTGCATGCCGGCCGCGGCCATAGCGCCCGGTGCCGCCACGCCGCGCGAGGCCCGGGCGTGAGCGGGTAAAGCCCGAGCGCGCGGCGGCGCGCTTGACCTGCGCGGCGAGCCGCTTGCCCCGCTGGCCCGAACCCGCCCCGGCGTCGCGCCCCCGTCCCGGCCGAACGCGAAAATCCTGGTCGTCGTTGCTCATGACGGCATTGCCAGATTGCAAGCCATTGAGACTATGAGATAAAGCTGCTGAGCATATGGCCGCACCCGGCCGGTGCCATATGGAAAAGCGACATCAAACCAACCACATACCGCCAGCGAGCTGGCAGGTCTTTTATCTTGCCCTCGCTCCCTTCTCCTCCAGCCGCACCAGCTGCGCCCGAAACAAGATCGAGCGGCATGGGCCTCAAATTCGGACAAGAGCCTCATCGGTCGCTGCCGGAACGCGGGACGAAGAGAGGCGAGAGGGAACGTTCAGTCGGCGGCGAAGCTGCCGCCGCGACGGGCTCGCCCTGCAACGCCGGTGCAGCGAAGCTGTCCGGATCGCCACTGTCGGCCTGTCCCGCGAAAAGCGCAGAACTGCGCCAGCCAGCGCGCTCGCGATGCGGCGCGGAAGCGAGGGGAGCGATGCTCGATGCGCCGATCGTCGGCGCGATGGCTGCAACATAGGCGATCGTTTCGGCGGGGAGGCCGCGCCGTCCCGCTGCATAGGAATCGGCACGCCCGGGTCCCGCGTTATAGGCAGCGAGCATCAGGCGGACGTCGCCATAGCGGTCCCACATCGCGCGCAGATAGGCCGCGCCGCCCAGAATGTTCGCACGCGCGTCGAAGGGATTGTTGCCGAGACGGTGGCGCGCGGTGAGCATGGCCCAGGTCGCGGGCATGATCTGCATTACGCCCATCGCTCCGGCATGCGACACAGCGCGGGCGTTGCCGCGGCTTTCAACATGCATCACGCGCCAGATCCAGACTTCCGGAATGCCGAAGCGTAGCGAGGCTTCCGCGACATGGGTCGCATATGGATGCGCCGCGCCTGGCGCAGCCGGCGCCGCGCGCGCATCCCCGACCACGAAGCAAAGCGGCGCAAGGAAGACCAAAGCGGCGGCGATGCGCGCGGCGCGGACGCGCGCCGAGCGAGCCGGACGCGTCACGGCTCAGGCCTTGTCGCGCGGCACCGGCCGCGACCAGAGGAGATGATATTCGTCCTCATTCTGCGTCGAGCGCAGCAGGTTCGCGCTTATCGGCGCGCCGAGCGCCGGGTCGTCGATCTGCAGCGCGATATAGGAGCCGGCGCGCTCGCCGCGCCGCTCCCAGCCCGCTCCGATCTCGATCCCGGTGTCGGCTTCGACGAGCAGGACGCGCCACGCGGGCGCGTTCTCGGCGGCGGATGGCTGCGCCGGGACGATCGCGATCATGGCATCGAGGAGGAGCGTGCGAATTTGGCCCGCAAAGCCGTCGTCTGCGGATTGGAAGTTGCCGATGATCATGACGTGGGTTCCTTTTCGTCGGGGGTGGAAGCGGAAGAGAGGGAGGTCGGGCGCCAGCGCAGCGGCGCGCCCGGTGCATCGCGTGTGAGCAGCGGATGCGCGGTGCCGATCACCGAGGCGGCGGGCAGCGGACCAAAATAGCGACCGTCGAAACTGTCGGGCGCGGTACCGAGAAGAAAGAGCTCGCCGCCCTGGAGCCGGCGACAGCCGAGCCAGCGCGGCAGCGGCCGGCCCAGCCGGTCGCGATCGCGCGCGCGTGCCACGCCGGCGCCGTCGATCGTCAGGAAGTCGCCGCTGCGGCAGACAAGCGCGCCCTCGGCTGCGGCAACGCGCTTCAGCAAGGGCACGCCGCGCGGCAGATAGCCGCGGGCCGCGAGCAGCGAAGCGACATCTTTGGGCGGCTCGGCAAGCACGATGTCGCCGGCCACCGGGTGGCGGCCGACATCGACGCGGTAGAAGCCAAGCGGCATGCTCGCGCTCGCATTCCAGACGAGCCTGGGCTGCGGCGCGAGCGCAGCGACCGCGCCGAACAGCCCGGCGAACAGCGCGCCTGAGACAAGCGTCGCGTGAAGCCAGCGCCGCGTCATGACTCGATCGCTTTGCGGCGTAGCCATGCGTCGTGCCGGTCGCGGCCATAGGCCCGAAACGGCAAGCCCGCGGCAAGCTGGCTGCCGATGTGGCGCCAATGATCGGGCGCGACATCGCACGGATCGACGCCGCTGGCTTCAATCGCATCGATCGCTTTCAGAACCTGCTCGACCTTCGGCCAGCCGTCGACCCGCAGCAGCAGTTCGCCGCCCGGACGTACAAAGGGGTAAGTAGCGTAAGGCGACCCCGGCTCGACCGCCGCGACGATGGCAATGCTCGAATGGATCGTGCCGAAGTCGTTCGACGTCCAGCGGACGAAGGCGAATATCGCACCGGGCCGGAAGGAAGAAATGCGGGTTCGGCGATCGACGACCTGGTCGGCGGCGACGCGGCCAAAGCGAATCCACTGCTCGAGGCGACGCTCGATCCAGGTCAGCTCAACGTCGGTCAAGCCGCTGGCCGCCGACGGCGCGCCGACCGCCACGGCGCTGTCAGGCGTATCCCGATAGCGCGGCTGCGAAGCAGCGAACGCGCGCATCAGCGGCGCACCGGGCGTGCCGGATGGATGAAGCCATTGCCCGGGTCCGATGTCGAAGTCTTGCGGCCGAGATCGGCCCAAGCGTCGAGATCGGCAATCGCATAGACGATGCGGCCGCCGAGCTTGTGATAGCGGGGCCCCGTTCCGTAGCAACGATGCTTTTCGAGGGTGGTCGGCGAGAGGCCGAGATGAACGGCGGCTTCGGGCGTCTTGAGATAGCGCGGGACAATGGGTGCGGCATTATAGGACAAGGGAAGGCTCCTGGCATGTGCCGAAGACCGTGGCGGGCTGCGGCAGCGAGGAGACGAGAATGGAAAAGCAGGGACCCGTTTCGGAACGGACAAAGCGCCGATGCTCGGAATGTCCCGATCAGCTGCCGAGGAGCGCCCTGTAGCCGCCGTCGCGCATCGCGATCGCGGCGCGCTGCCAGCGAGCGATTCGCCGACGCTCGCTCGACCCGTCCCATTCGGCAGCGGAGAAGGTTCGGGCGCCCTCGAAGATCAGCGTCGCCGCGATGTCGCGCGGGGCGGCGCCTTCGGCCATCGCGTCGAGAAGGCGAAGCCATTGGACGAGGCGCCAATGTTCGGTCGCGCCGGGACGGCCGGCGCCGCCGGGACGGTGGCGAGACCGTCCGGCGAGCGCGCGCTGCACCGCCGAGGCGAGAGCGAGGCGCAGGTCTATGTGCCGATCCGCCGGGCTCGCATAGGCGAGCGGCTCATTGGCGATGCAGCGCCGGACCCAGAGACGGTAGCGCCGACCGCCGCCGAGGAGGACAAGATGCCAATCGTCGGGCGCCAGCAGCTCCGCGGCGACGTCCGCGGCATCGACAAGATCGGCGAGCCGCGCCGCGGCAAAGCCGGCGGCGGCGGGTTCGGCTATCGCGACAAGCGCGCACGCCTGCGGCCGCCACAAGGCGGGCGCGGCGTCTGCGGGCAAGTCGGGGTCAGGGGCGAAAGACCAACCCCCAGCGGTCGGCAAGCTCTGCGAGCCGGCCTCCCCGACTGCGGCGGGGAAGCGATTTCGCTTCCGCATAGGCTGCACGATAGCGGGGACTTCGGCGCAGGAACTCCTGCGCGAAATCCGCGCGATCATATAGTTCGAATATCTTCGGAAAATATGGCGACTGCCATCCAGCTGCCTGATCCATTCGCGCCTCCGACCCGTTTGAGGAGAATAAACCGCGGAATTTCAGCCGGTTTCATGTTCGAGCGGCGACATGGTTACCAGCGCACAAGGGACGTTGCTTACCGCAAAACCGCATCGATCCCGCACGCTATCGCGCTCAATCTGGATGTAACATCGCCCGGCCGGAGCCGGGCGATGGGATGCGGGATCAATTGTCGCCGCGGCGGGGCTGACGGGTCCAGACCAGGTCATATTCGCCCTCTTCGCCCGAGAAGAGCTGGGCGAAGATCGGGGCGACGAAGCTCGGGTCGTCGAGCTTGACCGAAAGATAGGAGCGTTTGTCCTGGCTCGTCTTCTGCCAGGCCGCACCGACCTCGGCGTCGCCGACGAGGACGCGGTGGCTCGGCGCATTGCCGCTGGCGTTTGTCTCGGGGACGATGCGGACCGATTTGGCCTGCACCGAAAGGGTGATGATCTGGCCGCGATACTCTCCCGAAACCAGTTTGAAGCTGCCGATCTTGCTCATGACGATATCCTTTTCTGCATCTCGGGCCGCACCAGCGCGGCCTCGATGCGCATCGGCAGCCGGCAAGGGATCGCGCGGCAGCCCTTGGGCCCGGAGCAAAGCGGAGGACGGCGGCGGCAAGAGTTTCTTGTCTCGCGAGGAACGGCGGCACGCCGGGGGAAGAAAGTCGCGATCGCCGCCGTTGCGGCTAGCGATCCAGCGTCAGCGGCTTGCCGGCAGATCGCGCAAATTGAAGAGGCCGGGCTGGTGCGGCGCTGCGGGAAGGAAGATCAATTGCGAACGGCGGCTTCTGGAAACGGGCGATGAAGCCATGACCTCGTGCTTATGATACGGCCCTGATCGCATCGGGCGCCGGGCAATCGTCGTTCGGCGTTCCGAGACTCCGCCATGCGGCGACCGCGGCTGTCAGAGCCCCGAGAAAACCGAGCCACTCGAGCGCGGGGCTATCGGCAAGGGCAAGACCGCCGAGGCCTTTTGCAGCCTGATATCCGGCAAAGCCTGCCGGAAGGGCAAAGGCGAGCACGACGAGGCCGCGATAGAATGGCGGGAGCATCGCGCAGAGTAAGCGTCCCGTCACGAGGATGAAAATAGCCAGAAGCAGCCCCGCGACGATCGCGGTGATATGGCCATAGCCCAGACCCAGCATCCACAAGCCGGCGCCGATGCCGGCGTAGAGCGGCAGCGCGATCGAGGCGAGCCGGAACATGAGGATGATGAGATAGAGACCGGCCGCGGTCCCGAGGATGATCATAAAGGTCACAAGCGTCCTCCGGTCGGACGCGCTCTCCACCACCACCACAGCGCAATCTGCTCCGCAGACATAGCAAAAAGGCCCCGAAGGCGGAACCGGAAGTGGAACCACCTTGGGGCGAAATCTCGCAGCGGATCAGCGATTGAACGGGTCATATTCGCAAACGATACAGGCGGGGTCGCCGTCGAATTCGTCGAGAGGCATGACCGCGAAGCCCTGTGAGGTTTCGATCAGGACGATGATGACCATCATCGTGCGGGCGAGGCTCCAGCCGAGCGATTGGGCGGTGGAAAGCGGCATATCGAGGCTCCTGTCCTGGAGCGGGTCCATTCCCGCTCGACAGTCGCCCCGACGGACGGGGACAGGCCGCAGTCACCGCGGCGCAGCCGCGGCCCAAGCTCGCGCAGGGACCCCATAGGGGTTGACTGTAGGAGGCCGGGCCTCGGCCAAGGGAATAGCGGCAATCGAGAGCGGGCCGACCCGCGTTGGATAGGCTGGCTAGCGCTCTCCAGCTCGCCTTTGCAGGAGCCGCCTCAAACAGTCTTTAGTGATGGCACAAGCTTCGATCGAATTTGGACGAGCGTAGTCACCTGGCGCGCCATGAAGGATCGCACGAGGCCGGCGAGGCGCTCGTTGATCTTGTCTTCGCCGCCGTAAAAGAGCTTGCGGTTCTTGAAGCGCTCGAATTGTCCATTTATCCGGTCGGGCATCAGGAGGAAGCGCTCGATGGCTTTCCCGTCCTTTATGATTTCATAGGCCTTGGGCATGTCGTCCAACAGGCCATCATGGATGAGTAGATTTCGGATAAGTTCGATCTCCGACACTTCATCGCACGCCTCGAACAGCGTCCCCGCCTTGTCCAGCCTCAGCCGTTTGCGATCGCCGAAAAGGAAATTGGTGCATCGCAGTTTCGGATAGGATTTGAACTCCGAGTGCAGCTCTTCGACCTCGCGAGCTAATTTGGCGAGATAGTCGAGGAGGCTATGCAGTCTGATGAAGAGGAAGCCGAGTGTCGAGTTCAGCATCGTGACTTGGGGAGACGTGCTCCAGCGCACCCCATCTTCCTGCTCGATCCCGGGCGTGAAGAAGGGTTCGAGGTTGAGGATGCGATAGAACTCTCCGGTCAGCTGACTGACCTCTTTCGTACATTCCTGGATCGCCGAAACAAGCATTCGCGTGTCGTAAAGATAGAGGAACTTGTAGAGGTCGGGCATGTCGGCGAACATCGTCAGGAATTGCTCGAAATCGTCGCGACTTACTTTGGCTTCGGAATTCAAGCCCGCCTGAGCCAGGAAACTGGGCACGAACGGCAGCCGCGCATAATAGGTCTCGAGGCCGCCGAATATTCGGTCGGCAAGGTCGTCATGAAGCCGAACACATTGTTCTTCGATTGCATATAGGCCGTCATCGACCGCCGGACGCCAACCGCCCATGGGCTCTTGGAAGAAACATTCACCTTGCAGTCCGTCGGAGAATCGTCCCGGCACTCCATTGATCTTGAGGATCGGCGCGTCGGGCGCGGGCCATTCCGATGTTACCGGGTTCGCCATGGTCAAGTTGTCGTGTTTCCTAGATGCACGTCGGCCTTCGTGACGTTCGGCTTGGCTGCGGCATCGACGAGGAATGTCACGGCCGCTTTCGGCGACCGCGTGACGAACACCGACGTTTGAAATTTCTTCTCCGTGGCCAGTTGCTTCATCAGCGGCATCAAAGGCTTTCGCTTGTCTACTGGCACGTCGGTCGGCCAATATTGATCGCCGCAGGGGCGGTCCCAGTATCCGCCTGCATTATAGAAGACCATGGGCGTCGGAGACTGCCCCTCACCGAGATAGTAATTTTGCGTCGCGTCTTGGAATATCTCCTGAACGGTCCCCCCATTTCCTTCGAAGAAGATGATGCCCTTGTTCGCTAGCGTCACGAGGCCGTCTTCGCGAAGGCTGTTGAAGAACATCTTCGCGTGATAGCCCGCAAACAAATTGGGCGGTTCATGCCCGTATAGCCAAGTTGGTATGCCAAGGCTGAACTTGGACGCGGGTGGGTCGTCCGTCCAGCTCCCCAGGATTTTGGCTCGGACCGCCATCGCCGTGGAGCGCCATTCCTTGCTCTCAAAATCCTGGTGCGTCAGCATGGCTTTGACCGCCGCAACTACCTTCGCGTCTTCACCGGCAAGGAGAGCGCCAAGATTGCCGGCTTCCATCACGCCTGGGCCCCCGCCGGTCAGGATTAGAAACCCCGCCTCGGTCAGCCGTTTCGCGATCTCTACACACTCCCAATAGACGTCCTGCTTCGCCGCCTCGACGTCTGCACTGCTTTGCTCGCGTCTGAAGTCGTGCCCTCCCATGATCGCAACGACTTTCTTGCCTTGCAAATATTTGAGCAGCGCTTGCTCTTGCACTGTGTCGTGCATCCGAGCCGCCATTACCTGAACGGGGGTCAGGGTTCTGGGAACATTCTTCTTCTTGTTGAAGAAATCAAAGCCCTGCCAGTCTGGCGTTCCATCCCAACCGGGCTGCCCGTTTTGTCCCGGAACCGGGTCCCATTTGGATCCGTCATCCTCCATCCCGTCGTAGAGATCGGCGACGGTATAAATTCCCGGCGCAAAGGCAGGCAGCTTGGACGGGAGCGCGGGCAGTTCCGTCACCAACGCGGCATTTTCGGCACCTATCTTTGCATACAGGACTGGCCCGATGCCGCACCCCATGAAGGCGGAGCCCGCGACTGAGACTTTGGCGAACTCGGCGTCCAGCGCCGTCAGGTCGACACTCTGCAAGGTTGCCGGTTCCGTCGCGCCGCCGCGGAGCCAGATCTTGGCGTCCTCGATGCTGTCTATGAATATCATGCCCTCGTCCTCCCCATCGCTCAGGCTATCCGACCTCGCGCAGAATCCGGAGTCCTTTCGCACCCGAATTGGGATCGATCTCGTTCCAAAGGCAAGTGCCTCGAATGGACCCGCCCGCGCTCGGGTGATATTCGTAGAAGGGATCGACAGATGCCAGTGCCGGGGAAGAAGAGGAATTTATGAAGCCGTCAGCCAAGCGCCGTGTCGAGCAGGCCGTCCGAACGATCATGCAAGCTGATGGTGATCATTGCTCGCTCTGCCGCGCGCCGCTGCAGCATAACACGCGAACCTTTGGTGGCGTAACCAAGGACGGCACACCGCGACTGGTGGGTGAATGCTGCAAGGTGAAGATGCACGAGATCATCCTCATGGGCGTCTTTGTAACGCGAGATGCGGGTGATCAACCTTGGGGGAAACCGACTGGAAAGAGTCACCCTCCAGCCGACGTCGAAGGCGCCGTCACCGCAATGCAAGGCTTCTTCAGCCAACGCGACGAAGAGATTGGAGCTTTGTCCAAGCGGGGCGGAATCAAGGGCGCACCCGCCGGGATCTATCGTGAGGAGACCTTTTGGAAGGAGGACGATGCCGCGTGGTTCGAGAAGCATCCTCAACGTTCTCATAGGCTACGCTCGCTCATCGGCGATGAGGCCGAGCAGTGCGGTTTCAACGCGCTCGGACAAATGCCGCCACGCCATGAAATTCAGGTTGTTGTGCGACAGGTCCAGCCTGGCGCCCGTATTCGCACCCCGTTCGGGCGCAATCTCGCCATGCCGATTCCCGACGAAGAAGCCGTCATTCATGCGCTTTTTGACGTTCTTCAGGCCGGTCCGCAGTCCGGTAATCGCGTCATTCCTGCAACGACTTTGCTCCCCTTAATCGCTGCGTATTCCGGCCGCGGGAGCCGGCCGGCAAACTAGGCGCTCTATGCAGTTGCCGACCTCTCCGGAGAGAGGTCGGCGTGCCGCTGATTAGCTCGGCGGATTCCATATCAGCACCTTCTTCGACGGATCGTCGCCCGGCGCGTTTGCGACGTTGCAGAAGATCTGGCCGAGTTCGGGGGCCGACAGCGAGACCGAGATATATTCGGCGCCGGCCTGCGACGTCTTCACCCAGCCAGCGCCGAGTTCGAAGCCGTTCTTGCGGCTGATGACGCGATAGTCGGGTTCGCTGTCCTTCGTCTTGCGGCCGTTCGGGACGATCGCGATCGGCGCGGTGACCATCAGGGTTGCGAGATTGCCTTCGAGGCTGCCGTCGTCCCTGACGGTGAGATTTGCGATGCTTGCCATTTGAAGTCTCCTTGGATGCTCGGGAACCATCCCCGATGGCGCCAGAAGGAGGGGCCGGTCACCGCCGTCACCGAGCGGTACGCGAGGGCGAACCCCCGCAGGGGGTTGACGGCAAAGGTGATCCGAGACCCGCAGAAAGCGACAGGAGGGGAGGTCCCCAGCAGGCAGCAGCCTGGCCATCAGCAGATCCCAAGGCTGACCGGCCGCACCGGTGCAGTGGGCAGGTTCCGGATCTCAGAGATCGTCGGGCGGAACGCCCAAGGCAGCAGAAAGCGTTTCGTTGGTGTCGGAAATGCCGGTCCAGAATTCGACGAAGCGGCTGTCCGTCGGGCTCCCGCGGACGCCTATTCGCGCCACGATGAGGAGGCACCAGCGAAGTGCCTCGCGGCAGAATTCGCGATCCTCGAACAGCTTCTGCGGATTATCGAAGACGCCTGCGATTATCATGCCCTGCATCGCGATGGAGGATGGTGCGTATTTCGGGTGCACGAGATTGGAACGTAGATTGTAGAGTTCACGGATCTTGGCGCAGAGCTTCTTCGAGCCCGGCAGAGGCTCGCCCCATATCAGTCTCGGGAGATGCGCCAGCTTATGCTCGATCGTCTTCTCGTTCGTCGCGAGATCGACTGCCGCCTCGGACCCGATCTGCAATCCCGCAACATGAAAATAGACATTGAGAAAGGCTTCGGTTCCGACGAGGCTCATGAGGAAGGCCTGCAGACCGTGGCTGCGGTTGTCGGAGCTATAGAAGTCCGGATCATCCTCCGCCTTCATTGCGGCCAGTTCGCGGATCGCAATCTCGAAATAGGTTCGCGCCACCGAATTTGGGGATTCAAGGCTGACGCCGCCCTCATAGGGCTTTCCATCCTTGTAAATGGCATGAATGCTGCCGTCTTCGTTGAAGTCGAATTCGAAATGCGACACCTGATCCTCCTCGGCATGTCTGTATTTGTTACTCGATGGCTTAGTGAAAATCATGGCTGCGGATGCGCAGCGGAGCGTCACGCGAATCCGGTCCGCCGCCATTTCGCGCTCCGTCTCCGCGCCCGGGCGCCACCGAGAAGTCACTGCGTCCAATAGAGCGCAGCATCGCATCATGATCGATGATCCGGTCGCAAATGATGTGAATGACCTCGCCTTCCTTCTGGAGCCGTCCGCGCATCGCGATCATCGACGCCGACATCACGGGGCGCCTGTAAATGTCGAACCGGTCGGGCCAGAGAATGCCGTTGGCGATCCCGGTCTCGTCCTCGATCGTGACGAAGAGCACGCCTTTCGCCGAACCGGGCCGTTGCCGGACAAGGATCACACCAGCGACCTCGATATTCCGTCCATCGCGAATATGCGGGAGGTCCGCGCAGCGAACGATCCCCATCCCATCGAGCTCATCCCGCAAAAAACTCAGCGGATGCGCGCGCAGCGACAGCTGCAGCGTGCGATAATCCTCCACTACTTCGCGTCCCTCGGTCATCGACCGCAGCGCCGTCTCCGGTTCGAGCCCCTCAGGCGAGAAACCCGCCTCGCGCGCGTCGGCGGCTGCGAACAGCGGCAGCGGCGCTTCACCGAGGCCGCGAACCTTCCAAAGGCCTTGCCGCCGGTCCTCGGACAGGCAGGCAAAGCCGTCCGCCTCAGCGATCCGCTCGATCGCAGCGCGTGGCACGCCGGCGCGGCGCCAGACATCCTCAACGCAATCATAAGGCACGTCACCTCTCGCCCCGACGATCGCGGCGCCATGAATATTGGCAAGCGAGCGAACCTGGCGAAAGCCAAGGCGCACCGCGAGATAGCCGCCATCGGCCTCCTCCAGCGTGCAGTCCCAATGGCTGTCGTTAATCGAGACGGGGCGCACCTCGACGCCATGCTTCTGCGCATCGCGCACGATCTGCGCGGGCGCGTAAAAGCCCATCGGCTGCGCGTTGAGGAGCGCCGCGCAGAAGACGTCGGGATGATGATGCTTCATCCAACAGCTCGCATAGGCGATCTTGGCAAAGCTCGCCGCGTGGCTCTCGGGAAAGCCATAGGAGCCGAAGCCCTCGATCTGCTTGAAGGTGCGCTCGGCGAAATCCTTGGGATAGCCGCGCTCAACCATGCCGCCGACAAGCTTGTCGTAGAAATGCGAAACGCCGCCGGTGAGCTTGAAGGTCGCCATGGCGCGGCGCAGCTGATCAGCCTCGGCGGGCGTGAAGCCCGCGCCGACGATCGCGACCTTCATCGCCTGTTCTTGGAACAGCGGAACGCCTAATGTCTTTTCGAGCACGGCGCGGAGCTCGGGCTTGGGATATTCGGGCTTTTCCTTGCCCTCGCGGCGGCGAAGATAGGGATGGACCATATCGCCCTGGATCGGCCCGGGGCGCACGATCGCGACCTCGATCACAAGATCGTAGAAACATTTGGGCTTGATCCGCGGCAGCATCGACATTTGCGCGCGGCTCTCGATCTGGAAGACACCCAACGTGTCGGCCTTCTGGATCATGCCGAAAACGGCGGGATCATCATCCTGCAGGTCGGCCATGCCGACATCGACGCCCTTATGCTCGCGCAGCAGATTGAAGGCGCGGTTCATGCAACCGAGCATGCCGAGACCAAGCACGTCGACCTTCATGAATTTCAGGACGTCGATATCGTCCTTGTCCCATTCGATGATCTGCCGGTCTTCCATGCGCGCGGGCTCGATCGGCACAAGATCGTCCAATCGCTCCTCGGTCAGCACGAACCCGCCGGGATGCTGCGAGAGGTGACGCGGAATCCCGATCAGCTGTCGTGCAAGGTCGAGCGTCAAGCGTAGGCGGTAATCGTCGGCATTGAGATTTAGCTCGGCAATCCGCTCTTCGGGGATAGAGGACCCGCTCGGGACCAAGGCCAGCCTGCTCGAGTCCCGGAGCATAAAGATCGAAACGGGTGAGCGCCCAGAGCGCCGAAACCCCCGGCGCCGCCGCAAAGCGCGCGGCGATCCCGGCAGCGAACAGCGTGGCCGCAGCATCGTCACTCCAGCTCGCCGAAGCGCCCGCGACCTCGTGGAGGCCCGCGCTGTCGAGGCCATTGCCGCTCAGCAAATGGTCAAGCGGCGCGACGCCGAAGGGCAGCGCCGGACCGCGCGTTTCGCGCACGCGCGCGATCGCTTCGCGCAGCGCGTCAAGCTCGGCGGCCGATGGCCGGACAGAAGAAGAGGGCGTCATTTGCATGGGGCAACATCACTCAATGTTCCCCTTATGTTCTGACGAGTCCGGCCATTCGTCAAGCGAGTCGCCGGAAACCGCTGAAATGCGGGCCTATTCGAGGCGATCGAGGGTCCGGGAATCGCGCTGTCCGCCAAACCAGCGATCGAGCGCCGCGCCGAAAAGCGCGTTTCCGCTCGCCGACTCGAAGAGCGTGAGCGACGAGCAAAGCTTCAAGGCGTCGACATTGCCGAACACGGCAACGGGATCGCTGCTCGGCAAGTCCTGAAGCGCGCTCACGCATTCGGCGTAACGCGGTCCGAGTAACGGATGTGCGAGATAGGCTTCAGCCTCCGCAAGGCCGGCTATCGCAAAGCGCTGGGCCATCGCGCTGCGCCCGAGGCCCGCGAGCTGCGGGAAAATATACCACATCCAGTGCGATCGCTTCGCCCCGCGCCGAATTTCGCCAATGGCGCGCGGATAGACCTGATCCTGCGCAGCCACAAACCGCTCGAGTCCGTCGGTTTCGTTCACAGCGCGAGCGCGCCCTGCGCCGGCGGCTTCCCATAGACCTGGGTCACCTCGAGACTGCCTTCGGGAAGCCATTTGAGGATGTCTTCGGCCGGAACGCGTGGATCGAGCCAAGCCGCCCACTGGTCGCGGGCGAGCGGAATGATCTGGCGGTGATGATAGGGCGCGATATCGGGACCGGCTTCCATCGTCAGCAGACTGAAGGCCTCGCCGACATGGCTGTCGCGCCAGACGCCAGCCATGCAGAACCAGCGATGGTCCTTCATCGTGAAAAGCCATTTGTCCAAACGCTTCTGCGTCGTGTCGGTGGGATCGGTAAACTCGTAGAAGCCGTCGCACAGGACGAGGCAGCGCTGCATGCCAAGGTCGCGGCGTTCCGAACGGACATTGTAGACCGGCTTGCCCCCTTGCCCCGGCCAGCTCCAACGCCGGTTGACAAGCGAACCGGTCGCGGCTCCGTCACTGCTCTTCACGATCGGCGCGGTGTCGGTGATCCGCACATCCTCGCGCGCCGGCACGTTCGGCGCGCCTTCGGGCATGTCGATCTTGATCTGGAGGTTGTCGAAATCCTCGGCGATCGAAGCGATGTCGATTTCGAGCCGATAGTCATTGCACATGCGCGGTGGTCCCCTGGCCCTTGCGACTCATCTTCGTTCCCATTATGTTCCACATATGGGTATCGCGCCAACCCCTTTCGATCCCGACGCCCCGAGCGGAGGCGTAGAAGCGCTCGTGCGGCGCAATCCCGACAATATGGCCGAGATCGAAATGGTCAAAGCGGTTTGGGGCTCCGACCCGCGGTTCAGCGACGGGATCAACTATCGTTTCGTGCGCACCGAGGGCCGTGCCTTCCCGGCGCGGCGCTGCCTGATCCCCGCGTCCGAGTTCCGGATGGGAACCGGCGATCACCGCTACCGGGTGACGCTCGACAGCGGCAATTTCTTCTATCTCGCCGCAGTCTGGGATTCGCCGCTCGCCGACTGGCCGCTGTCCTACCGTATTCTGACCATCCCGGCGGGCGCCGACGTTATTCCCTATCAGTCGCGCCACGGCGTCATCATCCAGCGCCGCGACGTCCAGCACTGGCTCGACGGCACATTGCCCAATGAGGAACTGTTCGCCGAGCCTCCACGGCACACGCTCTTCGTCGAGCCGCTGCGCAAGCAGGCCAAACTTCCGCTGTGACGCAGCACGCCGCAGATCGGGCACCGCGGCCCGCGCCCCAACCAGACCTCTTCGGTCCCGCCCTCCTTCCCGGGCTCGCTTATGGCGAGGCGATCATCACGGCAGGCGAAGAGGCAGAGCTGATTGCGCAGATCGAAGGCGCGAAGCTGACGCCGTTCCAGTTTCAGCAATGGGAAGGGAAGAGGCTGACGCGCTCGTTCGGCTGGACCTATGATTTCCAGACCGGGCGCTTCGCGCCGGGCGACCCGATGCCGTCCTGGCTCGATCCAGTGCGTGCCCGCGCCGCCGCCTTCGCCGGTATCGAGCCGGACGCGCTCGAGCAGACGCTCCTGATCGAATATGGGCTCGGTGCGGGAATCGGCTGGCACAAGGACCGGCCGGTCTTCGAGCATGTCATCGGGCTATCGCTCGGCACCCCTGCGACGATGCGGTTCCGGCGCCGGACCGAAACCGGCTTCGAACGGGCAACCGCCGCGCTCGCGCCGCGGTCGATCTATCATATGCGCGGCGAGGTTCGCGACGACTGGGAGCATAGCATAGCGCCGATGCCGGAGCCGCGTTGGTCGATCACCTTTCGCAGCCTCCGCTGATACCCGAATGGACGCATCGGCCCGCCGCAAATCGCGCACGGCAATTGAAGTCGCGGGACGATCCTCGCACAAGGCACCGATGCTCCATCGACTTGCCGCACCGCTCGCCCTCCTCCTCGCCGCTTGTGTGCCGCAAGCTGCGTCGGTTCAGACAGCGCCGGAGCGCCCGCTCAAGATCGCGAGCTGGAACCTCGAGTTCCTAGCCGAGAAGGACGGTGTCGGCTGCGAACCCCGCAGCGAGCAAGATTATGCCGCGATGCGCCGGATCGTCGACGGCCTCGATGCCGATATTATCGCCTTCCAGGAAGCCGAGACCGTGGCGGCCGCCAGCCGGGTCTTCGATCCGGCACGCTACACCATCGTCATGGAAGAGCGAGCCGGTGCGCCGAGCGGCACCTGCGGCGGTAAATATCCCGAGCAACAGGTAATCCGGCAGGCGGTCGGCTTCGCGATCCGCAAGGATATTGCCTTTGATCGTCATCCCGACGTCGCGTCGCTGATGCGCGGCAACGCCCAGCTTCGCTCGGGCGTCGACATCACGCTCCGTCCGAAAGGCAATGCGGCGATCCGGCTGCTTGGCGTACATCTCAAGTCGGGATGCTTCGCGGGGAGCGAAGCGAAAGCCTGCCCGGTGCTGCTGGATCAGATACCGGCGCTTGAGGCGTGGATAGATACGGCGGCCAACGGGCCCGACCGGTTTGCCGTGCTCGGCGACTGGAACCGGCGATTGGGGCTAGCGGGCGACGCGGTTTGGCGGGACATCGACGATGCCGAGCCCGCCAACGCCGACCTCCATCTCGCGGATGAGGGCAAGGCACCGGCTTGCGATCCGCGCTACGACAGCTTCATCGACCATATCGTGCTCGACCGGCGCGCATCCGCCGCGCTGATCGGCTTCTCCGAAGCACTCTACGCGCCGGGCGAGAAACATTATTCAGATCACTGCCCTGTCGCGGTCACGCTCAGGCATTGATCACCGGGCGAGCGAAGTTCTCAGCGCCAGATGTGATAGGCATTCTCGACACTCGCCCCCTCGCCCGTGGATAGGCGAAGGAAGAGTGCGTGCGAGTAGCCTAGCTGATATTTTATCCGGTCCAGCTTTTCGAGATCCTGCTCATCCTTCATACCGTTGGTCGACTTCTTCATCTCGATCACGAGAAGGTTATCATCGTCCGTCCCGGGACGGTGAACAATAATATCGGGATAGACGAACTTCAAGGTCGGTTTTCCCTGGGCATCGGGCATCTCAATACCCTTTGGCTCGACCCCGTGACGATTATACTCCGCATGGACGCTGTGGTCTGGGAAGGCCGGCGAGAGCAGAGCCGCCAAGCGAGCACTCAACATGCGCTCTGCGACGTCAAACTGGATGGCTTGCGCGTCCTGTTCGTATAGCGTCGCGACGGCAGCGTTGACGATGGCCTCTATCTCGTCCTGATTCACACAATTCTCCGTACTGCAAATTCCATTTAGATACATTTCTTGACAAATGTTCCTATTAGAAACATATAGTCATCATTGGAGGCTATATGGCTACCGTCGCAAAAGCTATCGATCGCAAGGAACTCACGGGTCCCGCGCTTCGCACCTTCTTCAATATCGCCGAGGCTTGGGACCTCAGCGAAGTCGAACAGATGAAGCTGCTCGGACTCGACAGCCGCTCGACCTTCCACAACTGGAAGCGAGGCGAGGTCGCGGCGCTCAGCAAGGATGCGCTCGAACGCATATCCTATGTCATGGGCATCTACAAAGGCCTCCAGATTCTCGTCCCGAAGACCGCCGACGAATGGGTGCGAAAGCCCAACGCAGCTGGCCTGTTCGGCGGCAAGCCCGCGATCGATCGCATGGCCTCGGGCAATGTCGCCGATCTTTATGTGGTGCGCCAATATATCGACGGCCAGCGCGGCTGATCCCTTGGACATTCCCGTTACCCCCACGAGCTGGGCGCCCTGCTATCGCATCATCCCGAGCCGCTTCCCGCCTGTCGGCCTGTTCGACAAGGTGGCCGATCCGGCCGACCTCGAGGCGGTCTTCCTGATCGAGGCGATGACCAACGATCGTCTCCGCGACGAGGCGGGCGACCTCGCGCTCGTGCCGCCCGAGGACCGGGTATCGGGACCCGGCACGACGCCAATCATGGCGGCCTTCACACATCTCAACACGCAAGGGAGCCGCTTTTCGGATGGCAGCTTCGGCGTCTTTTATGCGGGCCTCACGATCGAGACCGCGATCGACGAGACCAAGCATCACCGCATCAAATTCCTCGCCGCGACCGACGAGCCGGCGCAGGAGATCGACATGCGCGTCTATGCCGCCGACTTGACGGCGAACCTCCACGACATCCGCGGCCATGCGGAAAGCCACGCGCATCTCTACGATCCGGACACCTATGTCCATTCGCAGGGACTCGCGACCGAGCTGCGCGAGGCCGGGTCCGATGGCATCCTCTACCGGAGCGTCCGCCACCAAGGCGGCGAATGCGCCGCCGCCTTCCGGCCTCGCCTTCTCGCCAACTGCCGCCAGGAGCGGCACCTTTGCTATGTCTGGGACGGCGAGACGATCGGCACGATCTATGAGAAGAAAAATTTCGAAGGCTGAGCAACAGCACGCAACCAATCCGCGATCCCGGACGTATCACTTACCTGTCCAGACGAAAGAATGGCAGAATTTGATCGCATCTTCGGGTGCAATCTAGGGAAGCCCCGCTGCAGCGATGTAGCGGGGCTTACCACATCCACTTCCTGCACATCGAAGTCGCCGGCCCGAAGGGCCCGAACAAACGCACTCTTGGCGATCCCGCAGCGGGGCGGCGTGCGATGCGCGCCAGTGCCTAGCCGCCGCCCCGCCAGGACAGCGAGCCGAGTGTGCCGCGCGGCCCCACATCAGCGCGACCCCTGACCGAGCCTGCGAGGTCAGTGCGCGCTCATCAAATGCCGCGCTCCATCAAGTGCCTGATCGCTCACAACAATGTCGCCATCGATAATTTGAGCGCGTCACGCTAGGTTGGCCTCATGAGAATTGTCATCGACAGCAACAGAATGCAAAGCGACGAACTGAGAGCATTTCTCTCTCTTTCACCTGACAATCAGGCCGTTCTCACGGATTATGCAGCGATGGAGGCGTTTCAAGGCAATAGTCTTGTATCAATACAGGCGTCTTGGTCAGTCATCCGAGATTTTCCGCACCAAGTACTAGCTTTGAAGGGAACCAGGGCTGCTGGACTTGTAGATCCTCGGGCTCCAGGAATCGGAAAAAGGTTTGTGTCGCGAACCGAGACGAAATCGATAGCGGACTTCAGCCGGCTCTTGGACCTGGCAGCCGCCGGCAACCTGTCGGTCCAAAAACAGCTACTGCAGAGAGGCCAGTGGGCGGATGATCACATGAAATCCATGCTGGCAAAAGCGAGCGATATGAATATCTCGATATCGGAATTCAGCGCGTTCTTCACGCAAGCTGAGTTGAAACGCATGCGAACGAATGAAGCATGGAAACCGGAGACAGGTGCAAAATTTCTTGATCTCGTCGAATATTTGACCGCGAACTCTTTCGGTGCTCATCCGGACAGGCCGAGGTGGCCGCACGACAAGCACATCGTCAACCATTTCCTGTATCGCCATACCCTAACCTACCTCGTTTACATGCTAAGGCTGATCCAACGGGGGGCGGTAACTCGGAAGGCAAGGCTTGCACGAAACGACGCTGTGGACGTGATATTTGCCACATACGCTACGTACTACAATGGCCTTATGACCATGGATGATGAAGCAGGAGCGATCCATCATACAGCGCGCGGGATTTTGAGCCAGGTCGGAGCGCGAATGCCCGAGGACTACATGGAGAGCTATGTCTATGAGCTTGCCCGACACCTTGAAGGCAAGCCATCCACGTAAGCACTTAATCCATCGCCCTAAAATAAGTCGCTATGCGAACCGATACGAACAAGGGTGAGTTCGTCGGTTGTTCTACGGTAGATCAGCAATAGGTCCGGCCGTAGGTGGCAGTCTCGAAAGCCCTTCCAGTTTCCAGACAAAGCATGATCATGATGGTTCGACGAGAGGGGCGCGCCGCTTGCGAGTTGCTCAACGACCGCCGAGAGGATCCCGTCAATAGCAGGGTCGGCCTTCAGCACGCGCTTGTAGTCGCGCTTGAACCGGCCAGTAATGGCGATCGCGCGCATCACGCATCTCCCGTTCCAGTCTGAGCGCCGGATGTAGGCGGAGGCGGAGGCGGGACAGTAACAATCGGCGGCACATAGTCGGGCGGACACGGGTTCCACTCGACAAGCATGTCGTTGACGCCGAGCTCTAGCGCGGTTTCGACCAGCGCTGCATAGCTTCCCTGCGTTAGACCCGGGGTGCGGATCGCATGATGCCAGCGCAAGATGAAGTGCGGATTCCAAATGATGGCGTTGCCCATCGGTCCAGACTTGCCCGGCTTAAGATCAATGAACTTGAGCTCTTGTAGCTTCTTCATGCGCGTCGCCCATGTGTGTTCGCCACGTTGCCCACCAAATCCTGACGCGTGCGCCAGCTCCGCGGGCTGGTTGAGCACCGCAAAACTATTATCCCAAGTGTGACACCATAGGGTCAGGTACGTAGAAGAGACTGGCGCTCCCTTCGTCATCTCGTCCATGATTTTCAGGATGAGCGGCATGGTCTTGGGGATTGTAGTAAACCCCTTGTGCCGTGTTCGATGCCAGAGCCAGCTTTCCTTGTCTGGCCAATGGAGCTCGCGAAGCGCCAGCTGCTTCTTCGCGATTGCCCCTGCTTCTCTCGTCGTCGCCATAAACTACTCCGTCGCTGCATCTCTTTGCCAGCGCCGTTATCGCAAATAATATGCCTATTTTTCAACGATTTAGGTAAATCAGGGTAAGATGTAAGTTTCCGAGTCGTTGCAATTAGACCGATAGAATATGCCTCATACAATGCATCTTAGCAACTAAGATGCAACATCTGTTGCAAGCAATCCATATTTTTTCGCCTTATTTCAAATATATACAAGTTTTATTGCTGTTCTCATATGTGCTCCTGTTCTGCCCTGTCCTGCTTGTGCTCACCTGTGCTGCTGGGAGAGCGCGAGAGGGGTGCATCCATTGACGGTCTGGCAATAAGGTCACATCTAAAGTTGTAGCTACAATGTAGCCCCAGCAGGATTTTGCAAGTGCCAGCCAGTGAGATCGTACGCGCGCGAATTGACGCGACGCTGAAGAACAGGGCCACCCTTGTTCTTGAAGATATGGGCCTGACAGTGTCGGATGCTATTCGCCTGATGCTCGTCCGAATCGTTGCAGACGAAGCCTTACCGTTCGAGATTCGCACGCCCAACGCAGAGACCGAGGCGGCGTTGCGAGAAGCTCGAGCCGGAAAAGTCGAGCGGTTCACCTCCGTGACGGCTGCCTTGGCAGCTGCCAAAAAAGATACTGAATAGCGTCAGATGGTCCGCGTCTCGAGCCTGCGAGCGCTAGCAAGGGCTGCTTCGCCGAGCTGCGCATCGTCCATCCACAATCTTAGCAACGATATGTCGGTCGATTTGCCAACCGAACCGAGCAAGGAGAGAGCAAATCTACGATGGTCGCGTAGCGTTTCCTCGGCTCCCTTCTCATTATAGATGTGAAAGTAGCTCTCGGGCCGATACTCCGCTTGCAGTGCTTCGAGTGCTAAACTCCGCATTTGCGATGGGAAATAATCGATGAAGTCGACCTTCGCCCGGGTTCGAAACATTGGGACATCTGAGATTGTGCGGAATACCGGATCGACTGCCGCGCCGCCACCAGTAGATGCAAAGGCTGCCCAGAGCTTTTCTAGCTCCTCTCGCGATCTCGCGGGTTCTTGGTTCAAGGCATAAATGATTGGCCCTATGCGCCTCCAGGCAAGCTCCGAAATCGTTATTGCCTCCGGAGATGCAGTCGGAGGAAGCGGTAGATTGGAACGTGCCAACTTCGCACAGGCTGCGGCGAAAAGAGCCACAGAAGACTGAACCGAGATCGACGGCGTAACTGGCGCAACCACATATCGCTCGACAATTGGTATCCAAGCTTCCGCAAGAGGCTCGGGAAGTTCCCTCATAGCGAAATCGAGCGACATCGTGTCATGATCGGCGCTGGAAAGCGCGCGGATCAGGACCGCCCCCCGAACTTCGTCGGTCAGCCGTTCGTAGAAGGCCTCGCAATAGGGCTCAGGGTCAGGATGATCCCAAGTACTGTAATAGGCCGACATTGCCCTTTTGCTGATGGCGTCATTGATTGGCTGCTCGGCAATCCAAACGTATTCCTCGACGATCGCATCCACGTCGAGGCCGAAATCGACCGCATCGATGGCCTTAAGCGCATCGAACACGAAAGTATTCTGGAGCGCGTTTTCACCGAGGTAGCTGTGCAGAAGCTCGGCGACTTCTGCCTTGAGGTCGGGTTCGAAATGGCGCCCGTTAAAATAGACCATATCGGTCGTGAGCAGGCGCAAATGGTAAACCCGGCTCTCCCAACAATGACTTAGCAACTCTACCATTCGTGTCGGAAGCTTGGGCATTTGGCGCCAGCACCCTCGCATCATCGCGAGAAGGATGAGAAGCTGAGTAGGCCCTTTCCCTTCGAAGCTATCAAGTTCGTCGGCCAGATGCCCCGGAAGATCGACCGGCTCCAAGTCGCCAAATCGATTTTGGCAACCTGTGACGAGCGATCTCACCAGAGAAAGTTCCGACGCAGAGCACCACGCCCCATGGATCGTCAGGTAAGCAAGATGATTGAAGTATCGAATATCGGGATATTCTAATCGCAGCCGCGCTACTTCGTTCCCGATTTGATGATCGACCGCCTGAGCGAATTCCAAGATTGCGTTCAACAACCCTTCCTCCGCAGCAACGGGAAGTGCGTGCCAAAGCCTATTCTCATGATCTGCGAGCCCCAACTCGCCGTCGAACTCCGCCTTGAGGTACTGATATCGCTCAGTTTCAGGTTGCTCTGGCAGTGAGAAAACGAGCGATCGAATATGGGTCGCGACTCGATCCAGCAATTCCTGGCACCGCACAAGTGTCTGGCGCCGAAGCTCTCTACCGCCCCGGCCTCGCAATGCACCGGGCAGTAGCCGCGGGGCAGCCTCTGACGAGAGTAGCGCTGCCTGTACGGCGCGCCCAGCACCGCCAAGGACGAATTCGCGCAATTCGGCGTGGTAGGGCCGAAGTACCTCAGTAATCAAAGCGTCTTCGCTCGTTGCACTATGGATAAGGTCGGCCGCAGCGAAAAAGTCGGTGAACAGGTCGTGGCGGAATCGAGTCTGGCCGCCTTCGGTTGAGAGAAGCTTCCCGTCAGTCAGCACCGCTTCAACGACGTCATGGTCGCAGTCGTGACATGCCTGCCTCAAGATTCGACGCGCAGAGGCGGTCGCTATCATCGGCCGAAGTTCGGCGCGGATCGCGGTCGCCAGTGCCGCCAACCCAGCGTGGAGGGCCGCTTGCTTCTCCCTCGGAAGGAGGTTGCGCGTGAAGAGGTCATAGAGCCGATAACGACCGTCAGCATACCCCGTCTCCGACAATATGCCGGCAAGGACCGCTGCATCCTGCGAAGTGGCCACGAGATCGAGAGCCTCTCTTTCGGCAGCGTCGAGCGGGCGACCAAGATGAGCCGCGACCAGCGCTTCGGCGCGCTCGCGGTCTGGCACGAGTAGTTTCAGGCGAGGTCCGTCCAGAAGCGGCGGGAGTTCTACGTCCGACTGCCCCGACAGCAAGACGAGTGCGTCATATCGTAGCCGGAATGCTTGGAGTACGGAAACTAGCCGCGGCAGGAGAGCCGGGCTGCATTCGTTGAGGGCGTCGACGAGTAGGACAATGTCCGCGCCGGCCGCCCGGGCCGCTGAAAAGAGTGAGCCGGGAGAGACGGGCGTCCCGACCGCAACGGACTTACGCAGCAAAGGCGCAAGATCGCCTTCGAATTCGCGAGCCCGGATAGTCACTGGGACGCGACCAGCGTTTGCAGCCGATGCAGCAAGCTTGGCGAACAAGCGCGTCTTCCCTACCCCTGAGGGCCCCATGAGCAGGGGCTGGCGACCATCCTTGATTAAAACCTCAATTTCGGGCTGATCTTCCTCGTGGTCGACTTCGAACGTCGGCGGATGAAATGGGCCGTCGATCGCCGCAGACAGCTCAATCAATCGAGCTTGATAATCAGCGATCAGGGTGGAAGAGCTGCTAGGCGACACTTCACTTTCTGGTCGCAACCCAAGCTCCTCGGCAAACTCACGCCAGCGGTCTAGCGGAAGAGTTCGAGAACAGCGCGAAGCGATCAGCCGTTCGAATACGCTCCATCCGCCAATCGACGCTTTGTGGTCGGACGCAGGAATACGCGAGCCATGGGGCGGCTCGGGAAATATACACAGCATGCCGGAAGCGGCCGTGCGAGCATCGGCCCCATCCGCCAGAAAGGTCGCCAGCGCATCGGTGACTGCGAAACGGTTGTTGACTGTCTGATCATAGGGTGAGCGACTGCCCAGCTGACGTAGCGAACCATCCGCTTGCGTGCTGAACCAAGGTCCGTTCGGTTTGCCCTGAACGGGCAACCTATAACCCTTAAGCTCCACTACCACAGCATGATCAGCGGTCACGACGACGAAGTCGATCTGGCGACGACGAGACCCGACATGAAAATTGGCAAGCACCACGACCGGTGTTTGGGTCAGCTCGAACTCTCGCCGCAAGCGTGCCAGAAACTTTCGCTCAGTCGGATCTTCGATCGGACTTCCCAAATATACTCCGATGCGCGTTCCAGCCTCTCCCATTGGGCTAGCATAGGTGGTCACCGCAATACGGGAAAGACAACTTCAACATGACGGCTAGCTCTAGCTCCTTCGAATGCCGAAAAGATTGGCGCGCCATTGCTCAATACAAGGAAGGAGGCGCGAAAGCTCAAGCGGCTGCCCTTCAAGCAGGACTGCGAGCAAATTCGAGCATGTATAATCCTCCCACGGTGTGAAAGATTCAATCTGCTGAAGGGTCCTCAAGGCGGCCCCCTTCAAAACAGAACCATCCGACCTATTAATAACCTCGACCCATTCCTCCATATGCTTCCAATAGTTCGCCCCTGCATTGATCGCAGCCACGAATGACAACCCGTCCCGTAGCATCGGGGGAACGTCGAGGGCATCGACCATGCCGAAACCGAGACCAGACCGGGCTGCCGTCAGGTAGCGCTGAATCGCCACCAAGCCGTGGCCAATAAAATACTCGGCGGCGTCAAAATGACCGGACGATTCTGCATCGGACGATGCTGCTATGGCCGAGTTCAGCCGTATCAGCTCGACATCCAGGACCATCAAATGCCTTGACAGAAGATCAAATTCTAAATCGGCGTACGCGTCGCCAACCTTGAGTATTGGCATAGCTACCCCGCGTCCCGAGCGGTGCCCTCAAGTTGAGAGATGCGCTCACTGCAGAGCGTCTTTACAATTTCGGCCAGCACTTCGACGCGTGCACCAAGCCACTCGAGTTCTTCGTCAGAAACGCGATAGTGCTTCGAATATCGAGCCTTGATGTATGCCTCCTTCAGTTTCTCAAAGTGTGACCGGTCCGACTTACTGTCGCGGGGCCACACATCGACAAGGCGGTCATCAATTCGTTCGGCATTAGTCCTTAGGAACGCGAGATTGTGGACATGCGGGGAATAGAACGAGCAGACCAGCAACGCGCAGTTGTAGTAGCGCTCTGTCGCCTGATGAAGTTGAAAAGCGGCGTTGTTCAATCGTCCCCTTTCAAGATTGAAACGGAAATTGTCGAAAAACTCGCCTCCGCTCGGAAACCATTCCTCGAAATATTCCCTCGCCATCTCGAGCGCCGCATGCGGCGTCTTCGGCTGCGGCTCGGGCAGCTCGTCGTCGACAGCCTGGTAGATCGCGATCCCATCGCGCGCCACGTCCATGAAGAAGTAGCGCCCCTGCGATAGCCCGGCATTCACCTCGCTAACGCTGTGCACAATGAAGTTCACCGGTGTGCGCAACGTCTTCGTCACCGACAGCTCACGGATCAACCGGTCGTCAAGCTTCGCCCAATATTCGACGCGATCGGTCAGCCTGTCGTCGTTGACGATGATCAGAAGGTCGAAGTCCGACTGGTAGCCCTTCGCGGTATGCGGCTCGTCGACCCAGCCACCACGCGCATAGCTGCCGTAGAGAATGATTTTCGAAATCCGTCCCTTGCGCTTCCAGTCCTGCGTGGCGAGCGCGAGCGCGTCCTCGAACTCTTCGAATATGATCTGGACGATCCGCTCGAGTTCACGCTGCTTGTGGGGTGGAAGATGATCGAAGCTGCTGCGCATTGCGTGTCACCCTATCAAGGTGCGGAGTCCCTTGCACCCGGAGAATGAACCGGGGGCAAAGGACCCCGCCATCTCGGTCAATCGGCGGGATTCCATAACAGGGCATAGACATCCGGATTGTCCTGTCCCGCCGCGCGGCCGAGGTTCGCGTAGATGCGCCGCGGCCCGAACTCGGGCGCCTCGAGGGTGAGCGAGACGTAGAGCTTGCCCGATGCTTCGCTCCGCCGAAGCCAGCCGGCGCCACATTCAACCCCGTCAGACCAGACGCGATAGTCCGGCTGCACATCGCCGTTCTTCGAGGGGTTGCGGCGGATTTCGATGGGAACGCGGATGGTGATCGTCGTGAGCTGGCCGACATAGCCCTTTTCCACCGTTCCGCTGACAAGACCGATTGCTCCCATGATTCATCTCCAGAACTGGCGGGGCAATTCCCGCGCCGCACGTCGGGGCATGACGCTCCAGGCTGGTGCGCACCCATGGGCCGAAGCAGAGCGGAGGATGGGCGAAGCCCATTGCGCGCCCGCCGCGTCGTGCCAAGACCAAGGCAAGGCGAATTGCCGCGCTGTCTTCGAGTTATGTTCGCGACGAAGATTGGTGCGGCCGAGGTTGCGAAGCGACGGTTCGACACCCAGATGTGAAAATCGGCGCGCGCGATCGGCTAAAAGCAAGTTCTGGCTCGCGATATCATGGAGAGGGCGATGGCAGACGTTTTTCGGGTGGTTCGCCGATACGATCGCTGGCGAGGCTGAGAGCAGCCATTGTCGTTAGAGCACCATCTCGACCTCGTCCCTCTTGCAGCGGACCTCAGGGCCGCCGGCGGGCACAAGCCTCTCGTGGCGTCAGTCGACCGGGCAGCGGCCATCGGATCGATCCGCGATGATCTCCGCAACGCTGCAGCTTCACTAAGAATCATCAGGCAAATGCAAGAGGCCGAAAGCGATCGGCCGGAGATCGTTGGCGGCAATGACGATGACGCGACGATTTTTGGCGCGCTCTTCACCAACGCAATCATATTATATGCCCGGGCCACGTTCACAAGCGGCGCTCGTCCCGCGTTGCTGGGCGAGGAGGGCCTTTCAGCAGACGACAAGGCCACTCATGATGAGGTCAAGACGCTGCGGAATTCCGTGTTCGCGCACTATGGGCGAGGCGAGGAAACCGAGGACGGACCGATTGTCCGCGACGCAGTTGTGCGTAGCTTCAATCGCAATCAGTATCGCTACGGGGTCTACACAACGCGCGCGCTCCACAAAGTCGGCTTGGGGGCCAGAATGGAAGCGCTCATTGTTGCTCGCCTGGCGCAGATAGAAGCAAAGCTACAGAAACTCCTCGACGACGTGGAGACGCGGCTGAATGATGCCGCTTCGACCGATGCGGCTCTTGGACGTTCGCTGCCCCAATACGAATTTGATGCTGACAAGTTCTGCGCCAGCCGCGGAGCTGCTGATCACATGCGCACACGGATGAGCTCCGGTGAGTTGGAGGATACGGATTACACGACGGCAGTCCCAAAGCCAGCAACCTAGGATCGACCGCAATAGACTGACTCAATCTGGATGTATCTCGCGTCGGCAGGCTTGCCCTGCCGTAACGTCGGACTATGCTGGTGAGGCATCGGGCTGACAGGCGCGCGATGCCGAGTTGTAAGAAGCTCGTTCGGAAAGCCTTGTGAAATTCCCATCCTTGCCGGGTGGCCGTTGCGTATGTCCAAGCCCTCGGGCCAAAGGCGGCGGCACATATTTCCGAATATGTTCTTACCGCCCGGCTTTGGCACGCCGCCTCCGCCCGACCGGAAGGCGATCGGGGATGGATTTCGACGACGAGCAGCAACGCGGGCAGGGTCTCGGCAGCGGCGAGGCTGTGCCTCCGGCCGACTGGACGGGCTTTGGCGGCGCCAGCGGAATGGAGGCGCTCTATGCCGAGCATCGGGGCGAGCTCACCCGCTATCTCCGCCGTCGCGCACCCCGCCAGGATGTCGGCGATCTCGTCCAGGAATGCTTTCGCCGGCTCGCCGACAAGGACAGCTTCGCCCGCGCCCTGATCGCGCAGCCGGGCGCCTATCTCGTGCGCACCGCGCGCAATCTTCTCACCGATCGCGCGCGCACCGACGATGTGCGGCTGCAGGCGCATCATCACAGCTTCGAGGATGACGACATCGCCGGCCCCGACCCCCATGCCGCGCTCGAAGCCCGCGAAGCCCTGCGCCGCGTCGAGCGGGCGATTGCCCGATTAAAGCCCCAAACTGGTTCCATCTTCATAATGCATCGCTTCGACGGCCTGAGCTATGACGAGATCGCTGAAGCGAAAGGAATCACGGTGAAGGGCGTCGAATGGCATATCGCGCAGGCGATGATCGCGATCCGCAAGGCACGGGCCGACCATAAGTGAGCGACCGCGACACCGAGGCCGCGTACTGGTTCGCGCGTATGCGCGCGCCCGACGCCGACGCCGACAAGGCGGAATTTGACGCCTGGCTCGCCGACCCCGAAAATGCCGCCGAATATGCCCGAGCCGAAGACAATTGGCTGCTGGTCGGCGGCGTCGCGCCCGAGCATCTCGCCGCACACCGCGCAGCATCAGCCAAGCCTGCGCGCTCATCCGCCCAATGGGCGCTTGCCGCGGCGCTGGTCCTCGCGCTCTCGCTCGGCTTCGCATGGATATTCCTCGGCAATCGCAGCAGCGAGCCGATCGTCGCCGAGAATGCGACCGGCGAAGTGGTGCTCGAAGATGGAACGCGCGTCGCCCTGATGGATGGCGCGAAGATCGATCCCAAGTTCAGCCCCGCCGAGCGGCGCGTCATTCTGACCGGTGGTCGGGCCCGTTTCACCGTCGCGCATGATGAGGCCCGCCCCTTCCGGGTCGAGGCCGCAGGGAGCGAGACGACCGCGCTAGGCACGATTTTCGAGATCGACCTCACCGGCGGCGAGCCGCTCATCCATCTGGTCGAAGGGTCGGTCGAGATCAGAGCGACGACAAAGCAGCGCGCGCCGCTCCGCCTCCGTCCCGGTCAGCGAGCCGCGGTCACGGTCGACGGACCGAAGCTGGTCGAGATAGCCGCGACGAGCGAGCCGGTGGCCCTCGTTAGCCCGATCGGCGCGACGGACAATGCCAGTCTGCTGATCGCCGACAATCTGCCGCTCGGCGCGGTTATCGACCGCGCGAACCGGGTCAATCCCGCCAGGATCGAACTGGCGGACCCTGCCAGCGGCACACGTCTCGTGAGTGGAAAGTTCGAGGTCGCCGATGCGGGCTCGCTTGCGCGCAAGCTTGGCGTCGCGCTCGACCTGGACGTAGAAGAACGCGGCAGCACCTACATTCTGAAGCCGAAAATAAAAAACTAGGGGAATTTCCAGCCTCAACGTCTTGCCCCCTCAGACGGCCATGCAGGCCGCTGGGAGGGAAATATGCAAAAGACGTTACTCGCCGCAATATTGGCATCGGGCTGCGCCATCGCGGCGCTCGCTTCGGCACCCGCACATGCACAAGTCGAACAGCGAAGCTTCGAAATCGCCGCGCAGCCGCTCGGCGATGCGCTGCGCAAATATAGCGACGTCTCGGGCCGCCACATTCTTTATTCGGCCGACCTCGTCCAGGGGAAGCGCTCGAAGGCCGTTCGCGGGCGGATGTCGAGCGACGCCGCGCTGACGCGTCTGCTTGCTGGCAGCGGCCTCAACGTCGAGCTCGTCGATGGCACGCTGGTGCTCCGCGCGGGAAACGGCGATGCGGCGGAGGACCTCAGCTCGACTGACGAGACGCCGGAAACCGCCGCTGGAGACGCCATCGTTGTCACAGGCTCGCGTATTCGCGGTGCTGGCCCGGTTGGTTCGCCCGTTCTGACCCTCGACCGCGAGGCAATCGAAAAAAGCGGCTATGGCACCGTCCAACAGTTGCTCCAGTCGCTGCCGCAGAATTTCGGCGGCGGGCCGACCGAGACAACGCTTGGCGCGACCACTCGAAATGGCGCGGGAAGCGATGCGACCTACGGCAGCAGCATCAACCTCCGCGGACTCGGTGCCTCGTCGACCCTTGTCCTGATCGATGGCGCGCGACCGGCGCTCGGCGGCATCGGCGGGGTCTTTGCCGACATTTCGCTCATTCCGATGAGCGCAGTCGAGCGTATCGAGGTGCTGACCGATGGCGCATCGGCCATCTACGGTGCCGACGCGGTCGGCGGCGTCGTGAACGTCCGCCTCCGCAATCGCTTCGAAGGTGCCGAGACCATCCTACGCGCCGGTACAGCAGACGGCGACATGACCGAGGTCCAGTTCGGCCAGCTCTTCGGGAAAAGCTGGGGCGGCGCACATCTGACGCTGGCCTATCAGTTCTCGCAGCGCGGGGCCCTCCACGCCGCCAAACGCGATTTCGCGCGCGAGGATCTCCGTCCCTTCGGTGGCCCCGATTTCCGTTCGACCTTTGCCGTGCCGGGAACGATCACCGCGGCCAACGGCCAAGTGTTCGGAATTCCCGCGGGACAGGATGGGCGCAATCTCGATGCGGCTGACCTCCTTCCCGGCGTCCAGAACCGCCGCGACGCACGCGCGGAAAGCGGGTTGCTGCCGCGCCAGCGCACGCATAGCCTTTATGCCGCGGGAGAATTCGACCTCAGCGACAGCCTGACCTTCCGCGCCAATGTCCTCCTGGCCGAGCGGCGCTATCGCAAGGTCGGGATCGGCGACTTCCTCCAGTCGGCCACCGTCCCGGTCACCAATCCCTTTTATGTCGATCCCATCGGCACCAACCAGCCGGTGACGGTCGCATACAGCTTCGTTAACGACCTCGGGCCGCAGCTCGACGTCGGACGCGTGCGCGGGATCACCGCCAACGCCGGCCTCGAACAGGCGTTCGGCGCGTGGCGCGTCCAGTTCGGCGGCACCTATGGGCGGCAGAAGGGCAAGGCCGACACGATCAACGCGACCAATCGCGCGCGGCTGCGTGCCGCGCTCGCCGACACCAACCCGGCGACCGCCTTCAATATCTTCGGCAACGGGAGCGCGAACAACCCAGCGACGATCGCCGCCATTCGTGGAAGCTATTCGACGCTTGACGATTTCGAAAGCTGGTCGGCGGCGCTGCGCGGCGACGGCCCGCTCTTCCGCCTTCCGGGTGGCGAGGTCCGGCTCGCGATCGGCGCCGAGTATCGCCGCGAACGCTACAGCTATGAGACGACGAACGATATCAGCTTTGCGACGCCGCTGACCGAGCCACTCGCCGGCCTCCCCGGCCCGCGCCACGTCAAATCGGCCTATGCCGAGCTACTGGTTCCGATCTTCGGGGCGGACAATGGCGTCCTCGGCATCCGCAAGCTCGATCTCTCGCTCGCGGGACGGATCGAGGATTATAATCAGTTCGGGCGAACCACAAATCCGAAGCTCGGCGTCCGGTGGGAAGTGTTCGATGGCATCGCGCTGCGCGGCTCCTACGGCACCTCGTTTCGTGCTCCCGCCTTCGACGAGCTGATCGGTCCCGCTGTGTCACTCTACACGACGTTCGTGTCGCCCGACCCGGCATCGCCGACCGGCACCTCCAACGTGCTCGCACTCTTCGGCTATGCGCCGGGGATCGGGCCGGAAGAAGCCACCACATGGACCGCGGGCTTCGATATCGCTCCGCCGTCGCTGCCGGGCGTGAAGGCGTCGCTCACCTATTATGATGTCGACTATAAGAACCGCATCGGCACGGCGAGCGAGGATTTCCTGCGCTTCCTCTCCAATCGCGACGTATTCGGCGGCGTCATCATCGACAATCCGTCGCTGGCGCTCGTGCAGAGCTATTTCAGCGCGCCGACGTTCAGTAACCCGTTCGGGCTCGCCCCAACCGATATCGTCGCGATCCTCGACGGACAGATCCGCAACCTGTCGGCGGTGCGCCAGCGCGGGCTCGATTTCGATGTCGGCTATGCGCCCGAGTTCGCAGGCGGCATTCTCGATCTCGGCATCGCGGGAAGCCATATCTTCTCGATCGATCGGCAGCTGACGCCGGGTGCGCCCGCGACCGACGTCGTCGGCAATTATGGCAGCCCGGCGAAATGGCGTCTGCGGGGAAGGCTCGGCTGGTCGTCGGACGGCGGCTTTTCGGCCAACGCCTTCGTCAACTATATCGATGGCTACACCAACCAGGTGGTGGTGCCGGTCGAGCAGGTATCGTCGTGGACGACGGTCGACCTCACGCTATCGCAGCGGATCGGCGGCAACGAAGGGGGGCGCGGGCTCAATCTCGCGCTCAGCATCGTGAACCTGTTCGATCGCGACCCGCCCTATATCACCAACCGCAGCAACACGTCTGCGCTCGGGTACGACCCGGAGAAGGCAAACCCGCTGGGGCGGATGATCTCGCTCCAGGCGACCGTGCGATGGTAGCACGCGCCGCATTGGTAATCGTTCTGCTGGCCGCGGCATCGCCCGCGGCCAGCCAGATGACGCCGAGAGACATTGCCGAGACCGCCGACATTTCGGGGCTGTCGGCTTCGCCCGACGGCCGCTGGCTCTCCTACCGGATCGAACGTCCGTCGGTGGCGACCAACCGGATCGACGTGGAATGGTATATTGTCGCCAGCGACGGCGGCACGCCCCCGCGCGCGCTCGGACGCCTCGGAACAGCCCTATGGAATGACGTCGGCACGGTTCTCCCCGGCGAGGCCCTCTGGATGCCGGACAGCCGGGCGCTGATCGTCCGGGCGCTGATCGACGGCCGCGTTGCGCTGTGGCGCAGCGGTATCGACGGGTCGGGCTTTGCACCGCTTGTCGAGCGCGAGGGCGACATCGAGCATTTCGCCATCGCGCCCGACGGCGCGCTGATCTTCAGCGAAGGCCCGGCGCGCGACGCAATTGCCCGTGCTGAGGATCGCGAGCGCGAGACTGGTATCCTCGTCGATGGAAAGACCGATCTCGCGCAGCCGCTGTTCCGCGGCGCGATGATCAATGGGCGCACTAGCACCCAGCGCTTCTCCGGCGCTTGGTTCGACCGCGTGCCGCTCCTGTCCGATGCCCCTCGCACCATCACCCGGCGCGACTTGCAAACGGGAACGGAGGAGCGCGCGTCGGCCGACGAAGGAAAATTGCTCGAAGTGCCGCCCGAACCGGAGCCCTCGTCCGAGCTCGACGGGCTCCTGCGGGACTTCGACGCATGCAGCAATCCCGTCGGATGCCCCGGCCTCGAATGGCGCTTGGCTGCCCAAACTACGCTCACCGACGGTCGCATCGCTCTCACCCTGCGCGACCGTGCGTTCCGGGAAAGGCTGATGATCTGGTCGCCGAAGGCGAGCGCCATAGCCCCACTGGCCTCCTCGACGGGCCTGCTGTCGGGTGGTCGCGACGAATCCAGCCCCTGTGCCGCAACGCCAGTCGCCCTTTTCTGCGTCGAGGCCGCCGCGGACATTCCGCCCCGTCTCGTCCGCATCGCCTTCGACGGCACCAAGACCGTCATCGACTCCCCCAATCCAGATCCTGACCGCGATGGGCTCCTTGCCGAAACGATCGCATGGCAGGTGAGCGGCAGCCGTGCGTCGGGCGTATTCATCCGCCCGAAGATCCCCGGGCGGCTGCCGCTCTTCGTCACTTATTATCGCTGTCCGGGCTGGCTTCGAGGGGGCCTCGGCGACGAATGGCCGCTCCGCGCGCTCGCGGCGAACGGCATCGCCGCGCTCTGCATCAACACGGTGGCTTCAAGGAAGTCCGCGCGTGAGAGCTACGACCTCGCGCTGGATGCGGTGAAGGGCGCGATCGCCATGCTGTCGAAGCGCGGTGACATCGATCCGGATCGAGTCGGCATGGGCGGCCTCAGCTTCGGCAGCGAAGTGACGATGTGGACGGCGCGGTACAGCGATCTCCTGAAGGCCGTCTCGATCGCGTCGGTCCAGATGGAGCCTGCCTATTACTGGTTCAACGCCCGGCCCGGACGCGAGATGTTCGCCGACAATCTACGCGCCTATTGGAAGCTCGGGCGCCCCGACGAAAACCCTGCAGCGTGGCGCAGTCTGTCGACCGCCCTCAACATCGATCATATCCATGCGCCGGTCCTGATGCAGCTTCCCGAGCATGAAGCGCGACAAGCGGTCGAGCTACAAAGCAGGCTCGCCAGCGCCCGCATGGGCGAGATGCACATCTTTCCGCTCGCGCCCCATATCAAGGTCGAACCACGTCAGAAGCTCGCGGCCTATCAGCGCAATCTCGACTGGTTCCGCTACTGGCTCACCGGCCAGATCGATCCGGACCCGGCCAAGGCCGACCAATATCAGCGCTGGTCGAAGCTCGGCCGACCGGAAGGCAGGGCTTCAATCGACCGCACCCAGCGTTCGGCGTCGGCGATTTCGAGCAACCGGAAATAATCGAAATTGCCGTCGAGATTGTCGCGGGCGAAATAAGCCTCAATCGAAGCGCGATCGAGCAATCCCTGCTCGGCGAGGCGCCCGCCCAATATGAGATCGCGGAGCGCGGGCCGCTGCGCCAGAAAGGCGGCGACGCAGAGGGATTCGATCCGACCCTTCCCGCGCCGCCAGACGATCTCGGGCGGCAGGTGCGGCGCAAAGGCGGCGCGCGCCACGGCGCGATCACGGCCGCCTGCGACCCAGGTCCAGCTCGGGATCCGCAGGCAAAATTCGACGACCGGCTGTGACAGTAATGGCGCGATGGCGTCGCGATCATACCAGCGCTCGGGCCGATCCAGGAAATCGAGAATGCGCCGGATGGCCTCGACATGGTTGCGCTTGGCTTGCGATACGGCGGTCGGGCCCACGTCCCAAGGATGGGCGAAAGGGATTGCCGGCACGGCGTCGACCGCGAGGAAAGTCGTATCGCGTTCCCAGCGACGCCTCGGTCCCTTGCGCCACGCGCGCCACGATAGCCGGGCCGCATCCCAGAGCGACGCATTGGACGCGCGGGCCACGTCGCGCATGGTTCTGAACATTCGCCCGCCCAATCCGAAGTGCGATGCCGCATCGAGGATCGGAGCGACCGTGCTGTCGAAGGCGAAGACATTGTCGCCACCGATCCCGCCAAACACCGAGACCTCGCGATCGCCAACCGCAACTTCGAAGGCCCGGTCGATCCCGCCGAGGACGGCATAGGCGCCGGGCCTGAAGTGGAGATGCGCTGGCGGTCTCACCAGGTCGACCGTGCGGTCGTCATGTTCGGCCTCGATCAGTTCGATCGAGCAGCGCTCCGCCACGGCGCGGGCATAGTGCCGCTCGTCGCCATCGGCGTCCGGCGTCGCGAAAGTGACCGCAGCGCTATTGGCGTCAGCCGCCGATAGCGCTGCCGCAACGATCGAGGAATCAAGACCGCCCGAAAGCTCGATCATGATATCCGGTCGCGCCCCGACCCAGGCGGCAACCGCCGCCTGGAGGGTGTGCTGAAGGACCGGCGCCAACTCGGCAACCGGCAACGGATCGCGATCGGCGACGAAGGGCCATGGCGACCATGTCTGCTCGACCCGGGCCGAAGCGCCATCCCAAAGCAGGCGCGATCCGGGCAGCAGCTCCGAGACGCCGACGAGACCTGTCCGTTCGGTGCGAAGATTCCGGTATGCGAGCCCGTGTGCGACGAAACCCCAGTCAATCTGGATCGCACGACAAAGCCCCATTAGCAATTTCAGATGCGATGCGAGCAACACGCCGGCCTGATGCGGCACCCAATAGAGCGGCCGCCCCGTGAGCGGCGCGCGCTCGGCGCCGCTAAGTGACGCGCCCCGGTAAAAGGCGAGAAAGTCGCCCCAACCATCGCCCGGCGCGCGTAGCGGCTTCCCGGAATGCGGGAAAATGTCCCCAATTATGATCGAGCCGTCCGCAAGACGGCTTTGCTGGACGTCTTCCCCAGCCCACAGCTCGAGGCCCGGAAATGTGTCGATGCGATGCAAGCCCTCGTGGGACCCCGCGTCAGCAAGCCCGGTCGCGCCCATGCCGGCGAAGGCGAGGACGCCCTGCCTCATCCGACTGTCAGGATCGGTGTGAAGTTGCGCGCTTCAGCCGCTGTGCCGGTGAGGACCGTATCGGAAGACTGCAACCAGCTATGGGCTGCGAAGGGATTTGTGCGAACACCGAAAACGAGGGTGGCCGCCAATCCGCGCCCCAGCAGGATCCGGTCCAGCGCCAGAGCGTCGACCAGGCAGCGAGGCGAGATCGGGACGATCCAGCGGCTCGCCGCATAGCGTGCGGCAACCGCTACAATTTCCCCTTCTCGTTTCGCGCCTCCGATGCGCTGCTTGGCCACGGCAAGACTGGCGACCGTGGCGCCGATCCTGTTGGGGCGCATCGCGCGGCGTGCCCAATAGAGGCTGCGCGCAGCTGTGACGCCTCCGGCCATGCTGAAGCCATCGTCACGCGCCGACAAATCGCTCGTCGGAATTGCGACGCTCGCGGGGTCGAGACCCCCTCGGCCGTCCGAGTGCGCGAGAAGACCTGTGCGCACCAAACCGGTCATTGCATCGCTGTCGTTGAACGCGCCCGACCGCAGGCGCTCGAATGCTGCACGATCGTCGCCGCGCAACGCGAAATAGCGGTCGCGTGCGAGATCGAGGAAGACGAGCTCGCCGCCCACCTCGCAATAGCCTATTCCCGGCGCCAGCATCCAGCTCATCATAGTTCCCGGATGCGGGAGCCACGCGAAGCGCGACTCCCGCGCGCCGGCTCAGTCCTGGGCGAGACCGGGGACGTGGACACGTCCGCCGACTTCGAAGGCCATGCCCCAGTCGCCGGCAGTGTCGTCCGTGACGCTGCCGAGTTCGACGAGATTTTCGGTTTCGCGTTCCATGATCGCTCCCTTTCGTTCGGAGTGACGAGTGGAGGAGATGCCGGGAGCCGGCGTGAGGCGGCCCCCGGCTCCGCCGATTATTCCTGGCTCAGGCCGGGAATATTCTGCAGGCCGCCCGTTTCGAAGGGCAGGCCCTTCTGGCCGGCGGTGTCGGCGCTGACGCTGCCGAGCTCGACGAGGTCATTGGTGCGTTCCATTTTCGCATCCTTTTCAGATTGCCGCGGAATTGCGGCACCTTCAAAGCTACGACCGGCGCATCAGATAGGAATTTTATACGACTCATATCGTCCGAATATTATCTGAGCGGCTCGGAGCGCGGTCGAATCTCGGCGGCAACCCGGCCGGCAAAGGCGGCTCGACGACGATGGAAACGTGTGATTTTGCTGCGTAAAGCGCTCCACCGCCCGAAGCGATAGTCGTCGGCCATCGCCGCCAAGGCAGGGAATGCGGCCTCATCGACGCGAGCCTCCGCCGCGCGAATTGTCATGCATCGTTCCACACTATTGACGATCGCATCGCATAATTCGCGGTTGGCACTACCGATCGCGATAGTCCGGAACAGGCTATCGATCGCATCCGGATAGCCATCATGATTCGCAAGCTCGATCAGGCCACCGGGAAGTTCGGGCCGCGGCGTGCGCCCTTTCAGCGCCAAGGCGAGCAGCGCGCCGGTCCAGCCGTAAAGATGATAGAGATCAGCCTCAGCAAGAAGCGGTTGGCGAAACCCTTCCTGGTGCCAGCTCTCGACGATCCGCTCCCCCGAGAGGCGATAAAGGGCGTCGCGAACCGGTGTCGCGCTCGCAGCGAGCGATTTTGCGAGCTGCGCCGGATCGAGGCGGGTGCCAGGGGCGTAAGCCCCCGACAGGATGCGCGCCTTCAGGTCCAGATAGACCCGCTCCATCGTCGCTCCCGGGCTCATGCCGCGAGCGCCCCCTCGCCGCTTCGTCGCTGGCCGGCCACATGGTCTGCAAGCAGCGTCGCCTGATCGGGCCGCAACGCGTCGATCGCTGCCAGAGGTTCCTCGGGATAGCCGCCGAACAACACCGACGGGCATTGGCCCTCGAAATTGCCGAGATTGGGACGGTGCTGGGCATAACCAGCGAGCGCCGCTAGGTCCGGCGGGAAGTCCTTTGCGATCTCGGGGGGATAGGCGAGCCACTGGTTTTCATAGGGTTTGAGCCAGCCGAGGCAGTAGCTGACGATGATCCCGCGGCGGACTTCCGCGCTCCGGTTCTGGCCAGCCCCGTGCAGAGTGGACCCGAGAAACACGATCGCGTCGCCGGGCTCGGCTGCCGTGACGATCGGCGCTTCCTTCGGCTCCTCGACGAAAGCTTCGACCCCGTGGCTATGCGGCCAGATCAGCGTTGCGCCATTCGCCTCGGTAAAGGACGTGAGGGGCCACATCACGTTGACGAGATATTCGACCTCGCCGAGCGCGCCCTGCCACATATCTTGATCCCGGTGGGGGAATTGCGCGAGCGCGCCGGGGTGCAGCTCGATTGCCTGGGCGAGATTGAGCTGAATCCGCTCGCACCAATTGCCAAGTGCCAGTTCGGCAAGGTCGAGAATCGCGCTGTTCATGACGAGATCGGCCATGTGCGCCGACCGGATAAGCAGCCGCCCGAAACGCTTCGTCCGCTCGCCGTAGAAGCCCCCTTCGCAAAAGGGGGTCGCGGCATAGCGCGGCGCAAGATCCTCGGTGACACGCGCGACGAGTGACGCGGGCGCTGCGCCCCTGAGGATCGTGAAGCCCCGATCCATGAGTTCGCAGCCGGCGGCGGAGCGGGGGGCGGCCGCATCAAGCGCGGCGGGATTGATCATCATCACCCCCTCCTCAGGCTGCACAGGCGGACGAGGCCGCGGCTGCGTTGCTGACGATGCCCGCGCCGGCGAGCTTTGCGACAGTCGAAGCGTCGATGTCGATCCGAAGACCGACGAGCGCCTGTCCGCGACACAGGACCGGCTCACCGAGCGAACGGCAATCCCAGCCGAAGGTCTGGATTTGCCGGAACCAGGGAAGCTCGGCGACGCCCGTGTATGTGCGGATTTCGTTCGCCAAGGCAAATTCGGCGAGCCCGACGAGCAGCGCATCTCGCGCGATGCGCCGCTGCCGCGCCCCGATACCGGGCGCCAGGCAGAAGCGAGTGATTTCGAGAACGTCGGGCCCCTGCGGCACGTCACCGGCCACCAATCCCGGGAAGAGGCTGTCGAGGAGAGCCGGACGCGTGGTGAGGAGCAGCCGCGCCGACGCGAGATGCTCGCCGTCCGTATCGGTCACGATCAGATAGGTCGCATCGGCATCGTCGAACTGGTCGAGTTCGAAGCGATCGGCGAGTGCTGGGATGTCCCATTTGAGAAGATCGATGAAGACGCGCTTGCGCGCCTCGAACATCGAGCGGAGCGCCTTATGCTCGAGCGCCCGGTTGGTGGAATCGACAAGTAGCAACATGGAAATGCCTCCGTTTGAAAAGAGGCGTTCCAATTGAAGGGCTTTTTGCGCCCGCACCATAGCACGATAGGGGGGTGTCGCCGATTTTTCTCACCGCTTGGCAATGTCCTCGAAGCTGATGTCGCCATCGTAAAGCGCACGCACAGTCAATGTGATGCCGCCGTTCGCCTCGTAGCGCTGCCGCGCATTGCGCAGATGCTCGCGCACCGTGTCTGGACTGAGACCAAGCCTCAGCCCGATTCTCCGAATGGACTCGCCCTTTGCCGACCAGATCAGCACCTCGCGCTGCCGGCGAGTTAGCCGAGGTCCGACGTGCGCGAGATCGGGATCGGCGATCAGGCGCGCTGCGTCGAACGCCGCTCCACCGATCATCCGCGCGAATTGCAGTGCGTCGGCGTTGGCTATGGCTCCCGGCTTCCAAGCGAAGGAAACGGAACCATGGGCATGACCGGGAAGATGCGCGGGCACGGTGAGGCCGTCGCCGATACCGTGCCGACGTGCCGCGGCGAGGATTACTTCGTCTTCGGGTCGCTCGGCTTTCATATTGTGCCAAAGGAATCCCGCCATGCTGCGCTGGCTTTCTCGGTGGACGGGATCGGTGACGCCGAGCCGTTGCTCGTCGAACCAATGCGCCCATTCCTCCGGATAGTTGTGGACTCGGACGCCGCGCTCCGGCGCCGCGAGAAAGTCGATATGATGGCTGAGCGCGAACCAGGAGCAGCCCATGGCGTTGCAGGCTTCGCGCAGCAGGTCAGCGAGACCTGCCTTGTCCGTCACGCGAGAGACGTCGAGCGCAAAAGCGTGCGCTGCGTCGATCGTTGGCATTGCGACCTATGGCGCGCCGACCGTCGTTTCCGACCGGTGCGGTCTGCTCGCCCCTCGTCAGTGCCGGCAGCCATACCCTCTTACAAGGTTGACCTACCGACGACGGCCGATCGCCGCTGGTCAAGGCGATCCTGGGAGAATCTGAAAATGCGGGCCAGCCCCATATATTTCAAATATATTCGGACGATAGAACCAGATTGAGGGCAATTCTGCCCCTGCGGACTCGGTTCAGCCTAGCAATCGCGTTGTCATCCCCGCTCGCGCTTCAATTTCATTCCCCTTGGGGTGCTGCGTCAACCGGCAGAAGGCGGGGCTCAATGAAGATATCATGCGTGTTGTCAGCCATCTCCTGGAAAGTCACGGCATGCATCGTGATGTCGAATATCTTCTCGGTTCGCTCATAAATATACCAAGGCTCAAGCTCGCGCGTTGTTAGCATGATAGCGCGCCTGCGGTCGTCGTCGTTTAACGCGCGGATGTGTCGGATTTCGTCGGCGCCGAATTCCGCCAGCTTAGCGAAGACGATATATACGTCGTATGTTTCTGCCGGAAAGGCGTCGGCGACGCGCCGTAGGTTGGCAACATCCTGTTCGCTAATTGGCCCCCTGGTCTTGCATTCACCAATGAGTATTTGAATCCGCTCGCCTCTCTCATTCGGGGCCAAGAGGATGAAGTCGCTCTCGCAATCGGCGATGTTGGCTCCATCGGAGCGCAACGTCATTGCCATCGTGGCTATGTGGGGCCTGAGATCATGCATGTTCGTCAACTGCTGGAGCGTCAGCGTAACCGGGATAGCCCCTTCTTGGTTATCGCGGCGCCCAAATAGACCAGAGCGCCGGAACGCCCAGTCCCGATCTCGGAGTTGCGGCCCCAAATTAAAAACTTGGCCACAATATTCGCACTCGTTGCGTGTCCGAACATCATCGACCGAGCGCCAGAAGTCGAGCTTGCAGCTCGGGCATTCGAGTTTGAGACCGGGACGAAAAATCTCGTTTGTCAGCAAATGGGCAAAGATCGCATCATTGGTCAGCGCCTCACGCGGGGCGCGCTGCTCGATGTAGAGGTCTTGATAGTTGGCAAGGGCATGTGGTTTGCCTTCCGCAAAGATCAGCCGCTTTGCTTCGCTTCGAGTAAAACTCTGATCCGGGGCGTAGCGCTCAATCAGATCGCGCACGCCGCCGATCCGAAATACCCGGCATTTGTCGATGCCGCCCATTTGGCGAACCAGTCGACTGCCGAGGAGACCGGCAGCGCTGGGTTTCGCCACTATGCCGACGGAACGGAATATCGCTTCTACCAGGTCGGTAGAGCTTATCGCGCGAAGCGTGAGATGCTTCGTTCCCGCATCCGAAATCAGACCAAGCGAACCAGGTTCTGCGCGAGCGTAGTTCCATCGCCAATGCGCATTACGGCCGTAAAACTCGTTCAGTGCGGGAAGATATGGGAGATTGAGCGTATACCGCTCATCATAAGAAAGGCCGATCCCGGGATCGACCGAGATGACGAATTTCTGACCATGATAGGGTTCAGCGCCGGCAAGTGGATTGTCGGGTACCGGGATCGTGATAGCCGGGGGCTCGATTGTCTTGTCGACGGAGGCCAGGGTCGTGGCCTCCCCAAACATCATATAGGGCGCACGAACATTTAGCCCATTCCAAAGCTCGGGCCGAACGGTGCAGTCGGTAATCCCTTCGCCGAAAATTGCTGGGTCCCCAATTTCGACTTCTTCACGATGCCAAATTGCAGGGCGGACATGCGGTCGATGGGGATTCTGGAATTCTGGAAGCCGCGCAATCCAATCATTTTTCCATTGCTCGAGCCGCTCAGCATGGGCCGGATCGAAGAAAATGAGCGGGATGTCTGTTGCTCTCAGATTCCAGAACTCGACGAGATCTTCGAATTGAGCTGCACTACCGACGTAAAAGCCGGGATAGGTCCAATTGTTGCTCACTACATAATGCCGTCTGATGTCAATCCGACTGAAGGCGGACAATGACATCATCGATGCGGGCGGGAGCGAAGGTGGAACTCCTCCACCAATCGTGACCTGCTCGGCGCGCAGGTGAAGCTGCATCAAGCCAGGATAGTCTTCGGCCATTTCGTCCGCTGGAGGTAGGCCACCGAGATTTGTTAGAAAAAGGTCCGCGAGCGGATCGTCTTCTGCCCATCGATGTAGGCGAATGGATGGATCGGCCTGCGGGTTGTTGCGATATGTGTCCTTATACAGCCTGCCGATTGGGTGCAGGAGGTCCGCGACAGTCGAAGCCTTGCCCATGTGGCCGCGTTCGATCACCAAGCGGCCGTGGAGTTCGAAATTCGGAATCTGCCTTTGCGTATCGATAAATGCCCTAACCGCGGGCGATTCCGTCGCCGCGTAAAGGGTATCAACGCGGAAAAGGCGAATTAATCGCGCGGCATGCTCCGCATCGCCGATGGGGATAATCGGGTTAAAGCGACCGCCCCACAGTGTGAAATTCCAGCGAACCGCCTTCCGTAATCCTTCCAGGTCACCAGGTTCGACGCACCAACCAATTCTTACTGGACGATATCGGAGGTTAAAGGAGGTTGTGCTCATGGCCTTGCCCCTTGGATGACCTTCGGGGCGCAGGAAAAGCAAGCCAACCAACGGGGCAGAAGTCTCAACGAGCAATCTTTCAGATCCATCGGCCCTGCGTATCCGCTGCCTATCATTCTGCCAATCGACTGATTGATCCAGAGCGACCAACGAACCGGTCAGCGATTATCGCCGTTTGTCACCTGGGGCGCTTGCGAAAATCCCAGAGCGGAATTCGCATCTTCTTCGCCTTGTCGGCCAGATTGTCCTGAATGCCGGTCCCGGCGAACACGATAATGCCCACCGGGAGCGCCTCGAGCATCCGATCGTTACGCTTAAAGGGTGCCGACTTGCCGTGACGGCTCCAGTCGGGTCGGAAAGCAACCTGCGCCACACCGCGGCTGTCGGCCCAGCATGCAGCGGCGCGCTCGGCGCCGGTCGGCGTCGCTCCGTGGAGCAAGATCATGTCGGGATGCCGCGTCTTTGCCTTGTCGAGCGCGTCCCAGATCGCCGCAGGATCGCAATCGGCACCCCCGGTGAACGCGATACGCGTTCCGGCCGGGAGCAATGCCGCAACCTTCGCGCGCAACCGGGCATCGAGGAAATCGCGGCTGTCGATCAACGAGGCCGTCATTGTGCGATAACCGACGCGCGAGCCGGTCCGCGGTGCCCAGGCCTTGCGAAGCTGGCGACGAAACTGCTCAGCGGCCGCCTCGCGGAAGAACTCCATCGCATCGCGGCGTTCGATCAGTGAGATACCTTCACAAGTTGCACGTTCAAGCTCGACCGAGCGGATTTCGCTGCCGTCCTGCTCGCGCTGCAGCCGGCGCTGGAGCTGTTCATTGTCGTCGAGCGCGCGTTCAACGCGTTCGCCCGCGCGGTGGAAGAGGTTCACGAGGTTCCAGAGCAGGTCTTCGAGGTCGGGCTCGATGCGGGTTTCGGCGAGGCAGCCCGCAAGTGCGTCGAACATGTCAGCGACCGCGCCACCGGCAAGCCGCGCGTCGGGTAGCGGGCGTGGGTCGGGCTCGTCTTCATAGGGCCGGTGACCGAACAGCTGCATCTCCTGGAGCAGATAAGCCGTGGTGCCGGGCTCCGTAGCGAGGGCGCCGTCAGGATCGGTAATGTCGCGCATCGAGGGTCTCCGTCTGCCTGAGCCGCGCCTCGCGCGGCCTTCGTGGCGACGGCCCGCGACGGGCAGGACGGGTTCGCATCGCGGCGGGACCGCCGCGACCGGAGCAAAGCGGAGGATGGCGGGCGGAGGCAATTTTGCCTCGCGATGCAAAGGGGCCGCGCGGCCCCGGCGGAAAATAGCCGAACGGCCGCCATTGCGCTCCCGGCTTGCCGGGCGCAGTCGCCCTCTCGCGAAGGCCAAGGCGCGCACCGAAGAGGAGAACCTGCTGCGATCGCCTGACCCCGGCGCCCCCCGTTCCGGCTACACCTTGATCGTCAGAAGTGCTGGAGACGGTCGCACGGCAGGAACTGCTTGCGAAGCGATGCTTCGAGGCGGCGCGGTCCGAGGCTCATGAGGTCGCCGTTGAAATCATCGCGCTCGGGTTCGAGGGGCACGACTTCGATGCCCCCCGCTGCTGCCCGATCACTGATCGTCGCCAAGGCAATTGCGCCAGCGGGATCGTCGTCACGGGCGAAGTAGAGGCGCTTGAGTTCCGCCGGGAATGCGATGGCCGCGAGATGCGCGGCAGATGTCCCGGCGATCATCGACAGCGACGGCAGGACTTGGCGTAGCGACAGGATCGTCTCGAGGCCCTCGCCTGCAACCATAACGCGAGCAGCCCGGCCGAAGCGGACACCATGGCCAAGGAGGTGGCCCATGGCGCGGCGCGGGTAGGCGACCGGCGCCTTGTCCGCGGTTGCGGGGTCGAGCCAAGTGCGGTGAACGCCGGTGATCGCGCCATCGAGGTCGGTCACCGCCGCGATCATGGCCGGCCAGGCAGGCCTTGTGTCCGGCGCATCCTCCTCGGACGGCCGGTAAAAGCAGTGAGGATGAAACCGCAGCGGGTCGCCCGGCGCCAACGTCAGGATCGACCGCCCTGCGAGATAGGTGGCGGCGAGGCTTGCCATGAACGGCTTTGTCGCAGCCCACAGCCTGCGCGCCGCCTCGGGCGTTCCGCTGGGTGCCTTCCGCGGCGACCGGTTCCGCGCGCCGATTGGCGGCGGGGGGAGGCTCAGAAAGCGACGGGCCTCCTCCAGCGTTTCGCGAAATATAGTATGGCCGCAGGATGTCGCGATGATGTCGAGCAGGTCGCCATGCTCGCCGCTCGCCGCGTCGGTCCATTTGCCAGGAGCGCCGCGCCCGTCGGCGCTGCTTGCGAGACGGACATAGAGACTTCGGCCGGGGGCATTGCGAATATTGCCGACCAACCAATAATGGCCCTCGCGGCGCCCTTTCGAGAGATAGCGGCGGCACACGGCCTCGGCATTCTCGCTCAGGCGACGAGCGATTTCGGCGGCGGGACCGGACATAAAGGGGCTCCTCTTCTTCGCGGCGCGCGCACTCGCTCCTGATCGAGCGGCGCCATGCAAACCGAACCGGCAGCCCCTGCCAGCGACGAACATTCAATGTTCGACGCCGCATCCTCGATTTCAAGGTTGGGGCAGAAAAAGGGGAAGCCCGGCGCAAGGCCGGACTTCCCACATGACTCGCGCCGCAGGACCTATTCGGCCGCCACCGCGTCGATCGCATCGTCACCGCGGCCCGCACCGCTGTCATCGCTACCGGTTTCAGGCGCCTCGTCGTCGTTCGCGGCCTGCAAGTCGGTCGCTGCGATCTGCTCGGGGGTACGGAGCGGCTTGGCGAGCCAGCCCTTGCCCTGAAGCAGCTTTTCGGCCGCGCTCGCCATCTCGGGCTTCTTCATCGCCCCGAGCCGACCCGCGACATCCGCACCGCAGGCTTCTTCGACCGCGGCGAGAATCTGCGGCTTCGTGACGCGGCCGAAATAGTTTGCGACCGTCGCCGTCCAGCCGGCGCGGACCATGTCGAGGCCAGCCGCCCGTGCGAGGATGTGCGAATGCTCGATGCGTGCCGCGACCGCGCGCGCCGACACCCGGCCCTGATTATATTGGGTGGCGGGTTCCCAAGTCGCATCAACACCGAAGGAGACGCAATGGGCGAAGATCGCCGCCTGTTCGTCGGCATCGAACGCGGCGAGCGTCTCCCACAACGCATCGGTCGCGTCGGGCAGCCGCGCCGACCAGCTTTCGTGGCGGTCGGCGATCGCCTTCGCCGACGCGGTATCGTTGAGACCGGTCCCATAGCCGGCCAACCGGTTGCTGCGCATCGAGATGCCCACGCAGCTCGCCGACATCGAATAGGTATAGAAGGTCTCGAGAACGAGCGCGTGCAGCATGGCGGCGAAGGCGACCATAGGGCTCGATGCGACCGCGTCACGGAGCGCAAGGGTGCGATGCGCCGTGAGGTCGGTGACAAGCTTATCGGGAAGCGGGCGAAGCAGGTCGTCCGGATCCTCCTCCTCTGCGCTTTCGGCAGGCGCGCTTTCGCTGCCCGGCACGATCGCGTCATCAGGCCGCTCGCCAGCGCCTTCGTCGCCACCCGCCTCGTCCGCAGTCTCGTCGACCGGCTCGGCGGGTTCGTCCTCGGGCCGGACATAGCCGCGCTCGATATGCAGCGAGCCATCGACATCGATGCTGACGAAGGTGCCGGCAATCGCGACCTCGGCGGGATCATAGACAAGCGGCTTCGAAGCCAGGGGCGCGATCTCCTCGTCGATCGCCTGAATGCGCGCAGCGACTTCGTCGGGGATTTCGTCCGCGCCGGCCCATTGGTCTTCGAGCCGGTCGGCCTCTTCGCGAAGCGCTTCGAGGCGGGCTTCATCCTCCTCGCTCGCGGGCGGTTCGTCGCCATCGATCGGCCGCAGCCCGTAGGTGTGACCATAGGGGAAGTCGACCGCCGTCTCGATCCACTTCCAGCCCTCGGCCGCGATCGCCGCGACTTCGATTTCGAGCTTCTCGGACTGGAGGCGGTCGAGCAGCGCGATATCCTCGAGCCAGCCGCCGTCATCGGATTCGAACAGGTCGCGCAGGACATGACCGCCCGCAGCGAGATAGGCATCGAGCGTGACGAAGCGCACGCGCTTGTCCGACGCGCGGACCTTGTCTTCGGTGAGGCGGGCCCGAATGAACCAGGGCTGCTGGTTGTGGCTCGTCTGGAGCATCTCCCAGACCTGCTCCTGCCGCGCATGATCGGTGGCGACCGAGAAGGCCATCAGTTGCTCGAGCGTCATGCCATCGTCGGCATAGACATCGTGCAGCTTCGGCGAGACGTCGGCGAGCTTGAGCCGCTGCTTCACCACGGCCGGCGTCACCATGAAGGTCGCGGCGATGGTCTCGACGTCGCTGCCCTGTTCGACGAGCTTCTGCATCGCACGGAACTGATCGAGCGGGTGCAGTGGCTCGCGGTGGACATTTTCGGCGAGCGAGTCCTCTTCGGCCGACACCATGTCGTCGTCGCGAACGATGCACGGGACCGGCTCGGTCTTGGCCAAGCGGCGTTGTTTGACCAGCTTCTGCAGGGCGCGGTAGCGGCGACCACCGGCGGGCACTTCGAACTTGCCCGTTTCATTGCCCTCGTCGTCACGCTGGGCGCGGACGGTCAGGCTTGCGAGGAGGCCGCGCCGTTCGATATCGGCGGCGAGGCTGTCGATCGACACGCCTGCTTTCACGCGGCGGACGTTCGCCTGGCTTAGGACGAGCGCGCTGAACGGGATATCGCGCGCACCGCTGAGGCTGATTTTCACATGTTTCGTCATGACTCATCTCCATGACGGGCGGCCGCGAGACTCTCTCTCGGCCTCTGGCCCGTCATGGCTCCGGCGCAGCCCTCTTCCTCTTGGGAACAGGACCACGCCGGATCGGTGAGCCGACAGGAGTTCAGTGCACCGAGGCGAGCAGTTTCGCAGCCTTTCCTTCGAGCTCAAGGCGCGCGTCCTGATGCGGGCGATCGCGCGCAACCGCGGTGATCCCTTGCACGAAGTCGAAGATCGAAGAGGGCGGATGGCCTTCTTCCTGCAGGACCGTCGCGATGATCTTGTCGGTTTCACCTTTCGAAAAGCCGCGTTTGCGCAGGAAGGTCTGCCTTTCGTCGGCGTCGTGCGCGACGATGGCGGCGCGGGAAGCCTTGATCCCGCCCAGGAAGGATCCGGTCGACGAAGAAGCGAAGCGCTCCAGCGCGGGGGCGGCCTCCTGAGCGAAACGTCCGGCGGCGAATTTGCTGTGCCGAATGCTGATCTCTTCGAAGCCCTCGGCGCCCCAGATGTTTCGGTTCATGCACACGGCACGCAGAAAGAATGTCGCCATGCCGAGTGTTTTGGCGCCGACCTCGCTGTTCCAGCAGTAGAAGCCGCGAAAGAAGAGATCGGGATCGCCGTTCGGCAACCGCCCCGCTTCGATAGGGTTCGCGTCGTCGACGAGGAATAGAAACACGTCGCGGTCGCTCGCGTAGAGCGTCGTCGTATCCTTGGTGACTTCGACGAACGGATTGTGCCGCATCGATGACCAGTCGAGGGTTCCCGGTACCTTCCAGCGCGTGTCGCCCGTGCCGTTGCCGGCGATCTTCATCACGGCGGACACGAGCTCATGGTCCCAAATGCGACCATAATCCGGGCCGGTGACCGCCCGCAGTTCGGTGCGGCCGTCGCCGGTCTCAAGGGTCTTCACGAGCTCGCCACGATGCGCCAGCAACCCATGCTGCATGTTGATGCCCGCCAGCGCCGCAGGCAGCTGGCGCAGATAGCTGGAGGGCGCGCCCACGAGGCTGCAAAGCTGCCCAAAGGACCAGTGGGTCGGCGCCACCGGATCGCGGCGATCGGGGAGAAGGAGGCTCAGACGCTCGGGATTGTCGCTCGCGGCCTCGACCCGGATTGCGCGGGTTTGGACCGTACGGGCGGTAGCGACATCGGCGCGCGCTCGCACCGCCTCATAAAGCTCACTCAGCGAAAGATAGCGCTCATCATCGGGGCGGGAGAACCATTCCGATGATACGCGGCCGATACGCTGCCCGCGCGATATATCGACCTTGTACCCGGCCATGTTGCCTGCGGACGGCGCGTCGAAAGCCGTCGCCGACGAACCGAGGGGGCCGCTGATTGGGGTTGTTGCCATCTGCCATCTCCATGGCGGGCCGCCGCAAGTCTCTCTCGCAACTCTCGAGCCCGCCACAAAGAACCGAAATTCCTCTTCCTCTGCGCCTGCCGCAGGCCGGCGCGAAGGCCGACAATATTGGCTCACCGATCCAGGATTGCGCGGGGACCATCCGAACCACCCCGAACCACTTTCCGGCTGGCGCCAGGCCGGAAAGGCACCTGAGCAATGGCGGCATTGTCCGCGTGGGATCACTTCGAGGATTGACGCAACGCCAATCACAACGGGGACAATCGAGAGCCTTTCCCAGGAAACCCACATTATGAGTCGCAGACCGCGAAACTCACCGTAGCAAGGAGTCCGCCGGACGCCCATAAAGGGAGCCATGCACGCACCGACAAATCGCCCTGATCCGCTCGTCGCGATCCGCCAAGCGCATCAGTTCCGCGCGATTTTGGACGTGCTTGAAGAGTATCGGACCGGGAACGACCAGACTTTTTATCGGTGGCTCGCTAATCTGGGACTCGCCATTTCGCGGCGCGACCTCGCCGAACTCTTCGACCGACTCGACAACGCCGGTCTAACCTCCTCGACCCGTGTCGAGAGTATCCGGGTTATTAGCCTGACGAGTGACGGCAGCGAAGTCGCACGCGGCATTGTCCGTCTCGACTGGATCGCCGCACCTGAGCTCGGATAGACCCGGCGACTAAGTCTTGGGGAGAAGTGTCAACGCAACGCGCAGATCGTTGTCGGTCTCACATGCCTCGATGGGCCGGCGTCCCGCTAGCTTCGGATGGGCACTGTTGAGAAATAATTGGGCACGCGCCGGGTCACGAAACGCTTTGTTGGCTGCAGAGGTCAACCGCTTCCGGAGATCCTCTGCCGCTTCGGCAGCAAGCACGCGCTGCTTCCGGGCACCTTCTGCCCGATCAATTCTTGCGCAGCCTCTCCAGTAACGGTCATCGCTTTCACTTGCCCAATCAAGCAGAGGGACGCCGTCGATCAGCGCTGTTTCGAGCCAGGGAGCGGCTTCGTTCTGAAGCGCCCGCGTCGCCGCCTCGACAAGCCTTTTCCTGCGGCTCGCTTTCGCGTCCTCCAGCTTCTCTCTCGCCTTCCGGTCCCGTTCTTCGCGCTGAGAAATCAGCTCCTCACGCCAAGTTTGGATTGGCAGCCCGCAAAGATCGTCCGCGATAGGCGCCTCTGCATATGTCCTCGTCATTGCGAGCAGTGCCTCGACTCGCTTGCGAAGCAGCTTGAAATCGTCGCCGCCTTCGCCCGCTATCCCCCATGGATTTCGCCCTTCGATCAGATGCCGCCGCATCCATTTCCGGGCATTCGCATCGGGATCGGGGTCGGAGGCCGTCTCCAATATTCTGCGCACCCACCATTCAAGTTCGTGCCGATTAAAAATGCGGCTGTGGACGTCGGGCGCGACCTGGAAACTCTGATCCTCCTTGTGAAAGATGAAGAGCTGCTCATCGGAGGTCAGGCGCCAGAAATATTCAATTACGGCCCACTCCGCGGTTGCATAGCTCTCGTACGTCAGGCCCGCCGCCTCGAGCTGTTCCCTTTTGTAGTTGCTTAAGTCGTCGCGCATCATCCAGTTCGGAATCACGCTCGACAGGCGTCGGTCGGCCGACCATTTACCCGAAAGCTTCAATATCCCGCCCGGCGTTGAGAGTATGCAGGTCTTGTACAGGTGTTCGTGGAGGAGCGCTGACTGCCAGAGGATGGGCGGAACGGTGAACCAGTGTCCGAACTCCGATGACCTTCCGACGAAGCCGTCAAGCTTGGCGCTCTCCAGATCCGCTTTGACCTCTTCCACCCACGCATAATCAATCTTCGGCTCCTGCGGGCGCTCGAGAATGTGCCAGCGCAGGCGCCCGCCTCGCTTCTTCCGTTCTGCAACGACACGTGTGTCGAGCCGGATTTGCGCCTCGGCACTCTCGGGATGATGAACCCAGTGGCGGGGTGCATCGTGCAGAATCTGCCGGTCGAGTTCTTCGCCGTCGAGCTTCCGCCACTTGAGGCCGGACAGATCGATCTCGACCATCGGACATGCTGCACGCACAACCTTTTCCTGTTTCGCTTCATCGACAGCATGAGAGACCTTAAACTCGATGGCGCGGCGCTGCCCGTCGACGATTGCCATCGCGTCAGGCTGGAAATCTCGCTCTGGAGATTCGAGCCGCACACTATCCAGTGCGACCTCGCCGCCGCGATAGACGATCTCCTCGATCCCTCCCTCCCGCAACGCGAGCGTTGGAAGCGTTATGCGCCGAGCGGCGGCAAGCAGCAGCTTTGCATATTGATGCAGCGCGGATTCGCCCGAACAGCGGCTATCGGCCTTGTGAGCGAAGTGCTGCCGCTTCTTCACGGGGCGCTTGAAGGTCAACCGTTCCTCGCACCCTATGCAGGTGAAGGGGCCTTGCCGGCTGGAGGCAATCTGCTCGACATGCCGCACCACCCCGTCTCCGCAGGCGGCAAAAGGTACGCGCAGCCCAGAGGTATCGGCGCGGGTCGCGCCCACAGAGCAGGGCCTAGGAATAGGCCCAGGCCAGAATGGCTCATCCTGTTGGTCCACCAACGCACCATAGGCCAGGTCAGTAGTCGCAAGAAGGCCTTTGCCAGGGAAAACGAACGACACGCCCAGCGGCCAGAGTGTTCCAATGTCTCCTAGGCTTTTCGATTCCTGCTCCAAAGCTGGAGACTATATGGAGACAAAACCCGAAATCGGTGCTCGTGTCACCACAAACGATGCCATACGCACATCGTTAAACTACTGATTTTTATGGAGAAACTGGAGCGGGCGAAGGGATTCGAACCCTCGACCCCAACCTTGGCAAGGTTGCAAAAATGCGTTTTTGGCTGATTGCCGTTGATTGCCTCCGGCTTCAAATATCTTGGTATTCCGCCATTTATTGTAAAAATGATCGGTGGCAGACAGCGACGAATATTCGCTCGGTGGTAGCCCGGTGGTAGCCCAGAAGGCAAAATCATGCTATAAGTTCGGTCATGAAGACCAAGCTTTCTAAGACTGTCGCAGACATCGCCGAGCCGAAACCCGCGCGGTATGCTATCTGGGATTCCGAGCTTACCGGGTTCGCCCTGCGGGTGACCCCCGCTGGCGCGAAATCGTGGGCAGTGAAGTATCGCGTGGGCGAAGGCGGCCGGACCGCTGCGGTGCGCTGGTATACGATCGGCACCTATCCCGAGACGCCTGCTGCAGACGCACGTAGGGCTGCGGAAATTGCTCTGGCGCGTGTGCGCCTAGGCGAAGATCCCAGCGGCGAGCGCATTGAGAAGCGCGCCGAAATGACGGTGGCGCAGGCCATCGATTTTTACGAGCAGGAAGGCTGCTTCGTCCAGCGCGGCATTCGGCAGGGCGAACCGATGAAACCGATGACGAAGGACTATACTCTCGCCCGCCTGCGCCATCACGTCGTTCGGCTGCTGGGCAAAAGGCGTATCACCGAAATCGACGAAGGCGACATCACCACTTTTGTGCGCGATGTGAGCGCCGGAAAGACCGCGCGTGATGAGTGGATCGTCGATCCCGAAACGGGCAAGCGTAAGCGCGTTATCGTTCGCGGCGGAGAAGGCGCCGCGCGGAAGGTCGTGCGCGACCTCTCCGCGGTTTATTCCTTTCTCAAGACGCATAAGAGGAAGACACGGGTCACCCACAATCCGGTCGAAGACGCAAGCGTCCGAAAGACGGACAACAAGCGCACGCGCTTTCTCTCGATAGAAGAGGTGAAGCGGCTAGGCGAAGCTCTCAATGCGTTGGAGGCCCAAGGCGTAAACACCAAGGCAGTGAATATCGCCCGGCTCTGGGCGTTATCTGGCTGCCGCCGAAACGAAATCGCCGGCCTGAAATGGTCGGAAGTCGATTTTGATCGCGGCTTGCTCGTCTTCGATGACACCAAAACCGGAAGAAGCGTCCGGCCGCTCGGCGCTGCGGCCATAGCGCTACTCGAAGCTTTGAAACCCGAAGAGGCCGAAGGCTATGTCTTCCCGGCGGAGCGTGGCGACGGGTTCTACCAAGGCACGAAGACGGTGTGGCAGGCTGCAATCAAGAAGGCGGCGCTTCCCGGCGTGACGCCTCACGTTCTCCGCCATACTCTCGGCAGCGCGGCCGCGTCTGCAGGCGAGGCCCTGCTGATGGTCGGATCGCTTCTCGGACATGCGAATGCGCGTTCGACCGCGATCTACGCTCATATCTCCCATGATCCGGCACGGCTGGCGGCCGATCGGGTAACCGGCCCTCTTGCTGAAGCACTGGGCCGCCCCGTACCAACGCAGTCGATGGAAACAGTCCCAGCCTGATTTCGAGAAAATGCCCGCCCGGCGCACCGAGCGGGCTTTCACTGGTCGATCAGTCGCCGGTACGGCGATTGGACCGCGACCAGATCAGGCTATAGGTCGCACTACCTTCGTCGTCGAAGAGATTGGCGTAAATCGGAGCGATGAAGCTCGGATCGTCGAGCTTCAGCCCGAGGTAAGCGCGGCCCTCGCCCGATTGCTTGGCCCATGCTGCGCCGACTTCGGCGTTGCCGATGTAAACGCGGTGCGTGGGTGCATTCTCGCTGGACGGATTCTGATCGGGGACGATGCGAACCCCTTTGGCCTGAACGCTGAGTGTCACGATATCGCCGACGAATTCGCTGTTGGCAGTCTTCTTGAAAGTGCCGATGGTAGCCATGTCGATGTCCTTTCCTTGCTTCGAGACCATGCCCTTCATGGCCTCGATGGCTTGGGACATGACCGGGGCTGCCGCGGCCGCAGCCGAAGGCCCGCAAGCGAAGCTGGAGGACGGCAAGGGGCGCCCTTTTTTGTTTCGCGAGGAATGACGGCGAAGCCGTGAGGGGAAAAAAGTGCGGACCTGCCGTTGCGGCCCCGAGCGGCAGAGGCGCAGCCGGTTTCGGTCATCAAGCCTTTCGAAGAGGCCGTGAAGGGCATGGTCTCGCGAGGCGCAAAGGAGACTGGCTAGCGCGTTCGGCTTTGAGCAGAACGTCGGGAGAATTGGAGGCCGACCGGCTCACCGGCTCCTAAGGCAAGGGTGCCGTCAGGCGCCGGATTTTGCGCGCCCGCGAGGAGCCGGAGCCTTCGCTGCCGGCTTGCGGCCACCGCCGCGTCCTTTGGTGCCAAGGCCGATCGACTTGGCGAGCACCCGCCGCGTCTCGGCATAGTTCGGCGCGACCATCGGATAGTCTTTCGGGAGATTCCACTTCGCGCGATAGTCGTCGGGCGTCATGCCATAGGCCGTCATCAAATGACGGCGCATCATTTTCAGCTTTTTGCCGTCCTCGAGGCAGACGATATAGTCGGGCTTGATCGAGGCTCGGATGGAGACCGCCGGTTTCTGCTCCTCGACCGGCTCCACAACCGGAGAACCCAGTCCCGCCAGCGCGCCATGAACGCGCGCGATCAGGTCGGGAAGATCGGCGAGGCCGACGGCATTGTTCGAGACATGCGCCGCGACAATATCGGCGGTGAGCGTGAGCAGCATATCCTGAGTGTCTTCGGCCATCGGTCATCTCCTCTTCAACCCACGCCCTATCGCCTGCTTTACCGTCCGGCCACGACTATTTGGCCGATAGGGTATCGCGCCGTGCGCCCAAGGGCGCGCGGCGCGCGATTTTTTGCCGGATGGAATGGGCGACGGCACGCGCCGCCGCCCTCGACCATCACGCGGCTTCGCGCTGCGGCCAGTCCTCGGCCTCCGACATGGTCAGTTCACCATGCGCCGTCACGGTCCCTACCCCGCCGCGCGCCGTGTAGGCAGCGGGCGGGAAGGCCATCCATTTCGGGATCCAGCCGTCAACCTTGGTTCGGCCGTTGGCACCGTCCAGATGATCGCGGACGATGGCCTTCAAGGTCGCGCCCTTCTCCTTGGCATTGGCGGCGGCAACCTCGGCTCCGCCGACCTCGGCGACCAGCGCGGTCAGCACCTCGCGGTCGCGAAGGCCCTCAAAGAAAGCGTCGTCGGCGCTCCACCATTTCGCCATGTCGAGGCCGATATGAAGGCCGACCGCCTCGATGGCGGCGCTTCCCGCGAACAAGGTTTCCCCGATGACGATAGCGATCACGTCCATGACGGCGCGGTCGGGAAGGTCGAGCAGACGCTGGAACAGCGCCGCGAGCGGCATCGGATTGCCGCCGGTCACGCTCGGCTCCTCGGCGTCGAACCCAAGCAGCGCCAACACCGCGCGCCGCTTCTCGTCGAATACCGTCTCGGCGCGGCAAACCTCGACGCTCTCGCGCACGTCATCATCCTTTGCAGTCTGCGGCTCGACCCGGACATTCCACAGCGGCGAACCTGCAATGACATGGGCGACCATCAAGCGCAGTGCGACGGCAGGATGACGGGTCAGCGCCGCACGCACGGCGGCATGACGATGAAGATCGACATAAGTCTGCGTCCGTGCGGTCAGTTCGGGGCGGACCGTCTTGGGCGCAGCCTCGACCTTTTCGCCCTTGTCGAGCCGCGCCGCTTCCTTGGCGGTGACATAGCCGGAGTGAATATCGATCTCGCCGGTGTCGCGCACTTCGATATAGATGCGTCCGCCCTTGCGCTTGGGTGCTTGGCGAAATTCCCAGCTGCGGAAATATTCGCCCTTGGGCAGGATAACGACGTCGCTCCACCCCTCGTCCAAAAAGCGTGCACGGCGTTCTTCAATCGCAGCAAGCTGCGCGGTCCAGAAGGCCTCACTGTCGGCAAAATAGCGATCGTCGCCGAAGAGATCGGCGATGATTGCCAGTCCGCTCGCCTCCACATCGAACAGTGCATGACCCGTGCGGATTGCACCGCCGCCGAACAGCCAGCCTTTGAGCTGGTTTCCCTGCGGACAATAGGTCTGCGGATCGTCGAACAGCGCCAGCCATGCGCGCTGTTGGCCTTTCGATGCCATCGTCAGATGCCGCACCGTGCCCGAACTGATCTTCTCCTTGGCGTAGAGCGACCGGATGCGCGGGAGCAGATTGCCCAGTGCAAGGATGCGCTTGACCATCGGCTCGGGCATTCCGAATGTGTCGGCAAGGTCGGCAACGCTCCGGCCTTCCTTCACTAACCGCGTATAGGTTTCCCATTGGGTCACCTCGTCGGCATCGCGCCGCGCGACATTCTCGATCAGCGAGGCTTCGAGCGCGGCGGCATCGTCGCCCTCTTCGAGAATGGCGCAGGGCAACGGGTCGGCCTCGCCTTTCTCAACCGCGACCACACACGCGGCTGTGAAGCGCCGCGCGCCCGCCACGATTTCGAAGGCGCCTTCGGCGCAATTAGGCCGCACGATCAGCGGCACAAGCACGCCGCGCGCGCGAACGGTCGGCAAAATGTCCGACACGTCGGGCGCCTTTTTGGCGTAACGCATGTTGGTCTTGCTGATTGACAGCTTGCCAAGGTCGATAAAGTCGAGTCTCATGGTCTTGCTCCTCGTGAGCGTCGGTCCCGTTGTGTCTTGAAGCGTGGCGGGACCGACTATGGATGACGGCGAAACGCGCCGCCTGCGTCAGCCTTGGCCCGTTGCGGGCTTCGGAAGCTCGATTGTCATGCCGCTGCTCTGCCGTCGTTCGCCGCTGCCTCGGCATGGCGGGCAAGCAGCCAATCGGCGGCCTTGCTCGCGAGGCTAGCGGCGCGAAAGATCGCGCGATTGTCCTCGCGCAAAACCTCCAGCCACGACCCGACATAATCGGCATGGCGCACGCTCGGTTCGATGCCGAGTGCGGCGCACAGAAAGGCGCTCCCCATCTCGGCGACCAGCTCCTCGCGCGCATAATCCTTGCTGCCGAAAGCGTTGATCAGCTTGCGGTCGAGCCGGGAGGCGTGGCCGGTCGCGTGGGTGAGTTCGTGCAGCGCGGTGCGGTAATAATTGACCTGATCGAAGAAGGCGGGCTGCGGCGGCACCTGCACATAATCCTGTGCGGGCACGTAAAAGGCCCTGTCGCTGCCAATCCGGAAATCGACCCCGCTCGCGGCAATCACCGCTTCGGCGACGGGCACGATCTCGCGCTGAGGCAGCGGGGCAGGGTCGGAAGCGATCCCTTCGCGCAAGCCTTCGCATTGCGCGACATTGAACACGGTAAAGCTTTTGAGGAACGCCACCGCGCGTGCATCGCCGCCCTCGCGGGCAGCACGGTCGGCCTCGCCCTTGGGAATAAAGCGGTCGGCATAGACAACGGTCGTACCGCGCTCTCCCTTGCGGACATTGCCGCCCGCCTCAAGCGCCTGACGGAAGGTAATCCAGCCTTGGCTCGGCCATCCGGCCTCGATCACCGCTCCCCACAGAATCAGGATGTTAATGCCCGAATAGGCCCGGCCCGAATAGGCATTGTGGGGCAGGGCCGCCGAAGCGCCGCCGCTGCGGCCCCAAGGCTGCACCCAAGGCAGCCGCCCTTCCTCCAGTTCGGCGATGATCCGGCTCGTGACGCTGTCGAACAGTGACGCACGGGGCTCGCCGCCGCGCGGTTGGCGAGGCCTCGGCATCTCGGTGCCGTTGATCTTCTGGCGCATTACTCGATCTCCATCCCCGCCCCAAAACCAGCAGCCCCCGGCGGAGCGGGGGTGGGCGGCGACTGGCGACCTGCCGGGCGCGGCCAGAAGGCGGTCCGCACCCGAAGGGCTGGAACGAAGAGGAAGAGCCGGCACCGCCGGCTTGCGGGACGCCGGGGCGCGCCCAGAAGGGAGAGCCGCCCACTCCCGCGATCGACGGGAGGCCCCGACAACGCCGCGGCGCGAAGCGCAGCGTCCGCCATTCCTGTCCGCAGGAACTCTCGATCCGCTTCCCGGCGGATCCCCAAAAGAAACGCCCTCTTGGCGCGGCCGCCGGCGGGGCGGCGTGCGTGCGCAAATGTGCTTAGCCGTCGCCTCGCCAAGACAGGCGCGACGAGGGCGCAGCGCGGCCAGACCGGACCGCGATCCCTGACGGCGCCTGTCGCCGCCAGCGAGCGCCCATCAGCATCCGCGCTCCTTTATTCGGGGGCGTCGCGGGGGCGACAAGCCTCCCGCGGAAGGGGTGCGGCCAGACCAGAGGCTGGCCGTCAGGGGAAGGCTTTCCCCCACGCGTCCTTTGGGTCAGCCGATGGAAAGAAATCGCCGGACTCATCTCGGCACAGCAGGGATTGAAGCAACGGCTTAGAGGCAAGCCTCCATGCTCGACCGAGCGAGCCTCGCAAGCTTGGGAAAGCCGGTCGCTCGCTCCTTCGCATGCGCCGATGCCGCCGTTCCTCTCGCCACCCGTCCCTTGATGCCGTGAAAGATCGCGGCAAGGCGGAAGAAATTGAATGTTGTGTAGAATGCATATTCCGCTTCCGGAACAAGAGGACGGTTCACGCGCCGACAATAGTCGGCGAGATAGGTTGCCTCCGAGGGAATCCCGAGCGCCGTCAGATCGGCGCCGCCCAGCCCGGCCACAATGTCAGGCTGCATTCGAAACATCATCGCATGATAGGCAAAGTCCGCCAGTGGATGGCCAAGGGTCGAGAGTTCCCAGTCCAACACGGCAAGCACGCGTGGTTCCGTGGGGTGGAATATCAAATTGTCACAGCGAAAGTCGCCGTGCACGATCCTTGTCTCTTCGCCTGAGGGGATATGGGCGGGCAACCACTCGACGAGCCTGTCCATGTCCGGATCCCGGCCGGCCTCGGCATCCTCGAGATACTGCTTCGACCAACGCGCGATTTGCCGCTCGAAATAGTTGCCGGGGCGGCCATAGTCCTGGAGGCCGATCGCCGCGGGCTCGAACCGGTGCAACGCGGCAATGGTCGCGTTCATGGCTTCGAAATAGGCCGCCCGCTCGGTCGCACCGACGTCCGGGAAGGTCGCATCCCAGAAAATGCGGCCCTCGATCATCTCCATGACGTAGAACCAGCTTCCGATCACATCCTTGTCGGTGCAGAGCCCGTAAATCTGCGCGACTGGAAAACCGGCCGGACCGAGCGCAGCCAGCACGCGGGCCTCCCGCTCGATCGCATGGGCGCCTTTGAGGAGCTGACCGGTCGGTTTGCGACGCAAGACGTAAGAGCGTGACGGCGTGATGAGCTTGTAGGTGGGGTTCGACTGCCCTCCTTTGAACTGCTCGACGGTAAGCGGTCCGCGGAAGTCCGCGACATGCTCTTCCATCCACCTTGCCAGACGCCGCTCGTCGAAACGATGCGCTTCGCGAACCGGCGTCGTGCCGACGTTAGCGGCAACGTCGACGCTCACGCTTCCGGTCCCTTCCAGTCCCGCTTGATCTTTTTGGCGAGGCTCCACTTGTGGACCTCCGTCGGCCCGTCGTAGATTCGGAACGCGCGCACCTCGCGAAACACCTGTTCGACGATGGTATCGCTGCTCAGTCCGGTTCCGCCCATTACCTGCACGCAGCGATCCGCAATCCGCATCAGCGCCTCGGACACCGCGACCTTCGTCATCGAGCTTTCCGCCCCGCCCGGCTCGCCGCCATCAAGAATGCCGGCGCACCAGTCAATCATGAGCTCGGCCTGACGAAGGTCAATGAGGTTGTCGGCCAGCATGAAGCCGACCCCCTCATGGTCTATCAGCGTCTTTCCGAAAGCCTGCCTCCGGCAGGCATAGTCTGTCGCGATCTCGTTCGCCCGAACGCACGCTCCCAGCCAGCGCATGCAATGCGAAAGCCGCGCAGGAGCGAGCCGCATCTGGGCATAGCGAAAGCCTTCTCCGGATTGACCCAGCATCTGATCGGCGGGGACACGAAGATTGTCGATCGCAACCACGGCATGTCCCCCGGGCATCGAGGAATCAATCGTGTTCGGCACGCGTTCGATACGGATAGACGGATCAGGCAGATCGACCAGAAACATGCAGGCGCCTTCGTCGGACTTCGCCATGAGGATTCCGACCTGGGCGCCATCGGCGCCCGTGATGAAGGCCTTCCGGCCGTTCACTACCCAGTGATTTCCGTCGAGCCGGCACGTCGTCCGCATCATCGACGGGTCCGATCCGGCACCGCCCTCCGCGGCGGGTTCGGTCATGAAGAATGCCGAGCGGGCGCGCCCCTCGACGAGCGGACGCAGAAAGCGCTCCCTGACTTCCGGGCTACCGACCTTGCCCAGAAGATACATATTACCCTCGTCAGGGGCCGCCGTGTTCAGCGCAAGCGGGCCAAGCGGGGACAGACCCGAAGCCTGCAGCACGATCGCTGTCTCGCGCTGCGACAGATGGCGCCCATCTTCAAGGATATGGGGCGTCAACACGCCGGCGGTCCGAGCTTTTTGTTTCATTTCGGCGACGAGATCATCGCTCGGACAATCGTGGTGGTCGCGGCGCGGATCCCTCTCATATGGGATCACAACCTCACGAACGAAGGCCTCGACGCGCGCCGCGATTTCGGCCGTAAGTGCAGGACCGGCTCCGGCCGTCGGATTGGCACTGCTCATGTGCGAAGCTTCGATGCAGGAGCGCCGTACCGGCTGGCGAGCCACCGCCGGAATTCCCAGCAATGGCCAATGCGGCACTCGGCAATATGATCGATCTCCATTTTGTTGATCATCCCCAAAATTGTACAAACTCCCACCGCGGCTTGACCTCAGCGGCACGGGCGCCGTCCGCCTGGTTCGTTACCACCACGTCGCTTGGCGGACACCGATCTCCCTCAGCGGAGATTGGTGCCCCGGTTCGTCAGGACGGACGGACCGATGCGTTGCGGCGCCATCCAGGTAGTCCGCAGATCAGAAGCGATAGTTGGCGGTGACTCCATATGTGGCCGGAGCGCCCGTAAACCGGCTCAGCGTGTCGCCCGGAAGCACGACATTGTTCCAATAATATGTGCTCGTGACGTTGCGGCCCCATGCACTCAGCTCCCAACGTCCGTCGGCATCGCGAACCCCGGCACGCAAATCGAGCGTCATATAGGCTTTGATCCGCGTGAGAGCGCTGATGTCGGCGGTCAAACCGCGGGCGAGGTTCGCGTTCGTCGCGCTATTGTACAGCGTATTCCCACCGACGAATGCCTGCAGGCTTTCATTGACGGCCCACTCATATTCCACATCGGTGGTGAAATTCCATTTCGGTGCGTAGTTGAACGGATTCCCTTTTACGTCATTCAGCTGCGTGGTGATGTCAGGAAGGAGGTAGGATGATTTGATCTTCGAGTCCGAGTAATTCACGGCGCCCTTCAATCGGAGACCGTCAACCGGAACCAGCGTCACCTCCATATCGAAGCCCTGGACCCGTGACTTCGGTATGTTGGCGAGAACGAAGAGCCGACCGAATACGGGATCAAGCCTGATCCCGAGGAGCTGCTTGTCCTTATAGTCGTAATAGAAGAGAGCCGTATTGATTTGAGCGCGTCCGTTGAGCAGGCCTACCTTATAGCCCAGCTCATAGGCCGTCAGCTGCTCCTGCTTGATCGGCGCCTTGTACTGCGATGCGGCCGTAATCGAGTTGTTGATGTAGCTCCCCGACTTAAAGCCTCGACTGACGTTGGCGTAGAGAAGCATATCGTCATTCGGGCGCCAAGCTAGATTGGCACGCCAGGACAAGTTGTTTTCGCTGAAGTCGTCATTCGTCGTGACGGGCGCAAAATTATCGTCGAGCGTCGTACAACCGCCCACGGGAAAGTCGACCGGCGCCAGCCCCAGAGCGGCGCGTCCCGGATCACTGACCAGCGTCTTGATAAAGGTGGCGAACCCACCGTCGCCATAGTCGGCGGAGCAAGCCCCGCGCAACTTGTGCTTGACGTCCGTATAGCGCAAACCACCGGACAAGGTGAGCTGCTCCGAGAGGTGGAAGTCAATGTTGGCGAATGCCGCCTTCGTCTCGTAGTTCTGGAAGCTGCGATTGATGATACGGTGAAATGCCAGGTCGGGCCCAGCGACCTTGACCGAGCTGATGTCATCAAACCACGCCGGGTCCACTTCGAGAGCCTTGTCCTTCTGGTAATTGGCGCCAACGATGAAATCGAGGGTGTCGCCAAGCTTCCCGGTCAGCCTGAGCTCCTGCCCAAAGCCTGAAAGATTGCCCTGCACCAAGTAGGACGCGTTGTTCCTGTCCGTTCCGTCGAGATCCACATGGCTACGGAAGCGCATTGAAACATAGTTGGTCAGCGACGTCAGCGTGATATCGGGCGAGAGGTCGACGTCCCCTCTGAGGGTCACCTGGCCAAATCGATGATTGTTGAAAAAATGATCGAGACCGTCAGGATAATAGGTGGCCGGGGACGGATTGGCATCCCAATCGGCCGCGCGATTGCTGCTCTTCGGCGGCAGCGGATAATTCGTCAGCGTCGGGGAGATCAGGCCCGGGAAATTGGGCCGAACCTGGACGAGCTGGGACATTTGGGGATCCGATTTATCGATCCAGCCATTGAGGTTCAACAGGAAGCGGACGCCGTCCGAGGGCTCCCAGAGGAGTTGGGCGCGTGCCGCGGCCTTCTTTTGCTGGCCGATCGAATCATGCCGCGTATAGGAATATTGCCAGTCGTCCGACCGCGTTCCGCTGACAGCGAGGCGAGCGCTGAGCGTGCTGGTCAAAGGACCGCTGATGAAGCCCTCTCCCTGGACCGTATTGAACCTGCCGTAGCTCGCTCTGATGCCAGCCTCGAACGTGCTCGTCGGCTTTGCCGCGACAAAGTTTATCGCGCCGGCGGTGGCGTTCTGCCCGAAGAGCAGGCCCTGGGGGCCCTTCAGCACCTCGACGCGCTCAAGGTCCAATGTCGTGCCTTGGGTCATCACCGCGAAAGGCAGTGATGCTTCATCGACATAGGTGCTGACCGACGGAAGCGCGCCAAGCGTAACTTCCGGAAATCCAACGCCGCGAAGTGAGAAGGTCGGCGTTCCGAAATATGTCTTCGCAGAAGTAAAACCCGGAACGACGCGCGAAAGTTCGGCGGTGCTGTCGACCCCCGCCGTCTTCAGCTGTTCACCGGACTGAGCCAAAATCGCGAGCGGGACATCATTGATTTGCTCTGAGCGCTTCGTCGCCGTCACGACGATATCCTCGATCGGTCCGGATGCCGCCGGCTTGGCCGGTTCTGCGATCTGCTCCGAGGTAGCCACGGGCGATTGCGCGACCGCGGCGGAGGAGCACACCAGCCCCACCCAGGCAGACGACCGAAGGAGGTGCGATCTCAAGCTCATAACATTCCCCTCTCAGGATGATGCCAAGCCAGCTCGCTCGCCGACTCAGTCTTATTGTTAGAACCGGTTATATATTTATCTTAAAGTCCGTCAAGAATAATGTAGTACAATTTGATATGATAAAATAAGATGCAGATGGCCTACCGATCTTGCGGAAGGCACGAAAACCTTATGAATTGGGCATTTTTCGCAACGCAGCGCGCGGGCATAGGACACGCCGCACGCTGACCGACGAGCGCAATGGAAAGAGTGTGGTTCAGGACCTTAAATGGACCATTGGCCGGTAGCCGACGGCCCCAAATTGGCGCGCAAAGCGCTATTGACCCGTGCGGTCGGTCGACGATCATCACGCCGACACGACCGCACTGGAAAACAAATCACGCAAAAAGACCGATCTTGGCAGCCTTCGCTGTCGGCGTGTCGATATCGTGCATGGGCTTTCTGACGCCCGTAAGCACCGCAAACCGCTCGCTGTTTCGCTGAAGTATTTCTTCGGTAATATGCGGTGCGAGCTCTTCGATCGGCGGATGATACCATCTTTGGAAATATTCGACGAGACTGACGCGCAGCCCCGGCGCGCGGCGGGGAACGGCTCCGTGCCAGGTGTTTCCATGCCAGATTATCACCGATCCCGCGGGCGCCTCTACGGGTTTGAAGCTGCTCAAATCCGTTGCCTCGGCGGCATTCGGCGGACGGCACCAGCGATGGCTTCCCGGCACCACGCAGAGCGCGCCATTTTCCTCGCTATAGTCGGTCAACGCCCACGTCGCGTTGGCGACGGATGCATATGGCGGAAACGGCTCGACGCAGCCTGTCTGGTTCTGGTCGGTGTGGAGCGGAAGATACTCGCCGCCGGGGCCCTTCACCATACTCGAGAGATGGTTGAGAATGCAGGATTCGCCCAGCAGATATGTGATCAACGCGATCACCTTGCGGTTCATCAGCGCCTGTTCGAAAATCGGGTTTTCAACGAGAAGGGTCGGCATCCACTCAACGGCGCCGAACGGGCTTTCGTGATTGCTGTGACTGGCCCCGGTTTTAAGGTCGGGTGACCTTCCGCTACGCCCTTGAGATATTTCAAGGATGCAGTTCCTGAGCGCTTCCGAAAATTCCACCGACGCGACCTCTTCGGGCGGCAAAACCGTGAAGCCCTGCTCATCAAGCTCTTCGGCATAACGCTGGAGACCCAGGACGTTGATCTCGTCCATTGTACGCCTTTCAGCGGCCTCGGCCTCCGCAACGGCATCGCTATCGGGCAGGAAGGTCGGAGCGAATCTCACCGATTGCGACCCGTCGGACGATTCCGATCCGGAGGGCGCCTTGCGAGCCAGATTCCAGTCCGCGATTGTGGGGTTAATTTTCTCAGACATTTGCTCTCCTCTTCCCCGTCACGCGCCGATCGTTCTCGACGATTCAGCTCTGCCGGACTTATGGTTCAATGATTGAGCGCTCTATCGTTCCGTCCAGGCACATCGAGCGATGCAAAAGTTGACATCATGCCTCCATGATCGTCGTATCCGCAGATAGCCTTCTTCCCCCTGTCAACGGGTAAGCAGCCGTTGAACGACACCTATTTCCTTCTCCTGAGATGCCAGCGGGCGCAGGAGGGGGCCCAGCGGAGTCGCCAGGCGCGCCCCTCTTCCTTGATGATTATTCCTTCTTCGCGATGATCAAACCCGCCAGATTGCCCTCATCGCGCCATTCCTCGAGCAACGCGTTGAAAGCATTTATGCCCGGAGAATAGGTTTCCTCGTTCAGTCCGCCACGCGGCTTTCCTTCGTTGTTATAATATCCGGGCGTACAGGCGGCCAGATACTCTTCATTGTGGAAGGCCAACCGACGAATCTCCGCGACCCAGGCATCCTGAGCTTCTTCGGACGGCTCCGTCGTGTCTGCACCGCGTTTTTTCACTTCACTGATAATGTAGGCGATATGGCGCGCGTGTCCGTCGAACATTGCGGTCATATTGAAGGAAAGGGCATTTTGCGAAAAACCGATGTAGAACCAGTTGGGAAATCCGTTCGTCGAGAAACCATGCAATGTCCTGAAGCCGTCTTCCCAATGATCGTAGAGAGATTTTCCATTTCGTCCGAAAATCTCTATCCCAAGCCGGCGACGAAACTTTGAACTGATTTCGAATCCGGTTGCATATATGATGCAATCGACCTCATATTCTTTCCCATTGGCGACAACGCCATTTTTGGTAATGCGCTCGACCCCCTGCGACTGGCTGGTGTCTACCAACGTTACGTTCGGCCGATTGAATGTCGGGAGATAATTGTCGCTGAAGCACGGCCGTTTGCAAAAATGCCGATACCAGGGCTTCAGCCTTTCAGCGGTTTCCGGGTCCTGAACAGTCTCGTCGATCCGCGCGCGCAGCTCGTTCATCTTTTCCAGATCGACGAGTTCGGCTTCGAGGGCCTGTTCTTCGGGTGTGATCGGATTGTCACCGCGATGCTCGCGCGCAGCCTGCAGTCGATGAAAGACGTCGGTCCAGCGATCATAGACCAGGTCTTCCTCGAATGGGCTGCCGGCCATGATGCCGCCGAAATTTTCACGCCGGGCATCTTGCCATCCGGGCTGCAGGCCTGCCGCCCAATCGGGATCGGTTTCCTTGTTGCCTCGCAGATCCACAGAAGACGGCGTGCGCTGGAACACATAAAGCTGCGCCGCATCGCGACCGAGATGGGGAACGACTTGAACGGACGTGGCCCCTGTTCCGATGAGCGCGACCCGCTTGTCAGCGAGCTTGTGAAGGTTCCCGTTGGTATCGCCCCCGGTATATTCATAATCCCACCGGGTCGTGTGGAAGGTCTTGCCCTCGAACGTTTCGATTCCGGGAATGCCGGGAAGTTTCGCGCGGGTCGTCGTACCCAGCGCCATGATCACGAACCGCGCCTGTATCACATCATTGCGGTTGGTTTCGATTTCCCAGCGGGAAATCTCCTCATTCCAGCGAATGGCGCGAACGCGCGTCTGGAACAGGGTTTTATCGTAAAGGCCGTAGGATCGGCCGATCCGCTGTGAATGTTCGAATATCTCCGTGACGTATGAATACTTCTCCTTGGGAATATAATTCAGCTCTTCGAGAAGTGGCAGATAGCAATAGGATTCCACGTCGCACTGGGCGCCGGGATAGCGATTCCAATACCAGGTGCCGCCAAAATCCGCCCCCGCTTCGATGATGCGGAAGTTCTCGATGCCTTGCTCTTTCAGCCGGGCCGCGGCCAGCATGCCGCTGAAGCCACCGCCGATAATCGCCACGTCGGGCCGCTCGTCGACGGGGTCCCGATGAAAATCGGGATCGGCATAGGGATCCGATTCGACGTAGTGCGCAAATTCGCCCGATGGCTCGATATATTGGCTCTCTCCGTCCGAGCGAACCCGCTTGTCGCGCTCCCGCCGGTATTTCTCGCGCGCCTGCTCGAGGGTCATTTCGGCTTCCTCAACGTCGGCAAGGTTGATGGCGTCCATGTTAAACTCCTGTTTTTCGGCAAGGCGCCGAAGATCGTTTCGCGTTCTTCAATCCGGTTTCGGGACCTGGAAGAGGCGGAATGGGATCACAGGTCATGGCAACGGGCAGAGCAAATATGCCGAGCCGGAACCCTCCTCATCCCATCGCGCCACTCTATCCAGGTGGTCACTCAAATGTAGAACCGGTTCAATTATTATGCCTCGGGAAAATTGTTGTCAACCCGGCATCGCACAGCGTCGCCCGCAAGGGGCGCCGGCGGTTGCACAGGCCCTTTTACGTCGGAATCGGATTTGCCATTGGCCGGGGTGGTTTCTCGCGGACCGCTACGCTATCACCGGACGGGCACTGGACAGGAGCGGATTTCATTACTTATGACTTTCGCCATTCTCCGAGGAGAGTGTTTTGAGTAAGCGCGAAAAGAATAAGGCAGCGCGAATTGCGCGCATTGTCGCCGCCGCACGCGAAATGATCCGGGAATCCGGCGATGTCGGCCTTGCCATGCGCTCGCTGGCCGAGCGTTCTGACGTAAGCTTGATGACATTGTATAATTTGATCGGATCGCGGCAGGCCGTTTTACTCCAGATTTTGGTAGAAGACATCAAGAATGCCGGAGACCTGTTTGAACGTGGAGACTATCGCGACCCGATAGATGCGTTGTTTGGTATAATTCCCTTCATCAGGACGAACATCGAGATCAACATTCCATACTGGAATGCTGTCAACCTTTCCCTATTTCAGAGCGGATCCGAACATGTTCGCCGCATCGTACGTAGTGAAAACCTCGATATTTGGCGAAGAGTTCTGACGACGGCGAGTGAGGACGGCTATCTTCGAACTTCGATCGACATCGAGTGCATTTTGATGACATTGGACAATATCTATAGCGCAAACAGCTTTAGCGTTTCTGCGGGAGATATCGATCATGAGCTCTTCGAGGTACGCAGCCAATATGGTTTTGCCATGGTTCTGGCAGGAGCGGTGGCGAGGCCATATGTTCAGCGCGTGCGGAGCTTCCTCGATAAATGTCAGGAAAGACTCGTGGCGTTAGAGCAGCAAATTGCGCACGCTGCGTCGGATTAAACTTCCGGCTGCAGCCCTGAAGGGCCTGAGCCCGATCACCGATATTCCCCAAACCAGCCATTCCCCCGGCGGATAATTTCGCTCCCGGGACTCGTTGCGCTGCCTTAGAGAGCAAAGCCACTTCAAACGGGGTAAGACAACCTCCTACCGATTTATCAAAATATGAACCGGTTCCATTTTTTAATTGACAGCACGACCATCACGATGCACCTCTCCTGACGATTCCAGAACACGGATGCGCTGCCGAAGAGCAGCCGGCTGATCGATCGGAGATGGTGGGATGACGCGCTCAGCTAGTGCCCTGCAGACAACACCGGCGCCCCTGCACGATGCCAGCGGCGCTCAGCCTGCGACTTCAAATGACCCCTGGGGCGTTGGCCCGTTGCGCTTTGAGGCAAGCCACGGCGACCGAATGATTGCTTGTTACGCTACGCGGCCTGCAAATTTCGCCGATCTCATCGAAGAGGCGATCCGGATTGGTGGTGAGCGAGAAGCCGTTGCGACCCGCGATGCGCGCCTCAGCTGGGCACAGCTCGGCAAGTGGAGCGACTCCTTGGCGCATGGCCTGCAACGAAACGGCGTGGAACGAGGCGACTGCGTCGCATTGCTTCTGGGCAATGGCATCCCCTATCTCGTCGCCCTGGTTGCCGCGCTCCGCATCGGTGCCACGATCGTACCGATCAACATCCGTGAGCAGCGCGGAGAAATCGCCCATATTGTGAACGACAGCGAGTGTGTCGCGGTCATCTTCGGGCCGGAATCGCTGGACCAGTTGCCGCGGCGTTCGGCCTGTCCCGGGGTGCGACTGTGGCTGGATCAGGACAGCCCGCTTTTTTCAAAGACCGATGCCGTGCCCGTTCCCGTTGATATCGCGGAACAGGAGCTGGCCTTCATCTTCTACACATCGGGAACCACGGGCCGGCCCAAGGGTGCAATGATCACCCACGCGAATATCATCCATGCGGCCTTGAATTATGCGAACTGCCTCCGGCTGACCGGCGAGGATCGCATGCTCGTCGCGGTCCCCATGTCCCATGTCACCGGTATGATCGGCCTGGTTGCGACCGCGATTTGCGCCAAGGCGACGTTGCTCGTGATGGAGAATTTTGCCGTTGCCGATTTCGTCGCCTTCGCCTCGTCGGAGCGTATGACGCACACCATCCTCGTGCCGGCGATGTATAATCTCATCCTGCTGCGAGCCGACCTGAGAGAGGCGGATTTGAAGAGCTGGCGAATTGGTGGCTACGGCGGGGCCCCTATGCCGGCCGCGACAATCGAGCGCGTCGCGGACGCGCTGCCGGATCTCGAATTGTGGAATCTATACGGGTCGACCGAAACCGCTTCGGCCGTGACGATGCTGCCGCCTCAATTCGCGAAAAGCCATGCTGACAGCGTCGGTCTTGCTTCTCCGGGGGCGACCCTGTTGGTTATGGATTCCGATGGCCGCGAGCTTCCGCGGGGCGAGATAGGTGAACTGTGGATCGGCGGGCCGACCGTCGCGAAAGGCTATTGGAAGAACCCTGAGGCAACCTATCACGGTTTCACTGCGGGTTTCTGGAAGTCTGGCGATATCGGCAGCATAACGGCCGAGGGTTTCGTCCGGGTTCTGGACCGCGCCAAGGATCTCATCAATCGCGGCGGCTACAAGATATTTTCGGCCGAGGTGGAATCGGCCCTGTCGACACATCCCGATATCGTCGAGGCCGCGATCGTTCCGAAATATTGTGCGGTCCTGGGAGAGCGCGTGCATGCTTTCGTCACGACGAGAGAAGAGTCGCAGGTTTCGGCTGAGGACCTCGATACGTTCATCAAGTCTCATTTGGCCGACTACAAGCGTCCGGAAAGCTGGACGATCAGTGCAACACCGCTGCCTCGCAATGCCAACGGCAAAATCCTGAAACGTCCGCTACGCGATATAGTGGACCAGTTATTTCCCAATTCAGATTGATCAGAAGAGCGGTCCCCGGTCGGGGATCAGAAATGAAGATTGGAAAATCGCGATGAGTGACAAGAGGCAACTGGCCCAGGAATTTTTCGACGCCATCGACCAGAAGGGCATCGCCGGCATCGCCCCTTTTCTCGCCGATGATTTTGTGTGGTGGGCTGCGGGCATGGGCGAAATTCAGGCCGAGGTATTGAAATTCGGTGAGATGCTGGATCCGCACATCGACGGCAAGATGGAGATGAAAGTCCACAGCATCCTTGTCGAGGGCAATAAATGCGCCGTCGAGGCGGAATCCTTCGCCAAGCTCAAAAACGGCAACACCTACAACAATCACTACCACTTCAGGATCTCGTTCGAAGGCGACAAGATCAAAGAAGTGAAGGAATATAATGACACCAAGCATGCCGACGAAGCTTTGAAAGGCATCCTTACCTGAAGGATGCCCAAGATCGAAAAGCGATATCGCACTCGCCGACCCGCGCGGCGGACGCCGGTTCCGGGCGGTCCGAATGAGGGTGTCGCAGCGATGTGTCACGATAGGAACTCGGCAAATGAATGACTTCCTCGATGCGACCGGAGAATGCGATCCGGGCTTGTGCCTGCCAGCACGCCCCATGCCGCTTCCAGGGAGCCTTAGCCAGGAAGCGCGAGACTTTTTGCTAACGCCGCCGGCAGTGGATTTTTCGATCGGCCCGATGTGGGACTATCGAAAGACCATCGACGGGCAATTTGCCCAGTTGGCCGACCTTCAGCGTGACGTCTGGCCGGTCGACGTGGAAGAAGCTGACATCAACGACGTTCGCGTGCACATTGTATCACCTCCAGGCGACGCGCTACGCTCCAGCGAACATATCCTTCTTAACCTTCACGGCGGCGGGTTCGTGATGGGTTCGGGCTCCCTCATCGAAGCGATACCGATAGCGCGCCTCACGGGATTGGCGGTGGTCGTCCCGGACTATCGTCTCGCGCCAGAGCACCCCTTCCCGGCCGGCCTCGATGATGCCGTGAAGGTATATGCGCGTCTCCTGGAAGACTATGCGCCGGAAAAGATCATCGTCTACGGCTCATCCGCCGGAGCAGCCATCACGCTGCAGATGATTCTGCGACTGAAGGAATTGGCGATGCCGCTACCAGCGGCCATTGGCGCCTTTTCTCCACCTTCGGACTTGAGCGATTTCGGAGACTCCGGACGCCTCTATTCGCTGAATGGAATCTGGGGCGGCCTGCACATCGCGGTGGACGACCCGCTGTCGGAAATCCGTGCCTATCTTGGCGGCGTCGACCCGAAAGACCCCCGGGTATCGCCAGTCTATGCTGACCTTGCGGGGTTTCCACCGACGCTGCTGCTGTCGGGATCGCGTGACTTGCTGCTCAGCTCCACGACGAGAATGCACCTCGCGCTGCGATCGGCCGGAGCCGATGCCGAACTGGCGATATTCGAGGCGATGCCGCACTGTCATTGGTTCGCATTCCACATGCCGGAAGCGCAGCTTGCGCTCGAGCAGATGGCGGAGTTTTTCAGTCGGCGACTGGGCCTGCCACGCGGTTGATCGCCATGCCAGCCCCGCTCTCTTCCCGCACCCAAACTTCAGGATAATATCATGCGCGACCCCGTCATCGTTTCCACCGCCCGCACGCCGATCGGGCGCGCCGGCCGGGGCGCCTTCAATTTCACCGAGGCGCCGACGCTCGCCGCGCACGCCATCAGGGCGGCGGTCGAACGGGCCCGGATCGATCCCGCGGAGGTGGACGATTGTATCCTCGGCTGCGCCATGCCCCAAGGCAGCCACCACACCATCGGCCGCACCGCGGCGTTGCGCGCGGGTCTGCCCGTCAGTGTCTCGGGCATGACCATCGACCGGCAATGCTCGTCCGGCCTGATGGCAATTGCGACCGCTGCCAAGCAAGTGATCGACGATCAGATGGACGTAATTGTCGCAGGCGGCGTTGAATCGATTTCGCTGGTACAGACCCCGCAAATGCGCGTCGGCTATGATCCCGAACTCGTGGCGATGCATCCCGATGTCTATATGTCGATGGTCGATACCGCCGAGACTGTCGCGGCGCGCTACGGAATTGGCCGTGAACCCCAGGACGCATTGGCGCTGCAATCGCAGCAGCGCATCGCAGCCGCGCAGGAAGCCGGGCGTTTCGACGACGAAATCGTCCCCGTCAGCACCCTGATGCGCGTCATCGACAAGGCAACGGGCGAGAGCCATGAGCAACCGGTTACGCTGTCACGGGACGAAGGCAACCGGCCCGACACCACCGCGGCGGGGCTCGCCGCCCTCAAGCCGGTGCGCGAAGGTGGCACCATCTCCGCCGGCAATGCAAGCCAGCTTTCCGACGGCGCCTCTGCCTGCATTGTGATGGAAGCGGGGCTCGCAGCCCGGCGCAATCTGGCCCCCCTCGGCCGCTATGTCGGCATGTCGGTAGCGGGAACGCGCCCGGACGAGATGGGCATCGGGCCGGTGGTAGCGATTCCGAAGCTGCTCAAGCGTTTCGGGCTGCGCATGGACGACATCGACCTGTGGGAGTTGAACGAGGCTTTCGCGGTGCAGGTTCTCTATTGCCGCGACAAGCTCGGCATTCCCGACGAGCGCCTCAACGTAAACGGCGGCGCGATCGCAATGGGACATCCTTATGGCATGTCCGGCGCGCGCATGACCGGCCATGCGCTGATCGAGGGCAAGCGCCGCGGCGCACGCCATGTCGTCGTCACCATGTGCGTCGGCGGTGGTATGGGCGCGGCGGGTCTTTTCGAGGTTCTGTAAACGGACGCCCGGCGCCCTTTCCCGACAGCGGACACCCTGAACGCCATGCGCGGCGCACGCTTATACGCGCGTCCGGCAAATGGCTGCCCGTCCTTCGGGAAAGGGGCTGACCGCGAGGTACGGGGCAGCCGTCCACCGGGAAGATCAGCGGCCGACCCAGTTAGGCTGCCGCTTCTCCACGAAGGCCTTGGGCCCTTCGGCGAAATCCGCGGTGAGCATGACACGATCCTGCGCCGCATTGCTGAGGCTATCGAGCGCCTCTTCCGTGTCGTCGATCGCCCGCCGGGCAACGCCCAAACTCTCCCGCACCGCGATCGGCGCGTTCTGACAGACCTTCTCGGCGAGGGCGAGTGCGGCAGTCACCGTGTCGTCCTTGGCCACGACGCAATTGACAAGACCCAGCGCCAGCGCCCGCTCGGCGGTAATCGGATCCCCGGTGGCGATCATCTCGAAGGCGATGGCACGCGGGATACGGCGCGGCAGGCGGAACAGGCCGCCCGCCGCCGCGATCAGGCCGCGCTTCACTTCCGGGAGTGCGAACTGCGCGTCGTGCGAAGCCACAATCATATCGCAGGCCAGCGAAATCTCGCACCCACCGGCCATCGCGAAGCCATTGACCGCGGCGATCCAAAGCTTGGAGCGGCTGGCGTGAACGAAGGACGCAAAACCGGCGTCGGGATCGATCAGCCCGGCAATTCCGCCCTCCGATACTTCCTTGAGGTCGGCGCCGGCGCAAAATGCCTTGCCGCCAGCGCCAGTCAGCACAACGGCCCATATCGACGGATCCGCCTCGGTTTCCCGCACGATGTCCCGCATTCGCGCCGTCACGGCCGCGTTGATCGCATTGCGCGCGTCGGGGCGCTGAAGCGTCACCAGCACGACATGTTCGCTGGCCCGCTCCACCGTCACCACTTGTTCGATTTTATCGCTCATCGGCACTCTCTCCCTGGAATCAGCTTTCAATGGTCCTATTAAGTTGATATACGTTCTTGTAGGACAATAATAGATGGATAGAAATTTCATGGCAAGTGAAGAGGGAGTATATGGCGTGGTCGGCGCTGGATTGATGGGCGCCGAGATCGCCTTCATCCAAGCGCTCGCCGGCCATCGGGTGATATTGCTGGACCGCGACCAGCCCGCGCTGGACCGCGCCATGGCGCGGCTGCGCAAGATCGCCGACAAAATCGATGCGGCGGATGGAAATAGCAGCGCGGCCCAACATGTCGCGAACATCCAAACCAGCACAGAGATGGCCGACCTTTCTCCATGCGCGATTATCACCGAGGCCGTATTTGAGGATCTCGAGGTCAAGACCGCACTCTGGCAGCAGATCGATTCGATCGCGCGCAAGGACGCGATGCTCGTCACCAACACCTCGACCATCCCGATCTCGACGCTCGCCTCCGCGGTGCGTCCAGAACGCCGAAGCCGCTTCATTGGCATGCATTATTTCTCTCCGGTCAGCCGCATGAAGCTGGTCGAGGTCATTCCGGCCTTCGAGACCGACGCGGCGACGGTCGCCGAAGCAACTGCGCTGGCCGTCGGCACCGGCAAGACGCCGATCCGCGTGAAGGATGTCACCGGCTTCGCGGTCAACCGCGTGCTCCACACCTTCATCATCGAGGCGATTCGGCTGGTCGAGGAGGGCGTCATCAGCGCCGAGGATCTCGACACCGCCTGCAAACTCGGACTCGGCCATCCGATCGGGCCCTTTCAGTTGATGGATGCGGTCACATCCAGCCTGTGCCTCCAGGCGCAAGAGATCATGTTTGATGCCTATGGCGAACGCTTCCGTCCCCCGCCGCTCCTCAAGCAGCGGGTCGCGGCCGGACTGATCGGGGGCAAGGGGCGCGCCGGCTGGCGGAGCGCTCCCGCCTGAAGAAGAAGCGCATCATATTTTGTCTTACAATTTTGTATTGTTATTTTAGTTGTAATATTGCACAGCGGGAGGGCGACGCAGTTCGCCAACAGCAAAGCCGCGGCACATGGGACGGGAGAGACGATGAAGCTCTACATCGACAATGATCGCTATGGCGCTCCGCCGGCCTCGCCATTGGTCGAGGCGGTGCACAACGCCGTAAAGGATCTCGTCCGTCGGCGGCTGGACGATAGTCGCGACAATTGGGCGAGCTTCGTGTTCGGCTCGTCCGATAAGCTGATCACGCCAGCGGACATCGCGGCGATCGAGCAGCGCATCCTCGCGACGGGTTACCGCTTCGCCTGGTCCTCAGCGCTCTCGGCCCGCGACCGGCCGGAAATCTACGCTTCGGCCGAAGGGCTGGACGACGATCCCGACTTCAGCTTCGAACATCCCGAGGCTATTACGGCGCCAGCCGATTCCGAAGGGCGCGAGCAGCGCGGCGTCGGCGACAATGTTGTGCGCCGCCACCAGAATGTTCGGGGCATTGCACGCTATATCCGCAGCAGCGAGCGCGTCATCGATCTGATGAAGAGCGGCGTGCCGGCGGAGACGGTCGCGATCATCGACGACAGCGGCGGCACATTGACCGCCCCGATCCTTGAGCATTTCACCGCAGTCATATGTGCGGGCGGCACGGTTCGCTCGCACCTCGGCATCCTGACCCGCGAATATGGCATCCCTTGCCTGATGAACGCACGGATCAGCGGCATCAGGGAAGGTGACCTCGTCGAGCTCGAAACAACCGCCGCGGCTCGCACCCCGGAATCCTATCTAACCGGTCAGAACATGACCGCCCGTGTGTGGAGGGTAGCATGACCAGCGAGCGCCCGAGCTATATCCAGCTGCTCGAAACGAACAACCTGATGCAGACGGTCGCCGACGAGACCTACTGGCTGTGCGTCACCCGCACCGTTCAGGGATCGAAACTGTTCCCCGTCTCCGCTTACATCCTCTTCTCCTACCTCAACGCTTTCTATCGCTATCCCACCCTGCTTCGGAAGATCGAGGAGCGAATGAAGGCCGAGGACCTGGCCGATCGCAGCCGCAACATGGGCGTGAAGATGCAGAACTCGCACACCGGCTGGTGTCTGCCTGCCTTCTATCTGCTCGGTCGCGAATGGTTGATCTCGATGGGCATGCTGCGTCCTCAGGACGCGGCCGAGGATGTGATCTATGTGCTCGATTTCTGGAAGCGCTACCAACTCGCTTGGCACCGCAACGACGGTCATATCACCAACCGTGAATTCGGTCATCGCGCCCAGACTCTGACGGATCGGCGCCTTGAGGTCTTCAAATCGGACATGTTCGCCTGCGAACCTGGCGATGCGCTGCACGAGGCGGCGCACGCTTTCATGGCGACCGCCTCGCAATATGGCTTTCTCGTATCCTGCGAAAGCCGCGTCAGTCTCACCAACACCGGGCCGTATCGCATCGACGATCGCCACGAGATGCTGGTTCGCGACTTCATGGACATGGGCGAATGCTCGCTTCCCTGGCTCGATGGCGTCGCCAGCGCGGTGCCGCATAACAATTACACCGTCGTGATGTCGGCGCGCGATTGCCACTTCCACCTCGTTGACGAGTGGGGCAGCTTCGAATCGACGCCCGAATTCACCGCCGACCGACTGGCCGGCGTTGGTCTCTACACATCCGACCCGCTGAGCGAAGGCCATGTGCCGCTGGGCATGGGATCGCGCGAAGAGCTCACCGCCACATTCGTCGAACTCACAGCCATCATCAAGGATGCCACCAACAAGCTGTGGATCCGTATGGCCGAATGGACGCGCGACCAGCTGCTGGACGCCGGTGCGCTGCTCTACTTCGCCGCAATCAAGGAACTCGCGCATGTAGCCGGCGTGTTCGAGGTAGAGGACTGGCTCGAGATCGATCCGCGCGCCGAACGCTTCCGTCCGCTGCTCAATGACGAGTTCAGCAATTCGGCGCTCGGTGAACTGGTCGGCAGCCTGACGCTTCCGGGGCAGCAGATATCTCCGTTCGCGATGATGCAACATAGCGACGCGCCCAAGCGGATGCTGACCCCGCTCCCGCTGTCGATCGCCCGCGACGATGATTATGTGCCGAGCGCAGGACTGCCCCAGAAGGGTGGCACGCATCTCGACGCCAAAGTCGACCGCTATCGCACCAGCCGCGGCGTGCTCTCACTTGCCGATTACAACCGGCTGTCGCGGGAGCATGTGCCCGAAGCGTGCAGCGAGCAATATCGCTATCTCTGCGAGACGTGGGTCAAATACAACGCCCACACGCCACTCGCTGATCAACTCTACAAGCTGGAACAGCGTGGCTCGCGCACGCTCGAAGGCCGCGGCATCGGCAAGGGAGCCAATTGATGCAGGTGGGAACCATCATCCGCAGGGCTGCCCTGCATTATAAGGACGCGCCTTGCCTGGTCGAGGATGAGCGCATCGTCAGCTTCCGCCAGTTCGACGAGCTGACTGACCGGCTCGGCAACGCGCTGCTGGCCACCGGCCTCGAGCCCGGCGATCGCGTGGGCGTATTGCTCCCGAATGGTATCGACTGTCTGGTCGCCTATTATGCGCTCGCGAAATCGGGTCTGGTGCGCGTGTCGCTCAACACCCGTGAGACGCCCGACAATCATGCGTACAAGCTGGGGAACAGCGGCTGTCGCGGCGTAATCTGCGGCGATGGGGAAGTGATTCCCGATGGCCTGGAATTCACCTTCCGCCCGGCCGCAATTGCCGAAATGACCCGGACCGGTTCACCCGAGCCCTGCATGGTCGACCGCGATATCGAGGCACCCTATCGCCTCGGCTATACCGGAGGCACGACGGGCCGCCCCAAGGGCGTTACCCTGACGATGCGGGGCGAGACGGCCGAAGTCTCGGCCTTCCTGATCGATCTGATGCCGGACATGGCGGAAGGCGACACCTTCCTTCACGCTGCACCGATCGCGCATGCCTCCGGCGCCTTCTTCCTGCCCGCGCTGGTCCGCGGGGTACGGTCGCTGGTGATGAAAAAATTCGATCCGGCGACATTCGTCAAGCTGGCCGAAACCGAGCAGGCGTCGATGACCTTCCTCGTGCCGACCATGCTCGCGATGGTGCTCGAGCAGCCTGGCTGTGCGGAAGCCAAACTCAATCTGCGCAGGATCGCCTATGGCGCCTCGCCGATCGCCGACAGTTTGCTGCGTCGCGCCGAGGCGCGCTTCGGCAAGGTCTTCGCACAGACCTATGGCCAGGCCGAAAGCCCGATGGTGATTACCTGCCTGAAACCGGAAGATCATGACAGGGTCGGATCATGCGGGCGTCCGTTCACCACCGTCGAGGCGGGCATCGTCGACGATGAAGACAATTTCCTGCCCGCCGGGGAGATTGGCGAGATCGTGTGCCGCGGCACACAACTCATGGCCTATTATTGGGACAACCCCGAAGCGACCGCCAAGGCGTTCCGGAACGGCTGGCTGCACACCGGCGACATCGGCCGGATGGACGAAGACGGCTTTTTCTACATCCTCGACCGCAAGAACGACATGCTCATCTCGGGCGGATATAATGTCTATCCGCGCGAGGTTGAAGATGTGCTGCTTGCCTATGAAGGTGTGGTCGAAGCGGCGGTCGTTGGCATTCCCGACGAAAAGTGGGGCGATCGCATCCATGCCGTGATCGCAGGACGGCCCGACCTCAACGCCGACGGTGCGCTGGCCTTTGCCAAGAGCCAGCTCGCCAATTTCAAGCAACCCAAGTCGATCGAAATCTGGCCCGAACTGCCAAAGAGCGGCGCCAACAAGATCCTTCGTCGCGAGGTCCGCGACACCGTCGTAACCCGTCTCCAGGGAGACGCCGGATGACGATGCACCTCGTTCTCCATGGCCTGGCCATCAAGAAACATGCCGACGCGGGTGACATCGCCGGGCTGATCGGGATGCCGGTCGATGCTGCGGCACGCCAACTCGAGGAGGCAGCCGCAAGCGGCCGCGCGGTGGAGGCCAATGGGAAATATCTGCTTAGCCCGCTCGCCCGCATTGCGCTCGAGAGCGACTATTCGCGACAATATGCCGATGCGCGCACCGATGCAGAATTCATGGCGGCCTATGAAGCGTTCGAGCGGATCAACGTCCAGCTCAAGACGCTGATCACCGAGTGGCAGACGATGGACGTCGGGGGCCAGCGCGTCGCCAACGACCACAGCAACAAATCGCATGACGAAAAGATCATCGACCGGCTCGGCGATCTCCACGAGCGCGCCGACGCAATCTTCGCGCGGCTCGTCAAGGCGGTCGCCCGCCTTAGCTATTATCGCACGCATCTGCTGGCTGCCCTTGAAAAGGCGGAAGATGGCGCGATCGCGTGGGTCAGCGACGCGAAGATCGAAAGCTACCACACGCTCTGGTTCGAACTTCACGAGGATTTGCTGCGCATCGTCGGCCGGACGCGGGAAGAATGACCATGAGCATCGATACCGCACAATGGCTTCTGACGCTCGGCGGCGGCGCTCTGCCCGACCGTAACCTGATCGGCGGCAAGGCCTGGTCGATCGCACGCATGAGCGGTTTGGGGTTGCACGTCCCTCCCGCCTTCGTGATCACGACCCGCGCCTGCGCCCATTATCTCGCAGAAGGCAGCGAGCCGGAATCGCTCGCCGCCGAGATTGACGCAGGCGTGGCATGGCTCGAGCAGCAGACCGGCCGTCTGTTCGGTGCCGGCCCGAGCCCGCTGCTTGTCTCGGTCCGGTCGGGGGCACCGGTCTCGATGCCGGGCATGATGGATACCGTCCTCAATCTCGGCATCAACGAGGAGACCGAGGCCGCCTTGGGCACCGAGTGCGGCGACGCGGCCTTTGCGCGGGACACCCATCGCCGTTTTCTCGACCTCTATGCCCAGATCGTGCTGAAGACCGAGATCGATCTGGCGCGCGACGAGACCCCCGCCGCTTGGCGTGACGCCATCGCCTCGCAGGGCAGCGCGGTGCCTGTCGGCGCGCGCGAGCAACTCGCGGGCGCGGTCCGCGCAGTGTTCGAATCGTGGAATTCGCGCCGCGCGCGGCGCTATCGCGAGCACAACAACATCGCCCACGATATCGGAACCGCGGTAACCGTCCAGGCGATGGTGTTCGGCAATATGGAACGCTCGGGGACCGGCGTATTGTTCAGCCGCAATCCGCTGACCGGCGATCCGGCACCCTATGGCGAATATCTCGGCTGTGCACAGGGTGAAGATATCGTCTCCGGCAAGCATACACCGATGCCGCTCGACGCGCTGCGCGAGGCATTGCCTGACGTGCATGACGCGTTGCTCGCCGCCGCCTCCCTGCTCGAGAAAGAGGACGGCGATGTCCAGGACATCGAGTTCACGGTCGAACGCGGCAAGCTCTATCTGCTTCAGGCGCGCGCTGCCAAACGCGCACCGCTTGCAGCTGTTCGCATCGCGGTCGACATGGTGCGCGAAGGCATCATCAGCCAGGCGGAGGCAATCGGCCGGGTATCACCCGAACAGATCCGCATTCTGCTTAGTCCACAGCTCGCCGACGGCGCCGCGGTGGGCGCCCGCGTGCTGGCGCAGGGCGAGGCCGCCTCGCCGGGTGTGGGCGTCGGACTGATCGTGATGGATTCCGATCACGCGGAGGCGGCGGCGCGCGAAGGCACGTCCGTAATCCTCGCCCGCGAGACGACCAGCCCGAACGACTTGCACGGCATGATCGCGGCGCGCGCCATCCTTACAGAACAGGGCGGCTCCACGAGCCATGCCGCTGTGGTCGGCCGTGCGCTGGGCCGGCCCTGCGTCGTCGGCTGCGGCGTCGGAAGCCTGCATGGCCTGGAAGGCCAGATCGTCACCGTCGTCGGGCAGACCGGCACGGTCTATGCCGGCGAACTGCCGGTCGTCATGCCGCGCGAAGAAGAGAATGAGACCCTGCGCCTGTTAAGCGACTGGTCGCGTCAACTTGCCAGGATCGCCGTCGTCGCCGAGGCCCGTGCCGACGCGCATATCGTCGACTTCGACGATGTCGTGGGCGAAGAGCAGGGCGCCTTTGCCGTTCTGCCGCACGGTGCAACCGTTAAGGGGGCGCTGTTTGCAAACGACGAGACCGCGGTGCGCGAAGCGATTGCGGCGGGTGCCGCAGAAATTGTCACGTCGCCTTTGCTGCCGGCCCTGCTGGCAGCCGCCCAGGCGTCGACCCCTGATCAAAAGGAATAGCCGGTGGAAGACATTTCCAAACAGGATGTGGAATCGCTCATCAAGCAGTTTGACAGCAGCGACTGGCGCGAACTGCACGTCAAGCTTGGCAACTTCGAGCTGTTCCTGAGCAAGAACAAGGACTCGGAGGGGCGGTCTTCACCCTTCGCGGCCCCGGCCGCGGCTCCAGCGGTGCAGTCTGCGGCACCCACCGCCGCGCCCCCCGCGTCCTCCGACGCCCCGGCCCCGACCGTTGCGCCCGCGCAGGTATCGCAGCCCGGCGCGGTCCCTCCCGGGGGGATCGTCGTAAAAGCGTCGAGCCTGGGCACCTTCTATCGCGCTCCCAAACCGGGCGCGCCCGTGTTCACTGAAGTTGGCGCCCGGGTCGCCGCGGGCGCCGAGCTGTGCCTGATCGAGGTGATGAAGCTGTTCACCACGCTCCGCACCGAAACCGCCGGCATCGTTCGCGAGATTTATGCGCAGGATGGCGAGCTGGTCGAGTTCGACCAGCCGCTGTTCCTGATCGAGCCGTCCGATGCATGATACGCCGCCCGCGGCTGGACGGCTGTTCGTTGCCAACCGGGGAGAGATTGCGCTCCGCGCGATCGAGGCCGCCCAGGCGTTGGGGATGGAGGCGGTACTAGGCGTGTCGGCGGCCGATCGCGATGGCTTGGGGGCTCGCACCGCAGACCGGGCGGTGGTGCTCGGACCTGCACAGGCGAAGTTATCCTATCTCAATGCCGGCCTGATCGTTCACGCCGCCAAGGCGACCGGCTGTACCGCGTTGCATCCCGGCTACGGCTTTCTGTCGGAGCGCGCCGAGCTCGCCGAGCTTTGTGAGGAAGAAGGCATCATATTCGTTGGCCCGACCCCCGCTTCGATCCGGCAGGTCGGCGACAAGCTTTCGGCGCGGGCGATGGCAAAGCGCGCCAAGGTGCCGATGACCAGCGGCAGCGACGCGGTCGACGACGTCGACCACGCTTTGCGGATCGCCGCGACCATCGGCTACCCTGTCATTACCAAGGCCTCGGCGGGTGGCGGCGGCCGCGGAATGGTCGTCGCCCACACACCCGAGGAACTGGCCAGTGCCTTTGACGGCGCGGTGACCACCGCCCGCGAAGCCTTTGGCGACGGCACGCTGTTCATCGAACGCTATGTCGAGGTTGCGCGCCACATCGAGGTGCAGGTGATCGGCGACGGAAAAGGCGGCGTGGTGCATTTCGGCGAACGCGACTGTTCGATCCAGCGTCGCTATCAGAAGATGATCGAGGAGGCCCCCGCCGCCATTCTCTCCCCACCGGTGCGCGCGCGGCTTCACAAGGCGGCTGTCGCTTTGCTCGCCTCGATCGATTATCGCAACGCCGGCACGGTAGAATTCCTCTATGACGCGGCGAGTGAAGATTTTTTCTTCATGGAGGTGAACGCCCGGATCCAGGTGGAGCACCCCGTTTCCGAGGCCATAACCGGCACCGACCTGATCCAGGCCCAGCTCAAGCTCGCGACCGGATCGGTCGATAGCTTCGACCAGTCGGCGATCGGCACCCATGGCCATGCGATCGAGGCTCGCATCATCGCCGAAGATCCCGACCGCGACTTCATGCCGAGTCCGGGCAGGATCACGCGCTGGGACCCGCCCGCCGGCGAAGGCGTTCGCGTCGACAGCGCCATGGAGACGGGGGCGATGGTCCCGCCCTATTATGACAGCATGATTGCCAAGCTGATCGTGCACGGCACGACCAGAGAAGAGGCGGTCGAACGGATGGCGAAGGCGCTCGACACCTTTCTGATCGAAGGGATCGCGACCAATATCCCTCTCCTCAAAGTGATCGTTGCCCATCCCGATTTTCGCACCAACACCATCAACACGCGCTGGCTGGAGACGGTTCTCCTTCCGCAGTTCCGGGCGCAGCAGGGACGCTGAATATGGCGCATGTCCAATTCCTCGACGAAACTATCCGCGACGGGCAACAGAGCTTGTGGGGGATGCGCCTGCAGGCAGGCATGGCGCTGCCAGCCGCCAGCTGGCTCGATCGCACCGGCTTTCGTGTGATCGACCTGACAGGCTCGAACCATTTCGAGGTTCTGATCCGTCATTGCCGCGAAAATCCCTGGGCGATGATGGACGCGCTTGTCGAGGCGATGCCGCGCACGACGCTGCGCTCGGGCATGCGCTCCAACGCTTCGGTGACGTTTCGCACCACTCCCGATGCGCTGATGGACGCCTGGATGCGTCAGCTGAACGTGCATGGCGCGCGCAGCTTCTGGATTTACGACGTGTTGTTCAACATCGACAAGATGTTGCGGCTCGCCAAGGTGGCCAAGGAGTTCGGTTCGGAAGTCGCCGGGGCGATCATGTTCACGCTCTCGCCTGTCCATGACGACGCCTATTATGCCGACAAGGTCGACAAGCTTGCCGCCTCGGACGATATCGACACCATCCTGCTTTACGACACCGCCGGCGTGCTGGAGAAGGAAAGGCTGACGACGCTGCTGCCGGCGATCGTTTCCAAGGCACGCGGCAAGCCGATCGAGTTCCACTCGAACAACATACTCGGTCAGTCCGGCAAGGCCTATCTCGACGCAATCCCGCTCGGCGTTACTATTCTCCACACCGCCAGCCGTCCGATGGCCAACGGCCCGTCGGTGCCATCGACCGAGAGCGTCGCCGCCAATCTCGAGCTTCTCGGCCACACGCATGATCTCGACAAGAGCATGTTCGCGCCGGTCGCCGAGCATTTCGAGAAGGTGGGCAAGGCCGCCGGATTCCTGGTCAATCAGCACAATGAATATAACGTCCTGTCCACCCTCCATCAAATTCCGGGCGGCATGGTCGGAACGCTCAAGGCCCAATTGGCTCAGCACAACATGTCGGATCGCTTCGAGGACGTGCTGCGCGAGGTCGCGGTCGTCCGCCGCGAGCTGGGCTATCCGGGCATGGCGACGCCGTTCAGTCAGCTTGTCGGCATCCAGTCCGTCCTCAACGTCGTCAAGGGCGAACGCTACGCGATCATCCCTGACGAGATTGTCGAATATGCCGCCGGCTATTATGGCCAGCCGGTTTCCGCCATCGATCCCGATGTGCTGGATCGGATCATGCATAGCGCCAACGCCAAAACGGTGCTCGACAACCCGCCCGAGCAGCCGACGATCCAGGAACTGCGCAAGCGTTACGGCACGGACGACGACGATGAACTGATCCTTCGCGCCCTGATGCCCGAAGCAGACCTGAAGAAGATGCGCGAAGCCGGGCCGCTCAAGCGAACCTATCCCCTGCTTTCCTCCCCGGAGCTCGACCAGGTCGCGAAGCTCATGAAGCTCGCCAACAGTCCGGTCGTCCAGTTCGCGACCGCTGACATGTCGGTGAGTCTGCGGCGATGAGTTCACGGCGCGCCGTCATCGTCGACGTCGTCCGGTCGCCCTTCGGGCGCGGCCGGCCCGGCGGCGCGCTGGACGGGCTGCATCCCGTCGACCTTTATGCGCAGATTTTGCGCGGTCTGGTCGCGCGGGCCGGGATCGATCCGTCACTGGTCGAGGATGTCATCACCGGGTGCGTGATCCAGGTGGGCGAGCAGGCCGGGAATATCGGCCGTCAGGCCGCACTCGCCGCCGGGTTTCCCGAAAGCGTCGCGGCCGTCACGCTCGACCGCAAATGCGGATCGGCGCAACAGGCCGTCGACTTCGCGGCCCAAGGTGTGATCGCCGGCGCCTATGACGCCGTGATCGCGGGCGGTATCGAGATGATGAGCCTGGTGCCGATGCGCGCGAACCGCATGGGCAAGGATTCCGAAGGTCTCGGCTTGAAGGCCCGCTATCCTGACGGCCTCGTTTCCCAAGGCATTTCAGCCGAACTGATCGCCGCGAAATGGGGCATTTCGCGCGCCGAGATGGATGATTTCTCCTTCCGCTCGCATCAACTCGCTGCGCGCGCCGAGGATGCGGCGATCACCGCTCGCGCGATCCTGCCGGTCACCGTGCCGGGTCCCGACGGCGAACGCCGTGTCGAGCGAGACGAGGGGCTGCGGCGCGACACCAGCCTCGAAAGGCTGTCGACACTCAGGACGGCATTCGAGGATCCGGTGATGGCCACCCGCTTCCCGCAGATCGGGTGGAGTGTCACGGCGGGCAATTCGAGCCAGGTGACCGATGGCGCCGCCGCCGCGCTGATCATGGAAGAAGGGCTGGCACGCAAACTGGGCCTCAGACCACGCGCCGCGGTCACCCATTTCGCGGTATCGGGCGACGATCCGGTGATGATGCTGACCGCGATCATTCCGGCTACCCGCAAACTGCTTGCCCGCGCCGGCAAGGCGATCGACGAGATTGACCTCTTCGAGGTGAACGAGGCCTTCGCCTCTGTGCCCCTTGCCTGGATGAAGGAACTGGGTGTCGAACAGGAGCGGGTCAACATCCATGGCGGCGCGATCGCGCTTGGCCATCCGGTCGGGGCATCTGGCGGACGGCTCCTGTCCAACCTCCTTGCCGCACTGGAAACCACGGGCGGACGCTATGGTCTGCTCACAATGTGTGAATCGGGTGGCATGGCCAATGCCACCCTCGTTGAGCGCCTGTAAGCGCAGAGGGACCGAAACGATGACCCTGATCCGCCATGACTGGACCCGCGAGGAAATTGCGGCACTGTTCGAATTGCCGTTCAACACCCTGCTCTGGCAGGCACAGTCGGTGCACCGGCAGCATCACGATCCCAATGCCGTTCAACTCTCGACCCTGCTGTCGATCAAGACCGGGGGCTGCGCCGAGAACTGCGGCTATTGCAGTCAGTCGGCCTCCCACGAGACGGGACTCAAGGCATCGAAGCTTATGGAGGTGGACGAGGTCCTCGACGCTGCGCGCGAGGCGAAGGCAAAGGGCTCGGAACGCTTCTGCATGGGCGCTGCATGGCGGTCTCCAAAGGACCGTGACATGGATTCGATCGTCGCCATGATCGAGGGCGTCAAGGAATTGGGGCTCGAGACGTGCATGACGCTGGGAATGCTCAGCGACGACCAGACCGGACGGCTCGCTGCAGCAGGACTCGACTATTATAATCACAATCTCGACAGTTCGCCCGAATATTATGGCAAGGTTGTCACCACGCGCACTTACAGCGACCGGCTCGAAACTCTGGAGCGGGTGCGTCAGGCGGGCATCAATGTCTGCTGTGGCGGCATCGTCGGCATGGGTGAGGACCGCTCCGATCGGGTAGGTTTCCTTCACACGCTCGCCACCTTGCCCGAGCATCCAGCCTCTGTCCCGATCAACGCTCTGGTGCCCATCAAGGGGACGCCGCTCGGCGATATGCTCGCAGGGCTGCCCGAAGCTCAAATCGACGATATCGAATTCGTCCGAACCGTCGCGGTCGCACGGATCACCATGCCGGCCTCGGTCGTCCGCCTCTCGGCCGGCCGCGAGAGCATGGGAGAAGCGACGCAGGCCTTGTGTTTTCTGGCGGGCGCCAACTCGATCTTTACCGGCGACCGGCTCTTGACCACGGGCAACCAGGGCAGCGACGCCGACGGCAAATTGTTCGCCAAGCTGGGACTGAGAGGCTCACTGAACGATACCGAGGGTCTGCGGGCGATAGCGGCCGAATAGGCATGGTGGAAGCCGTGGTCGCCTGAGCCGCGACGATTTGCCGTAGCCTCTATCCCTCGTCCCGGCATCTTCTGGAGACCAGGTCACCGGCATGGCTGGTATGCATTGGGGGATTTGCACGGCGGGGACACTGGTAAATCTCAGTGCACAGCATCGCGCAACGTCGGGTGTTGCCCGGTGACCATGATGCTCATGGTCGCCGGGACGCTCCTGATCTGCCCGCAAAGGCCTGATAGCGCAGCGGCTATTTGCGGACCCCGGCGCCGTCGGGGTGGAGGTTGGCTTTGGTCAGGACCTCGACATCCCAAAAGTCCCGCCAATAGATAAATTTCCCGTCAGCCCCGACCTTTCCCTTGCCGACAATCGGCAAGTCGATCTTGTGCTTGCCGTCGATCGTGAAATGGTCGGTTCGTTCCACGAAGACAATGTCGCCTTTCTCGGCGAAATCCAGATAGTCGATCGACACGTCGGTGAGCCGGGCAGCGAGATCGGTGAAGCCCTGAAGCATCGCCTGAGGACCCACCAGCGGCGGATATGCAGGACCCCACATGAAAAATTCCGAATCCTCATTGAAGAATTTTTCCGGGGTGACGAAAAGCTCGTCAAACATGCTCCTGACCAGTTGCTCCATCGACATCATCTTCTCCTTATTGAACGAATGCGGCCAACCGCTGCGAACATTCCAACCCTACAGGCAGGCCGCATGCCCGCCTATTGCTTCAGGACTCCGGCACCGTCGGGATGGAGATTGGCTTTCGTCAGAAGCTCCACATCCCAAAAGTCTCGCCAATAGATAAATTTGCCATCAGCCCCGACCTTCCCCTTGCCGACGACAGGAAGGTCAATCTTGTGCTTGCCATCGATCGTAAAGTGGTCGGTTCGTTCCACGAAGACGATGTCGCCCTTCTCGGCGAAATCCAGATAGTCGATCGACACGTCGGTGAGCCGGGCGGCGAGATCGGTGAAGCCCTGCAGCATCGCCTGAGGACCCACCAGCGGCGGATATGCCGGACCCCACATGAAGAATTCCGAATCCTCATTGAAGAATTTTTCCGGGGTGACGAAAAGCTCGTCAAACATTTTCCTGACCAACTGCTCCATCGACATTGCTTTCTCCTGTTCAAATTGACCCGTATTTGGGGCCGGCTCCATCCTGTCGGGCCGGAGGCATGACAGGATGGCGCTCGCGCCGTGGCGGGACGTCAGAAATTATAGTTTACGGAAATGCCGTAACTCGCCGGAAGGCCTGTATAGCGAACCAGTGTGTCGGAGATGTGCGCGACATTCTGCCAATAATAGGTGCTGGTCACGTTGCGCCCGAACAGACTGGCCTCCCAGTCGCCGCGGTCGCTGCGCAATCCCAGCCTGAGATCCAGCGTGGCATAGGATTTGATGTAGGTCAGCGATCTGCCGGTCGCGGAGCTGTTGTCGGTGATTTCCGCATCGGTCTTGCTGTTGTAGATGATCGAGCCACCGAAGAAGCCATTGATGCCGGTAAAGGCGTGCCAGCCGAACTCGGCATCGAAGGTAGCGTTCCACTTGGGCGCGAAATTGAAAGGCCGCCCCCGGATGTCCTGGGTGCCCGTTGCCGGGTCGTCGATGCGTCCACCCGTCGCCGGCGGCAGGAAGAAGTTCGACTTGATCTTGGAACTGGTGCGGTTCAGTGCGCCGGTCAGGGTAATGAGATCGGTAGGCTTCCAGACCGCATCGAGATCGAAACCGATCACGCGCGATTTCGGAACGTTCACCAAGGTGGGCAGAGGTCCAAAGATCGGATTGTTCGTGGTGCCGAGCAACTGCTTGTTGCGGAAGTCATAATAATAGGCCGCCGCGTTGAAGCGCAGCTGCTGCCCGACCGAGAGCTTCGCGCCCGCTTCATAGGAGGTGAGCTTCTCCTGTTTCACGGGCGAGAGATAGACGCGGTAATCGAGCACCGATGCGTTCAGATAACTGCCCGATTTGAAGCCGCGACTGACCGTCGTGTACAGCAGCAAGTCGTCGGTCGCCTTCCAGTTCAGGCTGCCGCGCCACGAGAGGTTGTTCTCGCTGAACGAGTCTTCGGTCGGCCCGGGTACAAGATTCGGACCGGCGGTGACACATTGCCCCGGGGCAAACGCCGATGGGCCGGGTCCGCCGACAGCTCCGTTCAGCAGGCCGAAGGCCGTTGCTGCGGTTCCATCCCCTTCGTCGGACGAGCAGGCATCCCACAGCCTGTGCTTGACGTCCGAATAGCGCAAGCCGGCGGAGATCGTGATGGTGTCGGTCGGATGATATTCCAGGTTCGCGAAGCCCGCGATCGTGCGGTAGCTCTGCGTCGACTTGTTGGTGAGTGCGCCAAAATAGGCGGTGGGCCCGAATGAATCGACGAAAGCATAGGCCGACGAAAAGTTCGGGAACAGGGCGCGGGCGGCCTCCTTCGCACGATCTTCCTGATAATTGGCGCCGACAATGAAGTTAAACCGGCCGACCTCTCCCGACAGGCGAAGCTCCTCCCCGAAGGTCCGCAGGCGTCCGCGCGTGTCATAGTGAACGAGCGGCAGATAGGTGCCGTCGATATCGCGGAAATTCAGGAACTTCATATGAGCGAAGTTGGTCAGCGACGTCAGAGTGAAGTTGTCGCCCAGCGTATAGTCGATGCGCAGGGTGGACTGGAACATCCGATCGTTGCGGCGAAAATCGACGCCCGCATCGAAGTCGGTGGCACGGTTGCTATCACGCGGATTGGGATAGGTGAGCACTCGGGGATCTACATAGCCGAGGACGAATTGCGGATAAGGCTGAACAAATTGCGGAGTCTGGGGATCTGATTTGTCGAGTGACCCGCTGACACGGAGGGAGATTTTGAGGTCGCTCGACGGAGTCCAGTCGAGGATCGCGCGTCCGGCGAGTTTCCGCTGGCGGCCGATCTCGTCATTGCGCGTGCTGCTATACTGCCAGGCATTCGACCGCGCGCCCGAAATGGCGATGCGAGCGGCCAGCGTGTCACTAAGCGGTCCACTGACAAAAGCCTGACCTTCGATCGTGTTGAACCGGCTGTAACTGCCGCGAATCCCTGCTTCGAAGCTGTTCGTCGGTGTGTTCGCGACATAGTTGATCGCGCCGCCCGTCGCATTCTGGCCGAAGAGCGTACCTTGAGGACCTTTGAGAACTTCCACGCGTTGCAGATCGAAGATCGGCGTGGCCGTCATCACAGCGAAGGGAAGCGACGCTTCGTCATTATAGACGCTCACCGACGGCAATGCGCCTAGCGAAGCTTCGTTGAAGCCAACACCGCGCAAACTGTATGACGGAGCGCCATATTGCGTCGTGTTGACCGTGAAGCCGGGTACGATCTTGATCAACTGGGTCGTGTCGACGACGCCGGCCGATGTGAGCGCTTCCCCGCTGGCTGCGGTGATCGACATCGGGACGTCGCTTAGCGACTCGGCGCGCTTGGTCGCGGTGACGATGATTTCGTCAGCTCCCGCCTCCGGTTCGGAGCTTTGCGGAGCTGTCACGCTCGTCTGGGCGGCGGCTGCGGTTATGGGAGCAATCGCCAGCAACGACGCGCTACCCACCAATCTGGACAGAAGCTTCCTATTCATATCATCATCTCCCATAACCCGTCTGTCGATTTCAGATCTTTGGGTTGAGAGGCTTCCCTCAGCTGGCTTTGGCTCGGCGCGTCTTTACCGACTGTCGCTTTCGACGTCGTGCGCTCTTTCCCAACCGGGTATGTCCTCTCCAACCATGTCTGCTATTATGTCTGCCATTATTGTAGGACAAAATTTTATGCGGTCAATAGACTCCTTTCCCGATATCCGTACCCAAACAGCGGCTCCAGGCTGCGTGAAGGGCAGATAAATTATAAATTCCAGTGTGATAGTAGTGGCCTATGGATATTCTCTTTTGGCCGAGAGAAATCATAGAGCGTTCCGCATATCAGGAGTCGTGTTGCAAATGCCAGCCGACATCCGGGCCGCAAAGATCGTACAGACGCCAGCAAAGGGAAAACGGCCATCGCTGCCAGAGAGCCACGGCCTGACGTCCTCTCGATCATCATGCCGCAACCCATAGTTGACGCGATCGGAGCGAGGCGACCTCCGAGCAGATTAAACTAGCGCCTCCTCAGCCATCATGTTAGTACAAGATCGTACTACAATTATGGCAGAGGATTTGATGGTGGGAAGAGTTGACGGGAAAGTCGCGCTCATCACCGGCGCCGGAAGCGGTGTTGGACGCGCGGTCATGATGAGATTCGCAGAAGAAGGCGCTATCGTCATTGGCGTTGGACGAACGACTGCCACTATTGAAGAGACCGCTTCCCTGGTAAAGGCCAAAGGCGGCGTAGCCTATGCCCATGTGGCCGACCTGAGCGAGAGCGCGCCGATCGAGGCCGTGGTTTCGGATGTGGTCCGGGAATTTGGCCGGATCGATTGCCTCGTTCATGCGGCGGGTGTCGGGTACAGCTGGGCTGAGAAGAGCCCCGGTTCGATGAATGACGTGGCCACCACCTCACCAGAGAAGTGGCGCGAAGTCATCGGCATCAACCTCGATGGCTTCTATCATGCCTCGCATGCCGTGCTGCCGCATATGATCGCAAGCAGCGGCGGATCGATCGTTGCCGTTGCGAGCATATCGGGAATGGTCGGATTGCCCGTTGCGCACGCCTATTGCGCAGCGAAGGCAGGCGTCATCAACCTGACCCGGGCCATGGCGACGGCCTATGCCGAAAAGAATATCCGCACGAACTGCATCGCTCCGGGTTTCATCGCCACTCCCATGGTGGAATCGGTGCTGTCGGTTTTCGAAGATCGTGATGCGGCCCTGGCGATCACTCCCATGGGGCGCCCGGGGACCCCTGAAGAAATGGCCAATGGCTGCCTGTATCTGGCGTCGGATGAAGCATCATATTGCAACGGCTCGGTCCTGGTGATCGATGGCGGCTCCACGGCCCGTCAATAGGCCTCGAAAAGGGATTTCCGGATGTTCGAATTATCGCCGAAGGCGGCAGACTATAAGACGCGGCTCGAAGCCTTCATGGCCGACCATATTTATCCGAACGAAGACCTGTTCTATGCCCAGACCGAGCAATTGGGCCCATGGAGCTTCCAACCGGTCGTTGAGGAACTCAAGGTTCACGCAAAGACGGCGGGTCTGTGGAACCTGTTCCTGCCCGACAAGGAATTGGGGGCCGGGCTTTCCAACCTTGAATATGCGCCGCTTTGCGAAGTCATGGGACGTTCTCATCTGGCGCCGGAGGTTTTCAACTGCTCGGCGCCCGATACGGGCAATATGGAAACAATCTGGCGCTATGGAACGGAGGAGCAGAAGGCGCGGTGGCTTACGCCTTTGCTCGCCGGTCAGATGCGGTCCGCATTTGCCATGACCGAACCGGAAGTCGCGTCTTCGGATGCCACAAATATCGAGAGCAATATCCGTCGGGATGGCGATGAATATGTCATCAACGGCCGCAAATGGTATACCACCGGGGCCACCGACCCCCGCTGCCAAATCTTGATCTTCATGGGTAAAAGCGACCCGACGAACGAAGATCGCCATTCACAACAATCGATGATCCTCGTTCCCAAGGATACGCCGGGCGTCCGCGTCGTACGACCCCTTTCTGTGATGGGAACCTATGCCATTCCTGATCGCGCGGCGGAGGTGGTATTCCAGAACGTGCGGGTGCCCGCATCCAACATGCTGCTTGGCGAGGGACGCGGATTCGAAATCGCTCAAGGCAGGCTCGGCCCTGGCCGCATTCATCACTGCATGCGGCTCATCGGCCTGTGCGAACGCATCCTCGAGCGTATGTGCCGGCGCGTCCAGGGACGCACTCCGTTTGGAAGCGAACTGTCGCGTCAGTCCGTCACGATGGAGCGCATCGCGGAGGCACGCGTGATGATCGAGCAAATCCGCCTGCTGACGCTGAAGGCTGCGTGGATGATGGACACCGTCGGCAACAAGGCCGCCCTGGCAGAAATCGGGATGATCAAGATTGCCGCTCCGTCGGTAGCCTGCCGGATTATCGATTGGGCGATGCAGGCATTTGGTGGCGGGGGCACCAGCATGGACCATTATCTGTCCGCCTGTTATGCGACCGCCCGCCTTCTCAGGCTCGCGGACGGCCCCGACGAGGTTCATCGCAACCAGCTCGCCCGGCTTGAATTCAAGCGTCATGCGGCGACCGACCCGCGCGTGACTGGCGGGCACGGCAACGTCCTCCCACTTGAAGAGGTCGAACGGCGCTTTGCCTATCTCCGGCCGGGTAATCCCGGTTATCTTTGGGACTAGACGCGTGCCCCGCTCATCAGGCGCGAGCGAAAACCTCGTCGGGCAATTCCTCGAGCCGCTTGAGCGTCAGCTGCATGTGGCGCGACATCGCTTGCCGCGCCTTATCCGGTTCGCCGGCAAGCACATGACGGGCGATGTCGGCGAATTCGGTAAAGCGCTGCTTGTGGGCTTCGGGGCCAATCGTCATTTGTCCCTGCATACGGAAAAGCTGAATCCGCATCATCGGCATGACGCTCGCAATCTGGGAATTGCCGCCGACTTCCATCATCGCGTCATAGAAGCGCCGGTTGGTTTCCAGTTGAAGCTTGTCCGAATCTTCCGACTTGAGGAAATCGCCCAGCGTTTCCAGCGCCGGCGCGAAACGCCGACGGAACATGTCGTCGCCCCGCGAGACAGCTTCCGCTGCCTTCTGGGCGATAAAGCCCGTCAGTTCGGACAATATCTCGATAAAATCAATGGCCTCCCTTCGGCTGAGCAGGCGAACATAAGCGCCGCGATTGCGTGCATTTTCAACAACGCCTTCCGCATGAAGGCGCTTGAGGGCTTCACGGATAGGTCCGCGGCTCACATTCAGGCTCGCCGCCAGATCGGCCTCGATCAGCTTCTGCCCGGGCACGAAACGGCCCGCGAGAATGCCCCGATAGATCGCATTTACGACCATGTCGGGCGAACTGGGCTTTTCGGTGCTCTTGGAATCTTCGGTCGTTTGCGCGGTAGCGGGTGCCAAGGTCGGTTTCCTAGTCAAAGAATGATCCACAAGATTGCCGCCGGATCGACGAGAGTTAGCCTCTCGCCTCGCACTCGATTTCATGGCGGCTCCCGAAGCGGATTCCAGAATACCGGCTTGGCAATCTTCCTTTCCGCCCGATGCCTTTCCTTCCATCAAACGGAGCGGCGATCATCAGGCACAAGGATGTAACATTTAATCAAACAATTTCACAGGACAATTTCGATCGCAACCGATCATCCGAATGAAGAGAGGGCGGGCGCGGCACTATCAGTTCAGACAGAAACTCAGGAGAGGAGATTATCATGACCAAATCGATGAGGGCGGCGGTGCTGCAATCGGCGGGAGTCATTGTCGTTGAAGACGTCGCGCGGCCGGACATCGGCCCGAAGGATGTGCTCATCCGGGTAACCAATTGCGGTATCTGCGGGTCGGACATCCACAGCTTCAAGACGGGCTTATATGTCGAGGCAGGCCAGGTCATGGGGCACGAATTTGTCGGCCGTGTCGCCGAGATCGGGACACAAGTCACGGGCCTGTCGACGGGCGACCGCGTGACCGGATTTTCAGCCGGATTTTGTGGCGAGTGCGACGCATGCAAGGCGGAGCAGTTCATCCTGTGCGCCGCGCTGTTTCAGAATTCCACGGGCTACGGCCGACCGGGAGCATTCGCCGATTTTGTCAAGATCGAGAATGCCGAATTGGGCGGTAACATCCATCTTCTCCCGGATTCCATCGACGATACAGCGGCGGCAATGATCGAGCCAATGTCGATCGGCGTCACCGCGGTCGCATCCGCCGACGTGAAACAGGGCGACAAGGTGGTCGTGCTGGGTTGCGGGATCATCGGCAATGCCTGCATCCAGGCTGCCAAGGCGGCCGGAGCATCGGAGGTGCTCGCCGTAGACATATCGCCGTTGCGACTGAGGCTCGCGCGCGAGTGCGGCGCCGATGATATATTCGATGCCCGCGATGGCGATGCACTGCAATGGGTGATCGATCGCCTCGGCGCGGCGCCCTACCATTTCAATGTCGGCGGCAATGCCGACGTGGTCTTCGAGGCCGCCGGCATCCCGTTGACGATCCAGCAGTCGCTGGAGATGGTGCGGCCTGGCGGAACGATCTGTATTGTCGGGCTACCCGAAGTTCCGGCACCCATCGACACCACGAAGATCGTGCACAAGATGCCGACGATCATCGGCTCGCTGGGCGGAGACTTCGTAGCGACCATCGACAAGATCGCGTCAGGCGCCATCGATCCGCGCCCGCTGGCGACGCATCGCTTCGCACTGGCGGATGCTCCTGCGGCGTTCGCCAAACAACTCCAGGCAGAAGAATCGATGAAGGTGATGATCTCACCGACAGCCTGAGGCCAGTTCGGCAAAAGACTTCGAATGGCCGGTATGCAGATAGAAACCGCGGGGCCTCTGCGTATCGGCCATTGGATCACTAACTTCGGATAGCGCGATAACTATGACCGGGGTCAACAGACGGGGAGGTGCCCGCCGGCGGGGACGCGTGCTCAATTTGCTCCACGCTCCCAAGATCCCGGTCTGCCACCCCGACGTGTAACGCTGACTAATCCGGAGGCCTATCGCATGTCCCTCATTGAGGAGGGCGTGATCGCCCGCCCGTCGGCCAGCCTTCAAGAGGCGGCAAACCGTGGGCCCCGACACGAAGTGGCGCTTCTCGTTGGTGAAGCGCACCGCGGGTTCACGTCGCGACAGTTCGCCGCAATCCAGCGCCATATCGACCATCGGGTTCTGGATATCATCGCCGATAGTCGATCTTGCAGCGCCTCCGAAGCATGGTTGTCTCCATAGAGTTCGGATTGCGTCCTCACTCTGTCAGAGCGCCAGCTGCTATTCACTCATCATGGATCTTTTAGTTCGAATAGGCGAATGCGGATGTCCATGACTAGTACTGTTGATCGCGTCACGGGTCACCCTTATCACGGCATGGCTCAGACTATTCGGTGTCGGCACTAAAGGCTAGCTCTCCATCGTTTCACGCGCGAGGAGCGCCAATCTCGCCATTCCTGCCACCCGTTGTCCCGCCTGCGGAGACGACGCGGTCCCGCGGAGAATTCGTCCCTTGATTCCGTGCATAATGGCCGCGAGACGAAAGAGATTGAATGCGAGATAAAAGGGCCAATTGGCTATTTCTGCCCTGCCAGTCCGGGCGCAATAAGCCTCCACATAAGCTTCCTCGGTCGGCAAGCCGAGATCAGCGAGATTACATCCTTCAAGGCCCGCCATGATATCGGGCGGCATCCTGAAAACGAGCGCATGATAGGCGAAATCTGCCAGCGGGTCGCCAAGCGTGGATAGTTCCCAATCGAGGACCGCCGAGACTTCGGGTTTGGAGGGGTGAAAGATGAGATTATCGGCGCGGAAATCGCCGTGGACGATGACCACATCGGATTGCGAAGGGGTCGCCTGAGGCAGCCATTCAATCAAAAGGTCCATATTCGGATCGCGGCCCGCGAGTTCGTCCTCAAGATATTGGCGCGTCCAGCGGCGAATCTGGCGCTGGACATAATTTTCCGCCCGCCCAAAATCCGCAAGACCAACGGTCGCCGGATCGACGCTGTGCAGCGCCGAGATCGTGCGGTTCATGGCGTCGAAATAGGCCGCACGGTCGGCATGGCCGACATCCGAGAAACTAGCGTCCCAGAATATCCGGCCTTCGACCAGTTCCATGATGTAAAAATCTGTCCCGATGATCCCCGGGTCGTCGCATCGGCCTAATACACGCGGCACCGGAACTTCGCTTGGAGCGAGCGCCATCAACACGCGAGCTTCGCGCATGACGTCGTGGGCGCCGGAGAGCAGTTCGCCCGGCGGTTTGCGCCGGAGAACATAGGATCGCTCATCCGTGATCAGCCTGTAGGTGGGGTTGGATTGTCCACCATTGAACTGCTCGATGCGCAGCGGTCCCCCGAAGTCCGGGATATGGTCGCACATCCAAGCGTGCAGCTTGCGTTCGTCGAGGGGAGCGCGAACAGAGCCCGATCCGATATTCGCCGACAGATCAATCGCCATGATATTGCTCCAACAGGCGACCCGAGGAGATGCTCACGCCAGGGCGCCAAAGATCGAGACGGCGTGATCGGTGTCGCAATGCTCGTTCACCCGCGCGATCTCATCCCCTCTCAGAAAGAACAGAAAATGATACTGGTTCGCATATCTCGACCCGTTTGTGAGCAAAGCGGACGATTGCGCCTCGACAGCGACGCGATCGTCTTCGGCCGTCATCGTCGATATCGTGAAAGAGAGCGGCTCCGCCAATTGCTGCGTAACCGATCGCGCGACTTCAAGAATCCCCTTGCGGTCGGTGACTGTTTTGGCGTTCCACCAGATGCAATCGTCGGGGAGGATGGCGACCGCCGCCTCCAGTCCATCCTTATTGGCCAGATCGAAAAACTCACGGGCCATCTGTTTGGCGCGGCTCAGGTCGCTGTTCACATAACACTCCTCGGCAATTCGCCTTTTGATTCCAGAATCAGCTCGTCGATGCGCGGCACCTCCACCGGCGGTGCTAAGTCCACCAAGGATACACCGCCGGCATATCGACCGACGCGCGTCCGGGAAATTGTGCGTGGCGCTTCTCGAAGAAGGCGCTGACGCCCTCTGCCACATCGGGGCCAGCACTGAGTTCCGCGTTGATACCGCCATCGATTTCCAGCAATAGCCCCGGGTCATCCAGCAGTTCTCCGCGCCAAAGCAAAGCGCGTGTCACGGCAGTGGCGACCGGCGCGGTATTGTCTGCGATCACGCGCGCCAGTTCACAAGCGTGGGCGAGCAGTTCGTCCTTTGGATGACTTGCCGAGACCAGCCCCGCGGCCAGCGCTTCTGCTGCACCGAACATCTCCCCAGTCAGACACCAGCGAAGGGCGTGAGGCAGGCCGACGAGCTTGGGAAGAAACCATGCCGCAGCGGCCTCCGGCGCAAGCCCGCGCCGGGTGAATACGAACCCGAGTTTGGCATCATCCGCAACGAGCCGGATATCCATGGGCAAGGTCATCGTCAGACCCACGCCGACCGCCGGGCCATTGATTGCGGCGATCGAAGGCTTTTTGCACCGGAAGATGGATTCCACGAAGCGGCCCGCAGCGCGCGGGCCTCCTTCGCCACCGAACATCTCACCCGATTGACCACCAAAGCTGTCGCCCCCCCTTGAAATATCGGCTCCGGCACAAAAGGCCCGCCCGCGTCCCGTCACCACGATGACACGGACATCGTCGTCCTCGCTCGCCGCGTCGAAGGCGTCCGCGAGTTCATTGTTCATCTGCGGAGTAAACGCATTGAGCTTCTCCGGTCTGTCGAGCGTCAGCGTCAATATGCCGTCCACAAGGGAGGAGGCTATGTGCGACATCATTCTATTCCTTCGGGACGGAAACCGGGGAGGGGCGCAAATCTTGCCCGCGCTGCTCACGACTAAGGATTACGTCCTCGGCGGACAGCATCACGGCTTCTCCGGGTAGTCGGTGGAGTGGTGCAGATGCCCCGTCCCACTCTTTGCCTGAAGAAACCCTGTGCACGATCAATCACCCGGCTAGATGCGTATCGAGAGGCTGGCGCCGTAGGTTACCGGCATGCCGGCGAAGCGGAACGCGGCGTCGTTGAGCACCGAGGCGTTGGTCCAGTAATATTTGTTCGTGAGGTTTCGCCCCCAGATCGAGAAGGTCCACCTGCCATCCTCGGCCGCCACGCCGGCGCGCGCATCGAGAAGCGCATAATTGTCGACATCCACAATGCGCAGTTGTCCGAATCCGCCGTTGGTTTCGCTTTGGTAGGTGATCCCGCCCCCGACAAATGCTTCGAGAGAGCTGGAAACGGGGAAGCGATACTCGCTGTTGATCGAGATTTGCCACTTTGGCGTGTAGGGGAAGGGTTCCCCCTCGAAGTCACCGAGCTGAACGAGGGGGGTATAGTTGATGAAACTGTCGGTGATCTTGCTGTCGACGTAGCTGACGCCCACGTCGGTCTTGAAGCCTTCCACCGGAACGATCGACGCCTGTAGTTCGACGCCGAAGATGCGAGATTTCGGAATGTTCACCAGTGCCTCGAAGTTTCCGAAGATGGCATCAGGAACCTGGCCGCGGATTTGCTTGTTCTTGTAGTCGTAATAGAAAACGGCGCCATTCAGCTGCGCGGTGCGATCGAGGACCGTCGCCTTGAAGCCGGCTTCGTAAGATGTAACACTTTCCTGGGTTACGGGAGCGAACTGGCTGGAAACCGTAGCCGATAGCGTCGGAAAGCCTCCCGCCTTGTAGCCGCGGCCGACGTTCGCGTAAAAGAGCAGGTCCGAGTTCGGCTCGTAGCTGATTCCGCCCTTCCACGAGATATTATCTTCATTGAGGCGGCTCGTCACGAGCCCGGGAAGGAACGTCGTAGAGTCAAGCGTTCCACATTCGCCCGGAGCGATCGGAGGGGTTGGCGTACCCCGGAAAGTTGACGACAGCAGCGTGTAAAGGGCCGCCATTTCGCCATTGCCATTATCCAGCGTACAGCCGCCAAAGCGTCGCCGCACGTCAGTGTATCGAACACCGCCGCTGAGCTTGAGACGATCGGCGATCTCCCATTCGAAGTTGGCAAAGACGGCGGCGGTCTTGATCTTCGTAGCCGCGAAGTTGATGTTCGAATTAATCGGGATGCCAAGTGTCGGATTCACTGTCGAATCGCTATAATCGAGGGCGAAATTGTCGTTTACCCGGTCGTCCTGATAGTTCGCTCCGACAACCCATTTGATGCCGTCCATGTCGCCCGAGAGCCGCAACTCCTGAGAGAAAGACTTCGCGCTGCCAAGGCTGCGAACGGCCAGCGAATGCAAATCCATACCGTCACGATCCTGGAGAACATTCTGCCGGAACTTCTGGTAGGCCGAGAGGGACGTCAGCGTCAGCGCGTCGGAAAGCTCGATATCGCCGCGCAGCGAGACCTGATAATACCAATCATCGTGCACGAAGTCGCGACCCGCATCCCAGTCGGCGGCCCGCGCATTTTCAGGCGCCAACGGGTAGGCATTGATAGGCGCCGCATTGGGGCTGGCAGGATTCTGCGGACGCGGGGCGATGAGCTGGACCGCCTGTGAATCGGACTTGTCGCGCCACCCGTTGACGTTGAGGCTGAAGTTGACCCGATCGCTCGGTGCCCAGTCGAGCAAAAAGCGACCGACGAGTTGATCCTTGTTACCAAGCTTGTCATCGCGCGTGTAGCTGCGCTGCCATTCGCCACCCTGGATCGTTTTCACGGCCAAGCGAGCATGCAATGTGTCGGCGAGCGGGCCGCTGACATAGCCGCTCCCTTCGAAAAGATTGAAGCGCCCGTAGCTGAAGTCGGCGCCGGCTTCGAACGTATCGGCGGGTTTGGCGGCGACATAGTTGATCGCTCCGCCGGTGGAGTTCTGGCCGAACAGGGTGCCTTGCGGTCCTTTGAGGACCTCGACGCGATCGAGATCGAAGGCCGCTCCGAGCGTCATAGCCGGAAAGGGAATTGGAACTTCATCGACATAAACGGTGACTGCGGGACTGGCGGCAAGGCTACCTTCCTGGAAGCCGATGCCCCGCAATGTGTATACGGGCGCGTTATAGGCGGACGGCGTGTAGTTGAAGCCAGGAACGACCTTCACCAGATCGGCCGCGCTGCTGACACCCTGACGAATGAGGTCGTCGCCGCCAATCGCGGTGATCGACATGGGAACATCATTCACCGATTCCGAGCGTTTCTGCGCGGTCACGACGATGTCTTGGACACCGCGCGCATCCTGAGCATCCTCTGCGGTCGACGAGACTTCCCCGGCAGATGCAGAGGCTTCCTGCGCCCAGGCCGTCGTCTGGAGCAACGCGATTGACGACAAAGAAACGGCGGCCAGCAAGCGGCCAGGAAACCTCAGCATCCCAATTCTCCCAAAATATTTTTATAACGCGTAACAATTTATAACATGATCCAGTTATTTGCTGTCAAGCAAATTCACCGGGGTGTGCAAACTCAGGGAATTTGGCCCTGCACGGTGAGAAATGGCGGCCGGTCGAGAGCGGCGGCCGACACGAAATCGAGGTGGATCTCGCTCGATCCCTCGGCGATCATATTGACCCGCGCATCACGGAAATAGCGATTGACGCCGGTGCTGTTCATCATGGCGGCACCGCCCCAGAGCTGAATCAGCTTGTTGATGCCCTCAAAGGCGGTGTCGCAGACCCAGGCCTTGCACGCAGACGACAGGACCCCGGCGTCGCCGCCTTCATCGAGGAAGCGCGCGGTGTAATATACCATCGCTTCGCAGGCTTCGATCTTGCATTGGACTTCGCCGATCCAGTGGCTCACCGGCTGTGTCTGGTCCATCGGGCGGCCATAGATCGTCCGCTCCTTGATCATCGCGACGGTCTTGGCGAACAGCCCCTTCAGCGCTCCCAGCGACGTCGCGGAATGGCCGATGAAGCTTTTTGCATTGGCGGGCCAAAGGTCGCCGTTGCCTGTGAGAAGATCGCCGAGAACATTCTTCGGATCGACCATGATATCGTCGTAGACGACTGTCCCGGTGCCTGTGCCGCGCCATCCGAGCTTTTCCTCAAAGGGCATCGACTTCAAACCCGGCTCGGACGTATCGACGACCACGCAGCCATAGCCCTGCTGGCCCCCGCGTTCCGTTTTGGCCATGACGAGAAAGCTCTTGGCGGGCCCCTGTGACGTATAGATCTTCAATCCGTTCAGCCGGTACCCATCGCCTTCGCGCACGAGCCGTGTCTGGTGTCCGCCCATATTGGCCGCGCCGCTCGGTTCGGTCATGGACCACGCCATCAGCCGTTCGCCTTTTGCCGATGGCGGCAGCAATCGCCGTTTCTGCTCGTCATTGCCTGTCTGCAGGACAGCATCGGGGCACAAGAGCATCTGGACGTTGACGAGACCGGCGAAGGCGGGACTCGCCTTCGCAATTTCCTCGAGGACCACGCAAGCCGTGGTCAGATTTTGCCCCAGACCTTCATATTCCTCCGGAATGGCCAGCGCGTAAAATCCGAGCTCCGCAGCTTTGGCAATCAGATCGACAGGCACTTCTTCCGCCCCATCGAGTTCGTTCGCGCGCGGTTCGACCTCCGTTTCGGCAAAGCGACGGGCGGTTTCGCGAAACATCTTCTGCTCTTCGGTGAGAAAGCGTGACATCAAAGTCTCTCCTGCTTGATCATTGGTTTTCGGGACGTTCAAGAATGTGGATGGCACAAGCGCTTCCGACCTGTTGAGCCCCCCCGACAACATGCGTAAGGCCGAACCGCGCCTGCGCCACCTGGCGCGCGCCCGCCTCCCCTCGCAAATGGGCTGCTATCTCGCAGATATTGGCAATTCCGGTTGCGCCGAGCGGATGTCCCTTGGACAGAAGGCCGCCGGACACATTGACCGGGAGACGACCACCAAGAGCCGTCTCTCCCCGGTCGATCAAACTGCCCGCCTCGCCCGGTCCGCAAAGCCCGAGATTTTCATAATGGACGAGCTCCGCGGTCGCGAAACAGTCGTGGAGTTCGACAAGGTCTAGCTCCCCCGGACCAAGTCCTGCCTGCTCATAGGCCGCCGCCGCGGCAAGGCGCGTAACTGTGCTAAAATCTGTCGTGGCCAGATCGAGCGTATCGTAAGGATCGCTGCTCATCGCGGACGCGCGGACCCGAACGGCACGACGCCCAAGACCGAGTCGTTCCACTGCCGACCGCGATGCGAGGATGGCCGCCGCCGCGCCGTCGACATTCGCCGAGCACATCAGCTTTGTATTCGGATAGGCTATCATTTCTGCCGCCATGACCTGCTCGAGAGGGGTTTCCAGGCGATACATGGCCTTCGGGTTCAGCGTCGCATGCTTGTGATTCTTCACGGCGACCTTGGCGAACTGCGCAAATGTCGTCCCATAGAGACGCTGGTGCTCGCTGCCGACCAGCGCAAACATGGCAGGGGTCGTATCGGATCCGATCACTCCTTCCGATCGGAAGCCATATTCCTGCGCACTGCCCAGAAGGCCTTTTCCCATCTGCTCCACGCCAACGGCAAGCGCGATATCGCAACTGCCACTCGCAATCGCCAGCAAAGCCTCGCGAAAGGCCGTTGCGCCGGTTGCGCATGCATTGGCGACGTTGACGACCGGGATACCGGTCATCCCGATCTCGCGCATAAGCCGTTGGCCAACCATCATATGGGATTCGTATATATTCCCGCAGTAGAGGGCCTGAATGTCCGAAATTGCGAGTCCGCAATCGTCGAGCGCGAGGCGCGTCGCCTCGGCGGCCAGCTCCGGCACGCTCTTCTCGGGGAAGCGGCCGAATTTGATCATGTCGGTCCCGACGACGAAGATGTCTTTCACAGCGCCTCTCCCGAGGCCGCCGCAAACTGGTAGGCGACATAGGGGCGGTTCTCGGCATCCTTTTGCCCGTCGGCAGCGAGGAATTCGACGCGCACGGGCATGTCGTACCGGATCGCCTCCGGAGCCGGGGCAATGCCGGTAAGGGTTCCACGAATAGCGGGCCCGTCGTCGAGCCTGACGACCGCCATGACGAAGGGAACCGCCACGCCCGGAAAGCTGCGGTGCACGATCGTATAGCTATAGAGGCGTCCTGTGGAACCAAGCTCGACCGGCTTCATGGCTCCGCGCGCGTAACATTTCAGACAGTCAATTTGCGGCCCGAGAAAGCGTTCACCACAGCTCAGGCATTCGCTTCCGGTCAGGTGGAAGCCGTCGTGAGAGCGCCCGATGCAGTCGACGGCAGGGACACAATCTTTCCAGAGGGAATCGATGTCCGGCCTCATTGCGCGATTCCGCAGCTTTGGTCCGCGAACATGTCGCGCACCTGGTTCTTGTCGGGCTTGCCAAGTCCACTCAACGGTATCGTGTCCACGAACTTGATGAGCTTGGGCGTTTGCACGGCTCCCTTGCGCTTGCGGACATGGGCCATGAGGTCGGCTTCGCTCACATCTGTGCCCGCCAGCCGGACGACGACGGCCGCGACGGCCTCACCCCATTTCGCATCGGGCACCCCCACAACAGCACAGCCCGCCACGCCGTCATGCTCATTGAGGGCATCCTCGACTTCACGTGCAAAAACGTTGAAGCCCCCTGAAATAATCATGTCCTTCTTGCGATCGACAATCCGGAGGAAGCCTTCCCGATCGCAAACCGCTATGTCGCCTGTACGCAGCCAGCCGTCGAAGATCGCCTTGGCGGTCTCCTCGGGCTGGTTCACATATCCGCTCATCAACAGCGATCCTTGGACGCAAACCTCGCCGGGATTCCCGTCGGCAACCTCCCGGCCCCTGTCGTCGCGAAGCGACACACGTACCCAGGGAACCGGGCGACCGCAGGACGCGAGGCGGAGCTCGTCGTCGACATCATGTTCGGACCTGCGCATGACCGTGACGGTCATCGGGGCCTCGGATTGCCCGTAGAACTGAAAAAAGACGGGCCCGATGCGGGCGATGGCTTCCTTCAGACGCGCCGGAATGATGGAGGAAGCGCCATAATAGACGCATTCGAGGCTCGAAAGATCGAATTCGGCGAAGCGCGGATGGTCGAGAAGCGCATAGATCATCGTTGGCACCAGCAAAGTGCAAGTGATGCGGCGTGCTTCGATCGCCTGCATCACCGCCAGAGGGTCGAACCCGTCGAGAACATACATTGCTCCGCCTCGGTGCAAGGTCGGTACCAGAAGCGCACTTCCCGAATGACTCAGCGGCGCACAAAGCAGTGCGCGAACTTCGGCGGGCCACTCCCATTCCGACAACTGGATCGCATATGTCGTCGCCAGCGCCCTTCGGCTCAGCATGATTCCTTTGGGCCGGCCGGTGGTTCCGCCCGAATAGGCCAGACGCTCGATCGCCTCGGGATCGCGGTCGCGTATCGATAGCGGCTGCGGCTCGACCTCGGCCGCGAGAGCGCCGATATCGATGCCGATTTGCGCCGGGCCGAACGAGAAAAGCTGCAGGTCCGGGAATCGTGCCGCAAGCTCGGCGGCAATGTCACAATAATGATCCGGATCGAAGGCGAGCGCGTCGAGGCTCGCATCTTCCGTGACATAGGCGAAATCCTCGACCGATCCGAACGGGTGAAGCGGAACGGCGCACAGACCCGAGAAGGGGATGGCGTTCAGAATATGCACCACCTCGGCCCGGTTTCGAGAGAGGACGCCGATTCGCGCATTCAGCGGGAAAGCGGATAACAGCTGGGCATAGCGGCTGGCTTCGGCTTCCAGTTCGCCGATCGTCAGCGAATTCCCATCCGGCAGGACCAGCCCCACCCGACTGCGATTCCCGGAGAATGCCGACTGCAGAAGATCGGCAGGCACGCACGGCATTGCTGCTTGCTCCAGCGCAAGCTCTCCCTCAGCCATCCTTCAATCCCTATATTTTTAGACCACGTTCTAAATTTATCTTATTGTCGTGATTGTCAACGGGGATCTGAAATTTTTTTGAAGCGCGTGCAAAATTTCCCTGTTAGACCAAGCGCAGAAATCAAGGGGTAGACTCAATGTCACGACGCGAAGAGGCAAAGGAAGAACGGCGGCAACAAATCCTGAATGCCGCAAGGGACATTATTCGCGAGACCGGCCATATCGGCCTGTCGATGCGTTCGCTTTCGGTCGCCAGCAACGTAAGCGCTGCAACTCTCTACAATCTGTTCGGCTCGAAAAACGAAATCGTCCTGCAACTTTTCAACAACAATCTGGCTGATTTCGCGAAGCTGATCGAGGAGGCGGAGCCGCGTGACGCCCTCGATCGATTTTTCGTTTCGATTCATGTAGCCTGTGCACTTTACGGGAGAGAAGAGCGGTTTTTTCGCACTTCTTTCGGCCTGCTCTTCGCCAATGATCCCGAGAATCTGCACTCGGGCTTCCTCGAACCCCGCGTCATCTTCTTCCGGCGGCTGGCACGCCAAGCCGTTCGCGAGGGATGGCTCGACGAGAAGATCGACATCAACATGCTGGCTGTGACCAGCATCCATATCTTCAGCCATGCGATCATCGACTGGATCCGTAACGATATCGATCTGGCCGGACTTGAGCGACAGCTGAACTTCAGCTTCGCCTTGGTGCTGGGCGGCGCCGCGACAGATAAGGCACGCGCCAGAGTCGCGGCCAAGCTTCGCGATGCCATGAATTAAAAAACTAGGTCGCGTTCTAAAAAACTTGCGTCCGCCAATACATTCGCTCTAGGATTGCCTCGACAATGCGGCCGCAAAAGGCCGAATCGAGAATCGGGAGAAGGGTGTGAGCGACGTTTTTGACCCCATCGCGCTTGGCGGGCTTACGTTTAAAAATCGGATAGTGCATGTTCCAACAACTCTGAACATGTCCGACCCCATGGGCCACCCGAATGACAAATGCGTCGGGGCCTATGAGTCGATCGCGGCAGGCGGCGCGGCAGCCGTCATCGTCGGCGCCACATGTGTCCGGTGGGATGGTCTCATCAACGAACGCATGCTCGGCCTCTACGACGACACCTATGTCATCGGCTTTAGGGATGTCGTCGAAGCCATCCACAACAATGGGGCACTGGCGGGCATCCAGCTATTCTATGGCGGTACGATTCCGGGATTGGGCTCGACGACGCCTCTGGAGCCCGGCAAAGGCTGGATCCCGAACACGGTTTCACATGGTCCAAGCGCTGAATATCCGATCGGGAACCCTTTTCCAGGCGTCTTGACCACAGAGCGCTATGAAGAGCTGGCCGAGGATTTCGGGCAGGCCGCACGGCGCGCGAAGGAAGCCGGCTTCGACTTCGTCTCATACCATTTCTGCCACGGCTCGCTGCCTCATACGACGCTTTCGCTGTTGAGCAACGTCGGACGCGACGACAAATATGCCGATCGCTTTCTCTTCTGCGAAGAGATTATTCGCCGCACGCAGGATTTGTGCGGCACCGACTTCCCGCTCTTGCCGCGATTGTGCTGCGACGAGAATCTGGAGGGTGGCTATGATATCGACTATTTTGTCGAACATTATGCACCGCGCCTCGCAGCACTCGGAGTGGCAGCCTTTGACTGTACCTTCGGATCGATGGTCCCGGGCACCAGCCGTCGCAAGGATGTCCATAGCACCGAGTTCATTGGCGGGGGCTTCTTCACGCCACCGCTGGTCAATCTGGACAATATTCGCGAGCTGAAGCGAAAGCTGTCCGAACGCGGCATCGACATGCCGCTTGTCGGCAGCTGCAAGGTCGACACGCCCGATCGCGTCCGCACCATGGTCGAGGACGGAGCGGCCGATTTCGCCGGCGTCTCCCGTTTCTCGCTCGACGATCCCGATTTTCCCAACAAGATGTTTGAAGGTCGCGAAGACGAAATTCGCAAGCCGACCCATACGGGCGCATCGCTGCTCCAGGGCAATATTTTCGGCAAAGGCTGGGCTGGATCGCCGCAGAATGCGGCATTCGGCCGCGACCGCGAATATCGGATTCGTCCTGTCGTCAGGGCGAAGAAGGTTGTGATTATCGGCGGGGGTGCCGGGGGCATGGAATATGCCCGCGTTGCCAAAAAGATCGGGCATGATGTCGTTCTTTTCGAACGCCGGGACAGGCTCGGCGGTGTGATGGACTGGGCAGGAAACTATCCGGAACTGCCCAATATGGAGAGCATCCGGTATGAACCGGAATATCTCGCCCGACAGATGGAATTGCTGAAGATTGACGTCCGCCTCGGATTCGAGCCGGCAATCGAACAGATACTGGCGGAAGCGCCCGATACTGTCGTGATCGCCACGGGTGCCCGCGCCCGCCTGCCCTCTACGCCGGGACTAGACGCGGCGCTGGAGTCCGGCAGGGCGATGACCATCGATGATGCGATGGATCGATCGCGACCACCGCTTACCGGGGACCGCATCCTTATCTATGGGGCAGGCGAAGGCATGGAGCTCGCCGTGAATCTCGCGCGGCAGGGCAAACATGTCCGATTGCTCGATTTTGCTCCTACCCTCGTACCCGCACCTTACATCGGTTCGCGGTCCGCAGCCGTCAACGCGTGGCTTTCGGCTGCAGGCATAGCGGTCGAGCCGAGCTGCGTGCTTCGGGCATTTACCCACGAGGGCGTGCAGGTGATTCATGGCGCGCGGGCCGAGCAGCTCGAGCCCTTTCTGCGCGGCAAGCGGCTCACGACCACGGAGATCACGCCGGACGCCATTCGCAAACTGCAGGCAGAGGCAAAAGCCAGCGCTCTCGCGGCCACAACGGGCTCGACCGAAGCGGATTTCGCTCCCGAGATCAACGCTGGCGACGAGGATGCCAGCGCAATCGAAAACATCACCTGCGACACGGTCATATTCGCGCTCGGCCGCCAGCCCAATGACGAGCTTGTTGCGAGTCTCCGGGGACAGAGAGTTCCCGTTCAGGTGATCGGCGATGCCCGGTCTCCACGCTCATATGGAAACGCTGTGCATGAGGCGGCCTATCTGGCCCGCCAGCTCTGACCGCCCGGAAGGAAACGTCATGGATCGTAATCTTCACGCGCTCGGCGAAGCGCTGCGTTTACTGCCGGAGGCTGCAGCGACGACGGCGGTCGTCCCCTTGTCCACCGGCCACTCGAACGAAACCTATCTGCTTGAGGGAGCCGACCTGATACTGCGTCTTCCTCCGCGTGCAGAACCTCTTCTCGAAGGTCTGGGTGTGCTGGCGCAGGCAGAAACGATGCGCGTCGTGGCGGCGGCCGACAACCCGCCCCCGGTGCCCCGGATCATCTATGTAGACAATGGCTCGCTGATCGGCACGCCCTTCTTTCTGATGGAGCGCATCAAGGGCGAAATGTTCGGCGACTATGAAGTTCCCGACTGGCTTTCCACGCCGGATGACTCCTTTCGGGACTCGCTGTCCGCGGCCTATGTTGGAGCGATTGTCGACGTGCATAATGTCGACCCGATCGAGCCGTTCGGCGCGCCGGTGACGCCTCTGGAGGAACTGCAACGCTGGCGCCGCCTCGCGGCGCGGGCGGGAAATCACGAGCTTCTGGAAATTATGGACCGGCTCTCGAAGCTGCCGGCACCAGTCAGCGGCCCACCTTCGGTTGTTCATGGCGATCCCAAGCCAGGAAACGCGCTTTGGGACGGGTCGCGTCTGGCGGCCCTTCTGGACTGGGAAATGGGCTATAATGGCGAGCCGCTGGGCGACCTTGGCTATATGCTGTTCTTCTTCGCCAGCGATGATCATCCCGCCTTCCCCTCCTGCGACGTTCCCGGGATATGGAACCGCGAGCGCATTGTGGCGGCCTGGGAAGAAGGCACCGGCCGCAGCGCATCAGGGGTCGCATGGCATGAGGCGGCTGCAATCACCAAGATTGCCGCCATCCTGTCGCATGGCAAATATCTCTACGATTCCGGTCAAAGCACCGACGAGCGGATGGGCGGATGGGGCGAGCATGTTTCCTACACCGTTTCCCTTTCCCGCGCGATGACCACCTCACTTTTCGCAGATTGAAGGAGCTGTTTCCCCATGGAAGACATTGGCATTTTGACGTCGCCCGACGAATATATGAACCATCAAATCGTCGACACCTTCACCGTGGTCCAGGAATCGGACCGCGGGTGGACCGAGAAGGTCTGGGCCTCGCTCGCCCGTAAGGACGGAAGCATGCAGGTCGATTTCGGCCTCGGGAAATACATCAACCGGAACGTGCTCGACGCCTTTGCCGGCGTCGCGCGCGGCCGTGAACAATGGACCGTCCGCGGTAGCCGCGCTCTCGACACCGACGTCGAACGGACAGGCGTCGGGCCGATCGACTATGAGGTCGTCAAGCCTCTGAAGTCGGTCCGCTTCAAGCTCGACCAGAATGATCAGGGGATAGCGTTCGATCTGGTATTCGAAGGCGATCTCCCGCCATTTTTCGAGAAGCGGAACCGTGTCAGGGCCGGCTTCCGCGTCGCCATGGATGTGATCCGATATCACCAGGGCGGGCGAGTCAGCGGCTGGATCGAGATCGCCGGCGAACGGCATGAGGTTGGTGACGACTGGTACGGGTTCCGCGACCATAGCTGGGGTATGCGCGGTGACATCATCGGCGCGCCGCCGCCGGATATCACGCCTGGCCTGGCTATCAACAATCGCATGAAAATGTTCTGGGGTCCGTGGTTGATGCGTCGTCCCGACGGTAGCTTTTATGAAATCCAGCATTTCCTGCTGTCGACCGACCACTATGATTACTACTCGGGTTTCGTGAACCATGCGGACGGGACGCAGGAAGCGATCATGAGCATTGACGAGGATGTTCGTTTCGACCGGGACACGCGCGTCTTTCTGGGCGGCACCTTCACCCTCAACATGGCCAATGGCCAAAAGCGTGTCGTTGAGGTCGAACCTCTCGGCGACACCGCGTTCCACCTTCGAACGGGCGAGTATGGCTCGTGGAAAGGCGGCCGACACGGCTCGTGGCGCGGGGGGCTTCATCTCGACGGTGAATATATCCCGGATACGCGGCAAGCACTTCACGAACTTGGCCAGTTCAGGGACAAGCCTGTCATCGTGCGGGAAGGCGACGCCGTAGGCTACGGAATCCAGGAATCGATCTTGCGTGGCGACTGGCCCGACTATGGCGTTTCGCCGGAGTCCGATTTTCCCACCGACATTTGATCCATCCACGAACATTCACGCGGATCCGGGCGCTGAGCCTATCGGGTCGCTCAAATGGATTTTGACAGGGCTTTATCGGGCTTTGAACGGTACAGCCCTGGCGGCTTGAAAGTGAGCCGGTCAGGAGTGTTCCCGCGAATTCTCCATTTCCAAATGCCTACTGCCGACGAAACCGTCCTGCAGTTCAGGAAAATATCAAAGGGTAGATGCAGAGATGGATTTCGACCTTACCGAACGGCAGCAGCACTGGCAGGGCCGTGTACGCGAGTTCGTCGAGCGCAAGATACGACCCGCTATCCCGACTTACAAGGAACAGGACGCCGCGGGCGATCGCTGGAAAGTCATTCAGGTCGTCGAGGATCTGAAGGCCGAAGCCAAGGCCGCGGGCATCTGGAACCTGTTCATGCCGCCCAAGTCGGCCGCGCATCATCATGTCGACGAGACGTTCGAGTTCGAGGGACCCGGCCTTTCCAACCTCGAATATGCGCTGTGCGCCGAGGAAATGGGCCGCGTCGGTTTTGCGAGCGAGGTGTTCAACTGCTCGGCGCCCGACACCGGCAATATGGAAGTGTTCCACCGTTACGGCACGCGCGCGCAGAAGGAAAAATATCTCGGCCGGCTGATGAACGGCCAGATCCGTTCGGCCTTTCTGATGACCGAGCCGCGCGTCGCCTCGTCCGACGCGACCAACATCGAAACGCGCATCGAGCGAGACGGCGACGACTATGTCATCAACGGCACCAAATGGTGGTCGTCGGGCGCCGGCGATCCGCGCTGCGAAGTCGCGATCGTGATGGGCAAGACCGATTTCGCCGCCAAGCGCCACGCGCAGCAGTCGATGGTGCTGATGCCGCTGAACGCCCCCGGCGTGAACATCCTGCGCCACCTGCCCGTCTTCGGTTATGACGATGCGCCGCACGGTCATATGGAAATCGAGCTGAAGGACGTCCGCGTCAACGCCGAGGAAGCGATGCTGCTCGGCGAAGGCCGCGGCTTCGAGATCGCGCAGGGCCGCCTCGGGCCGGGCCGCATCCACCATTGCATGCGCACCATCGGGGTCGCCGAGGAAGCAATCGCCAAGATGGCGAAGCGCCTCCAGTCGCGCGTCGCCTTCGGCCGCAAGGTCGCCGAATACAGTATCTGGGAACATCGCCTCGCCCGCGCCCGCATCGACATCGAAATGACGCGCCTGCTCTGCCTGAAGGCGGCCGACATGATGGACAAGGTCGGCAACAAGTCCGCCGCGGCCGAGATCGCGATGATCAAGGTACAGGCGCCGAACATGGCGCTGAAGATCATCGACGATGCGATCCAGGCGCATGGCGGCGCCGGCGTGTCGGAGGATTTCGGCCTCGCCGAAATGTATGCCGGCCAGCGCACGCTGCGGCTCGCCGATGGTCCCGACGAGGTCCACGAACGCGCGATCGCCCGCATTGAATTCGCCAAGCATTCGGCCGATGCCGATCCTGGCTTTTCGTCGGGTGACATCGGGGTATCGCGGTAGATTCTCTTTGAAGTGCCTTGATCAACGGCCCGTCCTGATGGGAGATCGCACAAATGCGCGATGGCGCCTACGTGGACATCGGTATCTGGCGGGACCCTCGAACAGGATGCCGCACTCGCCCGCGCGGCCGCCACCTGGCAGCTTCAAACCAGGCTATCCATTTCGGGCGTTTGCCGGCGAGCAGGCAATTGGTCCATTATCCAAATACTTCTCCGCCGGGTTACAATGACTCAATTCCATCGTTCAACGGCCCAGAACGATGGGGCCACTCTTGAAGATCAGGTTCGAGAGGATCGGTCAGTGGCCGTCATATCCCATGCTGCGATTTATCGCTGATGGCCGTCTGCAGGCTGTCTGGTTTTGGAAGCAGCACCGGCGAAAGCCGACATCCGGGCGAACCACCCATATCCCGCGAAGAGCAATCCAAATCTGATTTCCGAGGGCTAATTTTCGTTCATTCAGGCGCAGCAAGCTGACGGCGCCGTGCCCGAATTGCCAAGCCGGATTTTTGACCGGAGTGTCCAGAACCGCTGGGCCATAGGTAGCAAGGAAGACCTCCGTGTCAGCGTGAGATTCGCGTCGAGCGATGGCGCGCGCGAGATCGACCTGCGGCCGTACGCCCCGATGCCCGCGGCCCTTCTTCAGAATGATGGCGCCCTTCCGGATGCATCCGACATTGGCCAGCCAGAATATCTGACCTACATCTTGCCCATGCAGAGAACAGAATCCGATTCTGACATCCAGATCGCCGTGGTCGACGAAACCTATTTCGAAGATGGCGACAACTGGGATGATCGACGCGAGCAGTTTCGCCTCGGTCTTGAGCGCGAATATGGTGTCTCTTTCCAAGAGGGCGATGTCGGCCCGAGCGTGAGCCTCCCGGCCTTCATCACATTTCTTGCCGATAATGCGGAAGCAATCGGCGCAGCTGCCCTCGCCACCTTCTATGCGGGCAAGAATCTCGAAGACAGCTGGAACTGGTGGGTCGAGAAGGCAAAGCTGCTCAGCGGCTATAGAAAGCGCAGCATCCGCCTCAACCGCAACGGCGCTGCGATCCTCGCGGTCGAAGAGGTGATGAAGGAACGTGGCGATACCCCGGCGACCTTGAAAATGCTCGGCTATGGCATCGGCAATATGGGCGAGGCCGACGATCTTGCGGCCTTCGACATCGGCGATACGCCGAGCGGCACGACCGATACGCTCTTTCTCGCCTTCATCCGGCATGTCTTCGACATCGAAGCCGACGGACAGGTCTACCGCGTCGGTGTCGAAGGCTCCGAGGTCGAGATCGTCAAGCGCAAGTAAGCGGACAAAGCGTTCAGACGTCGCATTACCAGGCGTTGGACCTCCCGCCTTGCCCGACTATGACTCGCCTTCGCGCCGCCGCGCAGATTCGCTCTTCCAGTGCGCGATGCGGGCCTCGAGCCCCTCATGATTGGCCATATAGTTGACCGGAAGGAATGCCTCCACGCGGCCCAGCAGGTCGCGGCTATCGCTGTCGTAGAAATGGAGCTCGCCGTTTCCGATATATTCGAGGATGAAGCGGACAACCTCGGCGCCATTTTCTGCGGCGGCGGATGTGCCGTCGTCGATACCACTAATACCGGTATCCCACGCGAACCGAAGCCGCTCTTGGATGAAGTCGAGGCCGATATGAATCGTAACGAGACCGTCGGGCGACTGGAAATTAAGATCGAGTATACCCGCCTCGATCGACGCGCCGACCGGGACCATCGCTTTCAGCGGGGCGTAGGGCTCGCGTCGCCGGATCTCGATGTCAATTCTGGGGATATCGATCCCGCCGCCCTCGGGGAGCGTGTCGGCGATGATGGCGGCGACCAGATCTGCACCAATTCGCTGTTTGAAACCGGCGAGCTCGTACAGATGCTCGCTGTAGATAGTCGACCGGGTTTTGATCCCGAGGATTCGCTCGATCGCGAGCTCCGCCAGACTGCGCAGGATCGGCAATTCACTCGCGATGCGGTCATAGGCCGACGCATCGTCGGGATTGATGACCGGGTCGGCACGGGCATGGGCGATCGCCATTCGCCCCGATTTGTAGAGATGGGTCCCGACATCTTCGATCCCCGCTTCCGCCAGCCTCGCCAGGGCGCGCTGTCCGCTATGATCGGCGATCTGCGCGATATTGTCGGCGACCCATTTCTTTTGGTCTTTGCCTTCCCGAAACGCCACTTCGAGAACGCGGAAAAAGGACAGAAAGGCGTAAGCGGGATGATTGAGACCGCGCCCCTCGCGCATAAGCGCGAGCCCGAGCGCCTGCCGTTCATTGGCGGGCTCGGGAAGATAGGTGAGATTGAGATCGGCGGTGATGCTGAGCCCGAAATCGCCGCCCCGGCGCTGCGGTCTCGGTAGCCTGTCGTTGCCGAACGACAGGACAATTGCCCCCGCACTCTGGCTCCACGACATGGCGCTCAGAAAACGCAGCAGCGCCGAACGGCATTGCTGCAAGGAGTCGTCGCCGCGCTTCAACGCCACCGCCGGGCAGCGATCCTTCGTCAGCGGTATGATGAAGAAGGTCCGTCCGCCGTACTCCTGCATTTGATAGGAAACCGGCCAGCTGATTGCAGTTTCGAGATTGGCGACAATCCAGTCGGCCTGCTCGGCGATCGCGCCCACCAACGCATCTTCAAGTGTCGGTATTTCCAGTTTGATCATGGGGGCTTGCTACCAGATTCGCCCGATGTCCGCCCGCTCTTTGGCAGCGAACGAACTCTGGCCGCTAGTTGACTGCCGACGTTTATCCACAAATTGGCAAAAGCAGACTCTCATCTAAACGGCGAGCCTGAAGCTCGGATTGTCGCCTCTCCGCGCATTTGGGAACAGAAACCGAGCACACACGCCCGTGCGCACCCAGCCCTTAAGCTTGGGAGCCCCCTTTTTCCCGCGACCGGCGCGCCCACTTTCGCCGCTCAGTGTTGTGATACGGCTCGAGCCCAAGATAGAGTTGTTGCGTCAAATCGGCGAGAACGCGTAGATTGGCCAGTCGGACATAGGCGGGCTTCACGAATTCGGCATGGCGGCCGCCAAACTTTTCCCAGCTTTTGCTGACCGCATAATCCGAGAATAGTTCGGTTCCCGTCAGAATGATAACCGGCGCGCGCGACTGGCGCCGTTGGCGCTCATAATGACGCCCCCAAAGCGCGAGCGATGACAAACGCTTGATCTCGTCGCGCGACAGCTCACTCGCCGGCTTCATCGTCGCAAAAACCAGAATCGCTCCCGGAAACGCAAGCGAGAGGGCTTTCATTCGCGCCACATCGTCCGCCCCGAAACATTCCTTGCCGAAGCTTTTGGCTTCGCCAAACACGAGTTGAGTGCGCGGAGTATTTCCAAAAATCTCGCGGCGCCGATACCAGAGGATGAAATCTGCCTCGATCTTCGGACCGTTGGGAAAACTCATCTCCTGCCCCGCGCACCATGTCAGGCTCTGGTTGGGACCACTTTCGAGGAGTTCCGCGAAAAGACGAATCGAAAGCGCCGCGGCATATCCGCCCTGCGCGTAGTTCGGCTGCGCGAATGGTCCAATGAGCCGATACGCCCAACGGGCCCGATCACTCCCGGTGGGATCGATCGCTGGAAATGCGAATGTCTTGAGGCAGAGGCCGCATTTCAATGCCGTGTCTAATCCCGACAGTTGGTACCAACTCCAGCTTCCGCACTTATCACAGCGGACCTCCAGCCCGAGTTCGACCGCATTCTGCTCGATCAGTGTCCGCACGGCATCGCGGTTCCAAAGATTGCCTTTAACCGCTTGGGCGATGCGATTACGAAACTGATTATGTTCCATGCTTTTCGAAATCGGCCTTCGGCTGATTTTTTCGAGGAACTGCACGATTGCCGGATTTGCGATCGAGGAGACGCGATGAAGTCCTCCAAGCGTCTGGACGATCTGTTGGGTGGCGCGGCCTGAATCTGAAAGAACCGTCTTGATATTCCGATCAGCGAGCCAAGTGGTAATCGCAGATGCGTTGGACTCAAGTTGCCAGTAATGCCGGCTGAGGACATAATCCGCGAGTTCCACAAAGCCTTCGCTCGTCGAACGAATCTTGCCTAGCCCGCCGCCGAAATTGGGGCGCCGGGATTCACGATACTCCTCGGGATAGGTCGTTGCCACGCGCCCGTCACGTGACCAGTCGGATAACTTCACGACGTTGGCCCAGCGCGCCTGACCGCCAAACCTGTCCGCAAAGGGATGCTTCAGCATGTCGAACTGCAACGCTGGCGATTCTTCGTCAAGCGGAAGGCTGTGGCTTGCTTCGGCTGCCGTAAGCTTAGGTCGGGTTGGACTGACCATGATATCCGACGTCGGTCTCCAGAAGGCCGGGTACCAAGGCTGGACGCAATTCGCTCCCTCGATGTCGACTCTGAAATGTTTCTCGAACAATGGCTCGATCGCCTCGGTTGCGATCGAGCGCCCGAACATGACCGTTGGGTGGATCATCACTCCATTGGAATTTCCCGGAAGCGGCCGGTAGTTGAGTTTGACAAACTCACGGACGAACGACCCGAGTTCGGATGCGTACTGGATAGGTATGGGTACGACGGGCTGGACGCCTGCACGGAGATTCCAATAGTCGATGAGATCCCCTGAATGGGTGCCATCGAACACGAACACACGGGGATCGATGCGATGACAATATTCCACCTCGAGCCCGTCATGCGTGATGCGTAGCGGATTCAGCCAATTGTTGGCGATGAGGTCGGCCGCGGTATCGCCAGAGAGGATAATGTGATCGGGTGCAAATACTTCATCGAAAGCGTGCTCAAGCTCGTTGAAGGCGCCGTCCTGCGGAAAAGCGCCGAACAGGCAGCCAACTAAATTGGCAAGAGAGGGCTGCTCCGGCGAAATCCTCACCACTTTTACGGGACGGTTCCTCGCAAACTGAAACTCGCGTTCATAGAGGTGACGGTATAGCGGACCGACATCGAGGCCGGATGTTTCAATCCAAGCGTTTCTTGCCTGTTTCGACGGGGGCGCCACATCCTGCAACGTGATGACACGTTCGCTGGCATAACCCATCCCTTCCGCTTGCCCCGGGCGAGTTTCGACGAGGATATCGGGCTCGAAATAGTCGAGATATCCGTTGATGATCTGCTCGGCATTTTCGATCCGCGGCCCACCTCGGTCCCACCAGACGGGGCGGCTCGCAAAGACAGGAATGATTGGATTATATTTCCCGCCCCATAAACAGGTAGATATCTCAAAAATCGTTGCAAGCGCCGCCCTGTCACTCGGCACGACCAGAAAGCCGAAGCGGGTCGGACGAAGCCGGGTATCGACATGCATATTCGTCATGCCGCTACTGACTCTCCGATTCTCGGAGCTCCGCGCCCGCGAACCGAAACCTCGGCCTTGCCTCGCTGAATGCCATTCGCAGGACGCTCCCCTGCCTCGGCAATGATCTCGAGTTCGATCTGTTGCGGCGGAATATTCTTGCCATCGACCTGAATGAGCAGACGATAGGTACCGGGTTCTCCGAGTAATTGCTGATGTTCGAGCGGCAAGCTTTTCGCAGAGCGGAAAAGCCAGATATGACCGCTTCCGCGAACGCCTCCGATCCAGATGCGCCGCGTTTCGCTGGGGGCGATGTCAGTTACCAGATGTGTTTCGGGGTCTTCTTTTTCCCACGGGAGCAGTACCGGCGTAATCACGCGAAGATGCTCCTCGCCCGCGATGGCGATTTTCATTACCGACATCAATCGCGCGCGGCATTCTTCAGCGACCTGCTCGCCAGCGTTGAAGCAGGTCAGCGCGGCGACATCGAGTTCCCAGCCCGTGACTGTCGTTTGACGCGTGCCGCCGAGAGATTCAGACGTATTTCCTTGGAGATGGACCGACTGAATCAGTGGCGGGTCCGGCAAGGCCAACTCGAGCAAAGGTCGCCTCGCCCGTTCGATCGCTTCACGAGCGGCGTGCTCGTCGCTGAAAAGCTGATAAGGCGCAAGGATGAGACGGAAGACGACGAGGCCCACAAACACAGCGAGAAAGAACCATGTGGGCGCATCTTTCAGCGCGGCTTCAATCGAGGCCGGCAGCGTGACAAAAAGCAGGATGATGGCAACGAGCAGGGCTACGGTGCTCGCCCAGCCCTCCACCCGTTTGAACCAGCCGGTGAAGGCGCGCCGCGCGCAATTGCGGTAAAAATTAAAAATGCCCCCTGCCATGGGTATGGTCTAGTCTGGCGGACGGGCTTCCACAACTCACAGCTATAGTCAGCCGGTCCAGCTCGTTTAACTCTGGTAGTTCGTCTCGCGCTCCAATATTCGAGCTCAAGAATAATCGAACGCCGTCGCAGGATCGCAGCACGGGTCGATCGTTTGAGGGATATCGCTATGGGAGAAGCGAGGCGGAAGCGCGAAATCGTGGTGGGCCGGCCTTGCCCCTGCGGATCGGCAAATGCTGGCCGCGACTGCTGTTTTGACGGTCGCCGATGGCATCGGCCGGCATGCGTCCTCGGGCTTCGCATGCTGCCAGCAGCCTCAACGGTCGAGCGTTGTTATATGAAGGAACTGGGGTCCTGCATCGGGCCAATATCTGGCGAGCATCTCATCTCGGAATCCGTAATCGAGGTCTTGCAGGGAGACGGCGGTTTTTCGATCTCGGGCGTGCCTTGGCTCGACAAGGGTGAAGAAAAGATACTGGGTGCGCAGAGCCTCAGAGCCAATTGTCTGTGCACGAAACATAATAGCGCCCTCAGTCCGATCGACAGTGCGGCGCGTCACTTCTTCGCTTCGCTAAAGAATTATCTTGAGGTGGACGCTGGAGAACCCCGCATGGCCTTAGTTTCGGGACACGACATAGAGGTTTGGCTGCTGAAGACAGCGAAAGCGCTTGCAGTGTCCGGCAATCTCGCCCGGGGCAACGAAAAATTATCAGGTGTCTTCACACAGGATCGCATGCTGGTGACCATGCTCGATGATCCGGCGGCATGGCCCGACGGAGCCGGCCTTTATTGCCTCATGAGCGAAGGCGACATGATAGTGAATCATTCACGGTTTCAGCTCGTGCCATGGTTAAATGAAGCGGAAGAAATTGTCGCTCTACAGGTCGGCATCCTGGGCTTCATGTTTCTGCTCCTGCTCGAAAAACTCGATACCGAGAAATATCCGCTCCTCGCGACAGCCAAGTATCGGCCAAGCCGAATTGAAATCAGGCATCCGGCTTCCGAGAGCTGGGTATCGATGAGCTGGCAAGACAAGCGTAACCATGATGATTTGAAAGTCGAGTTCGTCCAGAATGCTCCACGGCATCAGGTGTTACCGGAGAGAAAATAGCCCAGACGTTTGTGGGCAATTTGTGTCGCCGCCCGGGTGTCCACGGGTGTAACCGTGGTGTGAAGGCCGCCTTGCGGGACGGCGTTCCGGGGTGCTGATAGCCGCTCTTTGCGAGGAGCGGTGATGAGCGAGGATATCGGAGCGGCGGGAGCGAGTGCTCTTGTGACTGGTCATATGAGTGATCGTATGAGCAGTCGGATCGCGGTCGTTGGCGGCCGTCGCCGTTGGTCGGTGGATCAGAAGCTGTCGATCCTGCGCGAGGCATTTGGCCCCGACGGCTCGGTCTCGGCGACATGCCAGCGGCACGCGGTCGGCAGCGGGCTGCTCTATACGTGGCGCCGACAGGCCCTGGCTGGCGATCTGACGGGAGCGAAGCGCACGCCGGCACCCTCGTTCGCCGAGGTGGAGGTGTCCGTTCCGGCCCCGGCAACGGCAGGCAGCGGCCAGATCGGGATCGAGCTGCCGTCAGGCGTGCGGCTCACCGTCGACGCGGCGGTCGATGCCGATGCGCTGGCACGGGTGATGTCCGTCCTTGCCCGATGATCCCGTTACCGCCGACGACACGGATATATCTGGCCTGCGGCGCCACCGATATGCGCAAGGGGTTCGACGGCCTCGCGGTGCTAGTGCAGCAGGTGCTGGAGAAGAGTCCGCACTCGGGCGCGCTGTTCGCGTTCCGCGGCAAGCGCGGCGATCTGGTCAAGCTGCTCTGGTATGATGGCCAGGGCCTGTGCCTCTTCTCGAAGCGCATGGACCGTGGCCGGTTCGTCTGGCCGATCACCAAGGCGGGCAAGGTCAGCCTCACCGCGGCGCAGCTTTCGATGCTGCTCGAAGGCATTGACTGGCGGCGTCCCGAACGCACCGCGGCGCCCTTGCTCGCAGGGTAAAAAGTGGCGGATTAGTGAGGGTTTTACTGGCATCGCGGAGCCACTTTTGCTAGATGTTCCGCGTGTCGGAACCAGCCTCTTCCAGCATCGACAAGGACGCCCGGATCGCCGAGCTCGAAGCCGCTTTGGCGGCGCGCGATACGCTGATCGACACCCTCCGCCACCAGCTCGCGCAGCTTCGCCGCATGACCTTCGGCCAGTCCTCGGAGAAGCTCGCGCTCCAGATCGAGCAGCTCGAGCTGGCCCTCGAAGAACTCGAAGGCGAGGCTGAGGTCGCCGACAGCCGGACGAGTGAGCGGGCACCCGCCGAACGGGTATCGCCGGTGCGCGCATTGCCCGATCATCTGCCGCGCGCGGAACGGCGGATCGAGCCCGAGGCCGGCAGCTGCACCTGTCCCGATTGCGGCGGCGCGCTGCGCCCGCTTGGCGACGACAGTGATGAGCAGCTCGATATTGCCCCGGTCCAGTGGCGCGTCATCCGCACCGTGCGGCCCAAGTATAGCTGCCGCGCCTGCGACAGGATTGTCCAGGCACCGGCGCCGGTGAAGGCCATAGCACGTGGCAAGGCCAGCTTCGCGACGCTCGCCCATGTCGTCGTCCACAAGTTCGATCACCATCTCCCCCTCTATCGCCAGGCAGAGATGATGGCGGCGCAGGGCATCGACATCGATCGTTCAACCCTCGCCGGCTGGGCGGGCCAGGCCGCGCACCTGCTCGACCCCATCGTCAGCCGGATCCGCGAGGAAGGGCTGAAGGCCGCCAAGCTCCACACCGACGACACGCCGGTGCCGATGCTCGTGCCGGGCAAGGGCCGCACCGCGCAGGCGCGGCTCTGGGCCTATGTCGTCGATGACCGCGCATCGGGCGCCGCCACCCCGGCGCTCGCCTGGTATCGGTTCACTCCCGATCGCAGCGGCATCCATCCACAGAGCGAGCTGGGGCCGTTCACCGGCCTCCTCCAAGCCGACGGCTATGCCGGATATGAGAAGCTGTACGAGGGAGGTCGCATCCAGGAGGTCGCCTGCTGGGCGCACTTCCGCCGCAAGATCTTCGAGTGCCACCAGACGAGTCCGACGCCACTCACCACCGACCTGCTCGATCGTATCGCCGGGCTTTACCGGATCGAAGAGGAGGTGCGCGGCCAGCCGCCCGATGTCCGGCGCCGACATCGACAAGAGCAGGCCAGGCCGCAGATCGACGCGCTTCGCGGCGCGATCGACGACGCCCTGCGCCGCCTGTCGCCCAAGTCGGCGATGGCAAAGGCGCTCGCCTATGGCCGCAAGCGCTGGGATGCGCTGACCCGCTACACGGGCGAGGGCATGGCGGAGATCGACAACAATATCGCCGAGCGCGCCATCCGATCGATCGCGATCGGGCGCAAGAACTGGCTGTTCGCCGGATCGAAGGCCGGCGGCGAACGCGCCGCCGCCATCTACTCCGTCATCGAGACCGCCAAGCTCAACGGCGTCGAGCCGCAGGCCTATATCGCCGATGTCATCGAGAAGATCGCCTCAGGCTGGCCCGCCTCCCGCTGGGACGAGCTCATGCCGTGGAACTGGACAGCACAGACCGCGTCCGTATGCATGGCGGCATGACCGATCAGATCGCCCGGATTCGCATAACGCTCGAAGACATGAAGCCCGCCATCTGGCGCCGTGTCGAACTTCCCGTTACCAACAGCCTCAAGACCCTGCACCTCGCGATCCAGGCCTGCATGCTCTTCGAGAACTACCATCTGTTCCAGTTCGACATTGGCGATGCCGCCTATGGCATCCGCTTCGATGATGACGATGCTTTCATGGTCCGCACCCGCGACGCCGCCCATATGCGCATCAACAAGCTCGTCGAGCGCGGCATAACCAGCTTCACCTACACCTATGATTTCGGCGACAACTGGCGACATCGTATCGAGATCGAAGAGATCTCATCCACCATTCCCGGCACCAATTACCCCCGCTTCGTCGATGGCGAACGGCGAGCCCCGCCCGAAGATGTCGGTGGCACACCAGGGTTCGAAGAGTTCCTTGAGGCCATGTCCAAGCCGCGTCATCCCGAACGCAAATCCATGATCGAATGGTATGGCCGACCCTTCGACCCCGCCGATATCAGCCCCGACGAGATCAGCGCACGCATGGCAAAGCTCGCCAAGCGAAGGGCGCAGGGAAAAGCCGCCTACGCCGACGCTAAATCCCGCGACAGCTAATCGATGGCGGTTTCCTGACCACGCTTACCCACGGGTATGGCGCAGCCTCCTTTCGGAGCGCAGGAAAATGCCGCAACGAAATGGAGCCCGAAGACGCTTCGGACATTATTTGGCCAGCATTGAACCAGCAGCTTTCAGATAATATCCCAAGACGCGAACTTTCGCAGTCCGTTGGGTCGTGATGGCCTAAAAGTCCTCCTCTGCGCCTTTCTCGTCGGACAAAATACGAAGCGCAATTTCACGTGCGCGACGTGTGTCGGGCAGCGGATCGCAGTTGATCGCATCGGACCAAGCTGTGTGCATCGGCGCGTCGCCACGTCCCCGCTCCTGCATGATCGTAACGAGAAACGCCGCGTAGAATCGGACCATGAAAGGGTCATATTCCGGATGGGTTGTCGGGGCGGCTCTATCTGTCTCTGACAAGATAAGCATCAACCCAAGACTTAGCATGTCGTCCAGACTGTTGGGGATCCGCTCGGGTGCGACACGCATCACATGGCCCATGAGGCGTAAAATCCGTGCCAACGAGCCAAGCCTGCGAACGACCACTGATTGCGTAAATTCGGTCCAAATAGTTTTCTCAAGCCGCGCTTCGCATTCCCCGAATAGCACGAGTTGATCGGCGAAGACGCCGACGGTGACGATATCGTCTTCCCCGGATTGCGCGAGTAACCGGCGCACATGCCCAATAGCTGTGTCGACGTCCATTAGCCCCTCCGCGACTAAGACCGGGATCATCGGTTCCCGTCGAAAGGGATAATTTTCCAACGCCGCGAGGTCTGCCACCGGTGCTTTCAGATCTTCGATTCCAATCCCGCGACGTGCTAGGGCGGCGGCTGCGCGGGCCGTACAGTCCACGAGATCGGAACGATTGTCGCGAAAAATTTCAGGATGCCGTGGCTCAGGACCATGGTCGACAATGAATTTATGGAGCCGTTCGATCTGAATGCGAAGGTCATCCTTCCCGAGGGCCAACGACGTGCGATCGAGCGCAAACGCAAACTCTCCGCTCGCCATTTCGTCGTCCGTAAGCGGAGCGGTCGTGAAGAGCTGAGCCGCGACCAAGGGGAGGACATCGACCCCGTCGGGATGCGGCAACGAAAGGAACGCGTGTGGGAAAAATACAGTTCCACCCGGAAGACCGTCCGCGAGAAATTCCGGATGCCAAAGCGCCTCGGCGCATTGCAAGCGCTGCGCATCTGAAGGAATTTTGGCGGCAAGTAGCCAGTGAAGACGGTTCGATGCGGCTTTTCTCCGGAGAGGGTCGATCAGCGAAGCCAGCAAGGCCGTAATGATGTCGGTCCAACGTTCCGCCGGAGCGCCTACCCTGATGTCCGCTGACAGCTCGCTCGCGAGATCCGGGGTTTCCAAATAGACATCCGGCTTCTCGACCGGAACGTCGCTTTCGAAAAGTGACAAGATGATCGCGTCTCGATCACCGGGTTCGGCAGCCTCGATCGAACGGCGCACGAGATGCCTGACCTCGCTGCCGAAACCGATTTTGCCGGTAGTCAGGTTCGAGCCATTAATGTCGAGCGCAATGCCCGTTAGTTGTCGAGCGCGGCCGGGGGCGCGGAGGACCAGACGCGACGCCACTTCCAAGATGGCTTTCAGGCATTCGACCCAATGATTTCGATCGTCACCGTTCCGCTCGATCCGGGCCTTGGCCGCCGCGATCAGGCTCATCGCGCGCTCGAGCTGACTGTCCGCTTCGTGGGCTTCGACCTTCGCAACTGCGCTGCGCGTGAGAAAGCCGTCAATTTGCTTGTTCGACACCGAAGGCGCGGCGATGATGAAGGCATCGAGCGCTCGGCCGGGGGCGACGTCTATTAGCCACCGGGCAGCATCAGAATAGATTTGGAGCGCGAAGCCACTGGAAGATATCCGGATGGGCAAGCCTGCCTCCTCGACGAACCGAAGGGCTTGGAAGGCTACGAGACGCCGTTCGCGGTGGTCGATGCGCCCCATATGGTGCGTCTTGTATTTTGACCCCATGTCGAACCGGGATGTGACCTCGAAAGGCTTCTTGAATGGCGGAGGCTCTTGCGCGAGACGTTGCACCAGTTCGAAGAAATCCTTCTTCCCAGGACACCCCCGAGCGTGGAGTTCCTCCTGCCTGAGATCGAAGCGATCGCGCACGGGCTTTGTTTCCAGCCAGCGCCCGAAATTGGCGTTGAGATCGGAACTGCGAACAAGCATCGCGAAGCTCTCGCGCGACCAGGAGGCAATATCTTTTGCGTTCCGCGATGTCTGCTCGCGTATCGCCGCCAGTGCCGTTCCTGAAATCTCGGACGCCTCTTTGTTCAGCCCCAACTCCGAGAGTAGCGCTGCCTTACGCACGTTCCAGAATGTATCGCTCTCGACCATCCACGAGCGCACAAGCGCTTCCAACCGGTCGACATCGAGATCGGCGCGGAGCTTCAAGCAACGCTCATAGATCAGCCGGTCGCGCGCCTCGCTGTCGTCCATCACCCGGCCATCGAGCCAGTCCGACCATTGTTCGAACAGCGCAGAATCGCGAACCTCGCGCGCATGACGGATCAACGCGAGCACCAACGCGCGAAATTGGCCAGCCATCTGCTGAGACAGTGAAGAATATTTCGCTGCCATCGAGCTGAGAAGCTCGCTCACGATGTCATCGACGGTCAGATCGAGCGGGGCCAGCGCGCATTCCTGCTGCCAGTTGAGTTCGAACAAGGCGGTCAGTCGCTCCTGCTCTTCCATCGCGCGCAGACCGACGACTATTTCGTGCAGGTTTTGATCGATACTCGCCCATATCCGCTCGGCGGCATCGAAGGGAGGGACAACCCACCCCGGATAGACCGAGCGCAATTGCGCCCAGTGCTGCACCAGTTCACGGACCACCTCGATGGGAGGTTGATTACCGCCAATGGCGGGGGCAGCTTTGGGCGCCAGGGGATCGGGCGCAGCAGAAACCAACTCAAGCGGTGGCACGAAACCAGCAATTGGTCGGGGCCAGCGGCGCGAGGGATAGGGCTCAGCCGCCCTCAATCGTTCTAGGAACCACTGGTTCGCGCTCTCGATCTGCCGCGAGGCGGGCCATTTCCCGATCATCGGCAGCGCCGCGAGATCGATAGGCTGGATATGGCGGCTCTCAAGCATCTTTCGTTTCGCCGGCGTCAGGTCAAGGACGCCCACAAGATAGATAAGAGGAGCCCTCGGTCCGAGCCTGTCGCGAACCCAGCCTGACCAGAAGAGGAAGTTTGGATCGTCGCCGGAAAACCCGAGCAGAACGAGCGTTTTCTCCATGGCGAGCTGTTGCGCAAGGTTTACGAACGCGCCAGCGCGCGCAGGATAGGTCCGGAAATCCTCTTCAGTGAAAATGAAGGGCCGATGCGAGGGGAAACTGCCGTGTAGTTTCACGATGCGGGGCGCGTGCGCCTCGGGAATTTCCTCAACCGTGCGCAGAACCTCATAGACACGCTCTTCGGCCTTTTCAGCGGCGCGCTCCAGCAACGTATCCCAGTTCGTAGTCAAAATATCCGCCCACGGCAGTTCCACCAGCATGCGGTGAAGTTTGCCCGGCGTGAACTCGTTGTCAGGGACGTGCCGAAGGATCAATTTGTCCAGCGCGTCGCGCCCGAATTGCGCTTCGAACTCCTCAGCCACCCGCAGATAAGCACTAGTCGCTCCGGTCAGGCCGAGTAGCCAGGTGCGGTTGTCCGCATCTTTGCCCGCGCTCTCGCTTGCCGGATAAAGCTGGTGGATCATCGTCGTGTAGATGTCGTTCCAGCCGGGCATTGTTCCGGCGCCCGGTCCTCTGGGGACGGCGTTGCGGCTAAAGCCTGCCCCCACGAGAAGGGCGGCGGTTCCATAAGGCTCTCGAGACCAGAGTGCCTCGGCGATCCTGGCAATATGCGGATCATCCACAAATTGGGCTTCGCCGACCACAACAGTTCCCCTCCCATGCAACGCAGTGCGTCGCATAGCGCAACGACAATTGACTGACTATCGCGCCCTTTTTCTGAACCTACGCGAGAGGCGCTTGCGGCGGCCCCTCGAATAATTAAGGGCAGCTTTCGGGATTGCTACCCATCGATTTGGGCGTCCAATTTCAGGCGCACAGCGGTCAGCAAGCCGACTGCTTATTCCGGTCGTACGGCGGCCCGCCGACATCGGGCCAATGCTCGCATCATATGGTACTCTACGCCCTTCTCGCCGACGCCAAGTTGCTCCGCGATTTCCCGATAGGACATGCCCTTTAGGCGATGCATGAGAAATATGCGTCGGGTTCTCAACGGCAAGGCAAGGAGCGCCCGACGGTAGGCTGCTCGAAGTTCCCGCGCTTCGATCCCCCATTCCTGGCGCGGGTGGATTGGAGCATCGCGCGCTTCGTCTAGCGGATAGAGCATGCACTTCTTCCGACGCCAAGTCCGCGCTCGGTTGATCAGAAGATTTTGGGCTGTCCGCGTTAGGTAACCTTGCGGATTTTCCAACCGTTCGAATGCCCCGCTTCGCAACACGCAGGTAAATGCCTCCTGCACAAGGTCTGGCGCCTCTTCGCGCCCGACTTTCCGCCGGAAGAAATGAAACAGTCGTTCATGCTGCGCCCGATAAAATGCATCAAAAGTTTGGTAAGGGCCGGCGGGGATCATGACCGTTCCTCCCGAGGGCCGTGCGCAGGCAGCGGCGCATCTCGCGACGCGCGGTAGAGGGTGATACCGGCTTCAATCCGGTCGAGAATGAAAGTATCGCGTTCAGCTTTGGCCGTGCGGATATCGGACTTGGAATAGATATCGACATCGACGGCGCAGCGACTGCCGAGTTCCCGATCGATAGTCGTTCGTGCGCGCCGCCAGCACCGTTCATCCGTGAAGAGGGGATGATTGACGACGACCCAGAATTCGTAATCGGAAAATTCGATGGTCCGGCTGTCTTCGTACCAGGATCGCCGCGCATAGGGACCGATCAAGATGATCCGTCTGATCCGTCCCGGTTCGGGTGGCTGAACCTGCGACGGGTCGAAAAGGCCTCGCAATATGCGGGTGATTCGCTCAATCTCTCGTTGCTTGCGCCGAATGAGATGGCCGACACGCGCCATCACGACCTCGCGTGCATAAACGTCGTTCGAATGTGGGGTAGTCATTTGCAGCTCGCACCGCGGCGGTCCGCGCATTTGTGCGCGGATAGGCAAGCGGTGTTCGCTGTCGGGCCGCTGGTGCGGCTATCAGCAACCGTCCGACACGCAGCCGGACCTACATGATGCCTGGCAGGATTATCCCCGGAATGGCCGCCAGTCGTTCCATTCCGTGAGGCGGATTATGCCAGAATCCGGGAGTCCCGGCAAGTCACGAGGGGGGCGTCTACTTGCGTGCCGCCGCCTCAAGCTCGGCGATCTTGTCGGAGCAGACCTGATGCACGACGCGGCCAAGTTCCTCGACGCGCTCGCCCAGCCAAGTCAGTTCATCTTCGCTGATCTTGTAGTGCTTCGAATAACGGGCCTTGGTGTAGGCTTCCTTCAGCTTCTGGAACATCGATCGATCGCGATGCGTGTCGTCCGGCCAGATGCCGTAGAGACGGCGATCCAACCCCTCGGCGAGCGACCGGAGGAATGCGATATTGTGGTTGTACGGAGTGTAGAAGGTTAGCGTCAGCAACAAGCATCCGTAGAGCCGCTCGGTTGCCTGATGTAGCTGAAAGGCCGATTCCTTCAGCCTGCCGCGGCTGAGGGCATACTTCGACGTATCGAGAAAGCCGGCCGCGCTCGGCATCCATTCTTCAAAATACTCTCGAGCAGCCTCGACCGCTTGCTGAGCAGTTTTAGGCTTCGGCGCAGCCAATTCTCGGTCGTCGGCGTCGTATAGCGCGATGCCGTCTTTCACGACCTCCATGAAGAAGACGCGCCCGTGCGACAGCCCGTCATTCACCTCATGCAGGCTGTGGACGATGAAGTTGACCGGCGTGTGGAGCGTCTTCTCGATCGTATAGGCCCGGATCAGCCGTTCCTCGGCCTTCGCCCAATAGGCAGCGCGATCCGTCAGCTCCTTCTGGCTGACGATGATGAGGATATCGTAATCGGATTTATATTGGTTCGCCGACAAGGGTGCATCGACCCAATCGCCCCGCGCGTGGCTGCCGAACAGTATGATCTTGAGAATGCGCGCGCCCTTGCGCGGACCGGTGGCATTCTCCGTGCTCCCACGAAACTCGTCGAAGATCATCTCGACAACGCGTTCAAGCTCGCGCTGCTTGGCGGCAGGAAGATGATCAAGATCGGTGCGCATGTCTCAAGAATCTTCGGCAAGATCATACGGTTTGGCAAGGACTAAAGCCCGGCCCCGAATTTTGAAGCCAGAGTTTGCGCCAATCCGGACGCGCTTGTCTTCGCGGCAACCGGCTGCGGAAGGGCAGTGTGTGCGATCGCGGTCTGGACCGTCCCGGCGCGTTCGTTGATCGCCGACACCAGCTTTGCGCGGTCGTTGGTGAAAATCGTGGCCGACTGCTTCGCGCGGGATATACAAACATAGAAGCTTTTCTGGTCGACGAGATTGGTAGCGCGGCTGTCCGCATGAATGATGACATGATCGGCAGTGCGACCTTGAGCGGCAAAGGCGGTGTCGACATAGCCATGCGCGATATGCCGATCGCGGGCGGCATCGACTTCTAGCGTCTGAACCTGACCCCGCGTACCCCGCACAGTGACCGTCTTTGCCTCTGCATCGACCGCCGTCACCTCCGCGCGCGCGCCGTTCACCCTGCCGACCTCGCGATCGTTGCGCGTGAACCGGATGATGTCCCCGGCCCTCAGCTCAAGACGCTGCGCTTCGAACACCTGCACGTTGCCGGCACCCCATTGCCGCAAACGCCAATCTACCTCGCGCCCGTCCTCCGATCGCAATGCGACCGACGCCTTGGCCGGATCGAAGCCTTCCACCCGGAACGCCTCGCCACGCGCGACGCCCTTGTCGGCATAATCTCGGGTAAAGCGGACCACGTCACCTTTATCATAGCTCAGCGGGTCGCCCGCTTCGGCGCGGGTCAGTCCTTTGTTGACGAGGCTTTCGACGGCCACAGCCGGTCCCCTAAGCGCGCCCGATCGGCCGAGCGCCTTACGAATATCGGCGGTCAATGCGTCGCGGCCTTCGCGCGAAGGTTCGATGACGAGCGTGCGACCGCGGCTGGTCTTGTCGAGTCCGACATAGCGCTCGGCGATGGCGGCAAAGCGTTCGGTGCGGTCCGCACCCTCGATGATCGCGCCCCCACCGCGATCGAGAGCGGCCAGGGCCTTCTTCACATCGCCCTCGATCGACGCCAACACAGCGCCCTTCGTAGCCGCATTGGTCTGACGGACGATCTCGCCAAGCTTGGCGGTTTCCATGCCAGCGGTCTGAAGTTGCGCGAATGCCGCGCCAGCCTCGACGGATCCAAGTTGCTTCACGTCGCCGACGAGGACGATGCGGGCATCGTGCTTTTGGGCCAGAGAGAACAGCCGCGCCGTATCTCGGGCAGAAAGCAGCGAAGCCTCGTCAACAATCCACGCTGCGGGTTGATCGGACGCGGAATGTCCCGGCGACAGCATATGGCGCGCGACCGTATCGCCGCGCGTTCCCAGCGCCTCGCCGAGTACCATCGCCGCCGATGCCGTTGGGGCAAGCGCGACGACAGATACCCCGCGCGCCGCCGCTTCGCGGGCGAAGGTCGCCAGCACGGTCGTGGTCTTCGCTGTGCCGGCATAGCCCTGCACCGCGGTGATCCGGTTGCGGCTGGTCAGAAGCTGCTCGGTGGCCGCGCGCTGATCGGCATTCCAGGCGAAGCCGTTGCGCTCGGCCTGTCGTGAGGCGGTGGCGACTGCCTTCGCCGCCGCGAGCGGTGACGCGATTGGTGCAAAGGCTCCGCGCCCGGCTGCCTCAATGCGAAGCAACCGAGTTTCCGCTTCGATGTTCTGCCGCGTGGTGAGCCCGGCGAACTCTGCACCGCGCCGATCCAGAAAGGTGCGATCAATTAGGTCGCCCCGCGCGATTGCCGCCTCGATCGCCTGCCCGATCCGCGCATAGCCGACCTTTCCGAGGCCGACACGTCCCGCTTCCTCGTGCAGGGCCGCTACCGAGAAGACCGACTGCCGCTCGCCGAGTTTGTCGGCGGCATGGGCGACGACGCGTTCGACTGTGTCGGTCCGCTCCAAAATTCCCGCCCCACGCGTGGCGGTGGCCTGTGCGTTTCGAATGAGTGCAAGACGCGCGCTGGCATCGAACCCCGCCCGGTCGGCGGTCTCGCGCCACTCCGCGACCAAGGAAGCCTGATCGGCCGCGACCTTCGCCTGCCGCGTGTCGAGCGCCGCGACCTGCTTCTCGGCCGCACTGGCTTCTTCGCGCGAGGTGCCGCGCTCGCCCAGCGCGGCTTCGATCTCGGCGCTGCGGGTGCTGAACGCGGCCATGACCTCGGTAGAGACACCCTTGATCTCAAACATCGACTCCTTGCCGGCCTCGATCTCATAGCCGAGTTCGCGAACCTTGAGTGCCAGCTCTTGCCGGTAGATCGCGCCGATCTGCTTCTGGAGCTGATAGACGGCGCGCGGTTCAAGGCTGCGCCATGATCCGTCGTCACCCCGCGTCGCGTTCATGATGACATTATGGGTATGGAGCTGCGGATCTTGTGCCCGGCTGGTCCCATGCTGGAAGCTCGCGACGATAAGATTGCCGGTCGCCTCGCGATTCACCGCACCGCCGTGCCGAACCCGCGTCGCGGCCATATGGGTTTCGACATGCGCGAGCGCTGCCTTCACCGCTTCGCCATGCGCCTCGATCAACCGTCGGTCGCCCGCAACCTCCGCCATGATCGACACCGACTTGGGGGCACTGAGGGTCACGTCCCAGCCGGGACGATGCTCAAGCTGTCCGTCGCGGACCGTGCCGAGCTGCTGGTCGCCGACCTTTCCGTTGAGCAGTTCGCGGAAGCGCTCGCGCTCGACATCGCCCGACAGCCCAAGCTCCTCGGCGCCCTTGCCATGCCATTCCGATGGCGACAGTCCGCCCTCGGCATAATAGTCGTCGGCCTCATAGTAGCTGCTGGCCTGCGCCGAGCTGGTCAGCGCCGAAACGGATGCGACCATCAGATCGGCCCATCATCCCGATCGGCCGGGGGAGCCGCCGGTTTCTTCTTTGCCTTCGGCTTCTCGGTCGCTGCTTGCGCCGGATCATTCGGCGTTTCCGGTTGAGGTGCCAATGATCGATGCCACAGGCTTGTCTCAGGGTCCGCTTCGACGAAAGCAGGTTGTCTCGGCTCGCCACGTCGCGCAATATGATCGGCGGTGAGCGAGATGCGGGCGACCGGGAACCCGTCGGGGAAAAGCAAATAGCCTTCGTGGCGCGGGAGGCGAAGTTCGCTTTCGAACACGGCGGGGCGGTCCTTGCGCTGCCGACCGAGCGTTATCCTGGGCTTGTCGTCCCCATCGCCGAACCCGCCGCTCATCGTATGGACCTCCACTTCGCAGGTGCCGATCGTGTCGCTCGCCCATTGGCGTGACTCGCCTTCGGTCATCTGGAGGAAGAGCTTGGTGTTGCAGCAGCCGAGCATGGATTCGGCCAGATCCTTGCCGTAGCGATGCCGCATCAAGCCTATTGCCTGGAAGGTGATAACGACCGCCGCGCCGAACTTGCGGCCCTCAGGCAGCAGACGTGCAAGGTTGTCGACGCGAGGGAGGTCGGCGAGCTCGTCGAGGAGGAACCAGATGCGCCGCTCGGACGACGGTGAAAGCCCGAGAACGGCGCTTGCGGCGCATTCAAGCCAGCAGGCGAGCAGCGGCTTCGACGCTGCGAAATGCTCCTCCTTGCGCGGTACGAAGATCCACGGCTTCGCGCCCTTCCGTTCGTCGAGGCGGGTTATGAAATCGCGGAAGGCGAAGGCTTTCTCGCCTTCCTCGGGCATCCGAAGGAACTGTATCAGGTTCGCGGCTTTCGCGAGCATGAAGAGCACACTGCCGGTGGCCCGGTCGGCATCGTCGGAGAATGTGCGGGCCGACGATGTGTCCTTCAGCCAGGTCTTGAGCTTGTCCTTGTCCCACTTCTGCAGCGCTTCAAGCAGGTCCGGCAGCGTGCATTTCTTCTCCTTCCACAATTCCCGGAGCATGTTGGCGACGAGGATACGGCTCGTCTCCAGCCATACGTCGTTGTCCTTGTCGCCGGTATCGGGAATGAGCTGCTGCGCAATACGATCAGCGTCGGCCGGATGCGCGATCTCGGCGAAGGGCGACCAATAGACGCAGCGGGCATCGAACGGATTGAGGATGATGTCACCGCACTCGGGCCGGTAATAATGGGCGATGAACTCGCCGCTCGTGTCGTAGACCAGCGCCGCTTCGCCGCGCGCCGCAATCCCGTCGAGCATTTGGCGCAGCACCGTCGTCTTGCCGCTGCCGGTGGTTCCGACCATCGCCATGTGCCGGGTTTCTAGGCGGCGGGGAAAGGGGACGGGGCCGATCGCCAGCGGATGCGTGCCGGATTCGGGTCGTGCGAGCTTCGCGAGTTCCTTCTCGGTGGTCACCTTGGTGCCGCCGATGACGCGATCCCGGAGCGCGCGTTCGCGTCGCCGTGCCGCGACACCGCGAAGCAGGAACAGGCCCGACAGCCATGCGGCAAATCCGAGCAAGCTGCCGCGCATGACAAATGACTTGGTGATGCTTGCCCGGCGAACCCAATAGGGATCGGTCGCGACTGTGCGGGCGGGCGTCAAATAGTCCGCCCCCTCGTAATGGATCACCATCCCGGGATCGCCGCCCGAGCCGGCCGCAAACCAAGCGAGCATCTTGGCATGATAATGAGTGCCGGTGTCCTGAACGATGCGCGGATCGAGCATCAGATAGGGGGCGGCCAGACCGCCGAGCGCGATTGACGAAAGCATGATCGCAATTTGCCGTTTGAACCGCCGCGTCTGGCTGTAGCGAAGATGACGCCGCAGCGTCTCGGCATGGAGCCGGCGATCATGAAGCTCGCTCATGGCCGTTCCGCCATCGCGGCGCGCTGCCGGTCATAGGCCCGGTTGGTCTCGGCGCTGATGACCTCGTCGGTCTTTTCGTCGCCCATCGCCGCGCTGCGCGCATAGCAATAAGCTGCGCACGCTGTGAACAAGGTGCGGTCGAGCATGCGCTCGACATCGGCGAGACGGGTGCTGATCGATGCGACCTCGGCGACAAGTTCACGCGACCCGTCATCGGCAACTGGCGGTTTCGTCTCGGCGGCGACACCGGCCTTCACGCAACGCTGGAGCATTTCGTAGGGGGTGACATTTTGCTGGGCAGCGAGCTTCTGCATGGCCTTGTCGACGGCGGTCGGCACGCGGACGGTGTATTGGGTCGTCCTCATCGCGCCATCCCCGCGAGAGTGCGGGTAGCAGTCTCGAAAACGCCTGGGAAACCGCCGCTTTGACGCAGGCGGAACTCCCTGTAGTCTAATCGTACTCTCGAAAAGTGGCGAAAAAGCTGGATGCACCCGTGCGTGAGGTGTGTATCCAAATTACGGGTCCGATGCGTAGCATCGCGGCCCAGCGACATCGCCTCAAAAGCAGTCGTCTCAGACATGATCCGAGCCCTCCTTGCGGGGGGCTGCAACCATGCGATCCTGATCGAAGATGTCGCCCCTTGCCGCGATCATCGTCTTGGCCTTGCGATCGGCAGCCTCGCGATCAAAGGCTACCGGCGTCATCGGGCACTCGCGCAAACCATTATCCGCAATCCACGCTTGAATCGCCCGCTCGATCGCCGCCCGCATTTGAAAATGAAGATCGCTCGCCTGATAAGGATCGAGGTGAGCAGTAACGCCGGAGCTGAGAACGAGGCCACCCAGCGGGAAAACATGATTGCCTGCCCACTGGTACGGCCCATCGATTCGGCAAAAGCTCGTTTCGCCGTCATAGAGAGCGAGAGGCGGGCGCTCTGCCCGGTTCCACGCAGCCAGCGCGGACCGGTAGGTATCTCCGTCTTCACCGTCAGCGATCAGCTTCTCGATCAGCGGAACTACGCAAGGTGCGTTGTATCGATCGACGGCGAAACGCAGGGTGACCTTGTGGTCAAAGCGGAAAAAATTGGAGAGCTGGTCGGCGGCTTTGCGCAGAATGGACATGCGGTGTCCTTTCAATAAAATGGGATGTGTCGGTGGGATGGTGGGCGATGTGTCGCCCTCCAGGGGATAAGGCCTAAGCCTGAGCTTGGGTCAGCCGTCTGATCGACTCGGTGGTGATCAGCGTCCGCGTCCCGATCTTGAGGGCATCGACCTGTCCGGCCTTGATGAGCTTGTAGATCGTGCTGCGACCGACGCCGAGCGCCTTCGCTGTACGGTTAATCGAATATGCGAGTTCATCCATTGTCGCCTCCGTTCGAGTGCCGCGATGCGGCGGGCGACAGGTTCATTTGCACGCAAGCGCCCACATTCCCAACGGTGTGCAGAAGCGCCTATTTCAGCCGGTTGGGGAGTTTCCCGGCAATTGGTTTCGACCAGAAACTACGCAAAAGCGTTATTCCTTGGTAATTCAGGCTAGGAATCAGAAGAGCGATTTTTTTTGATCGCTCCCAGAATATCGTTTGCGTAACCTGCAAGCTGGGTGTCGCTAGGGACATCAAGCCGCCTGCCGATATACCAATGCACTAGTAGGCCTATGATCACCTTCTGATTTCCGCTCTTTTTAGTGATGTCGAGCGCGCGCACCTTGGGATGGTCTATCAGCGAGATGATCGCGCCGGTGTAATCATACTTCTTGGGCACGCCAGACCGCTTGGGTTTGGCCTTGGCGTCAGCGATCAGTTTGTCGACGTCCGCCTCAAGGAACAATTCCCGGGCGAACCAGAAACCGACAGGCCCGAAGAGGGCGTTGCGGATCGTGCTGTCGTTGGCCACATGCGCAGCACGAAGTTTGCCGAAGAAGTAGCGATGATCGACATAGCGGCGCGCGCCGTTTCGAGCGAAGTAAAAGGCGCGCGGTGACGATTCGAGTTGGAGGATGGCGAACAGGTGCTCCAAATTTCGGACGGCCGGGTCTTCGGGGTCCGCATAAACCGGCTTCTGGGGCGTGGCAGCCTTCATACCGCCATACTGAAAAACGCGCCACGAGGCGCCAGCCGCCATCATTAAACCAAAACAACCCAAACCGGTCAGCCCGATGGCATCGGCTCCGGGCGCCTGATTCAGAGTGAGAGCGAGCCAAGGAAGCAAGATAATAACAGTCGCGAAAGCGGCGGCCGCAGATGTGGTGGATAAGAGCCAGTATCTCTTTTGAATGACGCGTGAGGCATCCGCCGCGATGCGATCGAGCTCAGCAAGGCCAGTCTGCCCATTCGTGTTGATGAAGCGGGCCGCAACTCTGCGAAGCGGCAATACTTCTGTTCGGTCATCCACCGGCTTCTCCTCGGGCAAGAGATAATACAGCGGCGAAGGAGAGCCAATTACAAACACTTGCTCGGTTACCAAAACACGGCGCCCGACAAAGATAGACGGCTCGCAGCGTGGTAGCCCGGTGGTAGCCCAGCGAAATACGCATCGCGCGGCGCCAAACGCCGCGCCGCTTAAATGGCTGAATTTGTAGGAAAAACTGGAGCGGGCGAAGGGATTCGAACCCTCGACCCCAACCTTGGCAAGGTTGTGCTCTACCCCTGAGCTACGCCCGCTCTGGCGGCTGGAAACGGGTCGCTCCCAGCGGGTGAGGCGCGCGATTAGCACCGGCTTTCGGAGTCGGCAAGCCCTGTTTGCGCTTTTTCCGCGAAGGATTGGCATTGGCGCGCCAAATCCCACATAAGCGCGTGAAGAGTCTTTTTCGCCCATGCGGAAGCGCGCCGGGCTCATGCGTATATACTAAGGAGCATCATCACCGTGGCCACGCTCGGTCTGAACCCGCAAGAGAAGGAAGCCGTCGAAGCCTTCCGCCGCGACGTCGTCGATCCGTCGATGAAAAGCCTCGTCATCCTCGATTTCTGGGCCGAATGGTGCGGGCCGTGCAAGCAGCTTGCGCCGGTGCTCGAAAAGGTCGCCGCGGATTATGCCGACAAGGGCGTCGTCCTGGTGAAGGTCGATGTCGATGCGAACGGCTTCATCGCCAGCCAGTTCCAGGTCCAGTCGATCCCGACCGTCTATGCGATCTTTCAGGGCCAACCGGTCGCCAACCTGACCAATGCGCGGACCGAAAGCCAGCTCAAGGCGCTACTCGACCAGTTGCTCGCGCAGCTTCCGATCGAGAGCGAGGCGAGCGCCCGCGCGGTCGAGATCGCGCCGGTGATCGAGATGGGCGAGGGCGTGCTGGCCGAGGGCGACGGGCCGCGCGCCGCGGGCATTTTTTCGCAGATCGTCGAGATGGCGCCCGACAATGCCGCGGCGCACGGCGGGCTGATCCGCGCGCTGCTGCTGGCGGGCGACACCGAAGCCGCCCAGGCGGCGCTTGATGCGGTGCCTGCCGAGATCGCCGCCGACCCTGCGATCGCGCAGGCGAAAAGCGCGCTTGCGCTCGCTGCCGACGCTCCCGATGCGGGCGAGCTTGCGGGGTTCGAGGCCGCGGTCGCGGCGGACCCCGACGACCATCAGGCGCGCTTCGACCTTGCCGCGGCGCAGATCGGCGCCGGGCAGCGCGATGCCGCCGCCGACAATCTGCTCCACATCGTCGCCGCCGACCGCGAATGGAACGACGGCGCCGCGCGCGCCAAACTGCTGTCGCTGTTCGAAGCCGTGGGCCTCGAAGACCCGTGGGTCGCGGCGCAGCGCCGCCGCCTGTCGCTGATCCTGTTCGGCTGACGCGCCATGACCGAAGCCGCACCCCTCACCATCCAGCGGATCGCGATCTTTCCGCTGCCCGGCGCGGTGCTGTTTCCGGGGCTGCACCTGCCACTCCACATCTTCGAACCGCGCTACAAGGCGATGGTGCAGGAGGTGCTCGCGCGCGACCGCCAGATCGGAATGATCCAGCCGCGCCAGATCCCCGGCGAGGAAGCCCGCGAACCTCCCGCGCTTTACGATGTCGGCTGTGTCGGGCGCATCGTCGACGTCGAGGCGCTCGATGAAGGTCGCTTCAATCTGGTGCTCGAAGGCGTCGCGCGCTTCCGCGTCCGCCGCGAGCTCGACGTCACGACGCCGTTCCGGCAGGTCGAAGCCGAGATCGAGGTCGAGGCCGAAGAGGATGCCGTGCTGTCGAGCATCGAGCGCGCGAGCCTCGAACGCGAGGCGAAGCGCTTCGCGGCGCGGCAGGGCTATGTCGTCGACTGGGATTCGGTCGGCCAGCTCGACGACGCGACTTTGGTCAACGGCATCGCGCAGGTCGCGCCGTTCGACGCGGCGGCGAAGCAGGCACTCCTCGAGACAAGCCCGATCGACGCGCGCGCCGAGCTGGTCGTGCAGATGATGCAATTCTTCGGCCGTTTCGACGGCGACGATGGGCGCGCGACGCTGCAGTAGCCCTCTGTACCGGCTCAATGCGGCTTGGCGCCCACCATGCGGGCCATGTCGGCGAAGGCCCGGCGCACGATATGGCGATCGGCTTCGCCGAGCCGTTCGATCAGCGCTTCGGTGTGAGTGAGTTGGCGGCGTACCAGCGCGCCTTCTTCGCTTACTTTCGCCGCTACCCGTGCGGGCGCCGCCGCGCCGCGCGGGGTGCGCATGAGCGCCTTTTCGCGCCGCATCGCCCAGCCGGCAACGAGTCGATCAGCGACAAGATTTGCCAGACCGTCGGCAGCCGCCTGCTCGGTTGCCGCTTCAGCGCGGGGATCGACAAGCCCGTCATCGACACCCTCGTCCGCCAGCGCGTCGAGCGACAGCGTCGCACCCACCGCGCGCCGGCCGGCGCAGCGCTGATCGCCATGGAGTCGCAGGCGCAGCGCCTGCAATTCGGCGCGGATCTGCCAATTGACATAGGTGGTGAAAAGCGCCCGTGACGGATCGTAGCGTTCGGCGGCGCGGTGGAGCGCGATCGCGCACGCCTGCGCCGCATCGTCAGCGGCGTCGGCGAGGCCGTAGGTCCGGGTGAAATAACGGATGCGCGGCGCGACCTGCGCGAAAAGATGCTGGAAAGCACGGTCGACGCGCGCTCGCGCGCGCGCTCCCGGTGCTGCTTCGAGCGCGGTGCGCGTCTGGATCAATTCGGTGACAGCATCTTCGAGGGCGTCGCTTTTGGCCGACATGGTCGTTCCCCATCCTGCGCGGGCCCAGTTGCCCGCAGGACAGGGGATAGGCTGCGATGGTTAGCGGCGACGTGCCGGGCGGCTAGGTATAAATACATATCCGTCGCCCCTGCGCGGACGGGACCGACGATCGGGTCAGATTTCGGCGCCCGCCAGCAGGCGCGGCAGGTCGCCCGCCTCGCCGCGCGCCTCGTCCATGAAGAAGCGCTTGAGCATCGGCATGCGCTGCACCGCGCCGAGCCCGGCGCGGCGGACGGCGGAGGCGGTCTTGCCCGGAATCCCGAACAGGCGGGTGAGGCCGTCGGTCGCGAGGCTGACCATCAGATTGTCGAGCCCGCGCCAGCGCTGATAGCGCGCGAGCAAGGCCGCGTCGCCGAGATCGAGCCCGATTCGCGCGCCCTCGACGAGCACCTCGGTCAGCGCCGCGACGTCGCGCAGACCCAGGTTGAGCCCCTGCCCCGCGATCGGGTGGATACCGTGCGCGGCGTCGCCGACGAGCGCGATGCGGTCGGCGACGATCTTCGCGCTGTGATGGAAACCGAGCGGATAGGTCATGCGCGGCGCGACGAGCTCCATCGCGCCGAGCAGCCCGCTCGCGCGCTTTTCGAGCTCGGCGGTGAAGCCGCGGTCGCCGAGCTTGGCGAAGCCCGGCCCGTCCTTTTCGGACACGGTCCACACGAACGCCGAGCGATGCCGCCCCTGCTCGTCGTCGACGAGCGGGAGCAGCGCGAAAGGCCCCGAGGGGAAGAAGATTTCGTGCGCGACGTGATCGTGCGGCCTGGCGTGCGCGACCGCGCCGATCATCGCGTGATGATGATAGGACCAGTTCGCGATGCTGAACCCCGCCGCGTCGCGCGTCGGCGAGCGCCGACCCTCGGCGACGATCAGCAACGGCGCCGCGAGCTGCGTCCCGTCGGCGAGCGTCAGCGTCACGCCATGCGGCCCGACGTCGCGCGCCACGACCTTCGCGGGCGCGAAGAGCCGCACGAGCGGCGCTTCTGCGATCCCCGCCGCGAGCGCGAGACGAAGGCGACGATTCTCGACCATTGTCCCCAGGGCCGGGGCATCCTCGGCAGTGACGAAATCGAGCTCGCCAGCCTGCCCGCCGTCGCTGACCTTGATCGCGCGGATCGGGCAGCCGTGATCGGCCAGCCGGTCGGCGATGCCGATGACCTCGAACATCCGCCACACCGCGCTCGCGATCGCCGAGGCGCGGCCGTCGAAGCCCGGCGCGGTCGTCGCCACCGGATCGGCGGGATCGACGATCTGACTCGACAGGCCGTGGCGAGCGAGGGCGAGGGCCAGCGCCTGTCCGACGAGGCCGCCGCCGGAGATCAGAACATCGCTGCGCAGAGGTTCGGTCATGCACCCGCCCTAGCGCGTTTTGGGGCAGGATGAAAAGGACGGCGTTTGACCGAAAGAGAGAGGAACGTCTGAAAACGACCGGAAGCGGCCGCTCCTCTCCCCTCCCGCAGGCGGGAGGGGTCGGGGGTGGGCAGCGACGGTGCAATGGCCCACCCCGCTGCGACTAACGAACAAAGTTCGTAAGTCTCGCTGCCCCTCCCGCTTGCGGGAGGGGAAAGGAGCGCCATCCTTCAACGTCCGCTCCCCACCCCGAAGCCGACATCGGCTTCAAATAGGCCTTTCCTACATTATCCAGCTGTGTCAGCCTTCATCCGGCTCTTTTATTTGGTGAACAAAAACGGTCGCTAGCCGGTTTGCGGTGCAGCCATCGCGCGGCGCGTCCAGCACGCCGCAAGACCCGAACCGACGCGCGCATTGGGCTGAACTTTCCTGAACTTCGGAATAATATCGTGCACGCTTGCACGCCTCGCCGAGGGGCTGCTTGACGGCGAGTCCGCCCCGTGTGCATATCGCCGTGGTTAATAGTTGAGGACCGTTTCCAGCATGGCCAGCCGCAAGCCCATCGCCGCAAAGGCCGATTGGCGCACGATTTTCCGCCAGAGCATCGCCCGGTCGCTCGTGATCGCGGCGGCGGTGGCGCTCGCCGCCTTCACCCTGTTCCTGACGCTCGCCTTCCTCACCTACGACAGCACCGACGCGGCGCTCAACACCGCGGCAAACGGCAACGCCGCGAACTGGATGGGCGGCCCAGGCGCCTGGTTCGCCGACCTCGGCCTGTCGATCGGCGGCGCGCCGATCATCCTGTTGCTGCCCCTGCTCGGCGTCATGGCATGGCGGCTATGGAGCGGCGAGCCGCAACCCTATTGGCTGCGCCAGCTCACCTATTGCTTTGCCGGAATCCTCTTCGTCGGACTGGGCGCCGAACTCTGGGCTCCCGCGAGCGGCTCGCCGATGCCCGCGGGTTGGGGCGGGATCATTGCGCTCGTCGTCGGCGGCGCGATCACCCCGCTCTTCGCGCTCGCCGGTGAACCCGGCGCGGCGCTCGCGCGCGTCGCCGCGATCCTGTTCCTGGTGATCCTCGGCCTGTGGCTCGCCTTTCGCTCGCTGCGGCTCGAAAAGGGTTGGGCGTCGCGGCTCAAGCTACCCGCGGCGGCAGGCAGCCGCGTCGTCGAACCGGCGAAGGCGGTCGAGGTCGGGACCAAGGCCCCCAATCTGATGGAGCGCGTGATCCGCCCGCGCCCGCGCGCCGAGCCGAGCGACCGCGCCCCGCCCGAGATCGCCGATCCGGTCGAGCGCACCGCGCCGTCGAAGCCCAGGGCCAAGCCGCAGACCGAGCTGTTCACCAATTACCAGCTTCCCTCGATCGACCTGCTCACTCCTGCACCTGAGGGGCGGAGCGGACAGATCGACAAGGCGGCGCTCGAACGCAACGCACGGCTGCTTGAATCGGTGCTCGAGGATTTCCAGGTCAAGGGCGTCGTCACGGCGGTGCGCCCCGGCCCCGTCGTCACCATGTACGAGCTCGAACCCGCGCCGGGCACCAAGGCGAGCCGCGTCTCGAACCTCGCCGACGACATTGCGCGCAACATGTCGGCGCTCTCGGCGCGCATCGCGCCGATTCCCGGCCGCACGGTGATCGGTATCGAACTCCCCAACGCAAATCGCGAGGCGGTGGTGCTGCACGAGATCATCGGCAGCGCGCTGTTCCAGGACCAGAACGGCGCGCTTCCCATCATCCTCGGCAAGAATATCAGCGGCGACGCGATGATCGCCGACCTCGCCCCGATGCCGCACCTGCTGATCGCGGGCACCACCGGATCGGGCAAGTCGGTCGGGCTCAACGCGATGATCCTCTCGCTCCTCTATCGCCTCGGCCCCGACCAGGTGAAGATGATCATGATCGATCCGAAGATGCTGGAGCTCAGTGTCTATGACGACATTCCTCACTTGCTCGCCCCGGTGGTGACCGAGCCCAAGAAGGCGATCCGGGCGCTCAAATGGGCGGTCGAGCAGATGGAGGACCGCTACCGGATGATGTCGTCGCTGTCGGTGCGCAACCTCGCCTCCTACAACGACAAGGTGCGCGGCGCGCTCGCCAAGGGCAAATCGCTGGGGCGGCGTGTCCAGACCGGCTACGACCCCGACACCGGGCAGCCGGTCTATGAGGAGGAAGCGCTCGACTATCAGCCGCTGCCGCAGATCGTCGTCGTCGTCGACGAGCTCGCCGACCTGATGATGACCGCGGGCAAGGAGGTCGAATTCCTGATCCAGCGCCTCGCGCAAAAGGCGCGCGCGGCGGGGATCCACCTGATCCTCGCGACGCAGCGCCCGTCGGTCGACGTCATCACCGGCGTCATCAAGGCGAATCTGCCGACGCGCATCAGCTTCAACGTCACCTCGAAGATCGACAGCCGCACGATCCTGGGCGAGGCGGGCGCCGAGCAACTGCTCGGCAAGGGCGACATGCTCTACGTCCCCGGCGGCAAGCAGATCACGCGTATTCACGGCCCGTTCGTGTCGGACGACGAAGTGCGCGCGGTCGCCGATCACTGGCGCGGCCAGGGCCGCCCCGACTATGTCGAGAGCGTCACCGAGGACCCCGAGGACGGCGGTTTCGCGATGGAAGGCGCCCCCGCAGGCGGCGACAGCGCCGAGGACCGTATGTATGCCAAGGCCTGCCAGATCGTCGCCGAAAGCCAGAAGGCCTCGACGAGCTGGCTGCAGCGGCAGCTCCGCATCGGCTACAACAGCGCCGCGCGCCTGATCGAGCGGATGGAGGAGGAGGGGCTGGTGAGCCCGCCCAACCATGTCGGCCGCCGCGACGTGCTGACTGACCAATATGGCCAGCCGCGATAGGGGGATTGAATATCGCCTTCCTCGTATCGTCATCCCGGCGCAGGCCGGGATCTCGCCGATGCGTCATGACGATATGGTGAGATCCCGGCCTTCGCCGGGATGACGGGGAGATGAAACGGCAATTCAGGGCGCGTTCAATGCCAAGACCCCAAGACTTGGTCAGATAAACAAGATGAGAGCAGTATGATCTTCAAGACACTTTCAACCCGCGCCGCCGCCTGGACGCTGACGCCGCTCGCTGCGGCAGGCCTCGCGGTCGCCGCCCCCGCCATTGCCCAGTCGGCGAACGCGCTGGCGTCGGTGCAGGCGCATCTCAAGTCGACGAGTTCGATGACCGCCGATTTCGTCCAGACCGACCGCAACGGCCAGCGGCTGACCGGCAAGCTGACGCTGAAGCGCCCCGGCAAGATCCGCTTCCAGTATCAGAAAGATGTGCCGCTGCTGATCGTCGGCGACGGCAGCCGCCTGACGATGATCGATTATCAGGTGAAGCAGGTGCAGAGCTGGCCGGTCAAGAATTCGCCGCTCGGCGCGCTGCTCGACCCCGACCGCGACCTGTCGAAATATGCCAAGGTGCTGCCCACCGGCAGCGGCGACGTGCTGAGCGTCGAGGTCAAGGACCCGAAACGCCCCGAATATGGCACGATCACCATGGTGTTCGTCCGCGACGGGGCGTCGCCGGCGGGGCTTCGCCTGCGCGGCTGGGTGGCGCTCGATTCGCAGAACAACCGCACGCGCATCGACCTCAGCAACCAGAAGTTCAACGTCGCGGTCGCCGATTCGGCGTTCAAATGGACCGACCCGCGCCCACGCAAGCGCAAGTGATCGCCGGGCCATCGACGAACGGCCTTCCCTGACCGACGAACGACGGCGAAGCGGCGCTTGTTCAGCTTGGCGACAGGGAAAGGCGGCTATTTCAACTCTCGAAGGCGCCAACGGGTCTCCGGTTTTTGGGTTTCCCCCTGTTGCCCCATCCGGATCGCCCGGTGTCTTCATTCAAGAGCGTGACGAACGCTGACCTTGAACCCCCGTTCCACCGCCCCTGGAACGGGGGTTTATGATTCCCGCACCGACAAGCCGAGCATCCCGGTGCATGAATATGCAACCCGAGGGCAGGTGTCGCCTTTGGGGTGGGGAGCGGCCATTCCCCATCTTCGTCATTCCCGCGAAAGCGGGAACCCAGTGTGGGGTTAGCCGACGCACGCTCTGGGTCCCCGCTTTCGCGGGGATGACAAAGTTAGGAGAGGCCGGGCGTCCGCAACCGCTCGCTAGCCGCCGGTGCGACCTCGCATTTGCGCGGCGGCGCCATTGCGAACCGCATCCGGCCTCGATAGAGCCGACGGCATGACAAGCATCGCGTCCTGGAACATCAACAGCGTCCGCGCACGAATCGGCATCGTCGAAAAATTCCTGCGCGAAGAAGCCCCCGACATCCTCTGCCTGCAGGAGACGAAGGTCGAATGCGGCCTGTTCCCCAAGGGCATGTTCGAGCAGCTCGGCTATACCCATATCGTCACCAACGGTCAGCGGATGCACCATGGCGTCGCGATCGTCAGCAGGCTGCCGCTGACCGACGTCCGCAAATATGACTGGCAGGCGAACGGCGAGGCGCGGCATATCGGCGTCACGCTGCCGTCGGGGGTCCGGCTCGACAATGTCTATATCCCCGCGGGCGGCGACATCCCCGACCGCACCCTCAACCCCAAATTCGGCCAGAAGCTCGATTTCTTCGGCCGCATGACCGACTGGTCGCGCGCGCTCGTCGATACGCCGACCATCCTGACCGGCGACTTCAACGTCGCCCCGCTCGAAAGCGACGTCTGGAACCACAAGGCGCTGCTCGACGTCGTCAGCCACACGCCGATCGAGGTCGAAACGCTCGCACGATTGCAGGCGGCGTCGGACTGGGTCGACCTCGGCCGCCATTTCGTTGCGGCGCCGACGCCGCTCTATACCTGGTGGAGCTACCGCGCGAAGGATTGGGAAGCGTCGAACCGTGGCCGCCGGCTCGATCATATGTGGGCGACCCCCGACCTGGCCCCGAAAGCGGTTTCGCACCGGGTGGTGCAGCCGGCGCGGAGCTGGGAGCGGCCGTCGGACCATATTCCGCTAGTGACGGAGTTTGCCATTTGAGCGATGCGCTAAAGGACATGGGCGCCCGGAGAGCCGCGCGCGCGATCGATGCGCTGCGCCGGGGCTGGCCGTTCCGCGTGATCGCGACCGAAGGCGCGCTCGACCTGATCGCGGTCGAAAGCGCGCGCGATCCAGCGCTGGCGGCGTTCGACAGCCATGACGTGCTGATCTCGGGCGAGCGCGCGGTGACGCTGAAGCTCACCAACCAGCGCGCAGCGGCGACGCCGGGGCCGGTGCGGCTTTCCGATGCCGCCGATAGCGTCGCCGCAGCACTCGCCATCGCCGACCCCGCGCTCGATCTTGCACATCCGCTGAAAGGCCCGTTCCGCACCGTGCCTACCGGCGGCGAGACCGCCGCAGCGGCCGCGATGACGATGGCGCGGCACGCGGGGCTGCTCCCCGCCTTCTTCGTGCGCGCAGCGTCAGGCGAGGCCGAAACCGAAGCCAGCGCCGACGACGTCGCCGCGCTGCTCGACCCGGCACGGCTCGAAATCGCGGCGCGGGCGCGCTTGCCCGTCGAGGCGAGCGAAAGCGCCGAGATCGTCGCCTTTCGCAGCCCCGAGGAAGCCTCGGACCATGTCGCGCTGATCATCGGCAAGCGCGACGGCCAGCCGCCGGTCGTGCGGCTGCACAGCGAATGCCTGACCGGCGATGTACTCGGCAGCCTCAAATGCGATTGCGGACCGCAGCTCCACGCCGCGCTCCACGCGATGGCCGACGCGCCGTGGGGGGTGCTGCTTTATTTGCGGCAGGAGGGGCGCGGGATCGGGCTGGTCAACAAGCTGCGCGCCTATGCGCTGCAGGATCAGGGATATGACACGGTCGACGCCAATCTGCGGCTCGGCTTTCCGGTCGAGGCGCGCGATTTCGCGATCGCCGGACGAATGCTGGAATTGCTGGGCATCCCGCGCATCCGGCTGATGACGAACAATCCCGAAAAGGTCGCGCGGCTGGAGAAGGAAGGCGTCGCGGTGATCGAACGCATCCCGCTCGCGCTGCCGACGAACCCGCATAACGAGCACTATCTCGCCACGAAGCGCGACCGGACGGGGCACCAGCTTTAATCGCGAAGTTGCGATTTTGGCTCGCACAAAGCCACGAAGCCACAAAGAGGCCCTCTCATCCCGTTCGTGCTGAGCTTGTCGAAGCACTGCTCTTTTTCACCATCGAATGAAAGAACGGCCCTTCGACAGGCTCAGGGCGAACGGTGTTTGGAATTCTTTGTGGCTTCGTGGCTTCGTGCGAGTCCAATCAATGCACGAAGCGCGCGACCACATCCCGATAGCTGCGGCTGACCTTCACCTGCGCGCCCGAACCCAAAACGAGAAAGCATTCGCCGTTGGTGTGCGGCTTGACCTGCTTGACCTGTGACAGGTTGACGATCGTCGAGCGGTGGACGCGCTGGAAGTTGCGCGGGTCGAGCCGCTTTTCCAGATCCTTCATCGTCTCGCGCAGGATCAGACTGTTGTCGGCGGTATAGATGCACATATAGTCGCCCGCGGCGTCGATCCGCTCGATGCTGTCGACGTCGACGCGGAAAATCTGGCCGCGATCCTTGATGTTGATCATCTTCTCATAGCGGTCGGCGGCGGGGGCTTCGGCGGCGGTTTCGGCGTCATATTCCTCGACCGCGTCGGGGGCGACCTCGGCGAGCACGGTCTTCAATCGCTCGACCTCGGCAACGCCGCGCTTTTCGGCCAGTCGCTGGCGTACGCGGTCGAGCGCGTCGGCGAGCCGTTCGGGTTCGACCGGCTTGACCAGATAGTCGACCGCCTGCGCCTCGAAGGCGCGGATCGCGTGGTCCGAATAAGCGGTGACGAAGACGACGAGCGGCGGCTCGACCTCCATCAATCCCTGGATGACCGAAAAGCCGTCGAACCCCGGCATCTGGATGTCGAGGAAGACGAGGTCGGGTTTGTGGGTCTTGATCTTTCGGATGGCCTCGCGGCCGTTCTGGGCGGTGTCGACGATTTCGACATCTCCGTGCGCTTCGAGCCGCAGTTGCAGGCCCTGGGTCGCCAATTTTTCATCATCCACCAGGATGGTTCTGATCGTCATGTGCGTTCGGTTCCAATCGTCACTTGTCCGTCGGGCTGGAACGGAATCTCGATAATAACCGTGAAGCCGCCATCGGCGCCCGACTGCACCTCGAACCGTTGCTGATCGCCATAAGCCTGCGCCAGCCGGTCCCTGATATTGGCTAAACCCACACCGGTCGATTCCGTTGCAGCGCCCGTGGTGGGATCGACCGCCCCCTCTGACAATCCCGACCCCGTGTCGGACACGGTAATCCGAACCTTTTCACCGGCAAGCTGAGCCGAGAGCGTGATATCGGCGCCCTCCTCCTGCGGAGTGACGGCATATTTGATCGCATTCTCGATCAGCGGCTGGAGCAGCAGCGACGGCAGCCGCGCGCGCTGCGCGGCGGGATCGATGTTGAAGTGCGGGCGCAGCCGGTCCTCGAAGCGCATCTTCTCGATATCGAGGTAGAGCTTCAGCGTCTCGACCTCCTGCGCCAGCGTCACCTGCGCGGTCGGCTCGTTGGCGAGCGTGTAGCGCAGGAAAGCCGACAGGCGTGAGAGCATCGCGTTCGCGGGTTCGGACTGTTTGAGCAATACCAGCGTCGAGATGCTGTTCAGCGTGTTGAACAGGAAATGCGGATTGAGCTGATAGCGCAGCATCGCGAGCTGCGCCGAGGCGGCCTGCGCCTCGAGCCGCAGCATCCGGTCGTTCTGCTCCTCGAGCTGGAGGAAATAGTTGATCGCGAAATAGAGCGCCGACCAGGCGCCGAGCGAGGTCGCGTCGATATAGATCGCGCCGAGCAGCAGGCTGGTGAAGCCCGCTTCGCTCGCCGGATTCTGGATCTGCGAGACCCACGCGTCGATGAACGCCCAGAGCATCGTCGCCAGCCCCGCGAGGCCGAAGCTGACGCCCCACATCAGGATCGGACGCCGACTGATCAGGGCACGATAGCAGACCGACAGGATCAGCGTCAGCGAAAAGCCGGTGATCGCCGAAATCACCTGCGGGATGAGAAAGGTGAGGGATTGGCCGTTGGCGAGTCCCGACACCCCGCGCAGGCCGAGCCAAGCGGCCCAGCCCAGGAACTGGAGGTTCCAGAACGCCCGCACCTTGTTGCCGAAAAAGGGGCCGGGCGAGGAAAATCCGAACAGCGGCATCGACGCCGGCCGCGATGCTGGCTGGCTCGCCATCGTCAGCCTCCGGGGATTGAAATGCGAAGCGTGCGCGCGGCGCCGGGGGTCATTCGGCCGCGACCGGAGCCATCCGTACGCGCGCCTGTCCGAGCGGCTGCAGCTCCGAGCGATGCTTCCACACCAGCTCGCCATAGCCGAGCGGCCGGCCGTCGTGCGCGGTGATCGTCACCGGGCCGATCGGCTGCTCGTCGGTCGTGTCGACGAGCACCGGGGTCGATGCCACGCCGGCGCCCCATTTTTCGCCCCACTGGCGCAGCGCGATCATCGCGGGCAGCAGTTCGACGCCCTTCTGCGTAAGCTGATAAAGCACCTTGCGACGATCCTCGGCCATCACCTCGCGCTCCATGATGCCATGGTCGACGAGTTTCGACAGCCGGTTCGACAATATGTTGCGCGCGATGCTGAGCTCCTGCTGGAACTCCTCGAAATGATGGACGCCGTTGAAGGCGGCGCGAAGGATCATGAACGACCAGCGCTCGCCCATCGCCTCGAGCGCGAGCGGCAGCGCGCAATTATTGCCGTAAATGTCGTTCAACGGTTCGCGTAATTTTCCCATGAGCCTAGCACTAACGTAAAATCGCCCCCCGCACAAAAAATATATGGCGTCCGTTGCAATTTGCAACTCATGTCCTACATCGCATCGTGCAACGCTTTGCGCTGCCCAGGAAAACAGGAGGACTCCCCATGTCGAAGCTTTCAACAGCGGCGTTTGCGCTGCCCTTTCTCGCTGCCGCTTTTGCGCCGGTTGCCGCCGGCGCGGCGAGCAGCGCCTATTATCGCGCCGAACTCGCCAATCCGGCACCGAAGGCCAAATTCGTCGCGCGCGATGTCGTATGGGCCTGCGAGGGCGCCAGTTGCGTTGCCGGCCGCGGGACGAGCCGCCCGCTGATCATGTGCGCGAGCCTCGCCCGCGCAGCCGGCGAAGTGAAGAGCTTCACGGTCGACGGCGCGGCGATCACGGCCGAAGACCTCGCGCGCTGCAACGGCAAATAGCCGTCCGGTCGGGCGCTTCTCCCCTCTTTCTCTCGCCCGGACCATTGGAAGGCCGCCCGCTCCCTGGAGTCGGCGGCCTTTTCGATGCAGGCGACCACGAACGATGCTTCTAGCAGGCTTTGTCAAAATTGCGGGGGTTCGCGAAGACGCGACAGCAAATTTCGCATTGCAATTAAGTCCGCATGAACGACATTGATAGCGATGCTGAGGCAATATGAACTTGTCGAGCGCGTGCGCGCTTATGATCCCGACGTCGACGAGGGGCTACTCAATCGCGCCTATGTCTTCACCGTGCAGAAGCACGGCAGCCAGAAACGCGCCTCGGGCGACCCCTATTTCAGCCATCCGGTCGAGGTCGCGGGCATTTTGACCGATCTTCACCTCGACAGCGAGACGATCGTCACCGCGCTGCTCCACGACACGCTGGAAGACACGCTGACGACGCCCGAGGAGATCGAGCGGCTGTTCGGCAGCGACGTCGGCCGCCTCGTCGACGGCGTCACCAAATTGAGCAAGATCGAGGCGCAGACCGAAAACGAGCGCGCGGCCGAGAATCTGCGCAAATTCCTGCTCGCCATGTCCGACGACATCCGCGTGCTGCTGGTCAAGCTCGCCGACCGGCTGCACAATATGCGGACGCTGCATTTCATCAAGAATCCCGACAAGCGCCGCCGCATCGCCAGGGAGACGATGGACATCTATGCCCCGCTCGCCGAACGGATCGGCATGTATGAATATATGCGCGAGATGCAGCTCCTCGCCTTTCGCGAGCTCGAGCCCGAGGCCTATGCGACGATCACCGGCCGCCTCGCCAAGCTGACCGCGGGGGGCAAGGATCAGGTCGCCGCGATCAGCCGCGATTTCAAGGAATTGCTCGCGAAACACGGGATCGAGGCCGAGGTGTCGGGGCGCGAGAAGCATCCCTATTCGATCTGGCGCAAGATGCAGGAACGCCACGTCAGCTTCGAGCAGGTGACCGACATCATCGCCTTTCGCATCGTCACCCCGACGACCGCCGACTGCTATGCCGCGCTGGGGCTGATCCACGGCAAGTGGAAGATGGTGCCGGGGCGCTTCAAGGATTATATCTCGACCCCCAAGCGCAACGGCTACAAGTCGCTGCACACGACGATCATGCACCAGCAGAATATGCGGATCGAGATCCAGATCCGCAGCCTGGACATGCACCAGCAGTCCGAGTTCGGGCTGGCGGCGCATTGGGCCTATAAACAGGGCGGCGCGGCGCCCGACGGACAGGCGGGGTGGATTCGCGACCTGCTCGAAATCCTCGAACAGACGCACGATCCCGACGAGTTCCTCGAGAATACGCGCATCGCGATGTATCAGGACCGCATCTTCGCCTTCACCCCGAAGGGAAGTCTGCATCAGCTCCCCAAGGGCGCAACGCCGGTCGATTTCGCTTATGCCGTCCATACCGGGCTGGGCGACCGCACCGTCGGGGCCAAAGTCAACGGCCGGCTGGTGCCGCTGCGCACCCAGCTTGCGAACGGCGACACGGTCGAGATATTGTCCTCCGACAAGCAGACGCCGCAGCCTGCCTGGCTGGGCTTCGCGGTCACCGGCAAGGCCCGCGCCGCGATCCGCCGCCACGTCCGTTCGAAGGAGAAGGTCGAACTCGCCGCGCTCGGGCGCAAGATGTACGACGAGATCGCCCGCCGCCTGCCGAACAAGGTCGGCGACAAGGCGCGCGCCGCGGCGCTGACGCGGCTGAAGATCGAAGACGACAGCGCGCTCTATGTCGCGATCGCCAAGCAGCGCGTGTCGGACAATGCGCTGCTCGAGGCGCTGGTCCCCGGCATCACCGCCGACATGAAGAGCAAGCCCGGCAAGCTCGTCCAGGGCGCCGCGGTGTCGATCGCGGGGCTGACGCCGGGGGTCGCCTATCAACTCGCTGACTGCTGCCACCCGGTGCCCGGCGACCGCATCGTCGGCCTGTCGCGCCCCGGCGAGGGGATCGAGGTGCATGTCATCGACTGCCCGAGCCTTGCCGACGGAGTCGATGCCGACTGGATCGACCTTCGCTGGCAGGAGGATAGCGAAGGCGGCAACGCGCGCCTTTGCGTCGTCATCCTCAACGAGCCCGGAACGCTCGCCGAAATGTCGGGCATCCTCGCCGCCAATTCGGCGAACATCACCAATTTGCGGCTGTCGAACCGCGAAGGCGATTTCCACACCTATGACGTCGTCGTCGAGGTGCGCGACGTCCAGCATGTGATGCGCATCCTGTCGGCACTGCGCGCGTCGGACAGCGTGGTGCAGGCGGAGCGGCTTTAGGCGGTCAAAGCGGTCGGTTTTGAGGTGGGGAGCGGACACTCCCCACCTTCGTCATTCCCGCGAAAGCGGGAACCCAGAGCGTGCGTAGGCTGATCCCACACTGGGTTCCCGCTTTCGCGGGAATGACGAAGTTATATTATCGAATGTCGTCTATCGGTCGATTGCAGACCCCCGTTATCCCGGATCAATTCCGGGATAACGATGTAAGATAGGCCGACTTCAGCCCGTTAGCTGCCGTCACCTTCAGTTCGGATAAGCCAGCGGCGGGCGCCACGCGCTCTGGTCGACCGCATCGCTGACCTTGTAGACCAGCCCCTTGCTGTTCAGGAAGAATTTCTCCATCTCGCTGCGCGTGAAGGGGCGCGAGCCGACGCGGCCGAAGATCGCGATCTGGCCGCCGGTCTCGTCGACCGCGCGGTCGCGGTCGAGGCCCTTCGACAGCGCGAGCGCCGGCGACGGGGTCTTCGCCCAGGCGATCAGCTCGGGGGTCGGTTTCGGCGAGAAGCCGTAGAGGCCCGGATTGTCGGGACTGGTGAGCTGGAGCACCTTGATGCCGTTCCGCCCGTCGGCGACATAGGCGAAGAGCGAGGCGTTGGTCGATCCGACGATCACATCCTCGGCATCGTTCATCGCGCCGCCAAAGGTCAGTCCCGGCCAGACGATCGGCGCCGCGGGGCGCGTCACGTCGACGATGACGAGCCCGTCCTGCTTCGCCGCGACATACATATAGGTGCGCGCGACATAGATTTTCCGCGCATCGGCAAGCCGCACCGCCCCGCTCGGCACCGGCACCGGCCGGTCCATATGGGTGATGTCGAACAGGCTGACGCCCTCGGCATCGGTGACCCAGAGGTAGCGGAACTGCACCGCGCTGGCGCGCGCGTCGCTCAGCGGCAATTGCGCCGTGACCTTGGGCTCCAGCGGGGTCGAGAGGTCGACGACGACGAGCCCGGCGTCGGTGGTGATATAGGCATAATCGCCCGCGAGCGTGACGTGCCGCGCCCCGGCAAGGACATTGTCGGGGTTCCAGGTCAGCGCCCGCGTCAGCCGGTTGTTGCGGAATTCGCCGTCGGCCATCGTGTCGATGTCGACGAGGATCAGACCTTCGACGCTGTCGGTGATCACCGCGTAGCGATAGAGCGGGTGCAGCGCCTGCTCGTGATTCTCGGGGAAATTCTTCCGGATATTGTCGTTGCGTTCCATGCTGATCGGCTGGTTGGTGCCGATCGCCATGCAGGTCGCGTTCGTGGTCTTGACGTGCGTGTCGTGGCCGAGCGGCGAGAAGGGCGCGCGGACGATGCGTTCGGAGAAGCCCTTGTTGCCGACCGAGGCGACGTCATAGACGCGGAAGCCACCCTTGCCCTCCGCCACGAACATATATTCGCCGCGCTGCTGGAGGCAGTTCACCCGGCCGCTCGTCCCCTGAACGATGTTGCGGAATTCCTCGAGCGACTTGCTTTCGCCCGACACTTTCTTGTCGAACGTCTTGCCGCGCACCCAATTCTTGAGCTCGCGCCCGTTCTGGTTGACGTGCAGGTTCCAATAGTCGGGATAGGCATATTTCTGCAGATAACTGCCGATCACCGCCTGCGGCTCTTCCCATTCGGTGACGCGGGTCGCCTGGAAGCTGTCCTCCTGCCCCGACCAGACGTTGAGGCCGACGAAATTGACGAAATTGGTGCCCATCAACATGAGCTGCGACATGATCGCATTATTGTCGTCGGCCGCCGACAGATGGCAGTCGGTGCACTGCTTGGTTTCCTGGCGGCGCACCGTGTGCGGGAAATGCGGCGCGAACGCCTGGCTCGAGAAGCCCGCGGCCGAGATCGGCGGTTGCTGCACATAGATGCGTTCGCGGTTGATGTTGGTCGAGGACAATATCAGCGCCGAGGAGGATCGGACCGGGGTGATGATGCCGCGCGGATTGCCGTCCGCGTCGGGTTCGCCAGGCTTGGTGAGCATGTGCCGGCCGAGCTGGAACATCTCGTCGCGCGCCACTTGCGGATTGTAGGTCGCGAAGTTGCGCGTCTCCTCGCCCTCGAAATGATGCATCTTGGTCTTCCAGTTCGCCTCGATCGGCAAATGGCAACCGCCGCAACTCGTCGTCCACGACAGGTGGCAGGTGAAGCAGGTCATGCGGTCGTCGCCGTGCGCGCGATCCTCCTTCGGAACTCCCGGCCCCCAGGCGAAGCTGCCGTCGTCGGCGCCCGACCGCGACATCAGCTTGGCGCGCGCCGCCTTGGCGTTGAAATGCGGCCCCGGCGTCACCGACTGCTTGACGAGACTGACCTGCCATTCGAGCTTCGGATCGACGATCGAGCGCTGGATCAGCCCGGTGACCTCGCCATCGTCATTATACTGGAATTCGAAGCGCCGACGGCCGTCCATGTTGCGCAGCAGCGCCAGATTGGTGCCCTGCGGCCGCGCCGCGACGTTCGAGGTGAGCAGATTCGGATAGGCATCGGCGGTGCCGTGGCAGTCCTTGCAGCTGATCTCGATCGCGTTCGCGACCTCGCCCTGGATATAGCCGTTGCCGTGCGCGTCCTGCGCGAAGTGGCAGTCGGCGCACTGCATCCCCTTTTCGGCATGGATGTCCATCATATGGACGGTCTTGCCGGGGTTGAGGCCGGGGGGCACGAACTTGCCCTCGACCCCCGGCTTGCCGGGATCGGCGCTCGACAGGCAAAGTTCGCGCTCCTTCGCGCCCTCATAATGGTCGCAGCTCTTGCGCCATTTCTCGGGATCCTTGGGATCGACGATATGCGCGGTGTCGGTGCCGTAGGTCGACATATTGCCGTCGGCGTCGAGCAGATTGCCGTTCCGATCGCGCTTGAAGATGCCGCGAAAGTTCCAGCCGTGGCCGTGATAGTCGGCAAACTGGGTGTTCTGGTTGGTGTCGTTGATGTCGTAGACGTCGCGCAGGAACTCGACGTTCGACCACAGGCCGCGCGGATTCGCGCCCTCGGGATTGCGTTCGAGCGCCTGGTGAACCTCGGCCGCGGTCGGATAATGCTGCTGCTTGTAGGTCTTCTGATACTCCTCGTCGCTCATCCCCGGCGGGCGCGGCGCTGTGTTGTTCGGTCCCGGCCACATCTGCGGCGCGTCGGATTCATAATCCCACATCGTGTAGCCGAGGTAGGAGTTCAGGAAGATGTTCGGCTGGTGCATGTGGCAGGTCATGCACTGGGAGGTCGGGATCGCGCGGGTGAAGGCGTGGCCGATCGGATGCCCCGATTCGAGCCTTTCCCTGACCGGCTTCACCTGCGGTCCGGCCGCCGCGGCGGCGGGATCGACGAGCGCGCCATGCTCGCTGGCGTCGGGCGCGTGACTTCCGGCGGCGTCGTGGCCGCCGCCGTGTCCGTCCGCATCGGGCTTCCACTTGCGCTCCGCGATCGTCGGATCGACCGTCGCGGTCTCGCCGTCGCGGCCATATTGCGCATAGATCAGGCTGTGCCGCGGCTCGCGGTCGTTGGCGTAGATGACATGGCACCCGGCGCAGCCCGAATGGCGATAGTCGCCCGGCTGGTCGTTGGTGCCCATGAACCACATATAGGGGTCGTTGAGGCGGGTCTTGTGGAGGTTGAGGATCGCGATCGCGACGCGCAGCCCGGTGCCGGGACCGCGGTTCGACTGCTTGAGGTCGGGGCGTCCCGGTTCCTCGAGCCGCTGGATGCTGCCGGTCGGGTTGGGCAGGCCGATTTCGGAGAATTGGGTGCCGATGTTGCGCCCGCCGCGCTCGAAGACGCGGAAGACGTCGCTCGGCGGGGTGACGTTCCAGCGCGGCAGCGGATAGACTTTGGCGAGCGCGCCGCGCTTCTTTTCGGCATCGGTCAATATCTTGTCGAAGCCGAAGGCCGGATCGCACGCCTGCTTATATTGTTCGGCGGTCAGCCGCGACGAGGGTGAGAGCAGGCACGCCGCCTTGCCGTCGCGCGTATAAGCCTCGCCGAAGATCGAATTCTTGAACGGGACAATGCCGTTGTTATAGGCGCCGCCCGCCCAGAACATCGCCGCGGTCGACATCAGCGAGCGCTCGGCCGCCTCGATCACCTCGAGGTGGCAGGACCCGCACGCCTCGCGCGCGACGCGATAGTCGCTCGGGTTGACGAAGCGGATGAACTCGGGGGCTTCCTTGTTGAGCAAGGTATAGCTTCGCTTGGGGTTCGCCGGACTGTCGCCCCATGCGCCGGGCAGCGTCGGCTGCGGATGCGCGACCTTCTTGGCCGCGAGATTATAGGGGCTGTCGTAACCGAGTTCGGGCTTGCCGAACGCGGCGGGCGAGGTCGAATCGCCGCCGTGGCAATCGGTGCAGCCGAGCCGCACCGCCGGGGATTTGTGCATCGTCGGCAGGTCGGTGCGGACGTGGCAGCTATAGCAGCCCTCCGACTTCGTCTGCATGTCCGCCTCGCTCTGCTCCTTGGGCGCGGGCGGAGTGAAGCGATAGGTCACCTGGACCGGCTTTTCCTCTTCGGAGGCGCGGACGCCTTGCGCGCCGACCGCCGCCATCATCAGCACGAAGGCAAGAAGGGCGAAGAGCTTGCGCGCCATGGTCTAAAAACTCACGATCAGGTTGGCGAGGATCGAGACATAGGCCTTGTCGCGTTCCTTGTTGTCGAACAAATCCTTGAACCCCTTGCCGGGCAGAAGAACCGCGGCGCTGAGGCGGCCGACGATATTCTGCGTCGCCTTCGGCCGCCAGATGCTGGCGATCGAGAGGTCCCAGCCGATATCCTTGGGAATCGAGCCCTCGACGCGCAGATTCTGGAGCACCTTCGTATTGTCGAACCAGAGGTGGTTGGCGTTGACGCTGACGCGCATCTGCGGCGACAGGTCGAAATCGCCGCCCGCCCCGACGAAGACGGTGCCGGGGTTGTTGAAGTTCGACTGCCCCTCTTCCTTCGACGAGCGCAGCGAGTTCAATATGCCGTTGCGGCCGTTGATCGAGATGACGCGTCCGCCGCCCGCGAAGGGGATCGTCTGCCTGATCCAGTAGCTGGTGTCGGCGCCGCCGAAGATTGGATTCTCGAAGATCGCGTCGAAGCCGCCCTCGGTATTATTATAGGGATCACGGTCGCCGCTGGCGTAGAGACCCGAGAGGCGGAAGCGCATCCAGTCGTGATCGTAACTGAGTTCGGCGGCGGCGAAGCCGGCACGGATCTTCGCAGGTTTGTCGGTAAAGAAGCTGTTCCGGTCCTCGCCCAGCGCGGCGTAGAGACTGGCGGTGACGTTGATCCGCCCGATCCGCCCGTCGGCGCTGTAGCCCAGATAAGTGACGTCATATTCGCGCCCGCGCAGCGTCCCCAGCAAGGCCGGCCGCACCGGAAAGCCGTTGTGGTCGATCTGCACGTCATTCTTTTCGCGGTTCATATTATAGGTCACGCTGACCTGGCTGGTCAGCCCGACGAACGGGAAATCCTGGCGATAGAGGTTGGCGGTGAAGATGAAATCGTCGCGCGGCGTCTGGGTGATGTCGTTGAGGCCGCTGTTGGTGTCCTTTTCCAGCCGCCAGAAGGCCGCGACATTATATTGGAAGCGGTTGTTGTCGCGGTTCCCGAACAGGCGGACGCCGAGCTGGCTGTCGTTGAACAGGAAACCGCGGAAGTCGCTCTGGAACGGCTGAATGCCGATACGGATCGAGTGGAAGTCATAGCGGTCGCTGTCGTTGCCGAGATGCTTGTCGATGAAGGCTTCCTGCACGCCGATGAAATGATCGAAGCGATGGCTCTTCTTCGAAGGGCGCACGTCGAGGACGCGCCGTTCGGGCACGTCGACATAATTGGCGTTATAGGCAAGCGTCAGGCGATATTCGACATCGGGCGGCTTGTAGGCAGTGTTGCCCTTGATCAGCGCGACCCCGCCGATGAACGTCTGCGACAGCACGAAGCTGCGATTCTTGCCGAAGACGTCGAGGCTGCCCGGCCGTGACGTCGTCTGGACGCCGACCGGAATCGGGAAGGTGCGCGGTTCGAACACCGTGTCCGAGATCGCGTTGAGGACGAAGAACCAGTCGTCGCCGTTGATCGGCAGCCATTTGACCTTGCTGCGATCGATCGGCCGGTCGCCCTTCAGCGTATTCTGGTGATAGGGATCGAACCAGCGTTCCTTGACCACCCCCAGGCTTTCGATCAGGCGCCAGCGGTCGGGGATCGGAAGCTGGTCCTCGATTCCCGGAAAGGCCTGCGGCGGCGGTGGACGCAGCGCGCCGACATTGTCCTGCGTCAACTGGTCGGGAAGGTCGGGGGTATAGCCGGGGCGGCGGCGGCCCTCGATGATCTGGGTGACGAGATCGTCATTGACCATCAGCTGCCAGTCGACCGGCGGCGGGGGCGGGGTCAGTTCCTCGGCCGGCGGCTGGTCGGCAGGCGCAGTAGCGGCGCCTTGGTCGGTCGCGGGCGGATCGGCGGCGGGCGGCGGCGGCGGCACTTCAGCCGCGGGCGCGCCCTGCGCCGCGAGCGTCGCGATAATCGGCCAAAGGCTGACTTCGATGCTCATCTACAGCCCGTCGCAGACATTTTGCTTCGACGTGTCGAGGAACGGCGCGAAGGGGCAACTGACATAGCGCAGGCGCACCTTTGTATTGTCCGCCAGCGTCACGACGACCGTATCGGTGCGGATATCCTTCGGCGCATTGCCGATGGCGCCGGGGCCGCTGAAACGCGCGCCGCCATTGTGCGCGCCGAGGAAGCTGATCATGTCGTCCTGATCGATGCCGTCACCCGACACGCCGATCCCGCCGACGAGCTGATTGCCGCGATAGATGGGCACCGATCCGGGGAAGATCTGGATGCCGTTCTGCAGCCGGTTCTGCCCCGGCCGGGCGTCGGGCAGGGTCGTGCAGCGCGCCGGCGTGTCGGCGTTCTTGTTCTGCAAGAAGCCGACATGCTGGCCGATGTTGCCGATGATCAGCGCCGATTGCAGCCCGGTCGAAAAGGGATTGAACTGCGCGATCGGGCGCGAGAAGGGACCGTTCGGACGGCCGACCTCGCCATCGGGGAAATAGGGCCGCGACAGATTGCCGCCCGCGCGGTCGGGAAAGGCGAGCGTGCCGGTCAGCACCGTCTGGTCGTTCAGGAAACTGCGCACCGCGGTGACGAACTGGCGGATGTCGGCGCTCGCATTGGCGCTGAGCTCCGCTCCCGCCTGCGCGTTCGAGAAGAAAGCGGCCGTGCGCGCCTTCTGCAAGGACACGTCGGAGCCGAAGATCGGCGCATCGGGCGCGCGAACGATACCGAGCGGGGTGCCGAAGGTATCAACGACGCTGATCGTCACCTGCGCGCGGCTGTCGAGCGGCTTGCGGATCTGCGCGCGCGCGCGGCTCATCACCGTGAACGCTTCCTCGAGCAGCGCGCGCACCTCGGCGGCGGTGAGCGGGGCGCTGTTCGCGGCGCCGTCGGTGCCGGCGCGGATCGGGTAGCGGTTTGCGCCGCTGCCGTCGGTGAAGACGAAAGCGTCGCGGTTCGCGAATTCGGCGGTGGTCGAGGCGCGGACGCCCGACGCCTCGCTGCCATAGGCGGCCCCAGCGCTGATCGCGGCATTGGCATAGCCGGGGACCGCGACGAGATTGCCCGCGGTGCCGTTCAGCGACGCGAAGCTCGCGCCGCCGCTCGATTTCAGCCCCGCGGCGGTCGCGTCGGAAAAGCGCAGGCTGGTTCCGTCGACGCTGATCTTGTCGGCGGTGATCGCCGCCGGCGCTTCGAACCCGCGCGTGCCCGCGAGCGCGATAAATTCCTCGGCATCGTCATCGACGTCGAGGATATTGGTGTCGAGGCCATAGACCCCGTCGCCCATCACCCCGACCGCGCCAACGAGCACGCCATTCTTGTAGAGCGGCAGCCCGCCGGGATCGGCGGCGAGGCCGAGTGGCGAGCGTTTCGGCCCGATCATCGCCGCCGCACCGGCCGCGCCGAAGCGCGACGAGAAATCGCTGCACGGAAGCTGGCTGAACTGCACGCCGAACAAGGGCCCGCTTTCGAGGCCGACGGTGGTCGGCGCGGGCGGGAAATGCTGCTGGACGATCTGGCTCGCGGTACGGGTCGAAAAGGCGTTGCCGCCGCTCGACAGGTAAGCGCCGGTGATCGCCTTGGCGATCGCGCCGCCCTCGGCGGGGAAGGTGACGTTCTGCGCGTCCATATTGACGCCGTTCGGCGCCGGCGCGGTCGTCGCGGTCGCGCGCGCGCCGGTCATGCGGAAAACGCCAAGGACGTTGCCGACGCGGTCGGTCACCGCGATCACCGACGGCAGACCGCGCGCCTGCGCTTCCGAAATCGCGTTGGCGAGCACCGTCTGCACCTCGGCGACGCTCAGCGATTCGGCGGCGGGCGGCGTATAGAGCCCGCCCGTGGGGGTGGGCGTGGGGGTCGGGGTGGGCGTCGGCGTGGGGGTCGGCGTGCCGCCGCCTCCGCCTCCACCGCACGAGGCAAGAAGAAGCGAGCCGATCGCGGCAAAGGCCGCCGAACGGAAGAGATGGGATTTGCTTTGCATATCGCTTTACCGCAGCGCCCGGATCGCGCCGACCGCGCTGCCGAACGAGGTCTGGAAATCGGTGGGTTTATAGAGGTTGGGGTCCTTGACCGACGTATAGGCGCGGTCGATGTCGGCCCGGATTCCGGCTGCGGCGCCGACCGTGACCCGGCCCGATGAGACCATCGCGTTGAGCAAGGTGTCGATCCCCATCACCGCCTGCTGCGATCCCGTATAGTCGGTGAAGCGGTCGGCGGACGCCTTTGCCGCGATCGCATCGACCAGCGTGAAGGCGTCGGCGCCCGAGAAACCGCGCGATGCGAAGGCGCTCTTGAGCGCCGACACGGTCTGGCCGAGTTCGGCCGCGGCGGCGACCGCACTCGCGCGGTCGATGGTCATCGCCTTGTGGAACGCCGCGGTGCGCGCCGCAAGCTGCTCGGCAAGCGCGGGCGCGGCGACGCGCGCGGCGGCCGCCAGCATGATCAGATTCTCGTCATTATAGGGCGGCATGCCTTCGGGAAGCGCGGCACGGCCGGGATTGTCGACGCTGGTCTTCACCGGCTTCGCCTGGTCGTAGATGCGACGGTGGCAGCTATGGCAGTCGAGGAAATAGAATTCGGGGAACATCCCCTCGGTCCCGCGCCGCGACTGGAAGAGCGACAGGCTGCGTTCGAGCGCGGTCGCCTGTCCCACCGCCCACATCTGGACATGGTCGGTGCGCGCATTGGCGGCGCCGAACTTGCGCCAGCCATAATCACTGTCTTCGTGATGATGCGCCTGGAGCGAAGAAAAGAGATCGAGCTCGAACGAGATGCGCGGATGGCCCGCCGCCATGATGCGGTGGGTGACGAACTGCCCCTCGCCCGCCGCGCCGAAGTGGCAATCGACGCAGACGCCCGCGCGCACCACCGGATCCTCGAGCTTGCGAAGCCCCGCGCGCAGGTTGGCGAGATGCTTTTCGCGCATTTCGCGGTCGGGGTCGGCGGTGGCGGCGATCCCGGCATAATGGCTGGCGATCCAGCCGCCCGCCGGGCCGTGGCACGATTCGCAGCCGACGCCGTCCTCGGCCGGCACCGCGCGCGCCGTCCCCGCGGTGCTGTGGCAGCCGAGGCACATCGGCGCCCTTGCCGGATCGCCGATGCCGAGATTGCGCGCGATGAACTGGCTGCGGCTGCCCTGCAGCACCGCCCAGGCACGGCTATGCGCGCCGCCGGGAGTTGAGGGCTCCTGCCATTTCATCAACTCGTCCTGGCGGACGACAGTGCCGTCGCCTTCCATCCGGCCGTGGCAGGTCGATCCGGCGCAGGAGGCCACCCCGACATAGCGCGCGCCGCCCTCGCCTTGCGAACGCGCAGGCGGGGCGGAGACGAGCGCCGCGACGATCAACGCGAGCAAAAGAAGCGCGAGCGCACCCATGGCCGCCCATGGTCGCTCGCCGCGCCTCGCTATCGCGTCGGTCGTCATGCCCTGTGTCCCCTTTTCCCGCCTGACGCTTTTGCGCCTAGACTCTGATCACACAACCCCGAAAGCGAGCATCGCGTCGGCAACCTTCTTGAAACCCGCGATATTCGCGCCCTTCACATAATCGATATAGCCGTCGCCGCGATCGCCATAGGTCAGACAGCTCTTGTGGATGCCGTCCATGATGTCCTTGAGCATCTGCTGCAGCTCGCCCTCGCTCCACGCGCGGCGGCCGCTGTTCTGGCTCATTTCGAGGCCCGACACCGCGACGCCGCCGGCATTGGCGGCCTTGCCCGGCGCAAACATGATCTTCGCGTCGCGGAAGTGATGCGCGCCTTCGAGGTTGGTCGGCATGTTGGCGCCCTCGCTGACCGCGATGCAGCCGTTGGCGACGAGCGTCTTGGCATCCGCGCCGAGCAGCTCGTTCTGCGTCGCGCACGGCAGCGCGACGTCGCACGGGACGCCCCACGGCGTCTTGCCGGCGGTGAAGCTCGCGCTCTTGAACTCGGCGCAATAATCCTCGATCCGGCCGCGGCGGTGCGTCTTGTGCGCCTTCACCCAGTCGATCTTGTCCTGGGTGATGCCGTCGGGATCGTGGATGAAGCCCCCCGAATCGGACAGGGTGAGCACCTTGCCGCCCAATTGGACGATCTTTTCGGCGGCGTGGGTCGCGACATTGCCCGAGCCCGAGATGACCGCGCTCTTGCCGACGAGATCCTGCCCCTTGGCGGCGAGCATGTTGGCGAGGAAATAGACCGCGCCATAGCCCGTCGCCTCGGTGCGGATCAGCGAGCCGCCCCATTCGAGGCCCTTGCCGGTCAGCACCCCGGTGAATTCGTTGGTGATGCGCTTGTACTGACCGAACATATAGCCGATCTCGCGCCCGCCGACGCCGATGTCGCCCGCGGGAACGTCGATGTCGGCGCCGATGTGGCGATAAAGCTCGGTCATGAAACTCTGGCAGAAGCGCATGATCTCGCGCACGCTCTTGCCCTTGGGGTTGAAGTTCGACCCGCCCTTGCCGCCGCCCATCGGCAGGCCGGTGAGCGCATTCTTGAACGTCTGTTCGAACGCCAGGAATTTGAGGACGCTTTCGGTCACCGACGGGTGAAAGCGGATGCCGCCCTTATAGGGGCCGATGGCATTGTTGTTCTGGACGCGCCAGCCGCGCTGGACGCGGATATTGCCGTTATCATCCTCCCAACAGACGCGGAAGGAGACGACCCGGTCGGGTTCGGCGATGCGCCGCAATATCTGCTGCGCGTGATATTCTTCCTTGTCGGCGATGAAATCGAAAATGTCCTCGGACACTTCCTGAACCGCCTGAACGAACTCGGGTTGCCCCGGGTTGCGCCGCTTCACGCCTTCCATGAACGTCGAAAAGTCGACATGATCCGAAACTGCCATGCACCCCTCCCCCTATTGCCTGGGAAAATCGGCGCGACCCCACTGACGATTTTATCGTTGACCGACCTCGCGGGTGAAAGGCTACACCATCGCGAAGCAAAGGCAAGACGCGAGCGCAGGGCGGCGATGTTTTTCGGCGCGCCGCCGGGTGGGCAAGGACGGGGACAAAGATGAACGAGAGCAAGAAGATGGCGGGAGGGCTCGGCGGGGTCAATCGGGCGATATTGATCGCCGCCTTCCTGTTGCTGGCGGGGGCGGTAGGCTATGCAATCTGGCGCGATTCCGCCGCTTCCACGCCGCCGGCGCCGGTCGGCGCCACCGCATCCCCCGACGACCAGCTCGCCGCGCTCGAAGCGCGCACGACGCGCGAACCGAACAGCGCCGCGGCGTGGACGGCGCTCGGCGCGGCCCGGTTCGACATGAGTGATTATCCCGGCGCTGCCGCCGCTTACGAGAAGGCGACGGCGCTTTCGCCCGAGTCGGCGGGACTGTGGTCGGCGCTCGGCGAAGCGCGCGTGATGGCAAGCGCGCGCGATCCGATGCCCGCAGCGGCGCTCGAAGCCTTCGACAAGGCGATCGCGCTCGATGCGAAGGATCCGCGTGCGCGCTATTTCCTCGCGGTCAAGAAGGACATCGGCGGCGACCACAAGGGCGCGATCGAGGACTGGTTCGCGTTGCTCGCCGACACGCCGCAGGGCGCGCCGTGGGAAGCGGATCTCCGCCGCACGATCGAACAGGTCGCGGCGATCCACAAGATCGACGTCGGCGCGCGGCTGATGAACACGCAGGCGCGGCCGCTGAAGCCCGAGGAGATGCCGGTCGCGGCACGCGCCATCCCCGGCCCGAGCCGCGCCGACATGGAAGCCGCCTCGCAGCTTCCCAAGGGCCAGCAGGACGCGATGATCGAAGGCATGGTGAGCGGATTGGAAGCCAAGCTGAAGGCCGATCCGGCGAATGTCGACCGCTGGATCATGCTGATGCGCAGCCGCATGACGCTGGGCGAAACCGCGAAGGCCGCGCAGGCGCTGAAGGACGGCATCGCTGCCAATCCGGACGCCGCCACGCGGCTGAAGGCGCAGGCGCAGATGCTGGGAGTCCCGGGGGCATGATTGCCGTTGGCGAATAACTCCAAAACGGTTATAACCACCGCGCTGCTGGGGGAACCATATAAGAGGTCGCCGTGGCACACGCCGCGAGACGCTTCGGGCGTATCGCCTGGGACAGCCGTCCACTCTGTATCGGGCCTCGCGGTCTTTGGAAAATCCTACCGCTCCATCGGCGGATTTTCGACCGGCGCGTGATTGAACCTTGAGCCAAACACAAATGTGTCCCCGCGAAGGCGGGGATCCATCTCCGACCGGTTCAAACTGGCACCGAACGGAGATGGGCTCCCGCCTTCGCGGGCGCACGGGGCTTTTTCAATTGAAGTCGATCACACCCTAACCCGCCATCAGCGCCGCATTGCCGCCCGCGGCGGTGATGTCGGTCGAGATCGACTTTTCCTCGGCGAAGCGGTGGAGGTAATGCGGGCCGCCCGCCTTCGGCCCCGTTCCCGACAGGCCGCGACCGCCGAACGGCTGCGAGCCGACGATCGCGCCGATCTGGTTGCGGTTGACATAGACGTTGCCGACCTCAGCCCGCGCCGCGATATGCGCTGCAACCCCGTCGATGCGCGTATGAACGCCGAGCGTCAGGCCATAGCCCGAGGCGTTGATCGCATCGATCAGCGCGTCGAGTTCGCCGCCCTTCCACGTCGCGACATGCAGCACCGGGCCGAAGATTTCGCGCTTCAGATCGGTGACATGGTCGAGGCGGATCATCACCGGCGGCACGAAATGACCGTCCGCTGGGAGGTTCGTTCGTCCCGCCTCGGCGATCACCCGGCCCGCCGCGCGCGCCTCGGCGACATAGGCGGCGATATTGGCGCGTGCTTCCGCGTCGATGATCGGGCCGACATCGGTCGCGAGGAGCGCGGGATCGCCCACGTTCAGCTCGGCCATCGCGCCCGCGACCATCGCGATCATCGTGTCGGCGACATCTTCCTGCACGCAGAGGAGACGGAGCGCCGAACAGCGCTGGCCCGCCGACTGGAAGGCCGAGGCGACCGCGTCGCGCGCGACCTGTTCGGGGAGTGCGGTCGAATCGACGATCATCGCGTTGGCACCGCCGGTCTCGGCGATCAGCGTCGCGATCGGGCCGTCGCGCCCGGCGAGGCTGCGGTTGATCGCGCGCGCGACTTCGGTCGAGCCGGTGAAGGCGACGCCGATGATGGCGTCATGGCTCGTCAGCGCCGCGCCCACGGTCTCGCCGCGACCTGGCAGATAGTGGAGCACGTCGCCAGGAACGCCTGCTTCGAGCAGCAGCTCGATCGCGGCGTGCGCGATGAGCGGGGTCTGCTCGGCGGGCTTGGCGAGCACCGCGTTGCCCGCCGCAAGCGCCGCCGACACCTGGCCGAGGAAGATGGCGAGCGGGAAGTTCCACGGGCTGATGGCGACGAAGACGCCCTTGCCTTCGAGGATCAGTTCGTTGCGTTCGCCCGTTGGGCCGGGAAGCGCGATGGGGTAAGTGAAGTCGGCGCGCGCCTGCGCGGCGTAATAGCGCAGGAAGTCGGCCGCCTCGCGCACCTCGGCGATGGCGTCGACGAGCGTCTTGCCGGCTTCGTCGATCGCGAGCCCGAGGAAGAAGGCGTCGCACTCTTCAAGCAGGTCGGCGGCGCGTTCGAGCCGTTCGGCGCGGAAGGCGCCCCCGGCGAGGCTCCAGTCGCTCTGCGCCTTGCGCGCCGCTGCAACGGCGGCATCGACCGCCTTCGCATCGGCCTCGATCACCTGCCCGACGATGGCGCCGGTCGCGGGATTGCGGACCGGCTCGTGCTGGCCGCCCAGTACCGCGCCGCCGACGATCGGCGCCGCGACCAGATCGCCGCGTCGCGCCTTGGCGATGGCGGCAACCAGACCCTCGGGCACACCAGGATCGCCTAGGTCATAGCCGCGCGAGTTGCGCCGAGCGGGATCGAAAAGCTGAAGGCCGGTGGGAATTTTCGACGATGAGCTCGCGATGCTGCGCGGATCGACCGCCAGTTCCTCGGCAGTCACGTCGGGGTCGGAGAATTGATGGACGAAGCTGCTGTTCGCGCCGTTTTCGAGCAGGCGGCGAACGAGATAGGCGAGCAGGTCGCGGTGCGTGCCGACCGGGGCATAGACGCGCACCGGGCGCGGCGGCGGCGACAGCAGGGTGATCGCGTCATGCGCGCCTTCGCCCATGCCGTGGAGCCGCTGCAGCTCGTAATCGGCGCCCGCGAACAGTTCGGCGACGAAGGCGAGCGTCATCGCATTGTGGCTGGCGAAGGCGGGGAAGATGCAATCCTGCGCCTCGCGCAATATCTGCGCGCACTGCATGTAGTTGAGATCGGTATGGTTTTTCGCGGTGAACACCGGAAAATCGCCGAGGCCGAGCGTTTGCGCGCGCTTGATTTCGGTATCCCAATAGGCGCCCTTGACGAGCCGCATCGACAGCTTGACGCCGCGCTGGCGCGCGCGATCGGCGACCCAGCGGATCACCTCCGGCGCGCGCTTCTGATAGGCCTGGATGACGATGCCGAGCCCGGTCCAGCCGTCGGCGATCCCGGCGTCGATCAGCGCGCCATAGACGTCCATATGCGGTTCGAGCCGGTCGCTTTCCTCGGCATCGATCATCAGCGGGATGTTGACGTCACGCGCGGCGCGGGCGAGCTCGATCACGCGCGGGATCAGCTCCTCGCGGACGCGCTGCCCTTGCAGATACTCGTAGCGCGGGTGGAGCGCCGACAGCTTGATCGAGATGCCGTGGTTGGCGAAGGGGTCGCCCGCCTTTGCCTTGCGGCCGATGCGCGCGATCGCATTCGCATAGCTGTCGTAATAGCGCGCCGCGTCCTCAGCCGTGCGCGCCGCCTCGCCGAGCATGTCGAAGCTTGCCAGTTCCGATTTGTCCTTGTCGGCGCGCTTGACCGCGGCGTCGATGGTCTCGCCCATCACGAACTGCTGGCCGAGCATCTTCATCGCCGCGAGCGCCGCCTGGCGGATCACCGGCTCGCCCGAGCGGCGGATCATCGCCTTGAGCAGGGTCAGCGGATTCGCCTTGCTGCCGAGCGCATCGAGCATCAGCGTCGCCGACCCCAGCGACAGTCCCCGCGCCGAGAGCGCGACGATCAGCGGGCTGTCCTCATCCTCGCCTTCTTTCCAGTGGCGCCCGGCGATCTTGTCGCGGATCAGCGCGTTGGCGGTCGCGCTGTCGGGGACGCGGAGCAGCGCCTCGGCGAGGCACATCAGCACGACGCCTTCCTCGGTCGACAGGCGGTAGCGGTTCATGAGCTGCGCGACGAGCGTCTCGCGGTCGCCCTCGGCCTTCGCCTTGCGGATCAGCGCGAGCCCGCGCGCGGTGGTCGCGGCGACTGTGGCAGGCGAACGCGCGAGATCGGCGCGCAGATCGGCGACGATGTCGGTTTCGGAGCGGCGGGCGAGGGCGCGGAGCGCGGCGCGGTCGGAGGGCTGGGTCATGCCACTGCCATAGCATATCCGGTACAGTCGATCTGACTTCATATATGTTTTCAGATTTATATTTTGACCAAATTATTTATCTATCTTAGTCTGATTATATGAAAATTGATCGATCCGTAGTCGAACTGGATGAGTTCGACCGCAAGATATTGAGCATATTGGGGCGCGACGGGCGGATCACCTACACCGACCTCGCGCAGCGCGTCGGGCTATCGAAGACACCGTGCCAGCAGCGGGTCAAGCGGCTGGTCGCGAGCGGCCTGATCACCGGCTTTCGCGCGATCGTCGATCCTGCAAAGGTCGGGCTCGACCATGTCGCCTTCGCCGAAGTGAAATTGTCCGATACCCGTGAGGAAGCGTTACGGCAGTTCAACGCGGCGGTGCGACAGATCGCCGAGGTCGAGGAATGCCATATGATCGCAAGCAGCTTCGACTATCTGCTCAAGGTCCGCACCCCCGACATCCGTCGCTATCGCATCGTGCTCGGCGAGAAGATTTCGAGCCTGCCGCATGTCGCGAGCACCTCGACCTTCGTCGCGATGGAGACGATCCTGGAGTCGGCGCGCTGAACCGCGGTAAGAAGGCTCTTACCTCGTCATCCCGGCGAAGGCCGGGATCTCGCCGGTACGTCATGGCGATAGGGGGAGATCCCGGCCTTCGCCGGGATGACGGAAACGGGGGTTAGAGGAGTTCCCGCACATAATCGACCGACCCGCGCGCGTCGCCGAGACGTGCGGCGCCGAGCAGGCGGTTCCAATAGCTTTCCGACCCGTCGGCCAATCGTCCTTCGTGCAGGCGGCGAGTGTAGAGTTGGAGGTCATATTCCTCGCTGATCCCGATCGCGCCGTGGACCGCGTGCGCGGTCGCGGCGAGGCGGACGGCGGCGGCGCTCGTCACCGACTTGGCGGTCGCCGCGGCGGCGAGGCTTGGCGGCAGGCCGCCCGCGCAGCCGAGCGCGGCCGCGATGCGGCACGCGACCATATCCTCGGCCATCACCGCCATCTGCTGCTGGAGCGCCTGCTGCTTGCCGATCGGCTTGCCGAACTGGACGCGCTCGCCGGCATAGGCGGCGGTCATCGCCGTCAACCGGTCGGCGGCACCCGCGATCAGCGCGGCACGGAGAATCGCGGCGATCGCGCGAAGGCCGCCTGCGGGAGCGGTGCCGACGTTGGCCGAAGGAACCGCATCCCAGCACATCCGCGCGGCGAGACTGCCCGGCACGCCGGTCGGCTCGCCCGCCGCATCGACCAGATAAAGCGTTCCGTCGATTTCGAGCAGGACATGGCGCGCGACGCGGCCGAAGGGCACGACGATCCCGACCCCCGGCTTCGCGGTCGCGAGCGCGATCGGGCCGTCGGGAGCGTCGGCGAGCAACGCGCGCGCGAGCATCGTCTCGCCGACCGGGAGCGGCACGGCGTGGCGGCCGAGTGCCTGCCACAGCGCGCCGACCTCGGCGAGCGGCAGGCCCGCGCCGCCGCGCTCCTCGGGAACCAGCGCATCGAGGAAACCCGATTCGGCGAGGCCGTCCCACAGCGCGTCGGCGCTGGCGCCCGCCTCGACCGCGCGGACCACTGCGGGCGGCGAGAGATTTTCCAGCATCCGTTCGAAGGGCAGGAGAAATTCGCTCATCACCGTAACCCCATCCCGCGCGCGATGATCCCGCGCAATATCTCGCGCGTCCCGCCGCGCAGCGAAAAGCTCGGCGCGACATGGGTGACGTAGAGCAGGGCGCGATAGAGCTCCGCATCGACCGCCTCATCGGGATGCGCGGCCAGATCGTCGCCGATGGCCGCCGGCAGTTGCTGCTCGAACGCGGTGCCGAGGTCCTTGACCAGCGACGCCTCGGTCACCGGACTTTCGCCCGCCGCGAGCCGTGCGGTGCAGGCGATCGACATCGCGCGCAGCACGCCGAGCCGCGCGGTGAAATCGCCGACGAGCGCGAGGGTCGCCGGATCGTCGCGGCGCCCCGTGCGCTGTAAATGCGCGATCCACGCGTCGAGCAGCACGACGCTCGAATAGATGCGCTCGGGCCCGCTGCGCTCGAAGGCGAGTTCGGCGGTGACCTGTTTCCATCCCTCGCCCTCTTCGCCGATCAGCGCGTCGGCGGGCAGATCGACATCCTCGAAGAAGACTTCGGCGAAATGTTCGTCGCCCGCAAGGTCGCGGATCGGGCGGATGGTGACGCCGGGCGCCTTGAGGTCGATGATGAGCTGCGACAGCCCGGCGTGGCGGTCTTCGGGGCCGCCCGAGGTGCGGAGCAGCGCGATCATATAGTCGCAATGCGGCGCGCCCGACGTCCAGATCTTCTGCCCGTTGACGCGCCAGCCGGTTTCGGTGCGCGCCGCGCGGGTACGCACACTGGCAAGGTCGGAGCCCGACCCCGGCTCGCTCATTCCGATGCAGAAGAAGATTTCGCCGCGCGCGATCCGCGGCAGATAATATTCGCGCTGCGCTTCGTTGCCGAAATTGAGGATCAGCGGCGCGCTCTGCCGGTCGGCGATCCAGTGCGCCGCGACCGGCGCCCCGACGCCAAGCAATTCCTCGACGACGACGAAGCGCGCGAACGGCCCGCGCTCGTGCCCGCCATAGCGCTTGGGGAGCGTGAGGCCGAGAAAGCCCGCCTCGCCGAGGCGACGGCTGAAGGCGGGATCATAGCCCTGCCACGAGCGGACGCGGCGATCGGCACCGGCCGACGAGGCGGCTTCAGCCGCAAGCGCGCGAATCGCCGGCCGGATCGCTTCATCGGCGGCCGGCAGGCTGGCGAGGCTGAGCGTATCGAACACCGGCTTCTCTCTCCCTATGTCTTGTCTCCTTGCCGCTATTGCGCCGCGCGCGCCGCGACAAGCTGCTTTTTGTGCGAGCGGTACGGCGAAGGATTGACCGGCGGCGCGCGAAACGGCAAAGGCCGGACAGCGCGCGGGTGTAGCTCAATGGCAGAGCAGAAGCTTCCCAAGCTTACGACGAGGGTTCGATTCCCTTCACCCGCTCCATCTTGCTGCCCACGCGCAGTCGCTGATGGTTGAAAAAACCCTGAAAATCCGCTAGTTTTTGAGCATTCACTGGCTTCCGGTGATTGCCCATGATCGCGTGTAGCTGAACGATTCGGGGGCATATCCGGGGGCCTTTCCAAAGCCCCTGATTTGCGAGGCCCCCAAATGGCGCTCACCGACACCGCGATCCGCAAAGCGAAGCCAAAAGATAAGCCATATAAGATATCAGATTCGGGCGGCCTTTATCTTTTGGTCAATCCTACCGGCAGCAAACTCTGGCGCGTTAAATATCGCCTGCATGGAGTGGAGCGCAAACTGGCCCTCGGCGCTTATCCCGCAATTACGCTCGCGGAAGCGCGAGCGGCTAGAGAAGATGCAAAGAAGCAGCTCGCCCATGCAGTCGATCCCAATACTGCCAAGCGGCAGGCTCGAATCGCTGCGAGCATCAGCGCGGGCAATAGTTTCTCGGCGGTCGCTGAAGAGCTGATAGCGAAGCGAGAGAAGGAAGGAGTCGCAGCCGCGACACTCGAAAAGCATCGCTGGCTTCTGCGGCTGCTAGGCGCGGAGTTCGGGCGGCGGCCGGTGGCCGACATCACGCCTGCGGAGTTACTCCACGAACTGAAAAAGCAGGAACGGCGCGGGCGTTTGGAGACCGCCAAGCAGGTCCGGTCGTTCGCGAGCCGCGTTTTCCGCTACGCCGCCGCCACGGCGCGGGCCGAACGCGATCCCGCACAGATGTTGCTTGGCGCGCTAATTCAACCGACCGTCAAACATTTCGCGGCAATCACCGACCCAATTGAGTTTGGCGCTCTACTCCGTGCGATTGAGGGATATGTCGGTGACCCAGCAGTGATGTATGCGTTAAAGCTAACCCCGCATGTCTTCCAGAGGCCCGGCGAACTGCGTCAAATGGAATGGACAGAAATCGACTTCGCGAAGGCAGTTTGGACGCTACCCGCAGCGAAGATGAAGATGCGCCAACCGCATGCGGTGCCTCTATCGCGCCAAGCGCTCGCGATTTTGGAAAGTATGCGTGGGCTCTCGGGCAACGGCAGATACGTGTTTCCATCGGTACGAACACGGGCGCGACCGATCAGCGACAACACGATCAACGCAGCGCTTCGTCGTCTGGGCTATTCCAAGGAGCAAATGACGGCCCACGGGTTCCGGACCTCGGCCTCTTCGCTGCTTAACGAGTCTGGCAAGTGGAACCCCGATGCCATCGAACGTGCCCTTGCCCACATGGTCGCGGGCAGCATTCGCCGCATATACAATCAGTCGGCTTATTGGGCTGAACGCGTCGAGATGGCGCAGTGGTGGAGTGATTATTTGTGTCAGCTCTGTGATGGAGGCAATGTAGCCATCCCTCGCTAGGAGAAGATGGTGGAGGACCGAAAGGAAGTATTGCCGCTCCGCAGGGTTGCAGCCCGCTTCATCAACACCGATGAGCAGACTGGCCTTGCCGAGCTTGACCGCATCACGGCGGATGCCTCGCGCGCCATCCAGAAACGATACTGGCTCTGGTCCACCTCATTTGCGGCGACTGCTTTCGCGACAACCGTTACACTTCTTCCTGGGCTCATCCTCACTTTCAATGAGGCGCCCGCCGCCGATGCAGTCAGGCTGATTGGATTGGGCTGTTCTGGATTGATGATCGCGGTTGGCGCATCCTGGCGCGTGTTTCAATACGGCGGGATGCAGGCATCTACACCGCAGAATCCTGTCTATGCGGACCCGGGAGACTCTGCTGTCCGCAATCTGGAACGACTGTTCGCCATCCTTCAACTCGAAACGTCCCCGCGCGCCTTTTACCTCACCCGAAATGGCGCGCGCCGCTACGTTGACCATCGCTATTTCTTCGGAAAGCTTCGCGCCGCCCATGTGGCCAAGGGCAGCACGATCCGCAACGCGCTCTTCGGCCCTGCGGGTCTCTGGTTCGACCGCGAACTGTTCCTTGAAGCGGACGTCGACAAACTGATCGCTGACGCCAAGGCCAAACCGAGTCGCAAGGGGGCACCGAAGCAGTACGATCATACCAATGCAATCATCGCGCTGATTGATCACCCCAAGGTGCGGGCGCTCGACATCTCGAAGCAGCGCGGCAATCAGAAGGAAATAATCGAGCTGCTGGAGGATTGGTATGAAGGCAGGCGTCTGAAGGTGCCCAGCCAGTCCCAGCTTGCGCCTTACGCAAATCAAATTCTGGAGACGATCGCGAAAAATCGTTCGTCTTAATCCTATTCTGAATTATCGGGGAACCACGCATTTGCGTGGTTCCCGAGATAGGCAATTACCGGGGAGTAGCCACGAACGGCAGATTTCCACTGCATCCACATGCTGTTGGAACTGTCAGCGCTTAGCTGCAAATGATCCTGTCGCCCGCCGCATCGCGGCACTCCAACGGAGGCGACAATGGATGAACTCGCATACTCGATTAACCGCACGGCCAAGGCGCTCGGCGTCGGCCGCAGCACGATCTACAAGCTCATCAAGACCGGACAGGTCGATGCCCTCAAGATCGGAACGCGGACGCTGATCACCACCGCGTCGATCAGACGGCTGACCCAGACTCAGGCCTGATCCCCCGAGGGCGACACGTCGCCCACCATCCCACCGACACATCCCATTTTATTGAAAGGACACCGTATGTCCATTCTGAGCAAAACCGTCGACCGGCTCGCCAATTTCTTCCGCTTTGACCACAAGGTCATCCTGCGTTTCGCCGTCGACCGATACAACGCACCCTGTGTCGTTCCGCTCATAGAGAAGCTGATCGCTGACGGTGAAGACGGAGATACCTATCGGTCCGCGCTCGCTGCCTGGAACCGGGCAGAGCGCCCGCCTATCGCTCTCTATGACGGCGAAACCAGTTTCTGCCGCATAGATGGTCCGTACCAGTGGGCGGGCAACCATGTTTTCCCGCTGGGCGGTCTCATTCTCAGCTCCGGTGTCACCGCCCACCTCGATCCTTATCAGGCGAGCGATCTTCATTTTCAAATGCGGGCGGCGATCGAGCGGGCGATACAAGCGTGGGTTGCCGATAACGGTCTGCGAGAATGTCCGATGACGCCGGTCGCGTTTGATCGCGAGGCTGCCGATCGCAAGGCTAAGACGATGATCGCGGCAAGGGGCGACATCTTCGATCAGGATCGCATGGTCGCGGCTGCCCGCAAGGAGGGCTCGGATCATGTCTGAGACGATTGCTTCTGCGGCAAGGTTGCAGGGCCGCGATGCTACGCATCGGACCCGTAATTTGGATACACACCTCACGCACGGGTGCATCCAGCTTTTCCGCCACTTTTCGCGAGTACGGTTCGACTACAGGGAGTGCAGCCTGCATCGAGGCCGCAGATTTCCGCGCGTTCACGAGAGTGCTCCCCGTACTCTCGCGGGATCGGTGCGATGAAGGCGGTTCAGTATATACTCGCCAGCCATGGCGCGCTTGACGCCCTTTACGATCGTCGAGACCGGGCTGCCGTCATTGTCGAACTGCTCCGCGCAATATTCGACGGCGATCCCTGCCCGCTTACAGATATATTCGTAGTAGGCGCTCTCGTCGGCGTCCTGGAACCGGCCCCAGCGACTGACATCATAGACCAAAACCATCGTGAAATCGGTTGTCCCGGCCTGAACATCCTCGATCAATTTTTTAAGAGCGTCCCGGCCGTCGATACTCAATCCGCTTTTTCCGGCGTCGGCATAGGTTCTGACGATCTCAATTCCGCGAGTCTCAGCGTACCGGCGGATTGCCTCACCTTGATTCTCGGTGGAGTAACGCTGGTGATCGGTCGACATCCGCACATATTCGGCAGCGCGAACCGTCGGCGACAGCGCTTCGCCTTCTTTTCGGAACTGATCGGACCATTCTGCCACTTCACCAGCCCCAAATCTAAAGAGGATGGCTCGCAGGGTCCGGCCGTATGCGATCCCCACGAGTCGATGACGCAACGCGGGGTGAGTATAGACGGCGAGGAGAGGTAAGATGTTGCCGAAAACGGGCAAGAGTTTACCGCAACGACAGGCCGACATCACCTTCGCGGAACTGGTTTCAGCCGCGCTCACGGAGGAAGTCGGAGAGACCCATCGAGGGGTCAAAACGCTGATGCGATGGACGGGCGCCAGCGAGCGATGTGTGAAGCATTGGCTCGCTGGAACTCACGCTCCTAGTGGATCGCACCTACTCGCACTGATGCGACATTCGGACGAACTTCTGCGTCACCTGCTCATCGCCGCCGGGCGGCGCGAAGCTACTGTTGGGCTCGAGCTCGCCAGCTTGCGCTTTAAGCTTCGCGAGCTCTTACTGTTGATGGACGAAGGAGGCGCGCCGCCAATACGTCACTGACGCGCTGCCTCCTCCGAAACTATCATTCGCCCGGCATGGTATTGGTCGAAGCGTAGTCCTTGAACTTGTCCGTGAAGTTCGCGTGATAGTCGTCGATCTGCATCTGCGCATTTTCCTCGGCATCGGCTTGCGAATCGCCGCCCGCCCGGTTGGTCGCCGTAACCGCTGCCTTAAATGCCGATTGTTCTGTGTCGCACGCCGACTTCACGGAAAGTTCAAACTCCGCCTCCGTCACCTTGGCCTCAAGCTGCTTCTTGAGATGCTCGCGGAGGCATTTCGTGAAGGCGGCTCGCGTCGCGTCGACATTGCCGGCCGGTGCTGGCGCCATTGCAGCCAAAAGAATTGAAGCGATAAGCATCCTGCGACTCCCCGTTTGCAGATGTTCTGTGGTTAGAAATTAGCGCAGCCCGAAAAAAAATGGGAGCGCCATTTTGCGCCACCATTCGATCCGGTCGTTCGCCAAGTTAGCCCCTGCAACCAACGCATGCCTCCGCGCGATATTGAATCAGAAGCCAAATGATGGAATTCGCCGCAAGCCGTCAGGCTAGCGCGAGGGGTGCCCGGTTCTGGGCTCCCTATCCCTTTCGGGACTGGGCCGGGCACCAATTCCTATTTCGTACGTCAGAACAAGAACGCGGGTTTCCTACTATATTCGGTCGTGTCATTGTCGGCATATGGCAAAGCAAGCGAGGAAATGGCGGGACAGGGCGCTCGCGATCGAATTTTGGATCGCGACCTGTGTAGTGGGCGGTTCCTTTGTCGTTGGCCTTCTCAGAGCGCTGGGTTATCTTTTCGATTAGAGGAGGAGTCGTCGGCCGAACATGCTCAACAAGCTCCACGGTCGGAATCGAACCTCCGGACTTTTAAGTACAGTACTTACGGGGGCTTTTCAGGGGGCCTCCAAATTAGCATCGGACTGAATGACTAGGCTTCCCTTCGGTTCTTGCGATTATTCGATTCCCTTCACCCTCCAGTCATTCAGAAATCGACGAAAGCTAAAAAGGCCCCGGCCTGTGGTGACTGCGTTGTTGTCATGCTGGATCGGCGCGTACCGCGTGGTTATCGGCCCGATCAGCCGAGATGGAGCATCGTGACCAGCGCAAAGCTGATCGCCCCGAGCACCAGCAGCGACAGCACCACCGCTGCCGTCACGCGCCCGCCCGCCTTGGCGACGGTGCGGACATCGACGCCGAGGCCAAGCGCCGCCATCGACACCACGGTCAGCAGCGTCGCGGCGCCGGCGATCGGCGCCAGAGCCGCTTGCGGGATCAGCCCGAACGAGCGTGCGGCGATCATGCCCAGAAAGCCGAGGATGAACCACGGCACAAGATGATGGATCGGCAGGCGGTTGGCTTTCCGGCGTTCGGCGGATGCGAGCCGGGCGAGCTCGGTGCCATCCTCGCAAAGACGCGGGGCGAGAATCGAAAGGGTCAGGCAGACCGGACCGAGCATCAGCACGCGGACCAGCTTGACCAGCGTGCCCATCTGGATTGCCGTCGCGCCCATCGGCGTGGCGGCGGCGATGACCTGGGGCACTGCATAGACGGTGAGCCCGGCGAACGCGCCATATTGGAGTTCGCTAAGGCGTAGCGCCAGCCCGAGCAGCGGCAGACCCAGTACGACCCCGACGCCGAGCACCGCCGTAAAGGCGATCGCCGCCGCGACGTCGTCGCTGTCGGCGCCGATCACCGGAGCGACCGCTGCGATCGCCGAATTGCCGCAGATCGAATTGCCGCACGCGACCAGCGTCGCCATTCGCCTGGGCAGGCCAAGCAGCCGCCCGATCGCGAAGCTCGCGCCGATCGCAAGGAAGACGGTGGCGGCGATGCCGATCAGCAGCGCCGGACCCGCGGCGAGGATCGTTGCGGCGCTGACCGATGCGCCGAGCAGAACCACGGCGATTTCGAGCAGCAATTTGGCGCTGAAATCGATTCCCGGAAGCCAGCGAGCCGGCGGCGTCCAGATGGAGCGGATCGCAGTGCCGATCAGGATCGCCAGCACCAGCGCTTCCAGCCAGACCTCGCCGAACAATCGCTGCTCGATGCCGGCCAGCGCGAACGCGACGCCGGTGACGCCGAGGCAGAGCGCCAGCCCGGGAACGATCCGTTCGATCCTGGCGGTGCGGGGCCTGCGGATTGCGGCGGCGGAAAGGGGGACGGTCGCCATGACGGCTTCTTTCTGAAAGGCGGGTAGGCGGTAGGTCGCCCTCGATGCCTTCGCTATCGGCCGCTTTTCCGGTCGCCTCCAACGCAAGTTGCTGCTCGTTTCAATCGCCTGCGCTTGTTGATCGCGTTCACGCTAATCAATCGATTTTAATTGTTGGAACGACCGATATATTCGCTTGGACAGATTGAATGGCGCGGCGCATCCTGCGTGCAAAGGAGACGATCATGCGCGCCTCGATGGCACCGATCCCATGACGCTCGAGCAGCTCCGCATCTTCGTCGGGGTCGCGGAGCGCGAGCATATGACGCGCGCGGCGGAGGCGCTCCACATCACCCAGTCGGCGGTCAGCGCGGCGATCAAGACGCTGGAGGAGCGGCACAATGTCCCGCTGTTCCACCGCATCGGGCGGCGGATCGAACTGACCGACGCGGGCCGGCTGTTCCTGGTCGAGGCGCGCGCTGTGCTCGGCCGCGCCGCGAGCGCCGAGCGCACGCTGGCCGAGTTCGGCGGGTTGGAGCGCGGCACGCTGACGCTCGTCGCCAGCCAGACGATCGCCGGCTATTGGCTGCCCCCGTTCCTCGCGCGGTTTCGCCGACGCTACCCCGGAATCGCCGTCACGCTGTCGATCGGCAACAGCGAGCAGGCGGCGGATCGGGTGCGCGAGGGCAGCGCCGAGCTTGGCTTTGTCGAGGGGTTGATCGACGATCCGGCGCTGGCGCGCTGGACGGTCGGCCACGACGATCTTGCGCTGGTCGGCTCCGAAGCCGCGCCGGGCGGCGCCGACAGGGATTGGCTGGTTTCGGTCCCCTGGGTGCTGCGCGAGGAAGGGTCGGGCACGCGTTCGACCTTCGAGGCTGCGCTCGCCCCGCTCGGCCTGACGCTCGCCGACCTCGACGTGATCCTCACCCTGCCGTCGAACGAGGCGGTCCGCTCGGCGGTCAGCGCGGGGGCGGGCCATACGCTGATCTCGACGTTGGTCGTCGAGCCCTTGCTGCGCGCCGGACGAATCCAGCGCACCGCTTTCGACCTCGAACCGCGCCCCTTCTATGGTCTGCGCCACAAGGAACGCTATCGCGGCAAGGCGGGCGACGCGCTGCTCGCGATGATCGAGCGCGGATAGCGGCAACCGGCTCAGCTTTTCGTCCACCGTCCGCCAAGCGCCCGGAACAGGTCGACCTGCGCATCGGCGATGCGCGCGTCGGCGAGCGCCAGCGAGGCTTCGGTTTCGGCGAAGCTGCGTTCGGCGTCGAGCGCGGCGAGTCCGTCGATCGCGCCTTCGCGCTGCTGCGCGCGCGTGATCTTCACCGCCGTCGCGGCCTGATCGCGCGCCGCCTGCAGCGCCGTTCGCCGGTCGAGCTGGTGCGCATAGGCGGAGAGTGCGGTTTCGGCTTCCTCAAGCGCGCGCAGCACCGTGCCGTCGAACTGGGCGAGCGATGCCTGCGTGTCGGCCTCCGCCCCCGCGATCCGCGCCCGCGCGCCTTCCTGGTTGAGGAAATTCCAGTTGATCAGCGGGCCGAGCAGCCAGCGCAGCGGCCCGCCGCCGAACAGATCGCCGAGGCCGCTGCTCGTCTGGCCGACCGACCCGCCGAGCGTGATCTTCGGATAGAGGTCGGCCGTCGCGACGCCGATGCGCGCGGTCGACGCCGCAAGACGGCGCTCGGCGGCAGCAACGTCGGGACGTCGCGCGAGCAGCGCGGCACCGTCGCCGACCGGGATCGGCTGGTCGAGCCGCAACGTCGTCGTGCGTGCGGCGGCGACCGGCGGCAGGTCGGCGGGGGCGCGGCCGGTCAGCGTCGCGAGACGGAACAGCGCGGCGTCGCGTTCGGCGGCGATCGCGGGAATGTCGGCGCGGCGCTGATCGCGCAGCGCCGCGATTCGCGCGGTATCGAGCCTGGTCGTCAGCCCGACCTCGGCGCGGCGCGCGGTGAGCGCCACCGACTGGTCGAGCAAGGCGACGATGCGCGTCGCGACGCCCAGCCGCTCGGCGGCCGAGGCGGCGTCGGCATAGGCGCGCGCGGTTTCGGCGGCGACGGTAACGCGCACCGCATCGGCATCGGCCTCGGCGGCGCCGAGGTCACCGCGCGCGGCCTCGACCCCTCGCGAGACGCGGCCGAACAGGTCGACCTCGTAGCCGACGGTAAGGCCGCCATCGACCTGCCAGCCGGTGCGGTCGGCCCCCGGCGGCACCTGCCCTTCGCTGACGCGTCCATAGGTCGCCCCGGCGCTGAAGTCGGTCGACGGCAGGCGGTCGCCGCGCACTTCGCGTAAGGCTGCCCGGGCCTTGGCGATGCGGGCGACGGCAACGCGGACGTCGGTGTTCGCGGCGAGCGCGTCGGCGATCAGCCCGTCGAGCACCGGATCCTTGTAAAGCCGCCACCATTCGGCATCGGCGGGTAGGGGGCTGGTCACGCCGGCTTGGGTCGAGAGGAAGGGGCCGGACGACGCCGCAGGGGGAGCGGGGCGGGCGTAGTCCGGCCCGACCGCGCACGCGGCCAGCGTGAGCGCGGATAGGGTGGTGAGCAAGGGGCGAAGGATCATCGAAAATCTCCAGACTTTGCTTTCAAGATCTCCGTGTTCCCCCGCGAATGCGGGGGCCCATCATCGGACGGTGCAAACGGGAACCGACCGGAGATGGGTCCCCGCCTGCGCGGGGACACACGGAAATTGGGGCAGGCATTATTCCGCGGGCACCGGAGCTGCCGCGCCATGCTCGCCCCTACGCCGCCGCTGTGCCAGCCAATCGCCGAGCGCGCGGCAGACGACATAGAAGGTGGGGGTGAAGAGCAGGCCGAAGGCGGTGACCCCGATCATCCCGAAGAAGACCGCGGTGCCGAGGGCCTGCCGCAGTTCCGCCCCGGCGCCGCTCGCGATCAGCAGCGGCACCGCGCCGAGGATGAAGGCGAAGCTGGTCATCAGGATCGGGCGCAGGCGATCGCGCGCGGCGCGCACCGCGGCCTCGACCGGCGACAGCCCGTCCTGTTCTTCGGCCTGCCTGGCGAATTCGACGATCAGGATCGCATTCTTCGCCGCGAGCGCGATGAGGACGACGAGCCCGATCTGCGTCAGGACATTATTGTCCATTCCGCGCAGATTCACGCCGACCATCGCCGCGAACAGGCACATCGGCACGATCAGGATGATCGACAGCGGCAGCGTCAGGCTCTCATATTGCGCGGCGAGGACGAGGAAGACGAACACCACCGCCAGCGCGAAGACGAGCGCCGCCGTGCTGCCCGCCGCCTTCTGCTGGAAGGCGATGCCGGTCCACTCGGTGGCATATCCTGCGGGCAGGGTGTCGGCGGCGAGCTTCTCCATCGTCGTCAGCGACGCGCCCGACGAATAGCCCGGCGCGGTGTCGCCATCGACCTCGACCGCAGGATAGAGGTTATAGCGGACGACGCGGTACGGACCGGTCTTGTCCTTGAAGGTCGCGACCGACCCGATCGGCACCATCTCCCCCGTGTTCGAGCGCGTCTGGAGGTTGGCGATATCGGCGACCGACTGGCGGAAGGGCGCATCGGCCTGCGCGGTGACGCGGTAGGTGCGACCGAGCAGGTTGAAATCGTTGACGAACGCCGACCCCAGATAGACCTGCAGCGTCTCGAACACGCGCTCGGGCGGGACGCCGAGCAGGTTCGCCTTCGCCCGGTCGATGTCGGCATAGACGCGCGGGGACCCGGTATCGAAGAAGGTGAAGACCTGCGCCAGACCCGGCGCTTCATTGGCCTTGCCGATCAGCTTGCCCGATTCCTCGGCCAGCTTCTGGTATCCATGGCCGCCGCGATCCTGCACTATCATCCGATACCCGCCGGCCGAGCCGATGCCCTGAATCAGCGGCGGCGGAATCACGATCACGCGCGCTTCGGTGATGTCGGCGACGTCGGCGCGCGCTTCGTTCATGATCTCGTCGAAACTGACGCCGAGCTTCTTGCGCTCCTCGAAGCTCTTGAGCGGAAAGTAAGCGGCGGCAGCATTCGGGGCGAGCGTCTGCGACGGCCCGTCGAAGCCCGCGAGCATCACCGATCCGAGAATGCCCTTGTTCGGCAGGATACGCGCAGCAACCTTGCGGAGCGCCGCGTCGGTGCGCTCGACCGAGGCCCCCGGCGGCAATTGCACGACTGCGAGGAAATAGCCCTGGTCCTGTGCGGGGATGAAGCCGGTCGGGGTTGCCCAGAACAGGCCCATGGTCGCAGCGATCAGCCCGCCATAGGTGATCATCATCCGCTTCGGCTGGCGGACCAGCCGCGCGGTGAGCGATGCATAAGCCGTGCTCATCTTCTCGAACGCTTCGTTGAAGGCGTCACCGGCACGGGCCGCGAGTTCGCGGAGGCGTGAGGGCTGTTCGGGTTCGGCGTGCGGCTTCAGCAGGATGGCGGCCAGCGCGGGCGACAGGGTGAGCGAGACGATCAGCGAGATGATCGTCGCGGTCGAGATCGTTACCGCGAACTGCCGATAGAAGGCGCCCGACAACCCGGTCAGGAACAGGGTGGGGACGAACACCGCGCACAGCACGAGGACGATCGCGACGAGCGCGCCCGACACCTCGTCCATCGATGTCTGCGCGGCTTTCAGCGCCGACAGCCCGCGCTCGAGGTTTCGCTCGACATTCTCGACCACGACGATCGCATCGTCGACGACGATGCCGATCGCCAGCACGAGTCCGAAAAGCGACAGGCTGTTGAGGCTGTAGCCGAGCCCCGCGAGCACCGCGAAGGTACCGACGAGCGAGATCGGAATCGCGACGATCGGGATCACCGCGGCGCGCCATTTCTGCAGGAAGACCAGGATCACGATGACGACAAGCACCATCGCTTCGAGCAAAGTGTCCTTCACCGCGTCGATCGACTGCTCGATGAACTTGGTGGGGTTATAGATGACGCGATATTCGAGGCCCTTGGGAAAGCTCTTCGATGCCGCCGCCATCTCGGTCTCGATCGCCTTTGCGGCTTCGAGCGCGTTCGAGCCCGGACGCTGGAAGGCCGCGAGGATCACTGTCGGATCGCCCGACAGATAGGTGTTGCTGTTATAATCCGACGCGCCGAGCTCGACGCGGGCGACGTCGGCGACGCGCACCTGCCGCCCGTCGGCATCGGTGCGGATCACGACGTCGGCAAACTGCTGCGCGTCGGCGAGGCGGCCCTGCGTCTCGACATTGAGCTGATAGGCGTTGCCGTTCGCATAGGGCGGCTGGCCGAGCGATCCCGCCGCGACCTGCACATTCTGCGCGCGCAGCGCCGCGACGATTTCGCCTGCCGTCAAGTTCAGCGAAGCGGCGCGCGTCGGGTCGATCCACACGCGCATCGCATAGTCGCGCGCGCCGAACAGGCGGACATCGCCGACGCCGTCGATGCGGCTGAGGCGGTCTTTGAGCTGGGTCAGCGCATAGTTGGAAAGATAGGAACGATCGAGCGACTTGTCGGGCGAGACGAGGTTCACGACCATCAGAAAGTCGGGCGAGGTCTTGCGCGTCACGACGCCGAGCCGCTGCACCGCTTCGGGCAGGCGCGGCACCGCGATCGCGACGCGGTTCTGCACCAGCACCTGCGCGGCGTCGAGGTCGGTGCCGATCTTGAAGGTGACGGTGATCGTCACATTGCCGTCGCCGGTCGACTGGCTCGACTGATAGAGCATGTTGTCGACGCCGTTGATCTCCTGCTCGATCGGCGTCGCCACCGTCTCGGCGACGGTCTCGGCCGACGCGCCGGGATAGCTGGCGGTGACCGTGACCGTCGGCGGGACGATGTCGGGATATTGCGAGACGGGCAGCGACCAGTAAGCGATCGCGCCGACGAGAGTGATGATCACCGCGATGACCGCGGCGAAGATCGGGCGGATGATGAAGAAGCGCGAAAGACGCATGACCGGCTCCCCGGACTGGAGGATCGAAAAATTTGATCTTGTTTCATCCCCTCCCGCTTGCGGGAGGGGCAGCGAGAGTTGCGAACTTGTTCGCTACTCGCAGCGGGGAGGGCGGTGACAGGCCCTCCCCAAACCCCTCCCCGAAGGGAGGGGCTTCAAGGCGTTACCGTGCGAAGGTGGCTTCGCCGACCAGCGCCTCACTCGGCGGCGGGGCGGTTTCGGCAACCGGCGAAATCTTGCCCGCGCGCGTCTGCACCTTCGTGCCTGGTTGCGCGAGCTGGGTGCCGGTGATCACGATGCGGTCGGTCGGTGCGATGCCGCCGCGCACGACGCGGAGGCCATCGACGACCGGACCGAGCCGGACCTCGCGCGTCGCGACCTGACCGTCCTTGCCGACCACCAGCAAAGTCTTGCGCGCCTGGTCGGTCTGCACGGCCGCGTCGGGGACGAGCAGCGCGCGCTCGCTGGCGCCGCTCGCCAGCCGCATGTTGCCGAACATCCCCGGCGACAGGAACAGGTCGGGATTGGCGATCACCGCGCGGCCGCGGATCGTCCCCGATCGCGGGTCGATGCCGTTATCGGTGAAGTCGAGCTTTCCGGTGCGGCTGTAGTCGGCCTCGTCCTGCAGCTTGATCTGCACCTCGGTTCCCTTCGCCCCGTCTTCCTGAGCGCGCTTGGCTTTCAGGAACAGGCCTTCGGAGCCGTTGAAGCTGAAATAAATGGGATCGAGCGCGTTGATCGTCGTCAGCAGGCTACCGGCGCTGCCTTCGCCTGCGGCGACGAGATTGCCCGCGTCGACGCGGCGATCGGAGATGCGTCCGCTGATCGGTGCGCGCACCTGCGTAAACTCCATGTCGAGCGCGCGCGAGCGCACGCGCGCATCGGCGGCCGCGAGCGCGGCCGACGCCGCGCGCAGCTTGGCGCCGAGCTGGTCGAGGTCGCTCTGCGACACCGCGTCGTCGGCGACGAGCCGGTTGGCGCGCGCAAGGTTGGTCTGCGCGAGCGCCAGATCGCTGCGCGCGCTGGCCGCTTCGGCGCGCGCTTCGGCGAGCGCGGCGGCGAAGGGGCGCGGGTCGATCGAGAAGAGAAGCTGGCCCTTGCGGACGATCTGACCGTCGGTGAAATGGACGCCGACGAGCTGGCCCGAGACGCGCGGGCGCACTTCGACGGCCTGGCTTGCCTCGAAGCGGCCGACATAATCGTCCCATTCGTCGATGTCGCGGACCAGCGGGGCCGCGACGGTGACGACCGGGATCGGCGGCGCGGCGTTGGCCGGCGCCTCGCGGTGAGTCAGGCCCCAGCCGCCGGCGATGACAAGCGCGACCGGCAGGCCGATCTGCAGGGTCCGGCGCCAGCGGCGCGGGGGCTGGGTCGGGGCGAGGGCGGCGTTCGCCGTCTCCTCGGACTCCAAGGGGGGCCGGATCGGGGAGAGCATGTTCATGGGTTCACTTTCGGAAGAGGCGGGCGACGTGGACTTCGGCGACGCGCTTGCCCAGCAGTTCATAATGATCGGTGCTGAAACCCGCGGCGAAGAAGGCCTTGAGTTCGGCCTTCGGCACCGAATAGCTGTGGTGCCAGGTCAGCACCGCCATCCGGCGCAGCGCTTCGAGCCGCGGATCGGCGAGACGGCGGTTCACCGCGTCGCCAAAAATCCGCCCGAGCCATTTCGCGACCCGGCCGGGCTCGCGCAGGCTCGATGGCCGGTCGTGACGGGCAAGCATCACGACCGACCATTCCAGCGCCGAAAAGCCTGCGGGACTATCGGCTTTCGGCGCTGCGGGGGAAAATGTGGGGGAGAAGGCGGAAGCCGGCGCGATGGCGGCGGCGACTCCGTCGGTCAGGGCAAGATAGGCCATGGTCGGTCCTCCGTGGATATTTGCCGGGCGCAAGGGGGCTCACGCCCCGGAACGCTTGCGCCCGGCGAGGGGAGAGTCTGGATGCAGGAAGGCGATCCCGCCTTCATCGATGGCGGGGCGCGATCCTGCGAAACATGTCTGTCTGGGTTGGCCCGGGATCAGGCCGGCACAGCAGGAGCGGAGTGCATCCGCGCTTCTTGTGGCGCGGCGGTCATTCCAACCATCTGTACCACACGGTATATAAACATGCCGTTCATCTTGTCAAGGAGTTTTATACCGACCGGTATCGAAAAATTCGGTGGCCCTGTTTCGGCCGCCCCCTGTCGATCCCCGATCAGGCCCGGGATGCGAGGCAAAAGACCGTCTTCAGGCGCTGGGCCAGAGCGCCAGGCTGGTGTCGACCAGCCGCTCGAGCTCGTCCATCGTCGCGCCCGCGCCGGCCTGAACCGAAATCCCCTGCAGCAGGGCGTAGAGAAGGCTGGTCAGCCCCTGCGCGTCGACATGCGCGGGCAGGTCGCCCTCGGCCTTCGCGCGCTCGAAACGCTCGACCAGCGCGCGCTGCGACGAGGCACGGCGCCCCAGCACGTCGGCCTTGATCGACTCGGCTTCGGGGCTGCAGGCGAGCGAACTCAAAATACCCATGCATCCTTTGGGGTCGGTGGTGCCGGCGTGCGTCATCAGCGCGCCGTGGAGATAATATTCGGCGACCTTGCGCGCGGTCGGCTGGTCGAGCGCGGCGCGCGTATATTCCAGCTTTTCGGTCTCGTAGAGGTCGAGCGCCTTGTGAAACAGCGCTTCCTTGTTGCCGAAAGCGGCATAGAGGCTGGGCTTGGTGATCCCCATCGCCTCGGTCAGGTCGGCCATCGACGCGCCGTCATAGCCCTTCGCCCAGAAGACGTGGAGGGCTTCGGCCAGTGCCTTGTCGACACAGAATTCGCGCGGGCGCCCCTTGACCGGGGTAGCGATGTCACTTTCCATAACGAGCGGTATATAATCGATCGGGCCGGAAAGTCTAGGGGTAGCGGTTCGGCTGGGTTCTGGGGGCAGCGTCCGCAATCGACCGGAAGCCGACCTACCTTACGTCGTCATCCCGGACTTGATCCGGGATCCATTCAACCGGCGCTGAGAGAATGGATCCCGGATCAAGTCCGGGATTGACGAGAGGCTGAAAATCGCGCGCAGTATCTCTTACCTTCGTCATTCCCGCGAAAGCCGGAACCCAGAGTGGGGTCAGCCGACGCACGCTCTGGGTTCCGGCTTTCGCGGGAATGACGAAAGTTAGGAAGGGGCCGCTCCCCCACCCCAAAACCGACGTTTCGTCAAAACAGCCCCGGCAGTTCGCGCTGCGCCGCGCGGGGCTTTGCGGGCGTCAGCATCTCGGGCTCGGCGGCCATCCGGACGCTGCGGCTTTGCGCGGAGGCGCCGGACGGGGCCTGGGCGATGGGCGTCGTGCAGCTTCCCCCCGCCAGGAAATCGATCGCCGCGCGCACCGAGGCTTCGCGCGGGTCGCCGAGCGGCAGGGACAGGTCGTCGTCCGCCGCGCAGCTGTTGCCGATCTTCGGCGCCAGCCCGTCGAAATAGTCGCCGCTGCTCGCCGCATTGCCGGTCGCAAAGGCGATCACGCGCATCCGCTCGTCGCATTCGCTCTTGTCGAGCGCAATCTGTCCGACGGGCTTGCCATAGGTGTTGCTGCCGACCAGCGTCATATTGGTGCCGAGGTAGGGCAGCATCCCGTTGATCACCAGTTCGCTCGCCGAGGCGGTCGATCCGGTGCCGATGAAGGCGATGCGCGTCGGCGCGATCGATTCGGGCTGCGTGGTGAAGGTGTGGCGCGTGTTGTTCTCCGATTTCGATGAGCGGAAATTGGTCTGCGAGAACAGGTCGCTGGCGGCCCGGTTGCGGCCGAGCAGGTCGCCGAACAGCTCGGCGGTGGCGACGAGCCCGCCGCCATTGTAGCGCAGATCGATGACGACGTCGGTCACCCCCTGGTTGCGGAAATTCAGGAAGGCGGCGCGAAGCTGGGGGTCGGCCGAACTGATGAAGCTGCGCAGGTTCACATAGCCATAAGCGTGCCCGCCCTCGCTGATGATTTTCGCGCCGTAGCGGTCGGAAATCGGGTCGAGATCGTAATCGGCCTTGGTCACCGACACGTCGCGGGTGCCGCCGCCGGGTTCGACGATCCGCAGGACGCGGGTCACGCCGGGGTCGCTCGACCCCAGCGCGTCGGTGATCCCCTGCGTGCCTTCGCTGGCGACGATGGTCGAGATGGCGCGAATGTTCGACGCATTCGTTCCGATCCCCACGATTTGCGTGCCGCGATCGATTCCCGCCGCCAGCGCCGGGGCATTTTCATAGGCCTCGGCGATGATCACGCGCTGGGTGGTCGGATCATAGGCGAGCCGGACGCCGAAGCCCGCACTCGATCCGTTGGTGAAGAAAGCCTCCTCCTCGGCGATCGAGGTGACATAGGTGAAATAGCGATCCTTGTTCAGCGCCCGGGACGGCGCGACGAGCGCGTCGATATAGGTCTGGACGTCGGCGAAGTTCGCGGGATTGACGTTCGTCGCGACATCGCCGGGGAAGAGATACCATTCGTCGATCACCGCCTTGGCGAAGCTCTGGCGCGCGCTGAGGCCGCAGCTTGCGGTGGGTGTCGGGGTCGGCGTGGGGGTGACGGTGACCGGCCCGCCGCCACCGCCGCCGCTCGACCCTCCGCCGCCGCATGAGGCGAGCAGCAATGACAGGACGGTCAGCGATGCAATCCCGCTACGCATGTGATTTCCCCCGATAATCGATGGACCTTCGATGATAGCGGCGACGGGCCGAATTGGAAGGGATGAAGGGGGCTGTGTCGTTCCTCCCCGGCACGGGGAGGGGGACCATGCGAAGCATGGTGGAGGGGCACCCTCGGTTTACGCATCGATCCAGAAAAGGCGCACCATGTCGCACCTGCCCCTCCACCACCTTCGGTGGTCCCCCTCCCCGTGCCGGGGAGGAGCGGCGACGGCCGCCGTCCGGCCGTCAGTCCGCGTCGCCGTCTTCCTCGCGCCGCCCCTTGAAACCCTGCGCGATCACATAAAGTTCGGGCGATCCCTTGCGGCTTGCGGGCGGCTTGGCGTGTTTCACGGTAGCGAAATTCTGCTTGAGGACGGTCAGCAGTTCGCGGTCGGCGCCGCCCGCGAACACTTTCGCGACGAAAGCGCCGCCGGGCTGCAGGGTCTGTACCGCGAAATCGGCCGCGGTCTCGGCAAGCCCGATGGTGCGCAGATGATCGGTCTGCGGATGGCCGACGGTGTTCGCCGCCATGTCCGAAATGACGAGATCGGGGGCGCTGCCCAGCGCCTCGATCAGCGCGTCGGGGGCGGCGTCGTCCATGAAATCCATTTCGAGGATCGCGACGCCTTCGATCGGTTCGCAGGCGAGCAGGTCGATTCCGGCAACGCGCGCGCGCGGATTGGCCTTGCGCACGACCTGCGACCAGCCGCCCGGAGTGATCCCCAGGTCGACCACCGCGCGCGCTTTCCTGAGCAGGCCGAATTTCTCGTCGAGCTCGATCAGCTTGAAGGCGGCACGCGAGCGATAGCCCTCGGCCTGCGCGCGGCGGACATAGGGGTCGTTGAGCTGGCGCTGGAGCCAGCGGGTCGACGAGGCGGTGCGCTTGCGCGCGGTCTTGACCCGCACATGCAGGCCGCCGCGTCCGCCGCCGCTCTTGCCGCCCTTGCCACCGCTCATTTGCGATGCTCGCGCCGGGTAACCGGAATGTCGCGGCCCTGCATCGCCAATGTGCGCAAGATGCCCTCGCGGATGCCGCGGTCGGCAACGCCGACGCGCGCGGCGGGCCACAGGTCGATGATGCTCTCCAGAATCGCGCAGCCCGCAACCACCAGGTCGGCGCGCTCGCGTCCGATGCAGGCAATCTCGGCGCGCGCGTCGAGGCTCGCCTCGGCGAGGCGGCGGCTGATGTCGCGCATCGCGGTCGCGGGAACGGTGATCCCGTCGACCGCGCGCCGGTCGTAGCGCGGCAGCTCGAGAAAGACGCTGGCGAGCGTCGTCACCGTGCCGCTGGTGCCGAGCAGGCGCAGCGGCAGGTTCGCGAAGCGTTCGGCGCGGTCCGCGAAGGCGGCGAAGGCGCTGCGGGTCACTTCGCGCATCCGGGCATAACTTGCCTGCCGCGCGGCCAGGCTGTCCTCGCCCGGCGCGGCATGTTCGGTCAGCGACACGACCCCCCACGGCACGCTGATCCAATCGTGGATCTTTACGTCATGGTCCGACACGTCGACATGCATCAACTCGGTCGAGCCGCCGCCGATGTCGAAGATCAGCGCCGGGCCTTCGCCGGGTTCCATCAGATTGTGGCAGCCGAGCGCGGCGAGTCGCGCCTCTTCGGCAGCCGAGATGATGTCGAGGACGATGCCCGTCTCGCGCCGGACGCGCGCCGCGAGCTCGGTGCCGTTCACCGCGCGGCGGCACGCCTCGGTCGCGACCGCGCGCGACAGGGTGACGTGGCGTCGGCGCAGCTTGTCGGCGCAGATGGCGAGCGCGGCAACGGTGCGGTCCATTGCGGCCTCGCTGATCCGTCCGGTCGCGTGCAATCCTTCGCCCAGCCGTACGATCCGCGAAAAAGCGTCGATGACGACGAGTTCGCCCTCGTGCGGGCGCGCGATCAGCAACCGGCAATTGTTGGTGCCAAGGTCGATCGCGGCATAGCTGCGGGGCCGGACGACCGGCACGGGGCGGGGCGGAGTTTCCCCTTTCTGTCTTCGGCTCGCCGGTGGGCCCATTTTCGAACCCGGCCGCGGCGATCGCCCTGAAGGCGCTGCCATTTGCCGCATGGCTATGTTGACCTGTCTCTGACTCACGCATCCGCCAATTTGCGGACGTGCACTTGCGCGCGAACCTAGGCCCCGGCGGGCGCGATGGCAACCCCGCCCACCGACAGCAAAGCCCCGTCCGGCGCGGGCCGGACGGGGCGAAGGGGGGAGAGTCTTTTATTGGGGGTCGGGTCTGCCTTGATGGTGGCAGCCGTCATTCCCCTTTAAGGGGGCGGGCCCTTTAACGGCGGCAGCCGTCGTTGCCCTTGTCGATGGCGCGGCCGGCGATGGCGCCGACGGCGCCGCCGATGATCGTGCCGACGGTCCGGTCGCCGCGGCCGGCGATCTCGTGACCCGCCAGGCCGCCGGCGATCGCGCCGATGATCGTGCCACCGGTGCCGTTGTCGCACTGGCGATAATTACGATAGTTGCGGCGATCGTTGCCACGGTAATCGCGGCGGTCGTAACTGCGATAGTTGCGGCTATCATAGCGGCGGTTGTCGCGATTGTAGCGCGCGTCATAGCTCGAATAGCCGTCGCGGCTGTAATAGCCGTTCTGCGCCGCGGCGGGCGTAGCAAGGCCCAGCGTCGCGGTGGACATCAGGGCGGCGATCGAGAGGGTCACCATCTTTTTCATCGTCGTTCTCCTTCTTTCGTCGTCAGGCCCTTGGGGTCTTTGGATCGATGATGCCCTTCTGCCCGATTCGCTTTGAGTGAAGCCTGAACATCGCTGTCGGCTGCCGTTCATCTTGGGGGGAGGCATCTTGCCGGGCCCGGCCGCGCGTCCTATCGCCGCGCCGATGCGCCGTCTCCTGCCCGCCGTCCTGATCTTCGTTGCGCTCGGCCCCGTGCCCGGCACGCGGCACTATCGTCCGCCGGTCGATCTCACCTCGCAGCAGATCACCGCGCGCCCGCTCCGTTATCCGGCGGGGGAGGCGGGTATGCTCCGCTTCGTGCGCGGTTGGCGCCTCGTCAGCCCGAACGACGCATTCGGTGGATTTTCGGCGCTCGCGATCCTCGGTCCCGATCGGTTCCAGCTTGCGGCCGACAATGGCTATTGGGCACGGCTGACGCTCGCCGCCGACGGCGCGGTATCGGATGCGCGCATCGGCATGTTTCCGCCCGGCTCCGGCCCGACGCAGCGCAAGTCGCAACGCGACGTCGAATCGATGGCATTCGATCCCGCGAGCGGCAAAAGCTGGGTGGCGCTCGAGGGGCTCAATCAGGTCTGGCGGCTCGATCCGGCGCTGGAGCGCATCGAATCGCGCGCGCGCCTGCCGCGGCCGCGCTGGCCGGTCAATCGCGGTCCCGAAGCGATGGTCCGCCTCGCGGACGGGCGCACCGTCATCTTTTCCGAAGACGCCGACGACGATCCGCGCGGCCGCGAGGCGCTGCTCTTCACCGGCGATCCCGCCGAGCCGGGGACGAAGGCGGTTCGCTTCTTCTATGATTCGCAGGGGAAGGGGCTGGTCAGCGACGCCGCGCCGCTGCCCGACGGGCGCATCCTGCTCGTCCACCGTCGGCTCGGGCTCGATCCCGTCTTCACGACGATCCTCGGCGTCGTCGATCCCGCCGCGATCCGGCCGGGCGCGCGGCTGACCTCGCGGACGATCGGCCGCGTGCCCGCGGCGCTCGCCGACAATTACGAAGGCGCGGCGATCGAGCGCCGCGACGGGCGCACCTTCCTGTGGCTCGTCTCGGACAATAATTTCAATGGCTGGCAGCGCAGCCTGCTCGTCGCGTTCGAGCTCGTCGGCTTGCCGGACAGCAAAAAGGCCGCGCGGTAATCCGGCGGCCTGATTGCATCGGCGATGCGAGGAAGCGTTAAGCGGCCTTTTCGGCCAGCTTCTTCGCGACATCCTTCTTGACCTTGCGGGCGTTCGCCGAAAGCTGGTCGTCGCCGGCCTTGAGCAGCCAGTTGTCGAGGCCGCCATTATGCTCGACCGTGCGCAGGCCGTGGGTCGACACGCGCAGCTTCACGCCCTTGCCGAGGGCGTCCGACAGCAAGGTCACATTCTGCAGATTGGGCAGGAAGGTGCGCTTGGTCTTGTTGTTGGCGTGGCTGACATTGTGGCCAACCTGGCGGCCCTTGCCGGTCAGTTCGCAAATGCGCGACATGATCTTCTTCCTCGAATCAATGGGCGGCGTCCGGGGTGGGCCAGAAGGCACCGAAAGGACCGGATGGGCCGGGAAAGGCGCGCGCTTATCGGCTTGCCGGAGATTCGTCAAGCGAATAGGGCGCTTTTATGCCCTCGTTTCCGCTCCCCGAACCGATGCGCCGCGCGCTCGACCTCGCGCGCATCGCCGCGGAATGGGGCGAAGTGCCGGTCGGCGCGGTGATCGTCAAGGACGGGCAGGTCGTCGCCGAAGGCCACAACCGCCCGCGCGAATCGCACGACCCGACCGCGCACGCCGAAATCGTCGCGATTCGCGCCGCCGCCGCGAAGCTCGGCAAGGAACGGCTCGACGGCTGCGACCTCTATGTGACGCTCGAACCCTGCGCGATGTGCGCGGGCGCCATCGCCCATGCGCGAATCGCGCGCCTCTATTATGGCGCCGACGATCCCAAGGGCGGCGCGATCGCCCACGGCCCGCGCCTCTTCGCGCAGCCGACGGTGCATCACCGACCGGAAATCTACGAGGGCATCGGCGCGGGCGAGGCTTCGGGCTTGCTCCGGGATTTCTTCGCCGCGCGGCGTTGAGGAAATCTCACACAAAGACACAAAGAGGGTCGCTTCATCATAAACCGTTCGCCCTGAGCTTGTCGAAGGGCCGTTCTTTTCTTTGACGCTGCAAGAAGAACGGTGCTTCGACAAGCTCAGCACGAACGGATTTGAAAGAGACATCCTCTTTGTGTCTTTGTGTGAGACAAAGCGGAGCGAACCGACCCGCCGGCCTCATCCGCCCAGCATCGCCACCACCCACGCCGGCACCAGCACCGTCGCCGGTCCCTGCCGCGCTTCGTCGAACCAGTGGCTCCCCTCGCTCGGCTCCATGTTGAGCTCGAGCGTCCGCGCCCCCGACGCGCGCGCTTCGCGGACGAAACCCGCGGCGGGATAGACCGCACCCGAGGTGCCGATCGACACGAACAGGTCGGCGCGGTTCAGCGCGTGATAAATCTCGTCCATCCGGTACGGCATCTCGCCGAACCAGACGATGTCGGGGCGCAGACTTCCCGCGGCCTGGCACGCCGGACAGGCGGGCCGATCGAGCAATGCTCCGGCCCACGGCATCCGTGCGTCGCAGATCGTGCACCAGGCGTTCAGATGCTCGCCGTGCATGTGGATCAGCCGCTTCGCCCCCGCGCGCTCGTGCAGGTCGTCGACATTCTGGGTGACGATCAGCAGCTCGCCCGGCCATTCGGCATCGAGCCGCGCCAGCGCGCGATGCGCCGCATTGGGTTCCCTGGTCTGGATCGCCGCGCGCCGCTCGTCATAGAAGCGCAGCACCAGGTCGGGATCGCGCGCGAAGGCTTCGGGCGTCGCGACATCCTCGACGCGATGCTGTTCCCACAGGCCCCCGGCGTCGCGGAAGGTGTCGATGCCGCTCTCGGCCGACACGCCCGCGCCGGTCAGGATCACGATATTCTGGATGGTCTTCATGGGCCCTCTCTATCGGGCCGCATCGACAGCTTCATCCCTTTTTCGTCACCCGGCGAAGGCCGGGATCTCGACCTCACTTATAACCACGGATGATGACCAGCGCATCTCGACTTCGCGCGACCCGAGGGGCTAAGGGGAGAATGGATAGGGGACAGCGAGTCATGACCAGCATCGGCATTATCGGCAGCGAAGGGCGGATGGGCGTCGCACTCGCCGCCGCAATTTCGGAAGCCGGGCAGCGCAGTTGCGGCATCGACAAGGGCGGCAATATCGTCCGGCTTGCCTCGGACGCCGACGTTCTCGTCGATTTCTCCTCACCCGTCGCGCTCGAGGCGACGCTCGACGCCTGCGTCGCGGCGAAAACCCCGATCGTGATCGGCACCACCGGGCTCGAGGAGCGCCACCATTATCTGATCGACGATGCCGCGCAGGACATCGCGGTGCTCCAGACCGGCAACACGTCGCTCGGCGTCACGTTGCTCGCACATCTGGTGCGCGAGGCGGCATCGCGGCTCGATGCCGACTGGGATATCGAGATCGTCGAGATGCACCACCGGAACAAGGTCGACGCACCGAGCGGCACCGCGCTGCTGCTCGGGCAGGCGGCCGCCGAGGGGCGCGGGATCGACCTTGCGAAATGCTCCGAACGCGGCCGCGACGGCGTCACCGGCGCGCGCGGCCACGGCAAGATCGGCTTCGCGAGCCTGCGCGGCGGCACCGTCGCGGGCGACCATGACGTGATCTTCGCGGGGCCGGAGGAGATGATCACTCTCGGCCATCGCGCCGAAAACCGCATGATCTTCGCGCGCGGCGCGGTGAAGGCGGCGCTGTGGCTGGTCCGCCAGAAGCCGGGGCGCTACACGATGCCGCAGGTGCTCGGGCTCTGAACCCGGCGAACATGGGGGAAAGACAGATGGCGTTCGATCCGGCGACCGCAACCAAAGCCTATATCGACGGCCTCGGCCCGGCGGCGCTCGCCAAGGCGGAAGCCTATACGACCGGCAACGAATGGCTGCTGCTCTGGGGTCTCGTCGTCTCGGCGGTCGTCACCTTTCTCTTCGTCCGCTTGCGCATCCTCGACCGGATCGACGCGCGGCTCGCGAAGCGCGGCTGGGCGCTGCGGACGTGGCTGCTCTGCGCTGCTTTCTTCCTGCTCTCGACGATCCTCACCCTGCCGTGGGACATCTACACCGGCTGGGGGCGCGAAACTGCCTATGGCCGCACCAGCCAGCCGCTCGGCGACTGGCTCGGCCAGTCGGCGATCTCGACGCTGCTCACCGCGCTCCTGGGCGGGCTTTTCTTCCTCGGCGTCTATGCGCTGATCCGCCGCACCGGGCGGCGCTGGTGGATCTGGTCGGGCGGACTCGCCGCCGCGGCGATCGCGGCCTTCCTTCTCGTCTCGCCGATCCTGATCGAGCCCCTGTTCAACGATTACAAGCCTGTTCCCGCCGGGCCGGTGCGCGATGCGCTCGTCGAAATGGCGGCAAAAGCCGACATTCCCGCCGATCGCATCTACATGTTCGACGGATCGCGCCAGTCGAACAATTTCACCGCCAACGTCTCGGGAATCGGCCATTCGGCGCGTATCGCCATTTCGGACGTTGCGCTCGGCAAGGCCTCGCTCGACGAGGTGCGCGCGGTGACGGGGCACGAGATCGGCCATTATGTGCTTGGTCATATCTGGCGGATGGTGTTCGTTTTCGCGGGGCTCGCGATCCTGCTCTTCTTCGCCGCCGACCGGCTCTTTCCCCGCCTCGCGCGATGGTTCGGCAGCGATGCGGCCATCGGCGATCCGCGCGGCTTTCCGGTCCTGATCTTCTTCCTCTCGCTCTTCGGTCTCGTCACCCTGCCGCTCACCAATACGCTGATCCGCGTCGACGAGAGCGAGGCCGACCATTATTCGCTGAAGACCGAGAACCGGCCCGACGCGCTTGCGACCGCGCTCGTCAAGACCGCCGAATATCGCAGCCCGCGCCCCGGCGCGGTCGAGGAGGTCATCTTCTACGACCATCCGTCGGTCGAACGCCGCGTGCGCGCGGCGATGGACTGGAAGGCGGCGCATCCGCCGGCGAACGCACCCGCGCCGAAATGAAGAAAGCCGACATCTTCGAATTCTATCGCTGCCTCGCCGAGCTCAACCCGAGCCCGGAGACCGAGCTTCAATTCGGCAACACCTATCAGCTTCTCGTTGCGGTCGTGCTGTCGGCGCAGGCGACCGATGTCGGAGTGAACAAGGCGACGCGCAAGCTGTTTCAGGAGGTGAAGACGCCGCAGCAGATGGTCGACCTCGGCGAGGACGGGCTCAAGCAGTACATCAAGACGATCGGACTGTTCAACGCCAAGGCGAAGAATGTCATCGCATTGAGCGAAATCCTCGTGCGCGACCATGGCGGCTACGTGCCCGCCGACCGCGACACGCTCGTCGAATTGCCGGGGGTCGGGCGCAAGACCGCCAATGTCGTGATGAACTGCGCCTTCGGGGCGGAGACTTTCGCGGTCGACACCCATATCTTCCGGGTCGGCAATCGCACGGGCCTGGCTCCCGGCAAGACCGTGCTCGCGGTCGAGAAGAAGCTCGAAAAGGAAACCCCGGCGCCCTTCCGCGTCGGCGCGCACCATTGGCTGATCCTCCACGGCCGCTACATCTGCAAGGCGCGCACTCCCGAATGCTGGCGCTGCCCGGTGATCGACCTCTGCCGCTACAAGCCGAAGACCCCGGCGCCGAAAGCGAAGAAGGCGGCGTAGTCCGAGCTCCGAAACGGCCGCGTCTTTGGCGTGGAAAGCGGCCATTCCCCTCTTCGTCATTCCCGCGAAAGCGGGAACCCAGGGCGTGCGTCGGCTGACCCCACACTGGGTTCCCGCTTTGGCGGGAATGACGAAGGTAAGGGATGCGGAAATATGAATTTCCGTTCGCCCCGCGCTTGTCGAAGGGCCTTTCTTCCGTCAGCATGGTGAAGGTCAAAGGACGGGGCTTCGACAGGCTCAACCCGAACGGATCGAAACAGAGTGTAAAAGGGGTCGACGATATGCGTTTAGCTGCTGCTTTTCTTGCTTCCGCCGCCATGCTGGCCGCGGCGCCCGTTCACGCCAAGCCCGCCGATACCGCGACGGCGAAGAAGATCCTCATGGACAGCGTCGCGATCCCGACGGTCGAGGGGCGCGGCAAGGTGCCCGAACTGGCTGCTTACTATGCAAGCGTGCTCAAGGCCGCGGGATACAGCGACGCGGACATCGAAATCACCCCGATCGGCGAGACCGCGACCTTCGCCGCGACGCTGCAGGGCACGACCAAGGCCAAACCGATCCTGCTGCTCGGCCATATGGACGTCGTCGAGGCCGATCCCAAGGACTGGACCCGCGATCCCTTCGTGCCGGTCGAGGAGAATGGCTATATCTTCGGCCGCGGGTCGGAGGACAACAAGTTCGACGTTGCGATGATGGTCGCGACGATGGCCGAGCTCAAGAAGGAGGGGTTCAAGCCGAAGCGCTCGATCATCCTGCTGCTTTCGGGCGACGAGGAAACGGCGATGACGACGACGCGCGCGCTTGCGGCCAAATATAAGGACGCCGAATTTGCCTTGAACGGCGATGGCGGCGGCGGGCTGATCGGCGAGGACGGCAAGGCGAAATATTACGGGCTGCAGGCGGGTGAAAAAACATACGCCGACTATGTGCTCGAAGTGACCAACCCCGGCGGCCACAGCTCGCGTCCCGGCGCGGTCAATGCGATCGTCGAACTGTCCGAAGCGCTCGCCAAGGTCGGCGCCTATCGCTTCACGCCGCAGCAGAATGAGCTGACCAAGGTCGGAATGCCGATCGTCGCCGATCAGGTCGGCGGCGACATCGGCGCTGCGCTGAAAGCCTTTGCTGCCGATCCGACCGACGCCAAGGCGATCGCGACGATCCGCGCCGATCCCGAATATGTCGGGCAGATCGGCACGACCTGCGTTCCCACGCTGGTCAAGGGCGGCCACGCCGAAAATGCGCTGCCGCAGCGCGCGACCGCGAACATCAACTGCCGCATCTTCCCGGGCGTCAGCATCGAGACGGTGCGCGCCGAGCTCGAAAAGGTGATCGGCGATCCCGCGGTCAAGGTGAACACCGACCCCGACGCCACCGCGAGCGACGCCTCGCCGCTGCGCCCCGACGTGGTGGCGGCCGTCACCAGGGCGGTTCATGCGCGCTTCCCCGGCCTGCCGATCATCCCGTCGATGAGCGCGGGCGCGACCGACAGCCTGCATTTCCGCGCAGTCGGCGTGCCGAGCTATGGCGTCGCGGGGCTGTTCAGCAAGGCGAGCGACAGCTTCGCGCACGGCCTCAACGAACGCGCGCCGGTCGCCGCGATCCCCGGCGCCCTCGCGCATTGGGACAGCCTGCTGCGCGACCTGTCGAAATAAGTGTCGTGCCCCTGCGAAGGCAGGGGCCCATCACCGGCCTTCGGTTTCTTCCCAGCCGGTCGTTCAGAACGCGATCGCGGGTGATGGGCCCCTGCCTTCGCAGGGGCACGGGCTAGGACGGGTCGACATTCAGGAGATGGCGAGTCGAAAATGGCGGATTTTCGTGACCTGGAGCGCAGCGTGCTCATGGCACGTGAGCACCGGAAGCACGAAAGCCGCCATTTGCAGGCCGCCAGAACTGAATGTCGATCCGTCCTAGGGTAGCAACGCCCCCACCGCGCGCTCGACCATCTCGACCGCCGCCTCGGCGCCGAAGCTTGTCGAGTCGAGCGACAGTTCGAGCCACAGCCCGTCGACCATCGCGGTCAGCAGGATTGCGAGCCGCCCGGCGTCGGCGGCGCCGCACGCGGTCAGCAGATTGGCCAGTCGTTCGCGATAGCCCGCGTAACTTTCCGCGTGAATCGCCGCCATCCGCGCGTCGCTCCGTGCGAGCGCCCAGAAGGCGGTCCAGGCGCCGAGCAGCTCGGGATCGGTCACTGGCGGACGGAAGCTCGCGGTCAGATAGGCGGTCAGGCGGTCACGGGGATCGTTGCCCGCGTCCGCGACCGCCTCCGCGAAAATCGCGTCCATCCGGTCGCTCGTCGCGGCGTATGTGGCGGCGATCAGATCGTCGATGCCGTCGAAATAATGGCGCAGCAGCCCCGGCGATACGCCCGCTTTGGCGCAGATCGCGCGGACATTTGTCCCCGCGAGCCCCTGTTCGGCGAGCACCGCCGCCGTTGCGTCGATCAGGTCGGCACGGCGGGCGCCGGCGCTTTCGCGCGTAAAGGCTTGGCGAGCGGGTTGCATATTGTTATACATTTGTACAACAAGGAACGATATATGGCAACTGCACGGCTTCGCGATTCGAATATCGACCCGCTCGATGGCTGGTCGCTGCCAGCATGGACCTATAGCGATCCGGATTTCCACGCCGCTGAAATGGAGCGGATCTTCCGTCCGAGCTGGCAGATCGTCTGCCATGACAGCGACATCCCGAATGCAGGCGATTGGCACAGCATCGATATGTGCGACGAGAGCGTGATTCTGGTGCGCGGCGCCGACCGCATCGTCCGCGCCTTCACCAACGTCTGCCGCCACCGCGGGTCGCGGTTGGTCGATGGCGCCGCGGGCTGCGCGAAGAAGCTCGTTTGCCCCTATCACGCCTGGACCTACGAACTTGACGGCCGGCTGACCGGCGTTCCCGATTCGGCGAGCTACCCGACGCTCGACAAGGGCAAGGCAGGACTCGCCCCGGTCGGGCTCGAGCAATGGCGCGGCTTCTGGTTCGTGCGGCTCGATGACGACGGCGGCCCGTCGGTCGCGGCGATGATGGCGCCCTATGAGGCGATGATCGCCCCCTATCGCTTCGAGGAACTCGGTGCCCTCGGCCGCGTCACGCTGCGCCCGCGCGCGGTCAACTGGAAGAATGTCGGCGACAATTATTCGGACGGCCTGCACATCCCCGTCGCCCACCCCGGCCTGACGCGGCTGTTCGGAAAAAGCTATGGCGTCGAGGCCGAGGCCGGGGTCGACCGCATGTGGGGCGACCTGATCGACCGGCCCTCGGCGAACTGGTCCGAACTCATGTATCAGCGCCTGCTGCCGCCGGTGCCGCATCTGCCGGAAGCGAACCAGCGCCATTGGCTCTATTTCAAGCTGTGGCCGAACATCGCCTTCGACATCTATCCCGATCAGGTCGATTTCATGCAGTGGCTGCCGACCGGGCCGACAAGCTGTCTGATCCGCGAAATCTCCTATGTCCTTCCCGATGCGCGGCGCGAAATGAAGGCCGCGCGCTACCTCAACTGGCGCATCAATCGCCAGGTCAATGCCGAGGATACGGCGCTGATCACGCGCGTGCAGCAGGGGATGCAGTCGAAAAGCTTCACCATGGGGCCGCTCAGCGACAAGGAGGTCTGCCTCAGGCATTTCTGTTCGCGGATGCGCGCGATCATCCCCGAGGCGCGGCTGGAGCAGGCGCCGGCCGCAGGGTGGAGCCGCCGGTGAGCACCGCCGCGCCCGTCGTCATCGTCGGCGGCGGCCCCGCGGGCATGGTCGCGGGGCTGCTCTTCGCGCGCGCCGGCGTGCGCGTCACCATACTCGAAAAGCACAAGGATTTCCTCCGCGATTTCCGCGGCGACACGGTGCATCCCTCGACGCTCGAACTGTTCCACGAGATCGGCCTGCTCGACGCGCTGCTGAAGGAATCGCACGCCGCGATCGACACCATGACGCTGAACCTGCTCGGCGGGCGCTACACGGTCGCGACGATGAAGCATCTGCCGGTCGCCGCGCCGTTCGTCGCGATGATGCCGCAATGGGATCTGCTCGATTTCATCGCGGGGGAAGGGCGGCGCTATCCGACCTTCGACCTCCGCATGTCGACCGAGGCCATCGGACTGACCCATGACGCCGGTGGTCGCGTCAGCGGGGTGACGCTCGCGAATGGCGACGTGCTTTCCGCGCGGCTCGTCATTGCCGCCGACGGGCGCCGGTCGGTACTGCGCGAAGCCGCCGAGCTGCCGCTCGACGATCTCGGCGCGCCGATGGACGTGCTCTGGTTCCGCGTCCCCGTTCCTGCGGGCATGGACATGGCGGAGGTCGCGCTCGGCACGATCGACAAGGGCGGGATGGTCGTCGCCATCCCGCGCGGCGATTATTGGCAATGCGCGCGAATCATCGAGAAGGGCAGCTTTCCGCCGATCGAAGCGCGCGGCATTGCGGCCTTCCGCGATGAGATCGTCGCCATCGTTCCCGGCCTCGCCGCGGGTATCGAGGCGATCCGCAGCTTCGACGACGTCAAGCTGCTCTCGGTCGCGCTCGACCGGCTGACGCGCTGGTCGCGCCCGGGCCTGCTCGCGATCGGCGACGCGGCGCACGCGATGTCGCCGGTCGGCGGCATCGGCATCAACCTCGCGGTGCAGGATGCGGTCGCCGCCGCGAATATCCTCGCGGCGCCGCTTTCCGCCGGGGCCGATCCCGATCCGTTGCTCGCCCGGGTGCAGGCGCGCCGCTGGAAACCGACGACCCGGATGCAGGCGCTGCAGCGCTTCGCGCACCAGCGCGTCATCGAACCGATGCTGCGCGGAGAGGTCACCCGCGTGCCCTTCGCCGTCCGCCTCCTCGACGCCATCCCGCTGCTCCGCCGCATTCCGGGCCGCATCCTCGGCCTCGGCTTCGGCCGCCAGCATGTCCAATCCCCGCTTGCGAAAGACTTTTCATGACCAAAGCCTATGACGCGCTGATCATCGGCGCCGGCCACAACGGTCTCGTCTGCGCCTTTTATCTCGCGAGGGCGGGACTGAAGGTGCGTATCGTCGAGGCGCGCGACGTCGTCGGCGGCGCCGCGGTGACCGAGGAATTCGCGCCGGGCTTCCGCAATTCGGTTGCGAGCTACACGGTCAGCCTGCTCCAGCCAAAGGTGATCGCCGACATGAAGCTCGCCGATCACGGCTATCGCGTCATCGAGCGGCCAATCAGCAATTTCCTGCCGCAGGAGGATGGAACCTATCTGAAGCTCGGCGGCGGGCTCGAGCGCACGCAGGCCGAATTCCGCAAGTTCAGCGCGCGCGATGCCGAGGTACTGCCGCATTATTACGACGCACTCGAAAATGTCGCCGAACTGCTCCGCGACCTCGCGCTGCGCGTGCCGCCGAATATCGGCGAAGGCCTGCGCACGCTTCTCGATGGCGCGCGGCAGGGACGGCGCTTCGCGACGCTCAGCCTCGAACAGCAGCGCGACGTGCTCGACCTGTTCACCAAATCGGCGCGCACGATGCTCGATAGCTGGTTCGAAAGCGAGGCGGTCAAGGCCGCGTTCGGCTTCGACGCGGTGGTCGGCAACTACGCCAGCCCCGACACGCCTGGCAGCGCCTATGTCCTCCTCCACCACGTTTTCGGCGAGGTGAACGGCAAGAAGGGCGCGTGGGGCCATAGCGTCGGCGGCATGGGCAGGATCACCGAGATCATGGCGAAGGTGTGCCGCGACATGGGAGTCGAGATCAGTCTCGAAAGCCCGGTCGCGAAAGTGCTCGTCGATGGAAACAGGGCAGTCGGCGTCAAGTTGGTGGGCGGCGAGGAGATTGCCGCGGCGCGGGTGATCGCCAATGTCGGACCGAAATTGCTCTACGAACGCATGATGGATGCGGCCGACCTGCCGCAGGATTTTCAGCGCCGCATCAAGGGTTTCAAGGCGGGCAGCGGCACCTTCCGGATGAATGTCGCGCTCAGCGAACTTCCCAGATTCACCTGCCTGCCCGAACCCGGCGAGCATCACCAGTCGGGGATCATCCTCGCGCCGACGCTCGACTATATGGACCGCGCGTTCCTCGACGCGAAGCAGCATGGCTGGTCGAAGGCGCCGATCGTCGAGATGCTGATCCCCTCGACCGTCGACGACAGCCTCGCGCCGCCGGGTGCCCATGTCGCCAGCCTCTTCTGCCAGCAGTTCGCGCCCGAATTGCCCGATGGACGGGACTGGGACGATGAAGAGGAAGCCGCCGCCGATTGCATCATCGACACGGTCGAGAAGCACGCGCCGGGCTTCCGCGCCAGCATCGTCGGCCAGACGCGCCTCAGCCCCAAGGGGCTCGAACGCAAGTTCGGCCTGATCGGCGGCGACATCATGCACGGCAATATGAGCCTCGATCAGCTTTGGGCGGCGCGGCCGGTGCTTGGCAACGGCGGCTATCGCGGGCCGGTGAAGGGTCTTTATATGTGCGGTGCGGGCACGCATCCGGGCGGCGGCGTCACCGGCGCGCCGGGGCATAATGCGGCTGAGGTCATTCTACGCGACCGGGGCTTCTTCGCGCCCCGCTGGCGCTGAGCGCCGCATCGCGAGATAGATCGGAAATCCCGCCGCGGTCATCGCGGCGCTCCACAGGCTCGCCTCCAGCCCGGCGCCATAGAAGGCCCAGCAGCTATAGACGAAGCCCGCGATCGTCGCGGCGGCGAAACCCGCCGAAACCCGGATCGCGCCCCGCCGCTCGAGCAGCAGCGCGGCGAGCGAGCCGACGATATAGAGGATGATCGCGGTCGAGGTCGTCACCTTGACCATGAAGGCGAACAGGTCGGCGAGCCCGCGCGAATAATTGGCATAGACGATCGCGCTCGCCAGCCCGCTCGATACGATCTGGGTGATCCAGGGTGAGGCGAAGCGATTGTCGCGCGCGAAGGCGGCGGGAAGCAGACGGCGGTGCGCAAGGTCGCGCGGGATATCGCCCTGCAGCAGTACGAAGCCGTTGAGCGCGCCGAGCGCGGCGATCGCGGCGAACAGCGCGACCACCTGTCCGGCGCCGGGGCCGACGAGCCGCGCGAAGAAGGTCGCATAGGCGGCGTTCGATTCGTGGAGCGCCGCGACCGGCACCAGCAGCGTCACCGTCGTGCACGACAGGAGGTAGAGGAGCCCGACCGCCGCAGCCGCGATCACCGTCGCGCGCGGGATCGTGCGTTCGGGATCCTTGACGCGGTCGCTGACGACGCACGCGCTCTCGAAACCGAGCAGCGCGAAAAGCGTCAGCGTCGCCGCGCCGCTGACCCCCGACAGGCTGAGCGGCTCGGTTCCCGCCATCGTCGGCGGTGGGGCCGCACCGCTGCCAAGCGCCCAGGCGCCGACGAAGACCGCACCCACGACGGGGATCAGCTTGAGGGCGAGGGTGAGCATCTGCGCGCCGCCCGCGCGGCGGACACCCCCGAGATTGACGAGCGTGAAGAACCAGATGCAGCCGATCGCGATCCACGCCGGCGCCGCGCCCTTTTCGCCGAGCCAGGGCAGCAGGATCGACATGTTGCTGATCGCCGCGACCGCGAGCGTCGCGACGACTGTCCAGCAGCTTATCCAATAGCTCCATGCAACGATGAAGCCGGTGCCGGGGCCGAAGGCGGCGGCGCCATAGGTGAAGGCGGCACACCCCTCGGGAAGCCGTCTCGCGAGCCTCGCGAATACGACCGCTAGGCACAGCGTGCCCGCGATCGACACCAGCCAGCCGACGATCGCGTTCCAGCCGAGCGGCGCGAGATCGCGCGGGAGCAGGAACACCCCCGACCCGATCATATTGCCCATGCCGAGCGCGATGCACATCGACAGGCCGAGCTTCTGGCCCGGCCCCTCGGTGCTGGCGACGGTGGCGGTCACCTGATCAGAACTTGGCGCCCAGCCGCGCCCCGATCGTCTGGGGCTGGTTCACCAATATCTGCACCCGGCCGTCGCACTGGCCGCAGTTGGAGAAGCGCGACAGTTCGGCGCGCTCGTCGAACGCGTTCTGGAGGAACAGTTCGAAGCTGTAATTGCTCCAGTCGAAGCCGAGCGCGAAATCGACCGTGGTCGATCCCCGGATTCGCCCGAGCGCGTTCGCCGTCGGGACGCGGATATCCGGCGTGGCCGAACTGCGATGCGCGATCACCGACTGGAAGTGCATTTCGCCCGGCCCGACCGGGAATTGATAGCGCAGCGTCGCGTTGCCGTTGAACTTCGGCGTCACCGGCAGCCGCGTGCCCTTCTCCGCGGCGATCGAATTGCCCGGGTCGGTGCATTGATAGGTCGGGTCGTCGATCTCGCACAGATTGTTGCGGGTCCTGGCGTCGGTATAGGAGGCCGCGGCGGCGATCGTCAGCCCCTGAATCGGCCGGATGTTGACGTCGGCCTCGATCCCCTTGATCCGGGCGTTCGGACCGTTGTGGATCTCGGTAAAGCTGTTCTCGCCGAGGAAGGAGAATTGGAAGCGCTTCCAGTCCTGCAGATAGACGGCGGCGTTGAGCCGGACCATTCCGCCCGCCAGCGTGGTCTTGAGCCCCAATTCGTAATTGGTCAGGAAGTCGGCGGCATAGGGCGCGATCGTCCCGCGCCGATTGATCCCGCCGGGCCGGAAACCGCGCGACCAGGTCGCATAGGCGAGGATATCCTCGCTCGGTTTCCACGTCAGGTTCAGGCGGTGCGTGAAGCCGGTGTCCTTGGTGCGCTTGGGCACCAGCTTGCCGTTCACATAATCGGCGAGGTTGGTGCAGGGGCTGCCCTCCACCGTCGCCGGCAGCAGCGTCCCGTCCGGATTGTCGCGCAATATCTCCCCGGTCGTCGTGTAGCAGCCGGCGACGCCCGTCCGCGAACTGGCCGCGCCATTATAGGGCGGGCCGTCGGGATTGCGGCCGAAGCCGAAGAAGCCGATCAGGCTGTTGTCATATTTATAATAGCGCCCGCCGCCGGTCAGCGTGACGGTCGACGTGATGTCGAAGCTCGCTTCGCCGAAGACCGCATAATCCTTGTCGACGCGTTTCTGTTCGGTCAGCCACAGCGTTCCGGGATGGCCGTTGACCGACAGCGCGTCGGCGAGGCCCGGAATGATGTAGTCCTGGTGGATATGGTTGCTCTGGCGCTGGTAGAAGAGTCCGGCGACGACGCGGAAGCGCTCGTCCTGCGGTGACGCGATGCGCAGTTCCTGGCTCATCTTGCGGAAATGGTCGGTGCCGATGATATATTGCCGCGGGTCGATGGTATTGCCGGCATTGTCCTGAAGATAGAAGCATCCCCGAAGGCCGCTGCACACGAAATCGCCTTCGTAGGTGTAGTTCGCGTAAAGCTGGTCATAGGCTTCGGCATAATCGGTATAATCGTTGATCTGATAGGCCTTGCGGTCGAGATAGGCGCCGGCATAGGTGATGTCGAAATTGCCGATCTTGCCTTCGATCGTCAGCGCCGCCTGGATGAACTTGTCGGTGCGCTTGTCGGGGTAGAAGCGCTGGACCTGGAGGTCGCCGACCTTGGGGTCCTGATAGAAAGTGCCGTGGCTCGTCTGCTTCTGATAGAGCAGGGTCGGGGTGACCGTCCAATTGTCGTCGAGATCGACCTTCAGCGCGGCGCGGCCGCCATAGACTTCGGCGTCGTTGAAATTCTTTTCGACGAACGCGTTGTTGTTGACGGTGATGCCCGGCTGGTTGCCGACCAGATTCCCGCCTTCATCGAGGATCGGCGCGCCGAGGAAGCTGCGCGTCCCCGGCACATTGTCGATATAACCGGCGTCCTTCTGATACCAGCCGACGAAGCGCACCGCCGCCATCGGGCTGATCGGCGCATTGAGCATGCCTTCGAGCCGGCCGCCCATGCCGCCATGCTTGATGCTGTTGATCTCGCCGTCGACGCGGCCCTCGAAGGCCGAGGGATCGGGCTTGTTGGTGATGATGCGAATCGTGCCCGCCTGCGACGAGGCACCGTAGAGCGTGCCTTGCGGCCCCGCGAGCGATTCGATGCGGGCGATGTCATAGATATGGACGTCGAGGGTGCCGCCGATCGTCGTCACCGGCTGTTCGTCGAGATAGACGCCGACGCTGGGCAGCGAGCCCGAATGATTGCCGTCGCCGCCGCTCGCGACGCCACGCATATAGACGGTGGTGACGCCCGGCTGGCTCGACTGGAACGAGACGCTCGGCAGGAGCTTGGAAAAATCCTGGAAATTCGCGACGTTGAGCTGGTCGAGCTTCTTGGTCCCCAACGCCTGGATGCTGATCGGAACGTCCTGAAGATTTTCCTCGCGCTTCTGCGCGGTGACGACGATCTCGTCGCCATAATCGGTCTTCGAGGCCTCCTGGGCCCAAGCCGTTCCCGATGTCAGGATCGTCGAGGATAGTGAAGCCAGCAGCAGCGCGCGGCGTGAAACATGGACCCGCATAGAAAAGCCCCCCTCTTTGCCCGTTTGTCGCCGTTTGTGCGGCGCGGGAAAGAGGGTGTCGCAACATGGGGGGGATCGTCAATCGGACATGTGAAATCGGCTCCGCGCGGCGGCGGATTCGCGGTCACTATGACAAAATTGCAACAGGCTCAGGCGGACGCCGGATAATCCGCCAGAACCGGCCCCAGCGCCTCGACCAGCGGCCCCAGCCACGGTTCCATCGCGCGCCACTGGTCCACACCGTCGCGGTTGATAGGCCGCCGCACCTGCTCAGAACTCGCGGTGCGCACCGCGCGGTCGCTCTTGTGGAAATCGAGGCAGGACGGCTCGAACGGCAACCCGAGATAGGTCAGCAACGCCCGCACCTCGCCTTCCAGATCGGCGATCACCCGTTCGTGAAACACGCGGTGGACGTGGCCGGGCAGCACATGATCGAAATGGTCCATCAGGCCGACATAATCGGCATAATAGCGCCCCATGTCGGACAGGCTGTAGCTGAACGCCTGCCCGCGCGCGAAATGCTGTTTGAAGTTGGAGAAACAGCAATCCATCGGATGGCGGCGCGCGTCGACGATCCTGGCGTTCGGCAGGATCAGCCGGATGAAGCCGGTGTACAGCCAGTTGTTCGGCAGCTTGTCGATATAGAAGGGCTTGTCGCTTTTGCGTTGGACCTGGGTGTCGCGCAGATATTGCTCGCCGAGTTCGCGGGCCTGGTCCGCGGTCAGGCCGGCGACGCCGCCCATACCGCGCGCCTTTGCGTATAATTTGGGGATGTCGGGCAGTTCCATCGTGCCCTCGACCAGCGAGTGGCTCGACAATATCTGCTCGATCAGCGTCGACCCCGCGCGCGGCATACCGACGATGAAGATCGGATCGGGGGCGGGGGCGCCATGGCCGCTGCGCGCCCTGAAAAATTCGGTCGTGTAGAGCGTCCGGGCATGATCGACCGCGGCGCGCGTTTGATCGGCGTCATAGTCGAGCAGCGTCCGTCGCAGCGCGTTGCCCCGGTCGTAATGGGCAAAGGCGGCCTCCGCCCGCTGTCGCTGTTCCTCGGCCCGGCCCAGCGCGAAATGCAGGTGGAAGCGGTCTTCGGGAGTGATGTCGCCGCGGTCCAGCGCCGCCTCCATCGCCGCGACATCGGCATCGTCGAAGCGCAGCGTCTTCAGATTGGCGAGGCTCCACCAAACCTCGCCCAGCGCCGGGTTGAGCGCCAGCGCCTGGCGATAGGCGGCGACGGCATCGGCCTGGCGCCCGACCGTCTTCAGCATATGGCCATAGGACATCCAGATTTTCGGCTGTTTGCCAGCGTTTTGCAAAACCTGCTGATAAAGTTCGAGCGCCTCGTCAAACTCGCCGACGCGGCCGAGCGCGGCGGCTTTCAGATTGGCGTTGCCGAGATTGCCGGGGTCGGCCTGTTGCAGCGCGTCGAGTTCGGCGATCGCTTCGGCCGAGCGGCCCTGGCGATGCAGGACGGTGGCGAGGTTCGACCGCGCGGCGAGGAAATCGGGCGCGAGTTCGAGCGCGCGGCGCAGCAGCGCTTCGGCATCGCGATAGCGCTCGATCCGCCCGGCGAGCTCGGCGAGCATGCGGATCGCGGCGACATCGAACGGATCGCGCTTCAGATGCGCCTTGAGCACGGGCTCGGCATCGTGGAGCCGCCCTTCGACCAGCGCGAGTGCCGCTGCCATCAGTTCGGGATTGCGGACCCCGCGCGCGATCGATGCCTGCGCCCGGTCCGCCTTCATCCTCAATCTTTCTTCCGCGCCTTGGCGATCGCCTGCCGAAGCGCGTCATAGCCGACCTGGCCCTGGAAGAGCTGGTCGCCGACGATCCACGTCGGGGTGGCGTTGAGTTGAAGCTGGGTCGCGAGCGCAAGGTTCGAATCGATCTCGCGCTGGAACAGCGCCTCGTTCGCGGTCGCGTCGGCGCTGCCGTCGGTGACGACCCCCGCCTTCTGCGCCGCCGCGGCGATCGCCGACGGGTCGAGCGAGGAGGCGGCGAACATCGCGTGGTGGAAGGCGTCATATTTGCCCTGCCGCGCGGCGGCGAGCGCCATGATTGCGGCGTCGCGGCTCTGCGGCGAGATGATCGGCAATTCGCGGAAGACGACTTTCAGGCGCTTGTCCTCGCGGATCAGCCGGTCGACGTCGGGCACGCTCGCGCGGCAGAAACCGCAGGCATAGTCGGTGAAAACGACCAGCGTGACGTCGCCGTCGGCATTGCCCGCCCATGCGCCGGCATAGGGCTTTTCGAGTGCGGGACGCACCGCATCGACCGCCTTCGCCATTTCCTTGTTCCGCTGCGCCTCAAAGGCTTCGGGGATCATCTCGGGGTGCGCGCGGATATAGTCGGCGACGATGGTTTCCACTTCGCTCTTGCTCATTCCGCCGCCGAAGCGACCGCCGAGCCAGAAGACGGCGCCGAGCAAAAGCAGAGCGCCAAGCGCCATCGCCCAGAGCGGCGCGGAGATGGCGTTTCCGGGCGCCGCGGCGCGCGGCACGGGGCGATGCGGCATACGGTCGTCGGGTTCGGGGCCGGAGATCGAGGGCGGCGGCGTCGCGGCGGCGGCCTTTGCTCTGGCGGGTTTCGCGGGCGACGTCGCGGCGGCGGCAACCGCCCCGCCGGTGAAGAGCGGCAGGTCGGGCGCGGCCGCTTCGGCGACGCCTGCTTCGGCCTCTTCGCGCGCGAGTAGCTGTTCGAGGCCCGAGGGCGGCGGTCCGGCCTCTTCGCGCGGCGTGGGGCGCAATTTGGTCGCGGCTTCGCCGATCTGTTCGCGCAGGCTCTCGCTGCCCGCCTTGGCGACATGGCTGATCCCGGCCCTGGTCTTGCCCGCAACCTCGCCGATGCCGCGCCCGGCTTCGCTCGACAGTCTGGCGACCTTGTCGCCGAGCGCTATCTTGTCCCAGGTTTCGCCGCTCGCTTTTGCCGCGGCGCGGCCCGCTCTCGCCGATCCCCGCCCGATGGCGCTTGCGGTGCGCGCCGTCAGTGCGCCCGTCCTTGCGGCCAGTTCGCGCGAGCGGCGCGGGATTTCCATCGCCTCGACGCGCGCGGGAATGTCGGCGCGTTCGCCGACCCCGATCGTCCAGTCGGCGAAGGCTTCGGCGCCGTCCCGGACGCGGTCCCAGAGCCTTGCGGCACCTGCCTTGATCGCTTCGGGTTTCACCAGCGGCGCTTGCGGCTTTTCGGTGGCCTTGTAGCGCGCGAGGTCGATTCCGATGGGCGGCTCGTCCTTGGGCTTGGCCAAGCCTTCATCGCGCGCGGGGGCCGACGCTTCGGGCGTCGGGGCCGGGTCGCGCAGCCACGGCTGGTAATAATCGTCTTTCTTTTCGGTCACTTGTCGCCCTTGTGCATCGCTCGCGACGATGCGTCCCTATCGTATCTCGTTTGAATCTAGCGCTTTTTGCGTTCGCGTTCCACCTCGGCGCGCGACACCAGTGCAATATCCTGTGCGCGAATCCAGTCGGGCGACCCTTCGGGCAAGCCCTGCATCGCCGTTTCGGCATTACGCAGCGCGAGCCCCGACTGTCCACCTTCCAGATTATAGCGTTCGGCCGAAGCGAGCGCGGCGCGCGCCTGATCGCCCTTGTTCGCATAGACGATGCCAAGCTGATACCAAGCGAAAGGATTTTGATTGTCGAGCGCGACCGCGGTTTTCAGCACCTTCTCCGCCTCGGCGAAATTGGCGGGATCCTCGGTCGCGATCAGCGCGTGGCCGAGCGTCGCAGCGATCAGCGGCTGCGAGCGCGAATTGGCGACCGCCTCGCGCAGCGGCGGGATCGCATCCTTGGGCCGCCCCGATTCGAGCAGCACCTGTCCCTCGAGTTCGAGGAAATAGGGGTCGTGCGGATCGGTCTTGAGCAGTCCTTCGACCTCGCCGAGCGCCTTGTCGGGATAGGCGCTCTTGTGCCATGCATAGGCGCGGGCGTAGCGCGCCGGGATACTGGTGTCGGTCTCTGGATATTTGCGCAGGGTCCGGTCGGGATCGGCGATATAGCCCGACAGCTTCGCCTTGATGCGCTGGAAGCGCGCCTCGATCTTCGGGTCGGCGGGCTTGTTCCACGCGGGATCGACGACATAGGCCTCGCGCAGCGTCTGGATGCGGTCGCCCGACATCGGGTGAGTGCGGCCATAGGCCTGCTCGTCGTCCTGCTTGACGCCATAGCGGAACTCGAGATTCTGCAGCTTCTTGAAAAAGGCGAGGCTGCCGCGGCCGCTGATTCCGGCCTTCGACAGATATTGCGCGCCCGCGGCGTCGGCGGTCGCTTCCTGGGTGCGGCTGAAGGCCAGATATTTGCCGAGCGCCGCCTGCTGGCCCGCCATCATGATACCCATGCCGGCGTCGCCACCGCCCGCGGCGATCGCCGCGGCGCCGAGCAGCAGGCTGAGCAGCGAGATTCCGGTCGCCGTCTTGGCGCCTTCGCTCGCGCGAATCGCGTGACCGCCCATGATATGGCCAAGTTCGTGTGCGAGCACGCCCTGCACTTCCTCGGCGCTGTCGGCGGTTTCGATCAATCCGCTGAAGACGTAGATGTCCTGGCTGCCCGCGACGAAGGCGTTGATGCTGCGGTCGCCGAGCAGATGGACCTGCACCTGTCCGGGACGCAGCCCCGCCGCAACGAGCAGCGGGTCCATCATGTCCTGGAACAGCGCCTCGGTCTCGGCATCGCGCAGGATCGATTGCGCCGCCGCGGGGCGTGCCGAAATCACGATCATCGCGACGATCGTCAGCAGAAGGCGAAAAAGCGCGCGCCATCCTTGCGCGTGGAAAGCGCTGTGCGGGGAAAGGGCGGTCATCGCCGCCTCTCTCTCTCGCCGCGCGTCTGAACCTCGACTGAAGTCATGGAGGCTTATTGGGGCGCAAGGTGCGCAGGTGCAAGCTATGAGATTGCGGTTATGCGATCAGTTGCGCAGCCGTGCAGCCTATTTCCCTCGTCATTCCCGATTTTGCGGGAATGATGGACATATTTCGTCTCCGCGAGGGGAAGCATCCCTTCCCCTCGCGGAAAATCGGTTCAGTTCCCGAAGGTGCGCTGCCACCAGCCGCGACGGGGTTCGCCGTCGGGGGCGTCCTGATCGGCATCCGCTTCGGCCGCCACCGGTTCGGCGGGGGCTTCAGCCGGAACCGGTTCGGCGTCGCCAGCCGCGGCAGGTTCCAGCGCGGCTTCGGGCGCCGGCTCGGCTTTCTTCCGGGCGCGGCTCGCGCGCTTCTTCGGCGCGGGCTTTTCGACATCGGGCTCGGGTTCGGCGGCGGGCGCCTCGACCGTTTCGGCTGCTTCCGCGGCCTCGGCTTCGGCAGCAAGCGCGGCCTTGGTCTTGCGCGGCGCGCGCTTGCGCTTCGGCTTTTCCTCGGCCGCCGGCGCTTCCTCGGCGACAGGTTCGGCAACGGCTTCGGCTTCCGCCGGCGCGGCCTCTTCGGTCGCGACCGTTTCGGCTTCGGTCTCCGTCCCCTCTTCGGCCTTCTTGCGGCCGCGTCCGCCACGCCGGCGACGCGGTTTCGCTTCGGCTTCCTCGGTTTCGGCGGTTTCGGCCTCTACCGGCGCAGCCTCTTCGGCAGGTGCCTCCTCGGCATCGGCGTCGTCGCCAGCCTCGGCGTCGGGAATTTCATTGCCTTCCTCGTCGCGGCGACCGCGCCGGCCGCGACGGCGGCGGCGGCGGCGTTTACGGCCTTCGCCGTCGCCCTCGTCTCCGCCGTCCTGGCGTTCGTGGCGAGCCGGACGGGCCTCGGCCTTTTCCTCGGCGGCTTCATCCTCGTCCTCTTCGACGAAGTCGTCTTCCTCGTCCTCGATCTCGACGATCGGGGCGAAGCTGCGGCGCTGGACCGGCGGCGGACCGCCGACCTCGACCGCCATCCGCGCGCCTTCGGTCTCGCCGTCGGGGAGGATTTCGACGCTGACGCCGTAGAGCTCTTCGATCTCGCGCAGTTCGCGGCGCTTTTCGTTGAGGAGGTAGAAGGTCGCTTCCTGGCTCGCGCGCAGGATGATCTTGCTGCCCTTGCCGCGCGCGGCTTCCTCTTCGATCAGGCGCAGCGCGCTGAGGCCCGCCGACGAAGCGGTGCGGACGAGGCCGGTGCCCTCGCAATGCGGGCAGGGGCGCGTCGAGGCTTCGAGGACGCCGGTGCGCAGCCGCTGGCGGCTCATCTCCATCAGGCCGAAGCCGGAGATGCGGCCGACCTGGATGCGCGCGCGGTCGTTCTTGAGCGCGTCCTTCATCGCGCGCTCGACCTTGCGGACGTTCGAGCCGTGATCCATGTCGATGAAGTCGATCACGATCAGCCCCGCCATGTCGCGCAGGCGAAGCTGGCGCGCGATTTCGTGCGCAGCCTCAAGGTTGGTGCTGAGCGCGGTCTGCTCGATATTATGTTCGCGCGTCGAGCGGCCCGAGTTGATGTCGATCGACACCAAAGCCTCGGTCGGGTTGATCACCAGATAGCCGCCCGATTTCAGTTGCACGACGGGATTGAGCATCCCCGCGAGCTGATCCTCGACGCCGTAGCGCTGATAGAGCGACACGGGGTCGGCATATTGCTTCACGCGCCGCGCGTGGCTCGGCATCAGCAGCTTCATGAACTGCTTCGCGGCCTTGTAGCCCTCGTCGCCCTCGACGAGCACTTCCTCGATATCCTTGTGATAGATGTCGCGGATCGCGCGCTTGACGAGGTCGCTGTCCGAATGAATCAGCGCCGGCGCGCTCGACCCCAGCGTCTTGTCGCGAATCTCGTCCCACAGGCGCGCGAGATAGTCGAAGTCGCGCTTGATCTCGACCTTGGTGCGGCTCATCCCCGCGGTGCGGACGATGCAGCCCATCGTCGGCGGCAGGCCCATCTCGTCGATCATCGCCTTCAGCTTGCGGCGATCGGCGCCGTTCGAAATCTTGCGGCTGATTCCGCCGCCGTGCATCGTGTTGGGCATCAGCACGCAATAGCGGCCGGCAAGCGACAGATAGGTGGTCAGCGCCGCGCCCTTGTTGCCGCGCTCCTCCTTGACGACCTGCACCAGCATCACCTGGCGGCGACGGATGACGTCCTGAATCTTGTAGCGGCGGCGCAGCGACATGCGGCTTTCGCCGTCCTCATCGTCGCCGCGGCGGCTGCGTCCGCGACCCCGGCCGCCCCCCTTGCGACTGTCGCGCCCGCGACGCTTGCGGTCGCCGCGATCATCCTTGCCCTCTTCGGCGCCCTCTTCGCTTTCTTCGGCGTCACCATTTTCGGCGCCCTCTTCCTCGTCGCCATCGGCGTCTTCGCCGATGGTTTCGGGGGCGGGGGCGTCGCCATTGTCGTCGTCATGATATTCGACGTCAGCGACATCGCCTTCGAGCTCGTCGAGGTCCTCCTCGGCGCGCAGCGCGGCCTCGGCGGCATGTTCGGCCTCTTCGCGCAGCAGCGCGTCGCGGTCTTCCTTCGGAATCTGGTAATAGTCGGGGTGGATTTCGCTGAAGGCCAGGAAGCCGTGGCGGTTGCCGCCATATTCGACGAACGCCGCCTGCAGCGACGGTTCGACGCGGGTTACCTTGGCCAGATAGATATTGCCCTTGAGCTGCTTGTGCTCGGCGGACTCGAAATCAAACTCCTCGATGCGGTTTCCCTTGGTGACGGCGACCCGGGTTTCTTCCCGGTGCCGCGCGTCGATCAACATGCGCGTGGTCATTATTATTACTCCAGGCGCGCCGCAGCGCGCCAAACAAAAAGGCCGCGACCATCCGGGACGGACGGCGGCGGTCGCTAAGGTTCAAAGAAAAGATGGGGTTCAAAGAAAAGATGACGTTATTGCCGTGCGCGGCCTGCGTCCGGTCCTGGACGCGCATGCGGTCTCCGGCCGCGACAAGCGCAGGGACGAAAGCACCTGCGTCGCGATCTGAAGAGGGCATGGCAAGCCTCATGCGGCATCAACCTGGTTACTTGGGTGAGCGGAGAGGCCGATCGACATTCCAAGGGGAAGGTCGCACCGGCCGCCCGATCATCCGGGTGGACTGACGGACGTGCGTTCTTCCCCACGTGCCCGGCACCGGGGCGGCCTCGATCCGCGATTCGCGCGGGCCGGGCCTTCCCCTCAAAAGGCCGGACGGCGCCGGGAAGGACACCGTCAGTGTGGGGGGTGCTAGCATCGGCATGCGCCCACGGCAACCTCGCCACCGCACAAAGATGGGAATATGTCACCCTATTGCAACCATCACGCGCCTTTCGCGAACGGTTAACCGCTGTTTGACAGGATAGGCCTAATAAGGGATTCACCGTGTTTCACGGCCGAGGGCTTCATGGTTTCGAACAGACGCTGGATCATTTCATGGTCGCGACGCGGCGGTCAGGCGGCCGCGCTGGGGTTCGCTTTCGCGAGCCTGTCGTCGCCGATGGCGCAATCGGCTGATGCCTTCCGGCACAGCACCGGGCTGGAGCGCGTCTCGCGGCCCGATATCGCCCGGTATCGCGCCGAGCGCCCGAAAAAGCGCTACAGCGTCACCGTTCCGATCGGCAAGCCGAAGCCCGCGCTGCCGCTTCCCGCGATCGAGGGACCTGCCGACCCGCGCCTGCCGCTCGTGGTGATCGACGCGGGGCATGGCGGGCACGATCCCGGCGCGATCTCGCCGCACGGCGGCCAGCGCGAGAAAGACATCACGCTCGCGCTCGCCAAGGCGATCCGCGATGCACTGGTCGCGCAGGGCCGCGTGCGCGTTGCGCTGACCCGCGCCGACGACCGCTTTCTGGTGCTCGAGGAGCGCTACGGCATCGCACGGCGGCTGAAGGCCGATCTCTTCCTTTCGATCCACGCCGATGCCGCCGCGAACGAACAGGCGCACGGCGCCTCGGTCTATACGCTGTCCGAGGTCGCATCGGACCGCGAGGCGGCGCGGCTCGCGGCGCGTGAGAACAAGGCGAACATCATCAACGGCGTCGATCTCGGCGCGCATGGCAGCGCGGTGTCGTCGATCCTGCTCGACCTCACCCAGCGCGAGACGATGAACATAGCGTCGGATTTCGCGCGCCTGCTCCAGCGCGAGGCGTCGGACGAGGTCGATTTCCGCACGACCGCGCATCGTTTCGCGTCGTTCGTGGTCCTGAAGGCGCCCGACACGCCGTCGATCCTGTTCGAGACCGGCTTCGTATCGAACAAGGCGGACGCCGAATTCCTCTCGTCGAAGGCGGGGCAGCAGAAGATTGCGCGCGGGGTGCGCGATGCGGTGCAGATTCATTTCGCGCGCCGGATCGCGGCGACGGGACGCTGACGGCATGAGCGACGACCTTAGCCTTCATGCGCATCTGATCGGCCGACAGGGCTCGCGCGCCGACCTCAACACGCCGGTGCTGGTACTCGACGTTGCGGCGCTCGACCGCAATATCGCGGCGATGGCGGCACACGCGGCCGGTCACGGCGTCGGCCTGCGCCCGCATGCCAAGACGCACAAGAGCGTCGATATCGCGAAGCGCCAGATCGATGCCGGGGCGCTCGGCGTTTGCTGCGCGAAGATCGGCGAGGCCGAGGTGCTGGCCGAAGGCGGTATCGCGGGTATTCTCATTACCTCGCCGGTCGCCGCGCCGCGCGCGATCGAACGGCTCGCCGCGCTCGCGGCGCGTGCCGAGGGGCTGATGGCGGTCGTCGACCATCCCGCCGTCGCCGAACGCATCGACGTGGCGCTGGAAACCGCAGGCGCGACGCTCGACATCGTGATCGACATCGATCCGGGCATCCGGCGTACCGGGGTCGCGTCGGCTGAGGCGGCGGTCGATCTCGCGCGCGAGATCGCGGCGCTGCCGCGCCTTCGCTATCGCGGCGTCCAATATTATTGCGGATCGCAGCAGCATATCGAGGATTATGCCGAACGCCGCGCCGCGATCACCGAGCGCACCGATTATCTGAAAAGCGTGATCGCGGCGCTTGCCGATGCAGGCTTCGCGCCCGAAATCGTTACCGGATCGGGCACCGGCACGCACCGGATCGACCTCGACCTTGGCGTTTTCACCGAGCTTCAGGCGGGATCCTATGTCTTTATGGACAAGCAATATCTCGATTGCGATTTGACAGGCGCCGGCGATGCCCCGTTCGAGGTCGCGCTCGGCGTCGATGCGCGCGTCGTCAGCACCAATCATTCGGGACTTGTCACGATCGACGCCGGGTTCAAGTCGCTGTCGACCGACGGCGGGGTCGCGGTCGTCCGGCGCGGCGCGCCCGAGGATGCGCGCTTCGCCTTCATGGGTGACGAGCATTCGGCGCTGATCGCTTCCGGTATCGGAGACCGGCTCGCGCCGGGCGATCCGGTGACACTGACGGTTCCGCACTGCGACCCGACGGTGAATCTCTACGACCATTATCATGTCGTGTCGGGCGATACGCTGGTCGCGATCTGGCCGGTGAGCGCGCGCGGGCGGGCGCGTTGATCTTCTACTGACGTCGGAAGGGGCCGGTGCCGCCGAGCCAAAGCGCAGCCCGCCGCAACCCCGCTTCCCTTTCGCGCGCGCAGCCTTTAGAGGCTTGGCCCTATGCCGTCCGAGACCATGTCCCATTTCCGCTACCGCCTGCGCCGCGACGGCAATGCGGCCATATCCTGGTTTCGCGAGATGTGGCTGCGCCGCTGGTTCCGCTGGCTCGGCTATCTGGCCGGCGCGGGGCTGCTGGCGCTGATCCTTGGCTGGATCGTTTTCGCACGCAACCTGCCGTCGGTCGACCAGCTTCGCGATTATGAGCCGCCGTTGCCGACGATGGTCCGCGATGCCGAGGGCAAGCCGGTCCACAGCTATGCCCGCGAACGGCGCGTCCAGCTCGAATATAGCGAATATCCGCCGCTCCTCGTCCGCGCCTATCTGGCGGCGGAAGATCGTACTTTCTTCGAGCATGGCGGGATCGACTATCCCGGCATCGTCAGCGCGATCATCACCAATCTGACGAACAGCGGCCGCCCGATCGGCGCCTCGACGATCACCCAGCAGGTCGCGAAGAACCTGCTCCTGACCAACGAGGTCAGCTACACCCGCAAGATTCGCGAGGCGATCCTCGCCAAGCGCATCGAGGCGGCGCTGACCAAGGAGCAGATCCTCGAACTTTATCTGAACGAGATTCCGCTCGGCCGCCGCAGTTTCGGCGTCCAGGCGGCGGCGCGCGCCTATTTCGACAAGGACGTCGACCAGCTTGCGCTTCACGAAATGGCCTTCCTCGCCATCCTGCCCAAGGCGCCCGAAACCTATGGGCGCGCGCGCAACGCGGAGAAGGCGATGGCGCGCCGCAATTTCGTCCTCTCGGAAATGTTCCGCAACGGCTGGATCACCGCGGCGCAGCGCGACGCCGCGCAGGCGATGCCGCTCGGCCTCTCCGAAACGGGCAATAAGGCGGTCGCGCAGGTCGGCGGCTATTATATGGAAGAGGTGCGCCGCCAGCTCATCGACCAGTTCGGCGAGACTCCCGACGACGGCCCGCTGTCGGTCTATGGCGGCGGCCTGTGGGTTCGCACCGCCTATGACGGCAAGATGCAGGATGCGGCGACGAGCGCCTTGCGCAAGGGGCTCCAGCGATATGACGCCGGCAAGGGCTGGTCGGGACCGATCGCGCGGATCGAGGTCGACGATCAGTGGCAGAGCCGTCTCGCGTCGAGTTTCATCGGCATCGACTATGACAATTGGCGGGTTGCGGCGGTGCTGTCGAAATCGGCCGGCGGCGCGCGGATCGGCTTTGCGAACGGCGATACCGGCACGCTTCCGGCAGGCGCAGCCGCGCTCGGTTATCGCAAGACCGGCGGCAGTGCCTTTTCGGCGATGCGCCCCGGCGACCTGATCGCGGTCAAGGCGACCGCACCGGGCGTTTATCAGCTCCGCAATATCCCCGAAGTGTCGGGCGGCATGGTCGTCGAAAGCCCGCATTCGGGGCGCATCTATGCGATGCAGGGCGGCTTCGACGTCCGCCTGTCGCCCTTCAACCGTGCGACGCAGGCCGAGCGTCAGCCTGGCTCGACGATCAAGCCCTTCGTCTACGCAACCGCGCTCGACAACGGCATGACCCCGGCGACGATGATCGTCGATGGGCCCTTCTGCGTCTATCAGGGCGCGAACCTCGGCAACAAATGCTTCCGCAACTTCGGCGGCGGCGGCGGGTCCGGCGAGCATACGATGCGCTGGGGTCTCGAACAGTCGCGCAACCTGATGACGGTGCGCACCGCGAGCCAGATCGGGATGGAACCGATCGTCGAGACGATCAAGACGATGGGCATCGGCAAGCACGAACCCTATCTGTCGACCGCGCTCGGCGCCGGGACGACGACGGTCGAGCGGATGACCAACGCCTTTTCGATGCTCGCGAACCACGGCCGCGAATTGAAACCGCGGCTAATCGACTATGCGCAGGACCGGCGCGGCAAGGTGATCTTTCCGAAGAACTGGCGTCCGTGCGATGGCTGTAATGCCAAGGATTGGGACGGGCGTCCGATGCCGCGCTTCGCGCCGTCGGGCAAGCAACTCATGGATCCGCTGACCGCCTATCAGGTCGTCCATATGCTTGAAGGCGTCGTCCAGCGCGGCACCGCAGTGCGGCTGCGCGATCTCGGCGTGCCGCTGTTCGGCAAGACCGGGACGACCACCGGACCGAATGACGTCTGGTTCGTGGGTGGTTCGCCCGACGTCGTCGCCGGCGTCTATATCGGCTTCGACAAGCCGCGGAGCATGGGCGGCTATGCGCAGGGCGGCAGCTTTGCGGCGCCGATCTTCAAGGATTTCTTCCTCGGCGCCTTGGCGGACGCGCCCCCGGTGCCGTTCACGGCGCCGAAGGGTATCCGGATGGTGCGCATCGACCGCCAGTCGGGCCGCCGCGTCTATGGAAGCTGGCCGGGCACCGATCCGAAAGCGGCGATCATCTGGGAGGCCTTCAAGCCCGAAAGCGAGCCGCGACGGACGATCCGCGAAGAGGAAATCAAGCCGGTCAAGACGCCGAAACGCCAAGATACACCCGTCCAGCAGGGCAATGGCCGGCGCACCGATGCCGACTTCCTCGACGATCGCGGCGGGATCATCTGACGCTTGTCTATGGCGCGCCAGCCTTTATGGCCGGTGCTCGACCGAATTTCAGGAGCAATACCATGCGCGCCGAAGCGCAGGATCATGTCGATACCATCAACGCCGCGCTGGCGCTGCTGCGCCGATTCCTCGACTGGGATCGCGCGGTGCGCCGCCTCGATGAATTGAACGCGAAGGTCGAGGATCCGACGCTGTGGGATAGCCCCAAGGCGGCGCAGGAGGTCATGCGCGAACGCCGCCGTCTCGACGAGGCGATTACCGCGACGCGCGCGATCGAGAAAGAGCGCGATGATACCGTCGAACTGATCGAATTGGCCGAGATGGAAGGCGACGAGGCGCTGGTCGACGATGCCGTCGCCAGCCTCGCGGCGCTCGCCGCCCGCGCCGAGGATGACAAGATCAAGGCGCTGCTCGCGGGCGAGGCCGACAGCTACGACTGCTATATCGAGGTTCATGCCGGTGCCGGCGGCACCGAAAGCCAGGACTGGGCCGAGATGCTCCAGCGCATGTACAGCCGCTGGGCCGAAAAGCGTGGCATGAAGGTCGAGCTGATCGAATATCAGGCGGGCGACCAGGCGGGGATCAAGTCGGCGACGATGCTGGTCAAGGGCGAGAACGCCTATGGCTATGCCAAGACCGAAAGCGGCGTCCACCGCCTCGTCCGCATCTCGCCCTACGACAGCTCGGCGCGTCGTCACACCAGCTTCTCGTCGGTGTGGGTCTATCCGGTGATCGACGACAATATCGAGATCGAGATCAAGGAAAGCGACCTCAAGATCGATACCTATCGCGCCTCGGGCGCGGGCGGGCAGCACGTCAACACGACCGATTCGGCGGTGCGCATCACCCATATGCCCACCGGCATCGTCGTCGCGTCGCAGATCGACCGCTCGCAGCACAAGAACCGCGCGACCGCGATGGGCATGCTGAAGGCGCGCCTGTACGAAGCTGAGCTGCAGAAGCGCGAGGCCGAGGCATCGGGCGAATATCAGGCGAAGACCGAGATCGGCTGGGGCCACCAGATTCGATCCTATGTCCTCCAACCCTATCAGCTGGTGAAGGATTTGCGCACCGGCGTGACCTCGACCGCGCCCGGCGACGTGCTCGACGGCGCGCTCGATCCGTTCATGGCGGCGGCGCTGTCGCAGAAGGTGACGGGCGAAAAGGTCGAGGTGGAGGACATCGACTGATGATCCGCCGCGCGGCCTTGCTTGCCGCGCTGGCGGCGCTGTCGCTCGGCGGCTGCGACAATCCGTGGAGCAGCGACAGCGACCGCCCCGAAACCGCGCGCGAGTTTCCGCCCGCCGACCGGCCGGTTGCGCCGATCACCTCGACCAAATGGTCGACCGAGGAAGCGCGCGACCGCGTCAACGAGGCCGACGACATCATGGATTCGGCCGACGTCCGCCCCGGCATGACGGTGGCCGACATCGGCGCGGGTGACGGCTATTATACCGTGCGCCTGGCGCCGCGGGTCGGCGCCACGGGCCGCGTCCTCGCGCAGGACATCCAGCCCGAGGTGATCGAGCGGCTTGCCGACCGCGTTGCGCGCGAGCGACTCGACAATGTCTCGCTGAAACTCGGCGCGGTCGACGATCCGCGGCTGCCCGCGGGCAGCTTCGACCGCGTCTTCATGGTCCATATGTATCACGAAATCGGCGAGCCCTACGCCTTCCTGTGGCGGCTGCGTCCGGCGCTTCGCAAGGGCGGACAGGTGATCGTCGTCGACGGCGACCGCCCGATCGCACAGCACGGCACGCCCTTCCGCCTGCTCGTCTGCGAGTTCGAGGCGGTGGGCTACAAGCTCGTCTCCTATGACGACAAGGCGCACGCCGGGGGCTATCTCGCGCGCTTCGTTCCCTACGGCAAGCGGCCCGCGCCCGACGCGATCACCGTGTGCAAGAATCCGTAAATCGCCGCCGTCAGAATATGGGTGTGTCCCCGCCTTCGCGGGGGAACGGCTCAATATAAGGCGTGAGTCAAAAGACGACCAACTGATCGTCCGCGCCTGCTTCGGCCAGAAAACTCACCAGCCCGCCCGCACGGATATCCGGCACCAACTCGCTCGCCCTCATGCCGGCAAGCGCCATGCCCGACTGGCAGACGATCAGCCGCACGCCCATTGCCATCGCCTCGGCGATCAGCGACGCGAGGTCGGGCTGGCCGGCGGCCCGGCGCGCGGGGTCGCCGTCGAACGAAACGGGGGCGCGGAGCAATGCCGCGGCCTCGCCTTGCAGAAAGACGCGCGTGGGGCGTCCCAGCGCGCTCGCCGCGGCCGCGGTTTCGAGCGCGGCATAGAAGCGGCCGCCGTCGGCCGCGGCGACGATAAGGCTCAACCCCCGCATATCGGACACTCCGGTTCCTTGGCGACCGTGACCTCGCGCCAGCGTCGGTCGAGCATGTCGAGGATCGCCAGCCGGCCCGTCAGCGCCCGGCCCCAGCCGGTGAGCGCGCGCACTGCTTCGAGCGCCGCCATCGTCCCGACCATCCCCGCGAGCGCGCCCATCACCCCCTGCTCGGCGCAATTGATGCCGGGACGGTCGGGATCGTCGCCGACGAGGCAGGCATAGCAGGGGCTGTCGGCGCGCCAGCCTTCGTAAAGCGCGACCTGCCCCTCGAAGGCACCGATCGCGGCGGAGAGCAGGGGGATATGCAGCGCGACTGCGGCCGCGTTGACCGCGAGCCGGGTCGCGAAATTGTCGCAACCGTCGAGGATCAGGCCGGCACCCGCGAGTAGCGCCTCGGCATTGCCTGCATCGAGCCGTTCCGCCATCGCCACCGCTTCGACATGCGGGTTGATCCGCCGCGCGGCATCGGCTGCGACCTCGGCCTTCAGCCCGCCGAGGTCGGTGTCGGTGAAGAGCGGCTGGCGCTGGAGATTCGACAGCTCGATCCGGTCATGGTCGATGATCGTCAGCTTGCCGACTCCCGCGGCGGCCAGGTAGGTGATCGCCGGGCAGCCGATCCCGCCCGCGCCGATGATCGCGACATGGGCGCCCTTCAACTTCGCCTGTCCCGCGCCGCCGAAGGCGGGCAGGATGATCTGGCGCGCGTAGCGGTCGAGTTCGGCGTCGCTGAGCAAGGGCTATTCGCCCGGCGGGCGCATCTTCATCGCCGCGAGCGAGCCGACATTCTCGGGGATGTTGTCGTCCTCGATGGCTTCGTCGCTGGCAACCCCGGTCGAGCCGAAACCGCCCGTCCCGCGCGCGGTTTCGTCGAGCGTCTCGACCTCGGCGAAGGTGGCGCGCTGGACGGGGGCGGGGACGAGCTGCGCGATGCGGTCGCCGCGGGCGATCTCGAAATTATCGTCGGACAGGTTGGCAAGGATCACCTTCACCTCGCCGCGATAGTCGCTGTCGATCGTCCCCGGCGTGTTGAGGCAGGTGATGCCGTGCTTGAGTGCAAGGCCCGAACGCGGACGCACCTGCACTTCATAGCCGGGCGGGATCGCCATCGCGAAGCCGGTCGCGACCGCGTGGCGCGCGCCGGGGCGCAAGGTCAGCGTCTCGGCCGCGACGACGTCCATCCCAGCTGCGCCGTCGCTGGCATAGGCAGGCAGGGGCAGTCCGCCGCCGTTCGGCAGGCGCTGGATCGCGATTTCAATCATCGGAAGCGGGCAGGCGGGCGTCGAGCTCATCGGCGATCTTTTCCATCAATTTGCGGGCGACGGCATGTTTCGGCAGCCGGTCCCAACTGTCCACGCCAGCCTTGCTGACGATATGCACGCGGTTCGTTTCGCCGCCCATGGGATCGGCGGAGACATCATTGGCGACGATCCAGTCGCAGCCCTTGCGCGCGAGCTTTGCCTCCGCGTGCGCGATCACATCGTTGGTCTCGGCGGCGAAGCCGATCAGCAGCGGCGGGCGCCGCGCGCTTTTCGCAAGGCCGGCAAGGATGTCGGGATTCTCGGCCAGTGCGAGCGGCGGGACCGCGCCGCTGCCGTCCTTCTTGATCTTCTGCGCCGCGGTGTCGGCGGCGCGCCAGTCGGCGACCGCCGCGACCATGATCGCGGCATCGACGGGCAGGCTAGCCTCGACCTCGGCCGCCATTTCGCGTGCGGTCTCGACATCGACTCGAATTACGCCCGGCGGGGTCGGCAGCGGCACCGGGCCGGCGATCAGCAGCACCTCGGCGCCTGCTTCGGCGGCGGCGGCGGCGATTGCGAAACCCTGCTTTCCGCTCGACCGGTTGGCGATGTAGCGCACCGGGTCGATCGGCTCGTGCGTGGGGCCGGCGGTGATCAGAATGCGGCGGCCGAACAGGGGGCGATGGTTCGCGGGCGCGAAGTCGGGCTGGCCGTCGATGTCCCCCTCCCGCTTGCGGGAGGGGTTAGGGGAGGGCGTGTCCGTGGGGTTGCCGCTTGCCAACGAAACAGGCCCTCCCCCGGCCCCTCCCGCAAGCGGGAGGGGAGAAGAAAGCGCCTTGTCGATCGCCTCCCTGATCGCTTGCGGTTCGGGAAGCCGTCCCGGCCCATATTCGCCGCATGCCATTTCGCCCTCGTCGGGTTCCATCACGGTGATGCCGTCCCCGCGCAGCGTCGCGACGTTGCGCCGCGTTGCCGGATGCAGCCACATACGGACGTTCATCGCGGGTGCCGCGAGCACCGGCTTGTCGGTCGCGAGCAGCAGCGTCGTTGCCAGATCGTCGGCGATGCCTGCCGTCATCTTCGCGAGCAGGTCGGCGGTCGCGGGCGCGACGACGACGAGATCGGCCTCGCGGCTGAGCTGGATATGTCCCATCTCGACCTCGTCTTTCAGGTCGAAAAGATTTGTATAGACTTTATTCTCAGACAGGGCGGCGAGCGTCAGTGGGGTCACGAACTGTTCGCCCGCGCGCGTCAGCACGCAGCGCACGACATGCCCCGACTTGCGGAGGAGCCGGACGAGCTCGATGCTCTTGTAGGCGGCGATGCCGCCGCCGATGATGAGCAGGATGCGCTTGGCCGCCATCGTCATACTCCCGTCAGCAGCATATCCATCGCGTTCAATATGTCGTAGCGCCGGTCGGTCAGCGACGCGACGCGCAAACCCAGTTCCTTTGCATCAATGGCCGATGCCAATTGCGTCGCCATGATATGGCGCTGGCCGTCGATTTCGAAAAGCGGATGAAGGCGCGACAGCTTCTGCGCGGTTTGCGTCGGGACCAGCGGAACGACGAAGCGCGTGTCGAAATGACCGAGGAGATCACTCTGGCAATCGAGCAACAGTTCGTTTCCATCGCGGCTTCTGTAAACATCGAACTGCGGCATCAGAACAGCCGGTATTTGGCAAGCGGCAGCCCATGTTTGCGCGTATAATCGTTCCAGCTTTCGATCGCGGCGCGATTTTCTTCCTTCCACACGGCTTCGCGTGCCTTCTTCACCTCGGCGGCAAGACCGGCCTGACAGGCTTCGCTGACGTTGAGGCCCAGCCTTTTCGCCTCTTCGACCAGGTCGGCGCTCAGCGAGACATTGGTGGCCTTCTTGGGGCCTTCGAATCGGGCGGGACGGTTCATCGCCATTCTCCTTGCGCATATGATATGCGCATCGGTCTTTCGAATCAACCGAACCAGTTGAACGCGGCCGCTCCCGCCGCCGCGCCGACAAGCGCCGTCAGCGCATAACGCCACCAGACGCGTCTCTCGCCCTTTTCCCACATCAGCGCGACGTCGGGCAGCGGCGGTGCGGGCGGTGCGCCGCCGGGCTTCGGCAATTGCGCGTCGAGGCGGCGGATGATGTCGGGGATCAGCGCGAGTGTCTTGCCCTGTTCGCGCAGGCCGTCGGCGAGCGCGGCTTCGGGGCCGAGTTCGTCGCGAATCCATTCGCGCACGAAGGGGCCGGAAACGTCCCACATGTTGATCTTCGGATCGAGCATCGTCGCCACGCCCTCGACCATCACCATCGTCTTTTGCAGCAGCAGCAGGTGCGGCTGGGTCTGCATGTCGAAATCGCGGGTGATCGCGAACAGCCCGTCGAGCATCTGGCCGACGCTTAGCTCGCTCACCGGCTTGCCGCGCATTGGCTCGCCGACCGCGCGCAGCGCCGTCGCGAACTCCTCGACGCTGTGATAGTCGGGGACATATTGCGCCTCGAAATGTATCTCGGCGACGCGGCGGTAATTGCCGGTGGTGAGGCCATAGAGGATCTCGGCGAGCCAGTAGCGCGCCTGGCGGTTGATCCGCCCCATGATGCCGAAATCGACCGCGGCGATCGTGCCGTCGCCTTTCACGAACAAATTGCCCTGATGCATGTCGGCGTGGAAGAAACCTTCGGCAATCGCCTGGCGGAGGAAGGCGTTGACGAGGTTCGCCGCCAGCGTCTCCATGTCGTGTCCCGCGGCGATGAGCTGGTCGCGGTGCGAAATTTTGATGCCGTCGATCCAGTCGAGGGTCATCACGCGGCTCGCAGTGCGGTCCCAGTCTATCGCGGGCACTTCATAGGTCGGCACCCCGACCATCGCGTCGGCGAGCTCGGAGGCCGAGGCCGCCTCGCGGCGCAGGTCGAGCTCGCGCAAGGTCCAGCGGCGGAAATTGGCGATCACCTGTCGCGGACGCAATCGGCTCGCCTCGCCTCCAAATGCCTCGAGATGCGCGGCCGCCCATTCATAGGTTTCGATGTCGCGCGCGAACTGCTTGTCGATGCCGGGCCGGCGGACCTTCACCGCGACCTGGCGGCCGTCGGTCGTCACGGCGCGGTGCACCTGTGCGATCGAGGCAGAGCCAACGGGTTCGGCGTCGAATTCGGCATAAAGGCTTCCGAGGGGTGCCTCGAAGGTCTGTTCAATCTCCTGCCGGATGCGCTCGAAACCGACCGGCGCAAGCGCGTCCTGCAAGGTCAGCAGGTTGCGCGCGGCCTCTTCGCCGACAAGGTCGGGGCGCGTCGCGAGCGTCTGGCCGAGCTTGACTGCAGCGGGGCCGATCGCCTGAAAGGCCGCGGCATAATCGGGCACCTTCGGCTGGATCGTCCCGAACCGCGCGAGGCGACACAGGCGCTTGACGCCCGGCGGGGTCTGCGGCGCACTCTCGATCCCGCGCAGCGCGCCGTGGCGCGCGAGGATTCGCCCCCATTTCAGCAGCCGAAAGATGTGGGTGATGGGGCGGGTCAAGCTTTCCACCCGCTGTGGATCGCGACGAGTCCGCCCATGATCGGCTCGACCTTCACCGCGGTGAATCCGGCCTCGCGGATCATCCGGGCGAATTCGGGCATCGGCGGGAAGCGGCGGATCGACTCGATCAGATAGCGATAACTATCCTCGTCCTGCGCGATCAGTTTGCCGAGCTTTGGCACCAGATGGTGCGAATAGGCGTCGTAGGCCTGCGCGAAACCGGGCCATTCGTTGGTCGAGAATTCGAGGCAGAAGAAGCGCCCGCCATAGCGCAGCACGCGGTGTGCTTCGCTGAGTGCGGCCGGAATGTCGGTGACGTTGCGGATGCCGAAAGCGATCGTATAGGCGTCGAAGAACTGATCGGGGAAGGAGAGCTTCTCGGCATTCTGCTCGGACCAGACGAGGCTGTCGATGCCGCGCTCGACCGCGCGCTCCATGCCGACGCCCAGCATGTCGGGATTGATGTCGGCGACGGTGATGCTGGCGCCCGAGCGCTCCATGCGAAAGGCGATGTCGCCGGTGCCGCCTGCCATGTCGAGGATCGCCTCTCCGCTGCGTGGCTTCACGCGGCGCACGAAGCGGTCCTTCCAGAGGCGGTGCATCCCGCCCGACATCGCGTCGTTCATGATGTCGTATTTGCGTGCGACGCGGCTGAACACCTCGCCGACCATAGCGGTCTTCTCGGTCGCCGGAACCTGTTCGTAACCGAAGCTGACGGTGTCGGGGGTAGCCATTTATGCGCGCCTTTACGGGGAGTGTGGAAGTGCGCTCCGGCCTTTAGCGAGGCCTTGCCGCCCGCGCAAATGGCGCGTAGCCCGATGCGCGATATGCCCGAACTTCCCGAAGTCGAAACCACCGTCCGCGGCCTTGCGCCTTTCCTCGAAGGGCAAAGGCTGACGGCGGTCACGACCTTCCGCCCCGACCTTCGCCGCCCCTTTCCCGCCGATCTCGCGCAGCGGCTCACCGGCGCGACGGTCACCACCCTGTCGCGCCGCGCCAAATATGGCATCGTGTCGACCGACCGCGACGATCATATGATCTTCCACCTCGGCATGTCGGGGCGCTGGCGGACCGAGGGCGGCGAGGCGGGGAAGCACGACCATCTGCTGCTCGAAACCGGCGCGGGGCACCGGCTGTTCCTTCACGATCCACGGCGATTCGGGTCGGTCGACCTGGTGAACGGCGATCCGCTGGCGCTGTTCCCGGCGTTCGTGACCCTGGGGCCCGAGCCTTTGTCCGACGATTTCGATGCTGCCTGTCTGGCACGGGCGCTGGCCGGACGGCGCGCGCCGATCAAGGCGATGCTGCTCGACCAGACGATCGTCGCCGGACTCGGCAACATCTATGTCTGCGAAGCGCTCAACATGGCGAAGATCTCGCCGCTGAAGCCCGCGGCCGATGTGGCGCGCGCGAAACTCGCGGCGCTGGTGCCCGCGATCAAGGCGGTGTTGACCGCCGCGATCGCCGCGGGCGGATCGACCTTGCGCGATTTCCTGAGTCCTGAGGGCGACCTCGGCTATTTCGCGAAGGACTGGCGCGTCTATGGGCGCGAGGGCGAGCCATGCGAATGCGGCGGGACGATCGCGCGCGTCGTGCAGAGCGGGCGATCGACCTTCTTTTGCCCGAAATGCCAGCGTTGAGGGGGCTTTGTGCCGCAATAGGCATTGACCGGACAGCCCTTCGTGGCTATGGGCGCACCCTTCGAGCAGGGTCCGGTCGTCCGGAACCGGCCGCATCCGGACATTGATTCGCCGCACCTCGCGCGATTCGGCTGCTCCGATGAGGCTGTGCTCCGACCATGTTGACCGTTTGAAAGACTAGAGGAATTTATGGCCAATACGCCGCAGGCAAAGAAGCGCATCCGTCGCAACCAGGCGCGCGCTACCGTGAACAAGAATCGCGTTTCGCGCATCCGCACGCTGGTGAAGAAGGTCGAGGCGGCCGTCGCTTCGGGTGACAAGGATGCTGCGGCGACCGCGCTGAAGGCTGCGCAGCCTGAAATGGCGCGCGGTGTTGCCAAGGGCGTGCTCCACAAGAATACGGTTGCCCGCAAATATTCGCGCCTGACCAAGAGCGTGAACGCGATCGCCTGATCGATCGTCCCGAAAGGGTACAAAAAAGCCCGCCGGCTCGATGCCGGCGGGCTTTTTTGTGCGTCCCGGTTCGTGACTCCGCGATGGCAGTTGTGTTGCAGCGCGGTAAGTGACGGATTTGCTGCGATTCGCTGCTGTCATAATTGGCGTCACATATAAAATGTTGAAAAATATAGAAAATCTGGAGTTCCGACGCGATTCCGACCCCCCTTGCGAGTCAAGATTTTTATTTCAGTATTTTTACACCCGCCGGGCTTGATCGACTCGCGCCGCCTTGCCTAGACAGGGGGAGTCATCGGCCTTCGCCGGTGGCCGTCACATCGACATGATTCGTGCTCTTTCGGACTGCGTGTCCGGGACGG